>NZ_CP113067.1:2400000-3000000 GCF_026625865.1 Microbacterium sp. SL75 | reverse complement strand
TCCCCCACCAGGGTTCGATGCCGAAGGGCAGCACCTTGAGGCCGTAGACCACGAGGCCGCCGAGGAAGACGATGATCGACTCGAAGCCGAGCACGACGGCGCCCAGCGACTCTTGGGCTCCGCGCTGACGACGGGGGCGCGGCGTGCGCGGGGCGCGGGCTCCGCGGGGGCTCATCCCTGCCACCCGGCCTTCCAGTCCTCGAGTTCGGAGAGGCGCAGGGCTTCACCGGCGAGCACGACGGAGCCGGCGATCACGACGGCCCGACGATCCGACTTGGCAGCCCACGAGCGGGCGGCATCGGCGGCGTCTTCGAGGGTGGGGTGCACGGTGACCGGCAGGTCGGCCGACTCGGCGACGTCGGCGATCACGTCCGGGTCGGTCGCGCGGTCACTGTCGGGCGCGGTGGCGAACACGCGCGCGACGCCGGGGGTGAGCGCCGACACGATGCCCGCGGCATCCTTCCCGTCCAGGATGCCGACCACGGCGCCCCACTCGTCGATGTCGAACGACTCGTCGAGAGCGGCGACCAGGGCGCGAGCACCGTGCGGGTTGTGCGCGGCGTCGACGAACACGGTGGGCGCGGTGCCGATGAGCTGCAGGCGACCGGGCGAGGTGGCGTTGCCGAGGCCGTCGGCGATCACCTCGGCCGCCAGAGGCTGGGTGCCGCCGCCGATCAGCGACTCGACGGCCGCCACCGCGAGGGCAGCGTTCGCCCCCTGGTGCGCACCGTACAGCGGGAGGTAGACCTCGGAGTAGGTTCCGGCCACGCCGCGGATCGTCAGCTGCTGACCGCCCACCGCGAGCGTCTGCGCCTCGAGGGCGAAGCCGTCGCCCGCCACGGCGACCGTCGCGCCTTCCTTCTCCGCGCGGGCGCGGATGACTCGCAGGGCCTCGTCGGGCTGCTCCGCCGAGACCACGGCGGCGCCGGGCTTGATGATGCCGGCCTTGACGGTGGCGATCTCGGCGATGGTCGAGCCGAGCCGATCGGTGTGGTCGATGTCGATGGGCGCGAACACCGCCACGTCTCCGTCGGCCGTGTTGGTGGAATCCCACTCCCCGCCCATACCGACTTCGAGCACGAGGACATCGATCGGCGCATCTGCGCACGCGACGAACGCGAGAACGGTCAGCAACTCGAAGAAGGTCAGCGGCGCGTCACCGGCCGCGGCCAGCTCGGCATCCACCATGTCGACGAACGGCTGGATCTCGTCCCAGGCGTCGGCGATCGCGGCATCGCCCACGGGCTCGCCGTCGATGAGGATCCGCTCGGTGAAGCGCTCGAGGTGCGGGCTCGTGAACAACCCCGTGCGAAGACCCATCGACCGCAGCAGGCTCTCGATCATGCGGCTGGTCGAGGTCTTGCCGTTGGTGCCGGTGACGTGGATGACGCGGTACGTGCGCTGCGGGTCGGCGAGCAGTTCGAGCACGCGGCGCGTGCGCTCGACGCGCGGCTGCACCCACTGCTCGCCCTGCCGTTCGAGCAGCGCGCTGTAGACGGCGTCGGCCCTGGTGCGGTCGCTCATGCGGAGGCTCCGATCCGCGCGACGGCCACCGTGACGGCGCCGACGTTCGCGTAGGTCTTGGCGGCGAGGACGTTCTCGAACTCCGGCTCGCCGACGGTCCCGCGCTCGATGAGCCGCTCGGTGCGGCTGGCGAGCGCGACGCCTTCGGCGAGGGTCTCGGATGCCACTCCCGCGACATCGAACGCCTGGGCCACGGCCGCTGCGTCACCGGCGTCGTCGAACGTGAGCGTCAGGGCGATGCGGTCGCTCACGTCGAAGCCGGCCGCCTTGCGCGTGTCCTGGATGCCGCGGATCATGTCGCGCGCCAGGCCCTCGGCCTCGAGCTCGGGGGTGGTGACGGTGTCGAGGAGCACGAATCCCCCGCTCGCCAGCACGGCCAGTGCTTCACCCTCGGGCCGACCCGCCGTCTCGACGACGAGGTCGTACTCGGAAGGCTCGAGCGCGATGCCCCCCGCGACGACCTGTCCGTCGACCTCGCTCCAGTCGCCCTCGCGGGCGGCCTTGATGGCCTGCTGCACCTGCTTGCCGAGGCGGGGGCCCGCGGCGCGCGCGTTCACCGAGAGACGGTGCGTGACACCGTACTCCGCGGCCGTGCCCTCCTGCAGCGGCACCTGTTCGACGCTCTTGACGTTGAGCTCCTCGCGGAGGATGTCGTCGAACTGCGCGAGGCCCGCGGCATCCGGGGTCACGACCGTCAGTCGCGGCAGCGGCAGACGCACGCGCTTGCCTTCGCGCTTGCGGAGGGCGTTCGCCACGCTCGACACTTCGCGCACGGTGTCCATCACGGTGCGGATGTCGGCGGACGCGGGGAACGCGGCGGCATCCGGCCAGTCGGTCAGGTGCACGCTGCGTCCACCGGTCAGACCCTGCCAGACGCGCTCGGTCACGAGCGGCAGCAGCGGGGCGGCGACGCGGGTGAGGGTCTCGAGCACCGTGTACAGCGTGTCGAAGGCCTCGCGGCTCGTGGGGTCGTCGGTCACGCCCACCCAGAAGCGGTCGCGCGAACGGCGGATGTACCAGTTGGTCAGCACCTCGACGAAATCGCGCAGACGCTCGGCCGCAGTCGTGGAGTCGAGCCCCTCGAGGTCGGCGGCGACGTCGCGGACGAGATCGCCGGTGAGCGCCAGGATGTACCGGTCGAGCACGTCGGTGGAGTCGGTCCGCCACTCGGCGGTGTATCCCTCCGGACCTGAGGCGTTGGCGTAGGTCGCGAAGAAGTACCACGCGTTCCACAACGGCAGCAGGAACTCGCGCACACCCGAGCGGATGCCCTCCTCGGTGACGACGAGGTTGCCGCCGCGCAGCACCGAGCTCGACATGAGGAACCACCGCATGGCATCCGAGCCGTCGCGGTCGAACACCTCGCGAACGTCGGGGTAGTTGCGCAGCGACTTCGACATCTTCTGCCCGTCGTTGCCGAGCACGATCCCGTGGCACGAGACGCCGGTGTAGGCCGGGCGGTCGAACAGCGCGGTCGACAGCACGTGCATGACGTAGAACCAGCCGCGGGTCTGTCCGATGTACTCGACGATGAAGTCGGCGGGGGCGTGCTCGTCGAACCACTCGTGGTTCTCGAACGGGTAGTGCACCTGCGCGAACGGCATCGAGCCGGAGTCGAACCACACGTCGAGCACGTCCTCGATGCGGCGCATCGTGGATCGCCCCGTGGGGTCGTCGGGGTTGGGGCGCGTGAGGTCGTCGATGTAGGGGCGGTGCAGGTCGACCTCACCGTCGGCGTTCACCGGCAGGCGACCGAAGTCGGCCTCCATCTCGGCGAGCGAGCCGTACACGTCGACGCGCGGATAGTTCGCGTCGTCGCTCTTCCACACCGGGATCGGCGATCCCCAGTAGCGGTTGCGGCTGATCGACCAGTCGCGAGCGCCCTCGAGCCACTTGCCGAACTGGCCCTCCTTGACGTTCTCGGGCACCCAGGTGATCTGCTGGTTGTTCGCGAGCAGATCGTCCTTGATGTCGGTCACGCGCACGAACCAGCTCGACACGGCCTTGTAGATCAGAGGGTTCCGGCACCGCCAGCAGTGCGGGTACGAGTGTTCGTACGACGCCTCGCGCAGGAGCCGGCCGTCCTGCTTCAGCAGGCGGATCAGGGGCCGGTTGGCCTCCATCCACAGCTCCCCCGCCACGTCGGTGACGGCGGAGAGGAACCGGCCACCGTCGTCGAGCGAGATGATCGTGGGAAGACCCGCGGCATCCGCCAGTCGCTTGTCGTCCTCGCCGTAGGCGGGGGCCTGGTGCACGATGCCCGTGCCGTCCGAGACGGTGACGTAGTCGTCGACGAGGATCTTCCACGCGTTCTGCGTACCCCAGGTCTCGGCGTCGGCGTAGTAGTCGAAGAGGCGGTCGTACGACACGCCCTCGAGCTCCGCACCCAGGATCGTGGTCTGCACGGCCTCGCGGGCGGCATCCGGGCTCTCGTAGCCGAGGTCCTTGGCGTAGCCGGCCAACAGGTCCTCGGCCAGAAGGTAGCGGTGGGCGACGGCTTCGATCGCTTCGTCGGGCGTGCCGTCGGGAGCACGGTGCACGTCGGCGGCGCCGTGGGGTCCGCCCTCGATCACGGCGTACCGGATGCCGGGGCCCACCGCCAGCGCGAGGTTCGTCGGCAGCGTCCACGGCGTCGTCGTCCACGCCAGCGCGCGCACGCCGGTGAGGCCGAGCGCCTCGGCCTTCGCGCCCACGAGCGGGAAGGTCACGGTGACCGAGGGGTCCTGGCGCATCTTGTAGACGTCGTCGTCCATGCGCAGCTCGTGCGTGGAGAGAGGGGTCTCGTCGCGCCAGCAGTACGGCAGCACGCGGTAGCCCTCGTACGCGAGACCCTTGTCGTGGAGCGTCTTGAACGCCCACAGCACGCTCTCCATGTAGGTGGTGTCGAGCGTCTTGTAGCCGCGCTCGAAGTCCACCCAACGAGCCTGACGCGTGACGTAGTCCTGCCACTCGCGCGTGTACTCGAGCACCGACTCGCGGGCCTTCGCGTTGAAGGTCGCGACGCCCATCGCCTCGATCTCGTCCTTCTCGGTGATCCCGAGCTGTTTCATGGCCTCGAGCTCAGCCGGCAGCCCGTGGGTGTCCCAGCCGAACACGCGGTCGACCTTCTTGCCGCGCATGGTCTGGAAGCGCGGGAAGACGTCCTTCGCGTACCCGGTGAGCAGGTGCCCGTAGTGGGGCAGGCCGTTGGCGAAGGGCGGGCCGTCGTAGAACACCCACTCCTCGGCGCCCTCGCGGTTCGCGATCGAGGCGCGGAAGGTGTCGTCGCTCTTCCAGAACGCGAGAGTGTCGTTCTCGATCGCCGGAAAGCGGGGGCTGGGGACGACGGAGGCTGAAGCGTCGGCGGCGGGGCCGAAGGATGAGGGGCGTGGGTAGGTCATGTCTCTCCGCAGGTTGGAATCCACCTGCGGGGACGATCCGTGCGGACCGCGGTACCACCCCGCGTTGCGCCGCCCCCGTTCGGGACCGGTGCCACTCTCACTGCGGCTGTGACGGGCCTGCCCCGCGCGGTTCTACTCGGGGCTTGCGCCCGTTTCTTCCGCGAGCTCCCCGGTGATGGCCGGATCGGTGCGTGTGGCTCCAGTCTACGCGAGCCGGGCGCGGTGCGCTGCGAGCCGTGCGCACGCGATCCGTGTCCGAGACACGCCGCGTGCCGGCAGCGGTCGCGGCGTGTCCTGGACACTCGGCATGCTGTCGCGCGCCCAGCCTCGTCGAGTGTCCAGAACACCCGGATGCGAGGTCGGTCGCGTCCGGGTTACTTGGACACTCGACGAGCAGAGGGGCCGGGCACGACCCGAGGCTCACTCTGCGGGCGTGCCCAGACCCGCCGCGGCCAGCAGCTCTCGGGTGAACGGGTGCCGGGGAGCGGCGAACACGCACGACACCGTTCCCTGATCGACCACCCGACCGTCCTTCATGACGATCACGTCGTCGGCGATCGCGGCCACGACGTCGAGGTCGTGCGTCACGAAGATCATCGCGAGGTCGCGCTCACGTTGCAGGTCGAGCAGACGCTCGAGGATCTTCGCGCGCACCGAGGCGTCCAGCGCCGACACGGGTTCGTCCAGAACGAGCAGGTCGGGAGACACCGCAAGCGCCCGCGCGATCGCGACACGCTGGCGCTGACCGCCCGAGAGCTGAGCGGGCCGGCGGCGCGCGAACGCGGGCGAGAGCCCGACCTCGTCGAGGAGGGCGGCGACGGCTGAGCGGCGGGCCGCGCGGGGCACCCCGCCCGCAGCCGCGGCCTCGGCGAGGGTGCGACCGACGCTCCAGCGCGGATCGAGCGCCCCCCAGGGGTTCTGCTGCACCAGCTGCACGCGGCGACGATCGGCGCCGCGAGCGACACCGGGCGTCCAGTCGCGCTCGACGAAACGCAGGCGTCCCGCATCGGCGCGGGTCACCCCGACCGCCAGGCGCGCCAGGGTCGTCTTGCCCGACCCCGACTCCCCCACCACTGCCAGCGTGCGGCCCCGGCGCACCTCGAAAGAGACGTCGTCGACGGCGACCCGCTCGCCGAAGCGCTTCGTGATGCCCTCGGCGGTGAAGATCGGGGCATCCGCGCGCGGGGCTCGACCCAGCGGCTCGTGCGAGACGGCGGCGACGAGCTCGCGCGTCACCGGATCGCGGGGGGATGCCAGCACCTCGGCCGTGACCCCCGTCTCGACGACGCGGCCCTCGTGCATCACGACGACCCGGTCGGCGACGCGGGCGACAGCGCCGAGGTCGTGGCTGATGAACACCACCGCCACGCCGTCGTCGGCGATGCGTCGCAGCAGCGCGAGCACGCGGGCCTGCACCGTGGCATCCAGAGCCGTCGTGGGCTCGTCGGCCACCAGGACTGCGGGCGTGGCCGACAGGGCCGAGGCGATGAGCGCCCGCTGGCGCAGACCGCCCGAGAGTTCGTGGGGATACTGACGTGCTCGCCGTTCGGGTTCGGGGAGCGCCACCCTCCGGAGACTGTCGTGCACTCGACCGACGAGGGCTCCCCCGCGCACGGCGGGCTCGTGGATACGGATCGGCTCGGCGACTTCGGCACCGACGCGGCGAAGCGGGTCGAGAGAGACGAGGGCGTCCTGCGAGACGAGCGCGATACGTCGGCCGCGCAGGCGACGCCAGTCGCGTTCGGTCAGGGATTGCGCCGACGCCCCGTCGATCTCGAGCGCCTCCGTGGACCACGACAGGCCCTCGGGCACGAGCCCCAGCAGGGCCCGGGCGCTGAGCGATTTGCCCGCACCCGACTCGCCCACGATCGCCACGCACTCCCCCGGCGCGACGTCGAGGTCGAGACCGCGCACGATCGCCCCCTCGGGGCCGTCGATACGCAAGCCGCGCACCCGCACCCCGCTCATGCGCCCCGCTCCTCGGAACGCGCGCGCAGGATGCGCCCGACGACGCTGACACTCACGACGGTCGCGGTGATCGCGAGCCCCGGGAACACGGCCACCCACGGCGCTTGCAGGAGCAGATTGCGTCCCGCCGAGAGCATGAGACCCCACTCGGGAGTGGGCTCGGTCGGGCCGAGGCCCAAGAAGCTGAGGCCCGCCGCGGCGAGGATGCTCGTGCCGACGCCGATGGTCGCCAGCACGCTCACCGCGCCCAGCACCCCGGGCAGGACGTGCCGTCCGTGCACGACGACGGCCGGCACGCCGATGATGCGCGCCGCTTCGACGTGCTCGGCGGCGGCGAGCGAGCGCGTCTGCGCACGCGCGAGACGCACGTACACCGGCACGGCCGCGATCGTCACGGCCACGGCGATGTTCGCCGGCCCCGGCCCCAGCACCGCCACGACGAGGAGCGCGACGAGGAACTCGGGGAAGGCCAGCAGCACGTCGACGACGCGCATCGCCGCGGCGTCCGCCCATCGCGGCGCGACGGCCGACAGCGAGCCCACGACCACGCCGACGACCAGGGCGAGGCCCGTGGCGAGCAGGCCGATGCCCACCGACCGGCCGGCGCCGAACACGACGCGCGAGTACACGTCGCGGCCGCTCTGATCGGTGCCGAACCAGTGCGCGGCACTCGGCGGCTGCAGGGCCGCGCGCACGTCGGTGAGCAGGGGATCGTGGGTCGCCAACAGGCCCGGGGCGACGGCGGCGAGAGCGATGACGGCGAGCACGACTCCGGCCAGCGACAGCGCGACGACGGCACCGGGTCGAGTGCGGTGCCGCCCCGCGACGACGGCGGTCATGCGGGCACCCCGGTCCGAACACGCAGCGCCGCCGCAGACGACTGCAGCCGCGGGTCGAGCAGGGGGACGACGAGGTCGACGATCGTGTTGACCACGACGAAGACGAGGGCGCTGAGCAGGATGACGCCCGTGATCACAGGCAGATCCCGGTCGGTGATCGCCGTCAGCGTCACGCGTCCGAGGCCGGGGCGCGCGAACACCGTCTCGACGAGAACGGCACCGCCCAGGAGCGACCCCACCAGGTAGGCGGCGAGAGTCGCTCCCCCGACGCTCGCGTGCCGCAGCGTGTGGTGCAGGGTCTCACGGCGACGAGATGCGCCGCGCGCCCGCACGGTGAGCAGGAACGGCTCGCGCTCGGCGGCCTCGATCCCGTCGCGCAGCACCTGCGACAGCAGGGCCGCGACCGGCAGGGCCAGCGTCACCGCGGGGAGCACGATCGCCGCGGCATCCCGCCCTCCCGACACCGGGAACCACCCGAGCTGGAACGAGAAGACGCTCAGCAGCACGAGGCCCGTCCAGAACACCGGCGACGACAGCACGACCAGCTCGACGCCCGCGGCCACGGCCCGTCCGCGGCGACCGCGCACGAGCAGAGCGGTGACGACGGCGAGCAGGATCGCGATCCCGAGCGCCAGCGCCGACAGCTGCAGAGTGGGCCCGAGCTGTCGCCCGATCACCTCGGTGACCGGCAGGCGCAGCTGGTACGACTCCCCCAGATCGCCGCGGACGAGCCGACCGAGAAAGGCGGCGTACTGCTCCCAGACCGGGCGGTCGAGTCCCAGTTCGCTGCGGATCCCCGCCTTCACGGCCTCACTGACCTGCGCCTGCGGGCCGAGCATGACGTCGACGGGGTCGCCCGGGATGATCCGGAACGCCACGAACGCCAGCGTCGCAGCCCCCCACAGCACGAGCACGACGGATGCCACGATCCCGCCGAGGCGCGTCACGAGGGCGCGCGACCGAGAGCGTGGCATCCGAGGACGGGGTCGAGGGCGCGAGGGCTCAGCCGACCGAGGCGGTGGCGAACAGCGGGCGGCCGTACAGGTCGAAGGTGAGACCCGTCACGTCGGGCCGCACGGCGCTGATCAGCGCGGGGCTGTACAGCGGCACGATCGCCGCCTGCTGCGCGTTCCACTGCTGCACCTGCGCGTAGATCGCGTTACGGGCGGCGGGGTCCGTCGTCGACGCCCCCTGCGCGAGAAGCGCATCCATGGCCGGGTCGCTCACCTGGGAGGCGTTCTGGAAGCCGTCGGTCGCCAGGTGGCTGCGCAGCAGATCGGCGTCCACGCCCGAGAAGCCCCAGTCGGTGACGTCGTAAGTCTTCGGACCGTACTGCTCGTTGTAGGCGCCGGGCTCGAGCACCTCGCGCTGCAGGTCGAAGCCCACGGCCTTGAGGTCGCTCTGCACGGCGTTGGCGAGCGCCGCGCGATCGTCGGGCACCGGGGTCCACGCGATCCAGCGCGCGGTGAGGCGCTGACCGTTCTTGGTACGGATGCCGTCGGCATCCCGTCCCGTCCAGCCGGCCTCATCGAGAAGGGCGTCGGCGGCGGTCGGGTCGAAGGGCCACGTCTGTTCGAGGCTCGCGTCGTAGCCGGGGGTGGTCGAGCCGAGGATGCTCCACGCGCGGGGGTACTGCCCGAAGAAGATCTCCTGCACGGCGGTGTCGACGTCGATGGCCTTCGAGAACGCCTGGCGCACCTTCTGGTCGGCGAAGACGCCGTACTTCTCGTTGAGGAACAGCGAGTACGGCAGACCGGGGTAGGCGATCGACTCGACGGTGTCGTCGGCGGGAACCTGGGCGACCAGGTTGGGCGGGAGGTTCGTCACGACGTCGGCCTGGCCGCTCGAGAGGGCGCCCACCCGCACCGAGGCCTCGGGGAGGATGTCGACGCGCAAGGTCTTGACCGCGGGCTTGCCGCCCCCGTCGGGGCCCCAGGTGTAATCGTCGTTGCGGGTGTAGACGAGGTCCTGGTCGGGCGTGTACTCGGTGAGCTCGAAGGGACCGGTTCCCACCGTGACCCCCGGGCCGCCGGCCTTGAGCTGGTCGGCCTTGGACGAGAGCACGGCGGGCGAATAGAAGCCCAGCAGCGCCGTGCTGGCCGCCTGCAGGAACGGGGCGTACGGCTGGGTGAAGCGCACGCGAACGGTGTGCTCGTCGACGACGTCGGTGCCGGCGTACAGGTCGCCGCCGAGCATGCTCGCAGCCTGGGCCGAGGCGGTCTCGGGGTTCGCGATGCGATCGAAGTTCGCCTTGACCGCCGCGGCGTCGAACGCGGTGCCGTCGTGGAAGGTCACGTCGGTACGCAGGCGGAAGAGGTAGCTCGCGCCGCCGTCCTCGACGTCCCACGACTCGGCGAGCCAGGGCGAGAAGGTGCCGTCGGACTCCTGGAAGACGAGCGAGTCGAGCACGGCCCGCTGCACCATCGCCGACACGTCGAGCTGGCTGGTCTGCGGGTCCATGTGCCCGGCCGAGAGGTTGGCGCCCTCGATCGCCCAGACGATCTCGCCGTCGCCCGAGGCGGCGGGGTCCGATCCGGCACAGGCGGAGAGCGAGAGAGCGGCGACCGCCGCGACCGCGGCGGCCGACAGCAGGCGGCGGGCGAGCGGCCCGCGGGACGACACAGAAGGCATGCAGAGACCTCAGAAGTTTCGATGGGGAAGCTCCCAGCCTACCCGCGTTCCTGGACCGGGTGCGGAAAGTCCGCCGCGGGCGTCGCGCCGACAGCGAACGGATTCGGACGGTCGCAACGGATTCGGATCATCGGGCTCGCGGCATCCGAATCCGCTGCACCGGTCCGATTCTGGTGAGCTCGCGCCGCACGTCCCGTCGCACCCCCGGTATCGTGGATGCCACACCCATCAGGCACGCTCACACAGTGCCGCCCATATCGCTCGAGGAGTACACCCATGGCCACCATTCCCGACAAGCCCGCCCTGGAAGGCCTCGAGCAGAAGTGGGACGCCGCCTGGCGTGAGCGCGGGACGTACGTCTTCGACCGCCTGCGCGCCGCCGAGGCCGGTCGTCAGGGGGTCTACTCCGTGGACACCCCGCCGCCGACGGCATCCGGAAGCCTCCACATCGGTCACGTGTTCTCGTTCACGCACACCGACGTGAAGGTGCGCTTCGAGCGCATGCGCGGCAAGACCGTGTTCTACCCGATGGGCTGGGACGACAACGGCCTGCCCACCGAGCGCCGCGTGCAGAACTACTACGGCGTGCGCTGCGACCCCTCGCTCCCCTACGACGCCGACTTCACCCCGCCGTTCGCGGGCGGCGACAACAAGAGCAGCAAGGCCGCCGATCAGGTGCCCATCAGCCGCCGCAACTTCATCGAGCTGTGCGAGCAGCTCACGATCGAAGACGAGAAGCAGTTCGAGGAGCTCTTCCGCGAACTGGGCCTGAGCGTCGACTGGACGCAGACCTACCGCACGATCTCCGACGACTCGATCCGCACGAGCCAGTTGGCGTTCCTGCGCAACATCGAGCGCGGCGAGGCGTACCAGTCGATGGCGCCGACGCTGTGGGACGTCGACTTCCGCTCCGCGATCGCGCAGGCCGAGCTCGAGGACCGCGACCAGCCCGCGGCCTACCACCGGGTGGGCTTCGCCAAGACCGACGGCTCGGGCGACGTGTTCATCGAGACCACCCGCCCCGAGCTGCTGCCCGCGTGCGTGGCTCTGGTGGCGAACCCCGATGACGAGCGCTACCAGCCGCTTTTCGGCACGACCGTGCGCACCCCGCTGTTCGACGTCGAGGTGCCGGTACTCGCGCACCCCCTCGCGCAGAAGGACAAGGGATCGGGCATCGCCATGATCTGCACCTTCGGCGACGTGACCGACATCATCTGGTGGCGCGAGCTCGACCTGCCGAACCGCACGATCATCGGCAAGGACGGGCGGATCGTCGCCGAGGCTCCCGACGTGATCGTGACGGATGCCGCGAAGGCGGCGTACGACGAGCTCGCGGGCAAGACCGTGTTCAGCGCCAAGAAGCGCATCGTCGAGCTGCTGCAGGAGTCCGGGGCCATGGAGGGCGATCCCAAGCCCTTCACCCACCCGGTGAAGTTCTTCGAGAAGGGCGACCGGCCGCTCGAGATCGTGTCGACGCGCCAGTGGTACATCCGCAACGGCGCGCGCGACGCCGAGCTGCGCGAGCGCCTGATCTCTCTCGGTCGCGGGATGTCGTGGCATCCGGACTTCATGCGCGTGCGCTTCGAGAACTGGACGAACGGTCTCACCGGCGACTGGCTCGTGTCGCGCCAGCGCTTCTTCGGCGTGCCGATCCCGGTCTGGTACGCGCTCGACGACAACGGCGAGCGGGACTACTCGCGCGTGCTCACCCCCGACCTGGCTGCGCTTCCCGTCGATCCGACGACCGACGTTCCCCCGGGCTACACCGAGGATCAGCGTGGCGTCCCCGGCGGCTTCGACCCCGAGCGCGACATCCTCGACACGTGGGCGACGTCGTCGCTCACCCCGCAGCTTGCGGGCGGTTGGCAGCGCGACGAGGAGCTGTGGAACCTCGTCTCGCCGTTCGACCTGCGCCCGCAGGGCCAGGACATCATCCGCACCTGGCTCTTCTCGACCATGCTGCGAAGCGCCCTCGAAGACGACCGGAGCCCGTGGTCGGATGCCGCCATCTCGGGGTTCATCGTCGACCCCGACCGCAAGAAGATGTCGAAGTCGAAGGGCAACGTCGTCACGCCCGCCGACATTCTCAAGCAGCACGGCTCCGACGCTGTGCGCTATTGGTCGGCGTCGAGCCGCTTGGGCACCGACGCGGCGTTCGACCCGCAGAACCCCACGCAGGTGAAGATCGGACGGCGCCTCGCGATCAAGCTGCTGAACGCGGCGAAGTTCGTGCTGTCGTTCCCCGTGCCCGAGGGTGCCGAGGTGACGCACGCGCTCGACGCGTCGATGCTCGCGACGCTGGATGCCGTCGTGCGCGACGCCACCGCCGCGTTCGAGGCCTACGACCATGCGCGGGCGCTCGAGATCACCGAATCGTTCTTCTGGACGTTCTGCGACGACTACCTCGAGCTCGTCAAGGAGCGCGCGTACGACCAGACCGACGTGGGCCAGGCCTCGGCGGCGCTTGCGCTGCGCACGGCCCTGTCGACGCTCGTGCGCCTGTTCGCGCCCGTGCTGTCGTTCGCGTCCGAAGAGGTGTGGTCCTGGTTCGAGCAGGGCTCGGTGCACACCGCCGCGTGGCCCGAGCCGCTCGGCATCGAGGGTGATCCCGCGGTGCTCACCGCCGTGAGCGCCGCGCTGATCGGCATCCGTCGCGCCAAGACCGAGGCGAAGGCCTCGCAGAAGACGAAGGTTGCCTCGCTCACCGTGTCGGGTCCGCTCGTCGAGGCGCTGCGCCTCGCCGAGGGCGACCTGCGCGCCGTGGGCCGGATCGAGACGATCTCGTTCGCCGAAGCCGACACCACCACCGTGACCGACATCGTGTTCGCACCCCAGGAGGCCTGATGCAACTCGGAACCCGCTGGACCGCCCGCGAGCAGCCGCCGAAGGCTGTGCCCGAGGCGCTGCACGCGCAGATCGCCGCCGTCGAGGCCGCGCTCAACCCCGACGGCCTCAGCGCCCCCGCCCCGCGGTGGACGCTGACGTTCCTCGAGGGGCGCCCCGTCGCCGAGCTCGACACCGGCGTCATCGTCACCCAGGATGCCGCGGGCGAGGTCGTCGTGCGCTACGACGACGACGCCGAGTTCGCCTGACGAGGACCGCCTCGGAACACAGAGCCCGTCGACGCGTTGGTGCGCCGACGGGCTCCGTGCTCTCGTGCCGACGACGGCATGTCCGGATGGCGAGTGCTCCGGGGCGGAGCAGAGCCGGGCTGCGGAGGACGAGTCCGCTCGGGTGATCCCCCACCGGCAGACCCTTCTCCCCGAGCGCGCTCGACCTCAGGTTCCGCGCGCCGAAATCGACCTACCGGGGCAGCAGGTACCGCGCGACGTCGCCCGACATCGCCCGGGATGCCGCGATCCCGGCACGACGAGCCGGCTCGGCCTCGACGCGGGAGATGCGCCGGCGAATGCGACGCTCGGCGACGGTCGACATGGCCTGGGCGCTCACGAGGAGGGCGTTTTCGAGGAGCGTCGGCCGGGCGGAGACGGCGATGGTCTGCGTGATGGCGCTCATGCGGAGCCCCTCTCGGTCGGAAGCGGAAAGATGTCGTTGCGGATCGTGACGGGGCGCACGCCGTCGCCGGTCTGGTCGCGGTAGCGGGCCACGGTTTCGTCGACGAGCGCGTGGATCCGCCGGACGAGGTCCTGCGACTGCTCCGCGGTCAACCGGGCGGTCGCGGTCGAGATGATCGCGGCATCCCGCCACTCCTCCGCTTCATCCCAGCCGTGATTGGCGAAATGCATCAACTGCTGATGACGAAGGGTGAGGGTTTCGGACTGCACCGCCTCCATCACGGTTCGACCCGCGGGGGTGTTCTGCATGTCGGGGTTGGTGAGCGTCACCATTCCGGCCGGGCGTTCCCACCATCGCTCGCGCGCGGTTCCACGGTCGGTGACCTCGCGGATGAGGTCGTGCTGGGCCAGGGCGCGCAGGTGGTAGCTCGTGGATCCCGTCGACTCGCCCGTGAGTTCGGCGAGGCTGCTCGCCGTCTGGGGGCCGTACTGGCTGAGGATGTCGTACAGCCGCACGCGGAGAGGGTGGGCGAGAGCTCGGAGCGCCCCGGCGTCCAGAACCCGTTCGGCGCGCGGAGACGACTGATCGGTCATACTGCAAAGATATCTTTGCAAGGGATTGTTTGCAACCCTTTCTCTGCACAGGAGCGGTGGGGGCGCATAGGCTGGAGCGATGACGGATGCCGTGAACAATCCCCTCCTCGCGCCGCCCTCGCTCCCCTACGACCTGCCGCCCTACGGCAGCATCGCCGTCGAGCATTACCTCCCCGCTTTCCACGCTGCCTTCGCGGCGCAGCGGGCCGAGGTCGACGCCATCACCGCCCAGACCGACGCGCCCACCTTCGAGAACACCCTGGTCGCCCTCGAACGAAGCGGCGAGCTGCTCGATCGCGTCGCCCGTGCGTTCTACACCGTCGCGTCCGCCGACGGCACTGCAGAGATCCAGGCCGTCGAAGAAGAGCTCGCCCCGCTGATGGCGGCTCACAGCGATGCGATCCAGCTCGACGCAGCGCTCTTCGCCCGCGTCGCCGCCGTGCACGCGCAGCTCGACGCTCTCGCCCTCGACGACGAGAGCCGTTACCTCGTCGAGCGCCACCATCGCGAGATGTCGCTCGCCGGCGCCGGACTCGACGACGAACAGAAGCAGCGCCTGACCGACCTCAACCAGCGCCTGTCCGTGCTGACGAACGCATTCGAGAAGAACCTCCTCGCCGACACCAATGACCTCGCCGTCGCCTTCGACACCGCAGCGGAACTCGACGGCCTCAGCGACGGCGAGCTCTCGGCCGCCGCCCAGGCCGCCACCGACCGCGGGCTCGACGGCCGCTACGTCGTCACCCTCACGCTCTACACGGGCCACCCGCTCCTCGCCTCGCTGAAGAATCGCGAGAGCCGCCGCCGCCTTCTCGAGGCCTCGCGCTCCCGGGCCATCCGCGGTAACGACCACGACAACCGCCCGGTGCTTCGCGAGATCGTGCGCCTGCGAGCCGAGCGCGCGGCCCTGCTCGGCTATCCCTCGCACGCTGCCGCGGTCCTCGCCGACCAGACGGCGGGATCCCCGGATGCCGTGCGCGACCTGCTCCGTCGACTCGCCGCCCCCGCTGCCGCCAATGCCCGCTCCGAGCAGGAGGCGCTCCAGGCGATCGCCGATGCCGACGGCATCCGGATCGAGGCGCACGATTGGGCGTTCTACACCGAGAAGGTGCGCGCGAAACGCTACGACCTCGACCGCGCAGCTCTGCGCCCCTGGTTCGAAGTGGAGCGCGTACTGCGCGACGGCGTGTTCTACGCGGCCGAGCAGCTCTACGGCATCCGCGTCACCGAGCGTCACGACCTGCAGGGCTACCACCCCGACGTCCGCGTGTTCGAGGTGCACAACGCTGACGGCGGTGAGCTCGGGCTGTTCCTGCTCGACCTGTACACCCGCGACACCAAGCGCGGCGGCGCCTGGATGAACTCGATCGTCACGCAGTCGGCCCTCCGTGGCACGGCCCCCGTCGTGGTCAACAACCTGAACGTGAACAAGCCCGCCCCGGGCACCCCGACACTGCTGACCCTGGATGAGGTCACCACCCTCTTCCACGAGTTCGGGCACGCCCTGCACGGCCTGTTCGCCACCGTCACCTACCCGCACTTCGCGGGTACGGCCGTCTACCGCGACTTCGTCGAGTTCCCGAGCCAGGTCAACGAGATGTGGATCCTCTGGCCCGAGATCCTCGCGCACTATGCCCGCCACATCGACACCGGAGAGCCCCTCCCGGCCGACGTCGTCGAGCGACTTCACGCGTCGGAGGCGTTCAACCAGGGCTTCGCCACGAGCGAGTACCTCGCGGCATCCTGGATCGACCAGGCGTGGCACGCTCTCTCCGTCGACGAGGCCTCGGCCGATATCGACGTCGCGGCGTTCGAGGCAGCGGCCCTGAGCGACATCGGGCTCGACAACCCCGCCGTGCCCACCCGCTACGCCTCGACGTACTTCGCGCACGCGTTCTCGGGCGGCTACAGCGCCGGCTACTACTCGTACATCTGGAGCGAAGTGCTCGACGCCGACACCGTGGAGTGGTTCCGTGAGAACGGCGGACTCACGCGTGACAACGGCGACCGCTTCCGCCGGCGCCTGCTGGGGGTCGGCGGTTCGGGCGATCCGCTCGCCGCCTACCGGGGCTTCCGGGGTCGGGATGCCGAGATCCAGCCGCTGCTGGAGCGTCGCGGTCTCGCGGGCTGAGGCCGGTCGAACCTCGGGCCCGGGCGCGTCGTGCGCGCGGGCCCGATCTCGTCACAGCCCGTACTTGAACCCGATGTGCGAATCGACGAAGCCGAGCCGCGTGTAGAACCGGTGGGCATCGACGCGCGCGGCGTCGGAGGTCAGCTGCACGAGGGTGGCGCCGGTCGCCGGAGCAGCCACGTCCATGACCCAGCGCATCACGGCGCTGCCGATGCCGCCCGACCGCCGGCTCGACGACACCCGAACCGCCTCGACGAGCAGGCGGGTAGCCCCCTGACGTGCCATGCCGGGAATGAGGGTCAGTTGGAGAGTGCCGATCAGCACTCCCCCGGCGTCGTCGACGACGAGCAGGTCGTTCAGCGGGGCGTCCAAAACGCTCCGCAGGGCCGTGTCGTAGGTCGCCTCGTCTCCGGCGTCGGCGCGGTCCCCGCGCGCGGCGCTGATGGGGTCGTCGGCGAGGAGCGCCATCAACGCGGGCAGATCGGCCGGCCTCGCCCGGCGGACGGTCACCTCGCCGATGCGGGTGGTCAGCGTCGCGGGGAGATCGAGGTCGGAGAGCATGATCTCCATCCTGCCGCGTGCGTCAGCGCCAGCCGAGCACCTCGCGCACGACGGCTTGGGATGCCGGTGAGCCGTCGTTCTTGATGGACAGCAGCTTCTCGCTGGAGATGAGCGCCCCCGATGCGCTGTACGCGTTCGAAAGGCCTTCCACCGCGCGACGGACGAGGGGGGCCGCATCGTTGCGATCCGCGCCGCCGCGCACCGAGTAATGAGGGTAGACGATCAATTCGGCGCCCTCGGGCGTCCGTCGTGCGCACGCAACGACCACGGTGGGGGTGGCCCCCCTCCAGAACCGGGGGAAGAAGTCGAAGCCCGTTCCGTCCGCGAAGAATTCGACGACTCCGCGCTTCCGGGACTTTGCGATGTCGCCGAGGCGGACGTCGCGGGCAACCCACTCCGACCCGCTGTCCCGGATCGCCGTGGCGAAGGTGTCACCCCCGTCGGAGAATCCCGCCGCGATGAGCGCGTCGGTCGCGCGGCGTACCGTCGAGGCGGGGTCGTCGTGCACCAACATCCGCGCCCCGCCCCGCGTCAGTCCGTTCCACCGGACGGGACCGACGCGGGCGTCTTCACCGGATCCGCGCATGATCACAGCGACCACGCCCGCCCCACGGCCTCGTCGGCCTCGCGGTACGCCCGGGCTGCGTCAGCGGCCGCGCGGCCGACATCGGCCAAGCGCGCAGGCTGCTCGACCGCGCGGTAGGCGTCGATGATCTCGCCCATCCGCTCGGTGCCGATACCGAAGGCCTGCGAAGACATGTCGGCGACGCGCTTTCCGACGTCGACGATGCCATCGCTGATCGGCTGGAACAGCTGCAGAATCAGCCCCAGTTCTCCCGCATTCAGGCGGGCATACGTTTCGAGATGTTCCCCGATCGCCTGCCCGTGCCCGGCTTGCCTGTCCAAGACCTGCTGCGCAAGCGAAAGCTGGTCGGTATCGACATCCACTCGGTCCCCCCGGTCCGTAGGTCGAATGTCAGCGAAGCTGAGTTACGCACTCCGTCGCTTCTGTGCGAGCACGATGGTGGGCTGCGCGCGATCCTCGACGGCCGCACGGGTGATGACGACCTTGGCGATGTCGTCAGCCGAGGGCACGTCGAACATGATCGGACCCAGGACGTCTTCGAGGATCGCACGCAACCCGCGCGCACCCGTCTTCCGCAGGACGGCGAGGTCGGCGATGGCGCGGAGGGCATCCTCTTCGAACTCGAGCTGCACCCCGTCGAGCTCGAACATGCGCTGGTACTGCTTGACCAGCGCGTTGCGCGGCGCGGTGAGGATCTCCATCAGCGCGTCCTGGTCAAGCGGCGAGACGGATGCCACGACGGGCAGGCGACCGATGAACTCGGGGATCAGACCGAACTTGTGAAGATCCTCGGGCAGGGCCTCGCTGAACAGGTCGGGCGCGTCTTCCTTGCGCTGCAGCGGGGCGCCGAAGCCCACGCCGTGCTTGCCCACGCGGGCGGAGATGATCTCCTCGAGGCCCGCGAAGGCCCCGGCGACGATGAACAGGACGTTCGTCGTGTCGATCTGGATGAACTCCTGGTGCGGGTGCTTGCGGCCGCCCTGCGGCGGGACCGATGCGACGGTTCCCTCGAGGATCTTCAGCAGCGCCTGCTGCACGCCTTCTCCCGAGACGTCGCGCGTGATCGAGGGATTCTCGGCCTTGCGGGCGATCTTGTCGACCTCGTCGATGTAGATGATGCCGGTCTCGGCGCGCTTCACGTCGAAGTCGGCGGCCTGCAGCAGTTTGAGGAGGATGTTCTCGACGTCTTCACCGACGTAGCCGGCCTCGGTGAGGGCCGTGGCATCCGCCACCGCGAACGGCACGTTCAGACGCTTCGCGAGCGTCTGGGCGAGGTAGGTCTTACCGCAGCCGGTGGGTCCGAGCAGCAGGATGTTGCTCTTGGCGATGTCGATCTCTTCGGCACGGGCCTCGGCGGGCTGCAGGGTGCCGTGCGAGCGGACGCGCTTGTAGTGGTTGTAGACGGCGACGGCGAGAGCGCGCTTGGCGGGCTCCTGACCGACGACGTACTCCTCGAGGAACGAGAAGATCTCGCGCGGCTTCGGCAGGTCGAACTCGGCGACCTCGCCGGCCGACGACTCCGCCATGCGCTCTTCGATGATCTCGTTGCACAGCTCGACGCACTCGTCGCAGATGTAGACGCCCGGACCGGCGATCAGTTGCTGTACCTGCTTCTGGCTCTTGCCGCAGAAGGAGCACTTGAACAGGTCGGCGCTCTCACCGATACGTGCCATGGCCGGTTCCTCCCGTCACCCGGCCCCCGCCGGTGTGTTACCCGAGCCTAACCCGAGCCCGGGTGATCCAAGGGCATTCGCGCGCGCGGCGGCGTCATGATCGCCGACGGCGGACATACGGCATCCGGTCACCCACCGGATCTTCGCGCTCCCCGAACCTCTGCGATCGCCACCTCGACGCGGTGCCCGACGGCCCAGAAACTGCATCATGCCGACATCTCCGCCGCCGCTTGTCGTCGGGTTGTCGGCGAGGTGCCGTCTCGCGATCCGTGGGGCCTGCCGCACACGACGAGGCGCCCGCGCACACGACGAAGCCCCGCAGACCGAAACGGGTCTGCGGGGCTGATCGTGGCGCGAGCGCGTCAGGCGGTGAGGGCCGCCGGGGTGCGCTTGCGGGTCGTGAGCACCTGGTCGACGATGCCGTACTCCATCGCCTCGGCGGCGGAGAGGATCTTGTCGCGATCAATGTCCTTGTTGACCTTCGCGACGTCCTGGCCGGTGTGGCGCGCCATGGTCTCTTCGAGCCAGGTGCGCATGCGGAGGATCTCCTGCGCCTGGATCTCGATGTCGGACGCTTGTCCGTGACCGGCCTCGCCCATCGCGGGCTGGTGGATCAGGATGCGGGCGTTCGGCAGGGCGAGACGCTTGCCGGGGGCGCCGGCGGCCAGTAGCACGGATGCCGCAGAGGCTGCCTGTCCGAGCACGACGGTCTGGATCTGCGGCGAGACGTACTGCATCGTGTCGTAGATCGCCGTCATGGCCGTGAACGAACCACCGGGCGAGTTGATGTACATGATGATGTCGCGGTCGGGGTCCTGCGACTCGAGCACGAGAAGCTGCGCCATGACGTCGTCGGCCGACGCGTCGTCGACCTGCACGCCGAGGAAGATCACGCGGTCTTCGAACAGCTTGTTGTACGGGTCCTGACGCTTGTAGCCGTAAGCCGTGCGCTCCTCGAACTGAGGGAGGACGTAGCGGCTCGAGGGCATGTGGGCTGCGGTGCCGCCGAAAGTGGGGATGTTCATGTCGGTGTCCTTTTCCTCTCGGCTCAGACCGCTGCGGTTCCGCCGCCGCCGGTGACGTCGGTGGCGTGCTCGCGCATGTGGTCGACGAAGCCGTACTCGAGAGCTTCCTGGGCGGTGAACCAGCGGTCGCGGTCTCCGTCGGCGTTGATCTGCTCGACGCTCTTGCCGGTCTGCGCCGCGGTGATCTCGGCGAGGCGACGCTTCATGTCGAGGATGAGCTGCGCCTGCGTCTGGATGTCGCTGGACGTCCCGCCGAACCCGCCGTGCGGCTGGTGCAGCAGCACGCGGGCGTTGGGCGTGATGTAGCGCTTGCCCTTGGTGCCGCTGGTGAGCAGAAGCTGACCCATCGAGGCCGCCATGCCGATACCGACGGTGACGATGTCGTTCGGCACGAACTGCATGGTGTCGTAGATCGCCATACCGGCCGTGATCGAGCCACCGGGCGAGTTGATGTAGAGGTAGATGTCCTTCTGCGGGTCTTCTGCGGCAAGCAGCAGGATCTTGGCGCAGATCTCGTTGGCGTTGTCGTCGCGCACCTCGGAACCGAGCCAGATGATGCGGTCCTTGAGCAGTCTGTCGAAGACGCTCGTTGCCATAAGGGGTTCGGGCATGTGTGCTCCTCTTCCGTGATCTGAAACGAATCTACCGGCGCGTTCCAGGGCGGGATGCCGTGTTCGCCGCGGGCGGATCAGCGCGGTTGTTCGGCGATTTCTCGCGCGTATCCGGTCACGGAGCGGGTATAGCGCGGCAGGTGCGGGGCGAGGGCCTGCAGAGCGACGGATGCCGCCCGCTCGGGCTCTGCATTCGACACGAGAGCGAGCGCGTAGAAGGCGGCGGCCGCATCGTGCAGCGGTCCGCGAGGCTCGCGCTCGTACTCGGCCTTGAGCATCGCGAGTGCCTCCGCGGTCTTGCCGAGATTACGGATTGTGCTCGCGAGCTGGATCGTCGCGCGCGTGCGGCGCTCGTCGTCGAGTCCGAGCTCGAGGGCGCGACGATAGAGCTGCTCGGCCTCGTCCTCGACGCCGGCGGAGTCACGCGCTCCGGCTCGCTCGAACAGCGCGACCGCGTCATCCGCGGGCCGCTCGGCAGCCAGCGCGTCGATGCGTTCGATCACGGCCTCGGGACTGAGCGCCTCATCGGCCCAGACGGCATCCGCTCGGCTCTGCCAGTCGCTCATCTCACGTGCTCTCTCTCATGTTGAGTGTCCCGAACATGCCGTGGGGCGCGGCGCCTGTGCGGCGTGTTCTGGGCACTCGACCGACGGGACCGGACGGCCTGCGCGGCTTCCGGGAACGAAAAAAAGGGGGCGGATGCCACGGCATCCGCCCCCTCGTGTCGACTTACTCGCTGTCCGAAGCCTCGTCGGCGACCTTCTTCTTGGCCGGCGCACGCTTCTTGGCGGGAGCCTTCGCGGGCGCTTCCTCAGCGGCGGGAGCCTCGTCGGCGGCGGGCTCGGCGGCCTTCTTCTTGGCGGGGGCGCGCTTCTTGGCGGGAGCCTTCGCGGGAGCGTCCTCGGCGGCGGGAGCCTCGTCGGCGTCGTCGTCGCCCTCGGCGGGCTCTTCGCCCTCGACGGCGACGAAGCCGGTCAGGTCGACGGGCTTGCCGTTGGTGTCGACGACCGAAACCTTGCCGAGCGCGATCGCGAGGGCCTTGTTGCGGGCGACCTCACCGACGAGCGCGGGCAGCTGATTGCCCTGCTGCAGCGCGTTGACGAAGTCCTGCGGCGCCATGTTGTACTGCGCGGCCGACTGGATGAGGTACTGCGTCAGCTCGTCCTGCGACACCTGGACGTTGGCGTCTTCGGCGATCTTGTCGAGGACCATCTGCGTGCGGAACTGCTTCTCGCTCGCCTCGGTGACCTCGGCGCGGTGCTCGTCGTCTTCGAGGCGGTTCTCGCCCTCGAGGTGCTGGTGCACCTCGTCCTCGATGAGCTGCGGGGGCACGGGGATCTCGACGGCCTCGAGGAGCGCCTCGATGAACTTGTCACGCGCGGCGGAGCCCTGCGTGAACACGGACTGCTGCGAGACGCGCTCGCTCAGCGACTCGCGGAGCTCGGCGATGGTGTCGAACTCCGACGCCATCTGCGCGAAGTCGTCGTCGGCCTCGGGGAGCTCGCGCTCCTTGACGGCGGTGATGGTGACCGAGACCTCGGCCTCTTCACCGGCGTGCTCGCCACCGACCAGCTTCGAGCGGAACGTGGTCTGCTCGTCTGCCGTGAGCGACTCGATGGCCTCGTCGATGCCCTCGAGCAGCTCGCCGGAGCCGATCTCGTACGACACGCCCTCGGCGCGGTCGATCTCGTTGCCGTCGATCGTGGCGACGAGGTCGAGCTCGACGAAGTCACCCGTCTTGGCGGGGCGGTCGACCGTGATGAGCGTGCCGAAGCGCGCGCGCAGGCGGTCGAGCTCGGCGTCGATGCCGGCCTCGTCGACCTCGGCGGCGTCGACCGTCACCGTGATCGAGTCGTACGCGGGAAGGTCGAACTCGGGACGCACGTCGACCTCGACGTCGACGATCAGGTCGCCGGAGAAGTCCTTGAGCTCGGGGAGCTCCACGATCTCGGCGTTGGGACGACCGATCACTCGCAGCTCGTTGGCCTCGACGGCCTCGCGGTAGAACCCGTCGAGACCCTCGTTGACGGCGTGCTCGATGACGGCACCACGGCCCATGCGCTGGTCGATGATCGGCGCGGGGACCTTGCCCTTGCGGAAGCCGGGGATCTGCACGTCACGGGCGATGTGCTCGTAGGCGTGGGCGATGCTCGGCTTGAGCTCGTCAGGCGAAACCGTGATGTGCAGCTTGACCCGGGTGGGGCTGAGCTTCTCGACGGTGCTGTTGACCATGCGGTTCGTTCTCCTCGTGTGGCCCGCGCGCACGCGGGGGCCGGCTAGGCCTGTGGTCTGTGGGGCCGTGACGTCGGGGCGACAGGATTTGAACCTGCGGCCTCCCGCTCCCAAAGCGGGCGCTCTACCAAGCTGAGCTACGCCCCGGGGCGGCGCGCGGCACGCGCCGACGAAACGACCGCTGAAAGTCTAGTCGATAGCCCTGGCTCCGCCGATTTCACCGGCCCCCTTGCCATCCAGGACGCCTGGATGTCTCGTCGCGCGTTCGCGAGGAGCGTCGACGTGTCGTAGAGTTGGTGTCGTCCGACTTCGCGGTTCGTCGAAAGATCCGCGAAAATCCGGGGCTGTAGCTTAGTGGTAAAGCCTCTGTCTTCCAAACAGATGATGCGAGTTCGATTCTCGTCAGCCCCTCCACAGTAAGTGCCTGGTCAAGCACCGTTTCCGTAGCTAATTCAGCTCCCTCCGCTGGAGCCTCTGACCCTCCATGGACAAAGTCTTGAATAGCACCCGCTCTCCGGCGTACAGAAGATATGACCGGAAGCACGAACATGGCCAAACGCTCCCACGGGACGGGCACCGTCACCGCGTACAAGGACGGACATCAGTTCAAGTGGTCGACCCCTGAGGGTGGACGTGGCTCGAAGGTCTTCAGACCCTCTACTCGGCCTCAGGCGGAACGAGAGCTTCGACGCATCCTCACCGAGGTTGAGAAGGGCGAGGGTCAGTGACCTTCGACGGCTTCTTTTCGGACTGGCTGGCCATCCGGGAGATGGAGGTCAAGCCGAGCACGTACAAAAATCTCGTAAGCATCAACAAGACGATGCTCAGCCCCACCTTCGGGACCAAGAAGCTCAACCCCATCACGCGCCGCAGTGTGGACAACTGGTGGGCGAAGCACTCGACCCACCCCGTGCAGCGCCGCAACAGCTACTACGCCCTGAGGGGCGCGCTGGAGCAGGCCGTGGACTGGGGCATGCTCTCCGCGTCACCGTGCAAGGTGAAAGACCCCGGCAGGGACGTGTCGAAGAAGCGGCCGACGTGGGGCGTCGAGGATTCCGACGCCGTGCTGGCTCACGTGGCCCCCTTCTACCGACCAGCGATCGAGGTGATGTTCGCCGGTCATCTTCGACTCGGCGAGCTGATCCCGCTGGACTGGTCGGACGTGTCGCGTGACGGCATGCTCACGGTAACGAAGCAGCGCCTGGGGCTGGGAATCACCGCGGACACAAAAACTGGCCAGCACAAGCGCATCAGATTGCTCCAGCGGCGCGCGGACGCCCTCCAGGCACTCCCCCGCGGCTTCGGAGCCACTCCTGTGTTCCCGGCGAGCGTGGGGCACACATGCCACGCAGGTCACTGCAAGACACCTGGAACAATGCCGTCATCGCTGCCGGGCTGGAGAACTTCCACGCGCACGACATCCGGCATATCGGTCTCAGCCTCGTGGCCGAGGATGGCGCCTCAGAGCGAGTTGTTCAGGAGCGCGCCGGACATGCCTCGGCTACGAGTACCAGGCGCTACCTCCACTCCAACGAGCGCATGCACGTCGACGCCGTGGAGAAGGTGGACGCTCTGGTGTCCAAACTTCAGCAAGGCAAGAAGCGGAAGAAGGCGTGAGCGTCTAGTGCCCCGTGCGGGGCGTGGGATGGCGCACGGCGTACGAGCGCCGCGGATGCCGGTGCCGATACGTGCACAGCCGAAAACACCGCGAAGAGCGAGCGTCAGCGGCGCCGCCGGGGTGACCGCGTCCAGAAGCGCAAGACCAGCACCGCCATCCTGTGCCCTCTCCCGGGCACGCCGGTGGCGTTGGCCTACCGCTCCGGCTGCCGGTGCGACACGTGCCGCTCCACGGCCAACCGGCAGCCCATCCGGAAGGGCGCGAGCTTCACGCAGGGCGAGCTGGACAGGATCACCCAGGAGGCCATCGAGGGCCTGAGGGGCGATGTGGGTCTCGTTGTCGAGCTGGCCGAGCTGGCCGAGCTGGCATCGTGTAATCGCCAGCTCAACCCGGGAGAGGCCACTGACGGGGCGCTAGCTATTCACCCTCGGGTGGGTTCACGGCGAAGTGGAAGTAGGCGTGACCGTCGTACCAATCGGTCCGATGGAACTTCGACGTGCTGGCCATGCGCACGTGAACCGTCCGCTGCTCGCTCACATCAGCCGCGGTCATTCGATATCGCAGCACCACCTCAGACCCGATGGCATCTGGGCCGCGATTAGGGCGCGTCATCATCTCGAACCCAGGCAACAGGTCGCCAGCGAAGATCCACCATTCCAAGTCGAACCCGCGGGCCGCGACGGCGCTAGCCTGCACCTCCACCCAATCTCCAACATCGAGGCGCGGACGGGCGGGTTGGCTATAGATGTCCGCGGGCACAACCGAAGCACGTCCTAGATGATCCGTCGCGGACTCGATTCGCGGGTAGTACCTAGTCTTGCTCCCCGAGGTACCCCTGAAGATAGCTACCTGATTCTGTACCTGCTGCGCGCCCCCTGACAGAAGATCGCGCTCGAACGGCAGGACCACGCGGTTGTGTTGTGCCGGGTTTCGATAGTCATTCACCAGCTCGAACATCACTTTGAGTCGCGCCAGGTCCTGAAACAAGGGCTTGAAGCTATCCCAATTCGACTCCACCAGACGAGTTAGCTGCGTCGTCTCTGTGTAGTCGAGAAGATCGGAGCTGGCGACTGCACCGTCTCGCTTTTTGTTGTCAATTGACTGCTTCTCTTTTAGCTTCTCAACAGCCTCAGCCGTGAGCTTTGTCTGCCACACGGGCAAAACCTCGCGTATGGCGCTACGCAGGGCGCTCTCGAAGACTGCTACAGATTCACTGGGTTCAAGAGCCATACACGCATAATAGCCAGGCGCACCTGATCGCTGATACTTATCAGCAGTGGATAGCGAGCGCTCCTGCGTGACAGAGCACCACTATCTGGTCTCCCGTTTCGACGACGTGCCACCCATTTTCCTGTGCTCTCTCGACGATCTCGTCCATCGCGCCAAAGCGCCGCACATCGTGCACGCTCCGACGGACGACTCCGCCCGCAAGAACTGCCTGCGCGTCGAACATCTGATCCACCCACCGCGACATCGCTGCCCCCATCTCGGAAACTCGTACTGGTCCATCATGGCCGATAGATAGTCCGCGTGTCTCGGCATGGACAATCCGTGGACAATCTTTGCTCTCAGACGGGTGCCTTATGACGCGAGGGAACCGCCTTGTTTCCTGAAACGACGCGGGTCTAGTCGCAGCCAAAAGGGTCTTTCATCTGTCTTCCAAACAGATGATGCGAGTTCGATTCTCGTCAGCCCCTCCACATTCCGCGAGCGAGAGATTCGTCGTTGCGATTTTCTCCTCACGCCCTCAGCGCAGCCTGAAACGATTCCGGCAGCACGACGTTCGCGCCCGCACCCGCGAAGAAGGCCGCCACCTGTTGCGGACGATAGCCGGCAATCCCGCATCCGACCTCGGTCACGAGGAACCGCAGTTCGGAATGCGTCCGCGCGAACGCCAAGAAGCGCCGGGCCTGCTCTTCCAGAACGCCGAGCCCCGACATCGTGTCGATGCCGTACGACCGGCCTTGGAGACCCTCACTCTGCCCCCACACCGCGCCGAAGCGGTCCAGGGCGAAACGCGCTGCTCCGCCCCCGTGAGCACCTGCGGCGTTCGAGCCGAAGACGAAGATCTCGTTCGGTTCCAGAGACGTGATCTGCATTCGGCGAGACTACGCCGACCGCGCGCCGCGAGACAGCTCAGCCGGCCGATATCGCCGGGGTGTCGGCATCCGGGGTCGGTGTCGCCGAGGCGTGGCGAGCGGTGTGGGCGAGGTAGGTCTGCGCGTTGCGCAGGATGCCGTCGCGTTCCTCGTCGGTCAGGGCGCGACGCACCTTGCCGGGGACGCCCGCGACCAGTGAGCCCGCGGGGATGACGGCACCCTCCAGCACCACCGCTCCCCCGGCGACGAGGCATCCGGGTCCGATCTCGGCCCCCGACAGCACGACACTGCCCATCCCGATCAGCGAGCCGTCGCCGATGGTGCAGCCGTGCACGACGGCGTTGTGCCCCACCGAGACATCGGCCCCGATGGTGACCGGCCGTCCGCGGTCGACATGAACAGACACGTTGTCCTGCAGGTTGCTGCGGGGCCCGACCGTGATCGACGCGCTATCGCCGCGCACGACGGCGTTGTACCAGACGCTTGCCCCCTCCTGCAGAGTCACGGCCCCGATGATGCGCGCACCGGATGCCACGAAAGCCGTGTCGTGAAGGCTCGGAGCAGCGTCGGGAAGGGCCAGGACAGCGGCATCGGGGGCGATCGGCATGGGCCGAGGCTAACGCGTCTGGGGTTCGGCGGTGGTGGCTGCCGTTCCGGACGTCGGAAAGATGGCCGTTCGGGCACGCTCCACACTCGCAGCCGCCGGTGCGGACGCGTCCTGATGAGTTTCGGCCCTGTGCCCGGCGCTCCTCACGGGGGTGTCGAGGCTAGGTGAGGTTTGCCTATTCACCAGGTATTTAGCCGAGCCTCATCTTGCTTGCGGAATGCTCTCACGTGAGTAGCGTTGCATCCATCGAGACTTCGAACGTCGCCTAAGGAGCAAAAAAAATGAGCACCGTTCAGACCCCCGCCGCCACCACCGTCGACCCCACGATGGCCGCCGGCACCGCCCAGTTCCTCTCCCCCGTCGTGATCGGCCTCGAGGCCCTCGTCGTCAACGGCAAGCAGGCCCACTGGCACGTCCGCGGCTCCAACTTCATCGGCGTGCACGAGCTGCTCGACTCGGTGGTCGCCCACGCGCAGGACTGGGCCGACCTGGCTGCCGAGCGCATCGTCGCCCTGGGGCTTCCCATCGATTCGCGTCTGTCGACGGTCGCCGCCAAGGCCAAGGCCACCGAGGTTCCCGCCGGCTTCGCGCAGTCCGACGTCGTCATCCGCGCGGTGATCGCCGACATCGACGCCGTGCTCGTCGACATCGAGACCGCCATCGAGGGTCTCGACGAGATCGACATGTCGAGCCAGGACGTCGCGATCGAGATCAAGCGCGGTCTCGACAAGGACCGCTGGTTCCTCTTCGCGCACCTCGCCGCGTAAGACGTCTCTGCGAAGGGGGCGGTGCTTCGGCATCGCCCCCTTCGTCGTTCCCGCACGCGGGAGCCGCCGAGAGTCGGCTCCTGTCGGCGAACGCGCGAAGGCGACGGGTAGCCCCCGCGCGGGGAAGTTCAGACGCCGTGCGTCACGCGTCCGGCCAGGAGCGTCGTGCGCACCGGCATCGACCGAAGGCTCCGCTCGTCGGCCGTGAGCGGATCCGCGCCGACGATGACCACGTCGGCGACCGCGCCGGGTGAAATCTCCGCCGCGTCCGTCGAACCCCCGGCGGTGGATGCCGCGATGGCGGTGTCGATGTCGACTCGCTGGTGAGGCTGCCACGCGTCCCGACCATCGCGCGTGCGGAAGACCGCCGATGCCATGGCTGCCCAGGGATCGAGGGGCGCGACCGGCGCGTCGGAGCCGAAGCGCAGGTTGGCGCCGCTGTCGGCGAGGGCGCGGAGCGGGTAGGGCTGGGCGGATTGCTCGGCCCAGATGGCATCCGTCATGTCCCGATCATCCAGCGCGTGTTCGGGCTGCACGCTCGCGGCGACTCCCAGACGGGCGAAGCGCGGAATGTCGGCGTGCGCGACGAGCTGGGCGTGCTCGATCGTGCCGACCGCGCCGGTGCGGGCGTAGGCGTCGAGGGCGTGGGCGTTGGCGAGATCACCGATCGCGTGGATCGCGCACTCCAGCCCCGCGGCCGTCGCGCGCGTCATCATCTCGACGAGCTCGTCCGGCGGAACCGTGAGCAGGCCGTGATTGCCGACCTCGCCCGGATAGTGGTGAGCGCAAGCGGCGGTTCGGGTCCCCAGCGAGCCGTCGGTGATGGCCTTGAGCGGTCCGACGCGAACGAGGCCGTTCGTCGACCCGCGGACGGGTTCGCCGGTGCGCAGTCCTTCGGCGATGGCGCGGTCGAGGTCCTGCGGATACGTTCCGTACGACACCCTCAGCGCGTCGAACCCGCGTGCGGAACGTCGCTGCCACGGCTCGTCGTTCCAGGTCATGTCGAGGTCGACGAGGCCGACGACGCCCCGCGCCGCCGCCGCGTGCGCCATTCGCTCGACGGCCGCGTCCGCCACTTCGGGGGCGACGGCGTTGAGCCGCCGCGAGATCTCGAACGCGTCCTCTTCGACGACGACCCCGGATGCCACGAGCTCGAAGCCCTCGCGGCGGAAGGCCGCCGTGTTCATCCACACGCTGTGCACGTCGGCGTTGATCAGATAGGTGGGGACGCCGCCGGTCGCGGCATCCAGCACGTCGAGGCTCGGCGAATCAGGCCAGAGGCCGTCGCGGAAGCCCGTGCCGATGCGGCGCCCGTCGGTCTCGGGGGCGAGGGCCATGATCGCGGCGGCGTCGCGCGCGTTCGCCACCTCGCCGAGGGCGACGCGGTCGGCGGCGAGAGCCCATTGCAACACGTGCACGTGGTGGTCCCACAGCCCTGGGAGGAGCCACCCGCCCTCGCCGTCGACGACGAAGCCGGTGGGACGCAGGTTTCCCGTGGGGGCGATGTCGGCGATACGCCCATCGGCGACGACGATGTCGACCGGTTCGGTGGTGGGGAGGAACTCCCGCCCCGGGCCGGCCACCCGCACCGCACGGACGAACCCCGCCTCCTCGCCGATCACGGACGGACCCGGGCGTCGGCGGCGCGCCGCATCTCGTCGGCGAGCTCGTGGCGCCCCTCGGCGGTCAGACCGTCGATGATCGTCTCGACGACCTCGACCGTGCGGTTCTGGCTGAGCTTGCGCTTGGCCGTCACATGCGTCGGAGTGAGGCGGAACCCCACCGTGCCCCGCTCGAGGCGCTCGACGAACGTGACGTCGTTCGGCAGCGTGTAGAGGCCGCGGGCGTCGTCTCCGTGACCTTCGAATCGGTCGACCAGTCTGTCGAGGACGCGCAGGTTCTCTTCGGGAGAAAGAAGTTCCGGGATGCCACGGAGATGGGCCGACACGAAGTTCCACGTGGGCACGGCCGCCACCTCGCCGTACCAGCGCGGTGTGATGTAGCCGTGCGGGCCCTGAACCACGACGAGCAGTTCACGAGCGCCGAGACCCAGGATCGCGTCGTCGGGCTTGCCGACGTGCCCCACGATCGTGAGGTCGTCGCGGTCTTCGTCGAGCATGACGGCGTAGTGCGAGGCGACGAGGCCCTCCTCGGCCTGGCTGACGAGAGTGACCCACGGGTTGAGATCGATGAGACGGCGGATCTCACCGACGTCGGTCATCGCGAAGCTCGGGTTCTGACGCACCGGATCAGCCTAGAACGCGGGGAGCCGGCCGTACGACAGGCTCAACGACTCGGACGCCCACGCGGCTATGCCTGGCAGTTCGGGCACCAGTAGAGCTTGCGCCCCGCGGCCTCCTCCATCAGCACCGTCGTCCCGCACACCCGGCAGGGCAGCCCCGCCCGGTGGTACACCCAGTGCCGGTCGTCGCGGTGGGCCATCGCGCGACGGTAGGCCTCGGGGTCGAGGTCGTCCATCGTCATCATCTGACCGGTCTCGACGCCGATCGGCAGAAGTCGGGCCCAATCGCGCCACAGCCCCCGCACGACCTCCTCCGGCACATCGCGACCGGGGGTGTGCGGGTTCTGCCGTGCGCGGAAGAGCAACTCGGCGCGGTAGACGTTGCCGATCCCGCTGACGACGGACTGGTCCATGAGCAGCAGGCCGATGGCCGTGGGCTTCTTGCGCACGGTCGCCGTGAACTGCTCCTCGCCCTCGGCGAGGTCGTCGACGAGCGGATCGGGCCCGAGCTTGGCGATCGTCGCCGCCACCTCGTCGGGCGTCTGCAGCGCGCACGCGGTCGGTCCGCGCAGGTCGGCGCAAGTCGTCTCGGTCAGCAGACGCAGCCGCACCGCGCCGACGACGGGCGGCGGCCACTCCGTCTGCTCCTCGAGCCCGGTCGTCTGCTCCGACATGCGCACGCGAGTACGCCGCGGGGCCCCGATCGAGCTCAGCGAGTTCTCGCCCGCCGCATCCAAGATGGGCTCGTCGTCGAGCACGGTGCCGCGCTGATTCGTGTGGCCCATCCGGCCGTTGGCCGACGCGATCGTGGCGTCGACGACCACCTCACCCGAGAAGTCCCACGCGCCGTACATGCCGAGATGGACGCGCAACCACACGTCGCCGTCGAACCGGAGGAACATCTGCTTCGCCACGGCGCGGACCTCGAGCGCCTCGCGACCGTCGATCACCGCAGCACCCTCGACGAAACGCCCCTGAGGACTGGATGCCGCGACGGTCCGGCCCACGATGTTGCGCTCGAACTGACGCGCGATGCGGTGGACGGAATGCCCTTCGGGCATCAGCCTGCCTCGGGGTCGAACGAGTCGCTGGCGTCGGTCATCGTGTTCGGCTTCTCGCCGGCGCGAGGGTCGGGCAACAGCACCCCGTCCTGCTCGTAGGCGGCGAGCTGGCCGATACGGCGCGCGTGGCGCTCTTCGCCCGAGAAGGGGGTGGCGATGAAACGGTCGATGAACGACGCGGCCTCGTCGAAGGTGTGCTGACGCGCACCGATCGAGATGACGTTGGCGTCGTTGTGCTCGCGGGCGAGCTCTGCCGTGGAGATGTTCCACACCAGCGCGGCGCGCACTCCGAGCACCTTGTTCGCGGCGATCTGCTCGCCGTTGCCCGAACCGCCGAACACGACCCCGAGGGCGTCGACGCCCGCGGCCTGGTCGCGGACGACCGCCTGAGCTGCGCGGATGCAGAACGAGGGGTAGTCGTCGAGAGCGTCGTACTCGATCGGACCGTGGTCGATGACCTCGTGGCCCTGCTCGGCGAGGTGGTGCTGGATCTGGGTGGAGAACTCGAGACCGGCGTGATCGGTGCCGATGTGGATACGCATGCGGCAAGTCTATTGAGAGGGTCCGACATCGCGGGCGGACATGACGACGCCGCCCGCTCCTCAAAAGGAACGGGCGGCGTCGAGGATGGTCAGGGGCGCAGCCCCGCGGCGACGGGCTTGAAGCCGGCACGGATGTTCTCGCAGCATCCGGGGCGGCAGACGTCGTACCAGGGACCGAGGTCGGTGAGGTGCGGTCGCTCGGACTTCGGCGTGCCCTTCAGCCGCTCTTCCACGAGGTCGACCAAGCCCGAGACGTACGCCGGGTCGATGCCCGGAGTCGGCGTGCGCACCGCGCGGATACCGGCTTCTTCGGCCGCCTCCATGGCCTCGGTGTCGAGGTCCCAGAGCACCTCCATGTGGTCGCTGACGAAGCCGAGCGGCACGATCACCACGGCCTCGGCGCCGCGCCCGGGCAGCTCCGCGATGACGTCGTTGACGTCGGGCTCGAGCCAGGGCTGCGTGGGCGGGCCCGAGCGCGACTGGTAGACGAGCTCCCACTCGACGTCGGCGACGGCGGCGGCCACCTCGGCCATGACGAACGCGGCGACGGCCTTGTGCTGCGCCTCATAGGCCCCGCCCTCGCCGAAGTCGACGTCGCGGGGGCCCGAACGCTGCGCGTCGGCGGTGGGGATGGAGTGCGTCGAGAACAGCACACGGATCTTCTCGGGCGCGATTCCGTCGGCGACGTACGCCGAAACGGCATCCGTCACTCCACGCACGAACGTGGTGACGAAGCCGGGGTGGTCGAAGAACTGGCGGACCTTGTCGATGGTCACCGTCTCGCCGAGGCCGGTCGCCTCGAGAACGCGCGCGTAGTCCTCGCGGTACTGGCGGCAGCTCGAGAACGAGCTGTAGGCGCTCGTCGCGATGGCCAGCAGAGTCGTGTCTCCGGCCTCGGCTGCCTCTGTCACGGCCTCTTCGAGATACGGCTCCCAGTTGCGGTTGCCCCAGTAGACCGGAAGACCCAGGCCGCGTTCGGCGATCTCGGCTTCGAGCGCGGCCTTCAGCTCGCGGTTGTGCTGGTTGATCGGGCTCACGCCGCCGAAGTGCCGGTAGTGGTGTGCCACCTCTTCGAGGCGCTCGTCGGGGATGCCGCGCCCGCGCGTGACGTTGCGCAGGAACGGGATGACGTCGTCTTGGCCCTCGGGCCCGCCGAAGCCGGCGAGGAGGATGCCGTCGTATGCCACCGGCGTCTCGACCCACTTGGGTCCGGACGCTGCGGCGGACGACGCGTAAAGGACGGTGTCAGGGCTGGTGTCCGTGTCGGTCGTGCTCACGATCACATCTTCCCACCTGGCTGACGAGCGCGAGGCGAGATATCTCGCTACTAGGCTTATACGGTTGTCAGCGACGTCAACCGCGTCACCCGCGACAATTCCACCCAGATCCCCGGGAGTACGCCAGTGCCAGGAGAGAACCTCACCCGCATCGAAGCGCAGGAGCGCCGCGCGATCGTCGACACGCATTCCTACGATGTGCAGCTCGACCTCACCCGCGGTGAAGAGGTGTTCTCCTCCCGCACCGTCGTGTCCTTCGCCGCTACCGAGGGGTCGTCGACCTTCATCGACCTCGTCGCGCGCACGGTGCACTCGGTGACGCTCAACGGCCGTTCGCTCGACCCCGCCACGGTGTTCGCCGATTCGCGCATCGCGCTCGACGACCTCGCCGCGCAGAACGAACTCGTCGTCGAGGCCGACTGCGAGTACACCAACACCGGTGAAGGCCTGCACCGCTTCGTCGACCCCGTCGACGGCGAGGTGTATCTCTACTCGCAGTTCGAGGTGCCCGATTCGCGCCGTATGTACACGGTGTTCGAGCAGCCCGACCTCAAGGCCGAGTTCACCTTCTCGGTCACCGCCCCCGCGCGCTGGAAGGTCGTCTCGAACTCGCCGACCCCCGACCCGGTCCCCGTGTCCGACGACACCGCCCGCTGGGACTTCCCCGCGACCCCGCGCATCTCCTCGTACATCACCGCCCTCGTCGCCGGCCCCTATGAGGCCACCTACAGCGAGCTCACCAGCGCCGACGGCCGCGTCATCCCGCTCGGCGTGTTCGCCCGCAAGAGCCTGTGGCAGTACCTGGATGCCGACTACGTCTTCGAGAAGACCCGTCAGGGATTCGCCTACTTCGAGGACAAGTTCGGCTTCCCCTACCCCTTCGCGAAGTACGACCAGCTCTTCGTGCCCGAGTTCAATGCCGGCGCGATGGAGAACGCGGGCGCGGTGACCTTCACCGAGACCTACGTCTTCCGCAGCAAGGTGACCGACGCCGTCAAGGAGCGCCGCGTCGTCACGATCCTGCATGAGCTCGCGCACATGTGGTTCGGCGACCTGGTCACCATGAAGTGGTGGAACGACCTCTGGCTGAACGAGTCGTTCGCCGAGTGGGCGTCCACCATCGCCACCGCCGAGGCCACCGAGTGGGAGGCCGCATGGACGACCTTCAACGCGATGGAGAAGACCTGGGCCTACCGTCAGGACCAGCTGCCCTCGACCCACCCGGTCGTCGCCGAGATCAACGACCTCGAAGACGTGCAGGTGAACTTCGACGGCATCACGTACGCCAAGGGCGGTTCGGTGCTCAAGCAGCTCGCCGCGTGGGTGGGCATCGAGCAGTTCTTCGCCGGTGTCGCCGCGTACTTCCAGAAGCACCAGTGGTCCAACACCGAGGTCGGCGACCTGCTCGTCGAGCTCGAGGCCACCAGCGGTCGCGACCTGGGCGACTGGTCGAAGAAGTGGCTCGAGACGGCGGGCGTCAACACCCTCGCCCCGCTCATCGAAGAGGGCCCCGACGGCACGATCACGCGTTTCGCCATCGTGCAGACCGCCCCGGCGGACTACCCGACGATTCGTCCGCACCGCCTCGGAGTCGGTTTCTACTCGCTGAACGACGCGGGGGCGCTCGAGCGCGTGCACCGGGTCGAGATCGACGTCGACGGGGACCGTACCGAGGTCGCGGAGCTGCGCGGCATCCGTCGCCCCGATCTCGTGCTGCTCAACGATGACGACCTCGCCTACGCGAAGATCCGCCTCGACGAGCGTTCGCTGGCCACGGCCATCGCGCACCTGAAGGACATCTCCGACCCCCTCGCACGCTCGCTCGTCTGGGGCGCGGCGTGGGATCAGACCCGGGATGCCGAGTCCTCCGCGACCGACTACCTCGACCTCGTCCTGCAGAACATCGGCTCCGAGACCGAGTCGACCACCGTGCGCACGACCCTCGGTCAGCTGCAGCTCGCCGCCAACTCCTACGTCGCCCCGACGACCCGCGAGGCCGCGCGCGAGCGCGTCGCCGACGGGCTCTGGGCACTCGCGCAGGCGGCGGAGGCCGGCAGCGACAGCCAGCTGCAGTTCGTCACCGCCTTCGCCTCGGCCGCCACCACCCCGGCGCACGCCGAGACGGTGCGGGCCCTGCGCGAGGGCGACAGGACGCTCGAGGGCCTCGAGATCGACACCGACCTGTCGTGGCAGCTGTTGGTGTCGCTCGCCTCCGCGGGTGCCGCAACCGCCGCTGACATCGACGAAGCCCGCGCCGCCGACAACACCGCCAAGGGCGGCGAGTTTGCGGCCATGGCCAAGGCGTCGCTGCCCTCGCACGCGGCGAAGCAGGAGGCCTGGGACTCGCTCATCGAGCGCACCGACGCCCCCAACACGATCGTTCGCTCTACGGCTGCCGGCTTCACGAACCCGGCGACGGTCGATGTGCTCGCCGATTTCGTCGAGCCGTACTTCGCGATGCTGCTGCCCATCTGGGAGTCGCGCAGCTACCAGATCGCGAACTACCTGATCGTGGGGCTGTACCCGGCCGCGCTGGCGAACACGGCTCTGCGTGACGCGACGCGCGCATGGCTGTCGCAGAACGCCGACGCCGCGCCCGCGCTGCGTCGCCTCGTCGGTGAGAACCTCGCCGGTGTCGAGCGCGCGCTGGCCGTGCAGGAGCGCGACGCAGCCTGAGCGTCCGCCCCGATCGAATGCCCTCTCCCTCCGGGGAGGGGGCATTCGTCGTTCTCGGGATCATCCTCGCGACGGCGCGAGTCATCCTTTCGAGGGACGCGGTGGCTGAGGCGTGCTTCATAGCGTGGAGGCATGATCGTTGCAGAGAACCTCACCAAGCGATACGGCGACAAGACCGCCGTCGACGGCATCTCGTTCACGGTGGCCCCGGGCCGGGTGACCGGCTTCCTCGGACCGAACGGTGCGGGTAAGTCGACGACGATGCGCATGATCGTGGGGCTCGACCGCCCCACCGCGGGACGCGTCACCGTGGGCGGCCAGGACTACCGTCAGCTGCGCTCCCCCCTCACCGAGGTCGGCGTGCTGCTGGATGCGAAGGCCGTCCACACCGGCCGATCGGCGCGCAACCACCTTCGCGCGATGGCCGCCACGCACGGCATCGGTGCGCAGCGCGTCGACGAGGTCATCGAGCTCACCGGTATCGGCACCGTCGCCGGAAAGCGCGCAGGCGGATTCTCGCTCGGCATGGGCCAGCGGCTCGGGATCGCAGCGGCCCTGCTCGGCGACCCGCACACGCTCATCCTCGACGAGCCGGTCAACGGCCTCGACCCCGAGGGAGTGCGCTGGGTGCGCCAGTTCGTGCGGCACCTCGCCGCCGAGGGTCGCACGGTGCTGCTGTCGAGCCACCTGATGAGCGAGATGTCGCAGACCGCGGATCACGTGATCGTCCTCGGTCGCGGCCGCGTGCTCGCCGACGCGCCCCTGCCCGAACTCGTGCGCACCTGGACCACGACCACACTGCTCGTGCGCTCTCCTCGCCTGGGCGAGCTCGTCACCGCCCTCGAGATCCCGGATGCCACCATCTCGGCCGTCGAACCGGGCGCGGCCCAGATCACCGGGATCACCCCCGAGACCGTCGGCGACATCGCCGCAGCCCACGGCATCCCCCTCTACGAGCTCAGCCCGCGCGTCGGATCTCTCGAAGACGCCTACCTCGCCCTCACCGACGACTCCGTCGAGTACAAGACCAAGGAGATCGCATGACCGCTCTCGCCGCCGCTCCCCGCCGGGCCACCCACACCACCGGACACCGTCTGAGCTTCGCCCACCTCCTCCGGAGCGAGGCGATCAAGATCCTCACCCTGCGCTCGACGTGGTGGTCGCTCGGGGTCACGGCCGCCTTGTCCGTCGGCATCTCGCTCTTGATCGCCCTGGCCACCAGCGGCATGGGTGGGAGCATGGCGCCAACCAACGTCATCCTGGCGCCCACCCAGTTCACGATGCTCGTCGCCGGCATCCTGGGCGCGATCGTGGTGACCGGGGAGTACTCCACCGGGATGATCCGGTCGACGCTCACCGCCCAGCCGCGCCGGGGCGCCGTGCTGCTGGCGAAGGCGATCGTCGTGGCTCTCACCATGATGGGGACCACGGTGGTCATCTACGCCGTCGCGATCGCGGCCACCGCTCCCCTGTCGGGCACCAGCATCGATTGGGCGCGCCCGGCCGATTCCCTCGTCCCACTGGCCCTCGGCGTGCTGTCGATGGCCTGCTTCACCCTCATGGGCGTCGGATTCGGATTCCTGCTGCGTAGCGGCGCCGGCGCGATCGCCGTGACCGTGGGGGTGCTCTTCGTCCTGCCGATCATGCTCAGCCTGTTCTCGATCGCCGGTCCGGACTGGATGTGGGTCGTCGAGGCCGGCAAGTACCTCCCGGTCAGCGCGGCGGGCTCCCTCACGCAGCCCGGTGCCCAAGACCTCCTCGAGCCCGCCCTCACGATGGCCGGCTGGGTCGTGGGCCCGCTGCTGCTGGGGTGGGTCGCCCTGCGCTCGCGCGACGCCTGAGCGTCGTCCACACGGATGCCTCGACGCTCAGCCGGCGCCGAGGCATCCGTCGTTAGGCTGAAGCCGATGTTCGTTCTCGCCGAAAACCCCGAACCGACCCCGTCGCCCTCGATCACGTCGCCGAGCGATCTCGCCAACCCGGACACGTGGGGCTGGATCGGCGGCCAGCTGCTGAGCTTCGGCGGCACGCTGCTGCAGATCCTCGGGATCATCGTGGGTGTGGCCGTGGGTGCCTGGCTGCTTCGCCTGATCATTCGGCGCGTGGTCGATCGCATCGTCAACGGGGCCAAGAGCAAGGCGCGTGTGGACGACACGCAAGCCCTCGATCGCTCTCCGCTCAACGCGGTGCGCCTCGTGCAGCGCACGCGCACGCTCGGCACGATCCTGCAGAACATCGTGAACGTCATCCTCGTGATCGTCGCCCTCGTCTGGATCGCCAGCATCGTCGCTCCGAACGCCCTCGCCTCGCTGACCCTGCTCACCGCGGCGATCGGCGCCGGTCTCGGCTTCGGCGCGCAGAACATCGTCAAAGACGTCCTCAACGGGATCTTCATCGTCGCCGAAGACCAAATCGGCATCGGCGACGTCGTCGATCTCGGACTCGCGACGGGCATTGTCGAGTTCGTCAGCGTCCGCATCACCCACGTCCGCGACGTCAACGGCACGCTCTGGTACGTCCGCAACGGCGAGATCACCCGCATCGGCAACATGTCGCAGGGCTGGTCCCGCGTCATCATCGACCTCGCCGTGCCCGTGGACGCCGATATCGACGACGTCGAGAAGGCCATGCTCACCGCGGCGAAGACGATGGCGAAAGAGACGAAGTGGCGCTCGCGCATCATCGAGCAGCCCGAGATCTGGGGCCTCGAATCCATCAGCGGCGATGCCCTCGTCATCCGGCTCGTGATGAAGACACGCTCGAGCGCGAAGGACGACGTGGCCCGAGAGCTGCGCGCGCGTCTGAAGAAGGCGATCGACGCGATGGGCATCGCCCTCCCGCAGCTGAACTCGATCGTTCTGACAGGCGCCGAGGGCGCACAGAGCGTGCGCGGCGCACACCCGCCCAAGACCAAGGAGACCCAGGTCACCGTCGGCGCGAGCCGGCCCATCTGGCGGCCCCGCCGCAGCAAGCTGGACGTGTCCGAGATCGTGGAGGATCATGCGGCGGACACTTCGACATCCAAGGTGAAGAAGAAGACCGTCCGCGACGACACGCCCACCGCCGTAGTGGACCTGCCTCCCGCCCCCGGAGCCGACACGCCCAAGCCCACGCCCCCGGCCGTGCGCGCCGACGACAAGGACCAGACATGACCGAGCCTGTGAACTTCTACGACCAGGTCGGGGGCATGGACACCTTCCGTCGATTGGTCGATGCGTTCTACCGCGGGGTCGCCTCGGACGAGGTACTGAAGCCGATGTACCCCGAGGAGGACCTCGGCCCTGCAGCCGAGCGGCTGACCCTGTTCCTCGCGCAGTACTGGGGTGGCCCGACCACCTACGGTGAGACGCGCGGGCACCCGCGCCTGCGGATGCGCCATATGCCCTTCCACGTCGACCCCGACGCCCGCGACCGGTGGCTGCGGCACATGCGCACGGCCGTCGACGAGATCGCCCTGCCGCCCGCGTTCGAAGCACCCCTGTGGGACTACCTCGAACGGGCGGCCTACGCGATGGTCAACACCTTCGAGTCACGCGGTATCGGCCCGCAGCAAGGCGGGCGACCCGATACCGGGCTCCCGGTCCGCGCGATCGACTGATCACCGCCCGAGGAAGTCTCCGAATCCGGGGATGTCGAGGTTGGACAGCCCCTCACCGAAGCCGCTGATCTGCTCACCCGCTCCCGAGACGGCGTCCTGTGCGCCTCCCGCCCACTCGCCGATCCCCGTGCCCTCCGCGAGCGAGGTGAGATCGACTCCGGATGCCATGGCCTCCAGGTCGACGCCCTCCGCGAGTCCCGTGAAGTCGACGCCCAGCTGCCCGGCCTGAGCCAGCAGCGGGCCGGCGACGGCGCTGACGACCGCGCCGCCGGCCACTGCGGCCAGCAGTCCCCCGGCCCCCACGATGCCGGCACCGACGAGGCCTCCGCGCCCGGCCTTGGCCAACAGCCCCGACATGCGTCCGGGCCGCGCGGCCTCCGCCCGAGCAGCGGTGCGCGCGAGATCATCGGCGGCGTCGGTGCGGGGACGCTCGTGGGGAGCCAGATCGGCATCCATCCGCTCCTTCACCAGCGCGCGTTGGGCCGGGGTGAGGCGGGCGAAGGCCTCACGGTGCATCTGCTCCACCCGATCGGGCTCGGCCGTGCGCACGAGGTAGTCGTAACGGGCGATTGCCGCGCGGTCCTCGGTCGACAGCGTGGATGACGTACGAGAAGAGGCCGGCGGGGCGTAACGGCCCTGCGACGCGGGCGGGGCATAGCCGTTCGGCGCCGCCGCGTGCGGGGGATTCGTGCGGCGATCGCCCGTGACCGCGTCAGCCGCCGAGCGCACCATGTCGCGCCAGTCCTTGCCGCCGGCGGCGCCCGGCGTGCGCTGCGACGACGAGGCCTTGCCCGCAGCCTTGGAAGCGAGATCGAACAGACGGGAGAACGAGACCATGGAGGAACCTCTCGACGGGCGGCACGCGGCCGCGACGTCAAGGTCTCCTCCGCCCTTACGGACCGACGTACCCGGAATCCAACCGTGGACTCGTGATGACGGATACGCCGCGACGGGAGTACTCCCCTTGCTGTTCTTCAGCGTAATGACGCCAGCTGTGCGCTTGCTGGATCAGCTGCCCGTCGCGCGGACGGCGGTGAGTCCGGAACGCACCGGCCCGCGCACCAGCACGTGGCCACGCGCGAGGCTCACGCGCGTCCAGGCGCCGCTGCGACGCACGGGGGCTTCTTCGGACCCGGCGATGAAACCCAGGGCGAAAGCCGCGAAGGCCGTACCCAGCGGCAGTCCGCCGAGAGCGTCGTCGGGCTGACCCCACACCTGAGCCCGCACGAGCCGCACGACGTCTTCACCCGCGTCGGCGGGGAGCGCGTCGGCGACGGCGGCGACGCCGTACTGGGCTCGGGATGCCAGAACGGCCGCGTCGACGGCATCCGTCTGTTCCCACCCTCCGCGAGGGGGCGAGATGCCGGCCCAGGCGGGAGACGTCGCGGTCTCGGGCAGCACGACGGCGGAGGCGTCGTCGGGAGCGGGAAGCAGGGCCGAGGCGTCGACGACCACGTCGCATTCGAGCTCGGGGTCGATGGCCGACACGCGAAGGCCCAGGACCGTCGGGGTCGCATCGAGCAGCCCCCGCGGGGCGAGCGGTGCGGCCGTCGCGACGAGTACTCCCCCGTCGGCGCGCAGTCGCACGGTGCCGTCACCGAGGCGGATCGTTCGGGCGGCGAAAGTGAGCAGGTCGGCTGCCGCCTGCGGGTCGGGGAACAACAGGCGCGCGGACACCCGCCCTAAACTATCAAGCGGTGCGGGTTCATCGCGCCGGAACGGGAGTCAGTGTGTCCGAGGCCATCGATCCCGTGGCGTCGCTGCTCGCCGTGCTCGACCTGCGCGACGCGGGAGCGCGCACGACCGAAGACATCTTCACGGGGGTGTCGCAGCCCATGCCGACCGGGCGCGTCTATGGCGGACAAGTTCTCGCACAGACGGTCGTGGCCGCCTCGCGAACCCTCCCGCCCGAGCGATCCGTGCACTCGATGCACGGCTACTTCCTTCGCCCCGGGGATCCGACGGACGGGATCACCTTCTCTGTCGATCGCATCCACGACGGTCGTTCCTTCTCGACCCGGCGGACCCAGGCGTTCCAGTCGGGTGTGCCCATCTTCTCGATGATCGCGTCGTTCCAGGACGAGGACCCGGGTCTCGAGCACTTCGAGCCGATGCCCGGCGGCATCCCGCAGCCCGAGGACGCCCCCGTCCTCGACGTCGACGCCCTGCACCCGGTCAGCCGACGGATCTTCTCAGAGAGCCCTGTCGATGTCCGGCACGTGACCTCGCCGCTGTATGCGTCTGCGGACGGTCCGCAGGTTCCGCGACAGGCGGTGTGGATGAAGCTGCGTCGGGCGATCACCGACGACCCGGCCGTTCACCGCGCCGCTCTCGCGTACCTGAGCGACCTCACGATCCAGGAGTCGATCATGCGCGCGCACGGCGTGGCGTGGAACGCCCCCGGGCTCAAGGTCGCGAGCCTGGACCACGCGATGTGGTGGCACCGCCCCGGCCGTGTCGACGACTGGTTGCTGTACGTGCAGGAGTCCCCCAACGCCCGCGGTGGCCGCGGTCTCGCGACGGGCAGGATCTACACGCGCGACGGCGCCCTGTTGGCCAGTGTCGCGCAAGAGGTCATGGTGCGCGTCCCGCGAGACTGATCCCGGATGCCGGCACCCCGGCGACTGCGTTCGCGAGGCGAGGCTCGAGGCCGGCGGTGCGTCGCACCCGCCGAGAACCGGGAGATCGCCGATGGAGAACAGCGGGCGAGCTCGAAGCTCTGGGGCGATGTCGGCGTCAGCCGCGTGAGGAACGGCGGCGGTACTCGATCGGGTCTCCGGTGTACGGCGCCCAGGCCGCACGCTCCGCCTCGGTCCAGCGGGTCGGCCGACCGGTCGCCGTGTCGACGAGCACCGTCACAGCGGTGGCCCGGGCGTAGAGAACGCGCTCGGCGTCTCCGACGGGGCTGTAGACCTCGTAGCAGATGTCGGCGCTGGAGCCGCCCATCGCACCGATCCACATCCGCACGTCGAGGGGACGCTGGCTGTAGGGCACGGGACGCAGGTACTCGATCTCTTGACGCGCGATCAGCGTGGCCCGGTCGCCGCCGCTCTCGAGCACGTCCATGTCGAACACCGCCGTCGGCAGGGGCTCGCCTTCGCCGTCGCTGAACCAGAAGGCGCGCAGGCGCGCCTCTTCGAGCAGCTTCAGCATCGAGGTGTTGTTGACATGCCCGAGCGCATCGAGATCGCCCCACCGGAGGTGGATCGGCACGTGCACCCGCGAGGGCCCGGCAGCGGCCGGACCCTCGTCGGGAGTGCTCATGGCGGAATCGTCAGTCACGCGTGAGCTTGCGGTAGGAGGAACGCGACGGATTGGCCGCATCGGCGCCGAGGCGTTCGATCTTGTTGGCCTCGTACGCCTCGAAGTTGCCCTCGAACCAGTGCCACTGGTCGGGGTGATCCTCGGTGCCCTCGTAGGCGAGGATGTGCGTGGCGATGCGGTCGAGGAACCACCGGTCGTGCGTGATGACCACGGCGCAACCGGGGAACTCGAGAAGGGCGTTCTCGAGCGAGCTCAGGGTTTCGACATCGAGGTCGTTGGTGGGCTCGTCGAGGAGCAGCAGGTTGCCGCCCTCCTTGAGCGTCATGGCGAGGTTCAGGCGGTTGCGCTCACCGCCGGAGAGCACTCCGGCCTTCTTCTGCTGGTCGGGTCCCTTGAATCCGAACTTCGACACGTAGGCGCGCGACGGGATCTCCGTCTTGCCGACGGTGATGATGTCGAGTCCGTCGGAGACGACCTCCCACAGAGTCTTCTCGGGGTCGATCGCGGCGCGGGACTGGTCGACGTAGCTGATCTTGACCGTTTCGCCGATCTTGAGCGAACCACCGTCGAGCGGCTCGAGACCCACGATCGTCTTGAAGAGCGTGGTCTTTCCCACACCGTTCGGGCCGATGACACCGACGATGCCGTTCGGGGGCAGGTTGAAGCTGAGGTTGCTGATGAGCGAGCGGTCACCGAAGCTCTTCTCGAGCTTCTTGGCGTCGATGACGATGCCGCCGAGACGCGGACCCGCGGGGATCTGGATCTCGTCGAAGTCCAACTTGCGCGTGCGCTCGGCCTCGGCCGCCATCTCCTCGTAACGAGCCAGGCGCGCCTTCGACTTGACCTGGCGGCCCTTGGCGTTGGAGCGCACCCACTCCAGCTCCTCTTTGAGGCGCTTGGCGAGTTTGGCGTCCTTCTTGCCCTGGACCTCGAGGCGCTGACCCTTCTTCTCGAGGTACGTCGAGTAGTTGCCCTCGTAGGGGTACAGGTGACCGCGGTCGACCTCGGCGATCCACTCCGCGACGTTGTCGAGGAAGTACCGGTCGTGGGTGATCGCGATGACCGCGCCCTTGTAAGCCTTCAAGTGCTGCTCGAGCCACAGCACGCTCTCGGCGTCGAGGTGGTTGGTGGGCTCGTCGAGAAGCAGCAGGTCGGGCTTCTGCAGCAGGAGCTTCGCGAGCGCGACACGACGACGCTCTCCACCGGAGAGCGGAACGACGGAGGCGTCGGCCGGCGGGGTGCGCAGGGCGTCCATCGCCTGGGCGAGCTGCGAGTCGAGATCCCAGCCGTCGGCTGCGTCGATCTCTTCCTGCAGCGTGCCCATCTCGGCGAGGAGTGCGTCGAAGTCGGCGTCCGGATCGGCCATGAGGGCCGAGATCTCGTTGAAGCGATCGAGTTTGGGCTTGATCGCCACGCCGTCCTGGATGTTCTCCAGCACGGTCTTGGTGTCGTCGAGCTCGGGCTCCTGCATGAGGATCCCGACGGTGAAGCCCGGGCTGAGCCGCGCTTCTCCGTTGGACGGGACGTCGAGCCCGGCCATGATCTTCAGGATCGTCGACTTACCCGCACCGTTCGGTCCGACCATGCCGATCTTGGCACCGGGCAGGAACGACATCGTGACGTCGTCGAGAATCAGCTTGTCGCCCACAGACTTGCGAGCGCGGACCATGGAGTAGATGTATTCCGCCATAACCCTCTCAGTCTAGGGGCGATGGGACATTCCGCTGACGTGCCGTCAGCCCTGCGTCACCAGTCGATCGCCCTCGTCTGGCCGATCAGGCACCCGCCGGACGACAGGCCAGGCAGCACCGCGGTGACGGGGTTGCCGATCGAGGGACCGACTTGGCCGACGAGACACTGGTCGCTGAGCCGGACCGAGAACTCGATGCTCTCCGCGGGGTTGCCGACGGTCGTCTGGTCGGCAGTGACCTGCATCGCTGCCTTGTCGAAGCCCGCCGCCGCCAGGGCGTCGATGTAGGCGCGTCCGGCGACCTGGTTCGGCCCCGACCAGACGCCGCGGACGACCTGCGTGAAGAACGGCAGGTTCTCTGCCGCCGTTCCCCCCGCGACCAGCGTCGGCGTCGCGGCGGCCGTGGGGGTCGAAGAAGGCGTGTCGACGACGGAGGCGGACGGTTCCGTCGTCTCGACGGGACCGGGGGTGGGCGACTGGCCGGTGCAGCCCGCGAGGCCCAGCACCGCGACGAGGGTCAGGGCGGCGAGGGGACGACCGAGAAGGCGAGACACGCGACCGAGTCTACGTACCCTCCCGCGCTGCTCCTGGCTGCCGCACGCGGACGTGCGTGGCCCCGGCCCCGCGCCGCCTCGAAGACCCGCGTCAGAACGGACCGCTCGACCCCGCCTCCGACGACGAACCGCCGTCGGCCGGGGCCGCACCCGCACCGGCCATCTCGAGGCCGGGTGCACCCTCGTCTGCTCCACCGGGAATCGCCCAGGCCTCCTCCGCCGACGGATCCGCCGCCTCATCCCCTGTCGCGGCGGGGGATCCCGGCGCTTTGGCCGCCTTCTCGAAGCGCGTAGTGCCCCAGCGCAGATCATGGCCGATGGCGTCGGCCACCACGTCTGCGCTGATGCCGCGTTTGACCTCGTTCTCCCACTCGCGCAGACGCAAGCGACCGGTCAGAACGACCCGCTGGCCCTTTCTGAGCGAGTGCAGTGCGTGTGCCCCCAGGTCACCGAACGCGGAGACGTTGTAGTAGTTCGTGTGACCGTCCACCCACTCCCCCCGCTCGCGGTCGAGCTTGCGCTCTCCGACTGCGAGGCGGAACGCCGCGATGGGACCTCCCCCGCGCGTGGAGCGCTGCTCCAGTTCTCCGACGATGTTGCCCACCAGGGTGATGTGATCGCTCATGTTCGTGGTTCCTCTCGACGTGGTGTGCGCTCCGGCATCCGTGTGCCCGACGGATGCCGGAGCCAGGCCCAGAATGACCGGACCGGGCCGGTCCTTCGAGGCGGTTCCGCAACTTTGTGGAGGGATCGGGCGGTTTCTCACCTGGGGAGGAGGCACTCACTCGCTCGCCCCGGTCAATGTCGGAGGTTGGTTCTACCGTCGTCGCATGAGCACGGCACTGTGGAACGATCTCGCTCCGGCCCCGCGTCCGGCCGGGTGGGGAGCGGCGACGCATGTCGCCGCGGGCCTGTGGCGCATCGCCGATCCGCGCGGCATCGTGGTCGGCCACATCCGCGCGATCGCCGCCGACGGGGGCTGGCGATACGCCGCGGAGCGGTTTCACACCGCTTCCGGAAGCTTCCGGCGCCTCGGAGAGTTCTGGTCCTCCGCAGACGCTGTCGAGTGCCTCCGTTACCTGCGCTGAGGCCCGGGGCCGGGTTCAGGACGCAGCTCCTCGCGCGAAGTCATATCGGGGCTCACACCACGGTCGCGAAGTCTGTGCGCGAGGGAATCGCGCCTCCCCCGCGGACGTCGTCCCATGCCTCGCGCAGAAGAGCGACAGCCCGCTGCAGGGTCGACGGAGCCGCGGTGAACGGGACGCGCAATCGTCGGTCATGCCCCCCTTCGACCGCGAACCGCGACCCCGCCGACAAGGCCAGTCCGCGCGCACGCGCGGACATGACCAATGGAGTGCTGAGCGGCTCGCCGATCCCCACCCACAGCGACACGCCGCCGTGCACGTCGGGGACGTCCCACTCGGGGAACACCCGCCGCAGTTCTGGAACGAGGCAGTCGCGACCGGCTCGCAGGAGCGTCCCACGCTGCGCCGCGATCTCACCGAGACGAGGAATCAGCCGGGCGGCGACGGCCTGTTCGAGCTCGGGGGTGCCCAGATCGTGCACGGGGCGACCACTCGCCAGTCGACGCACGATGTCGGGCGCCGCGCGTACCCATCCGATACGCAATCCGCCCCACACCGTCTTGCCGAGGGATCCGACACGGATGACGCGCTCATCGTCCGTGAAGGGCGCCGGGCCGACTGCGCGGTCGATGCCCAGCTGGGCGGTGGTCTCGTCGATCACCAGCAGCGTGCCGACCGAACGCGCGCCGATGAGAAACGCCTCGGTCTCCGCGGCGGTCATCGTCCTGCCGGTCGGGTTGTGGAAATCCGGCATGAGATAGGCCAGCGAAGGCAGGGCTCGCGCGAACGTCTGCTCCGCTCGCTCCAGATCCCACCCCTGAGCGGGCGAGACGGGCACCCCCACGAGGCGGGCGCCGACACGGCGGAAGGCTTCGGCGGCGTGCGGGTAGGTGGGAGTCTCGATCATGACCCGATCCGCCCGGTGGAGCAGGACCGAGGCAATCAGATGGATGGCGCTCTGAGCGCCCGTGGTCACCAGGATCTGATCGGGCGAGGTCGAGAACCCCCGATCGCGATAGTGCTCGGCGATCGCCTGGCGCAGCCCGAGATCGCCGACGACGTCGTAGCCGATCCGCGCGACGAGCGCGGGGGCGTCTTGAACGACCTCGGCCATGACGCCCGGCAGACCGGGCCACGCCGCCGGGCTCGCCTGCTGCAGGTCGATCGTTTCGGCATCGAGCTCGTGACGGCCGGGGTCGGTGCGGCGCAGGGGCAGGGTCACGCTGCCGCTGCCGCGAAGGCTTTCGATGTGCCCGGTATCGCGAAGGCTCTGATAGGCGGCCGCCACCGTCGTCCGGCTCACCCCGAGCGCTGCGGCGAGCTCGCGCTCGGCGGGGAGCGCGGTGGCGGGAGCGAGCCGGTTGTCCAGACAGAGCAGGCGAACCCCATCGGCGAGGGCCTCGTACGCCGGGCCCTTGCCTCGCCATCCGCCGAGAGACGAGGCGAGCGTCCTAGCCGATACGCGCGAGTCCATGCGGCCACCATAGTCGAATTGGCATCCTTCCCAAAAGCCAATCGCATGATTGGATCTGTCCATGCCTTCTCGGATCGCCCGCCTCCTCGTCGGACTCGTGTTGTACGGCCTCGGCTGTGCCGTCACCGTCGCCGCCGGCCTGGGCGTCGACCCCTGGACCGTGTTCGCGCAGGGCCTCTCCCGCGTCACCGGGATCGGGATCGGCTGGATCACGAACATCGTCGGAGTGGGCGTCCTGCTCCTGTGGATCCCGCTGCGTCAGAAGCCGGGTGTCGGAACCGTGGCCAACATCCTGCTGGTGGGCACGAGCCTTCAGCTGGCACTGGGGTTCCTCCCCCACCCCGACGCATTCTGGCTCCAGGCGCTCATGCTGGTCGCCGGGGTCGTGCTGGTGGCCGTGGCATCCGGGCTCTACATCGGAGCCCACTTCGGACCCGGCCCCAGAGACGGGCTCATGACGGGCATGAACCTGCGCTTCGGCTGGCCCATCTGGGCCTGCCGGCTCGGGGTCGAGGGATCCGTGCTGACTCTGGGGTGGCTCCTCGGCGGCACCGTGGGAATCGGTACCGTCGTGTTCGCCCTGGGCATCGGACCGCTGGTCCACCTCGCTCTGCCCCTGTTCGCCACGCCGAAGCCCGTGAGTCGTCCGCGCGCCGTGGCGAACGCCTGAGTCAGCGCGGGGAAAAGCCCTGCGCGACCGGGCCGGCCGCCCTCAGTGCTCGCGGAACTCCGGCCGCTCGCTCCCGGGCTTCAGGTGGGAGTGCACCGCGTTCTTCGCGATCTCCATCGAGGGGTACACCCCCAACGGGGCGTCTTTACCCGCCATGTGGACGCGATAGCCGTCTGCATCCTTCTGGATCTTGCCCACGACTCCGTTGGGCCCGTAGGCCACCCAGATTCGTCGTGTCGCTGTCTCGGACATGAGCGCTCCTTTGCTCTCGATGCCCGGAATGTACCGCCGCCCCGACGGACGCGCCAGGGGCTGGCGCGGCGTGGCGGGACCGGGCGATATCCTGGGTTCGACCCCCAGTAGCTCAGTGGATAGAGCAGCGGCCTTCTAATCCGCCGGTCACACGTTCGAATCGTGTCTGGGGGACCAGAACCGGTGCCGGAACCCCTCACTAGGATGTGGGAATGGTAAACGCCTCCGAGAACGACCGGCTCGTCTGGATCGACTGCGAGATGACGGGCCTCGACCTCGGCGTCGACGAGCTGGTCGAGATCGCGGTCGTCATCACCGATTTCGAGCTGAACGTGCTCGACCCGGGCTTCCAGATCGTCATCAAGCCCGACGACTCCGCTCTCGCCAACATGGGCGAGTTCGTCACCGAGATGCACCGCTCCTCCGGGCTTCTCGACGAGATCCCGAACGGTGTGAGCCTGGCGGATGCCGAGTTCCAGACCCTCGAGTACATCCAGCGCTTCGCACCGGTCGAGGGCAAAGCCCCCCTCGCGGGCAACACGATCGGCACGGATCGCATGTTCTTGGCGAAGTACATGCCGCGGGTCGATCGCTGGCTGCACTACCGCAATGTCGATGTGTCCAGCATCAAGGAGTTGTCGCGCCGCTGGTACCCGCGCGCCTACTTCCAGGCCCCGGCGAAGAACGGCGGGCACCGCGCGCTGGCCGACATTCGCGAATCGATCCGCGAACTCGCCTACTACCGTGCAGCGGTCTTCGTGCCGCAGCCCGGTCCGACGAGCGAAGAGGCCAAGGCCGTCTCGGCCACGGCCGTGTCGTCGTTCGCGCTGGACGTATGACATAATCGTTCAGTTGTCTGCTTCGGCAGGCACATGGTGGCTATAGCTCAGTCGGTAGAGCACCGCGTTGTGGTCGCGGGGGTCGCGGGTTCAAGTCCCGTTAGCCACCCCATTCCCGAAGGCCCGGCAGAGCATCGCTCGCCGGGCCTTCGTCATCCGAACCCCGCACTCCCCCGCGCCGTAGAATCGACGAAGGATGCCACGGCAAGCCGCCGGCATCCCTCAGACGGCTCGAGACCCCCGGGAGGCCCGCCGTGAACGACGATGTCGACGCGCGCCCGACGCTCGAGATGGACGCAGCGTCGTTCGAGAAGCTCGTGATCGATGAGCTGGACCAGCTGCCCGACGACATGGTCGACGGTCTGGACAACGTGATCTTCGTCGTCGAAGACCGCCCGGAGGACGGGTCTCTCGATCTGCTCGGCCTGTACGACGGCTGGGCGCTCACCGAGCGCGAGAGGTACGGGGTCGGCGAACTCCCCGACCGGATCATCGTCTACCGCGAGCCTCACCTCGCCGCGTGCGACGACGAGACCCAGCTGCGCGATGAGATCCACACCACTCTGGTCCACGAGATCGCACACTTCTACGGCATCGACGACGAGCGCCTGCACGAGCTGGGGTGGGCGTGATGGCGGGCCTGGCCACTCCCGATCTCGACGTCGATCTCGACACGAGCCTCGCTGCCGCACCGCCGGCGTCGTGGCAGACGGTCGTGTGGAACGACCCCGTCAACCTCATGAGCTACGTCACGCACATCTTCCGCACGTACTTCGGGTTCGACGCCCCCACCGCGAACAGACTCATGCTCGCGGTTCACCACGACGGTCACGCGGTCGTGGCTCGCGGTCCCCGCGAGGTGATGGAAGCGCACGTGCAGGCGATGCACGACTTCGGCCTGTGGGCCACGCTCAGGAAGGACCCCGCGTGAACGAGCGAATCGTCGTGCTGGAGATCAGCGGACTCGAAGCCCTGCACCTGGCCGGCATCGTCGGACAGTTCCGCGACCTCCTGGCGGACTCCCGCTCCGAAGCCGACCCCGCCATCGAGCGTCTGCTTCCCGACGCCTACCCCGACGACGCCGACGCGAGCCGTGAGTTCCGCCGCCTCACGGGCGAGGACCTCCTGGAGCGCCGATCCCAGGACGTCGCGACGGTGCTGCACACGCTCGGTCTGGACGGGGCCGACCTCGACCCCGAGAGCGACCCGGACGCGGCGATCGCCGTGGCCCTCGGCGAAACGGAGGCGCTCGCCTGGATGCGGACCCTCTCGGCGCTGCGGCTGGTCATGGCGACCCGTCTCGGCATCCAGAACGACGACGACCACGACTCGGATGATCCCCGGTTCGGCGTGTACGACTGGATCGGCTACCGACTGGACGGGCTCATCGGCGCCCTCGGCAGGGCCTGACGCGATAGGTCGTCAGTCGCCGCGCCCGCGGGGCCGTTCCGGTGTCCCTGGCGGGCAGGCGACGGCGGACGTCGTGACGCGATCCGTCGCCACGACGTACTCCCGGCACGCTCGAACCCATTAGGCGCCCGTCAGCCCCAGCAGGTCGGAACCTTCCTCGAAGCGGTACGAAGCCACCACGAAGGTATCGCCCTTCTGCGACAGCAGCACGAGATCGAACGGGAAGAGGTCCCCCAGCTCCGTTGCGGCGCGGGCGAGGAACGCCGCCGCCTCGCGAGAGGGATGGTCCGAGACCCGAACCAACGAGCGCAGGTGATCGAGCACCGTCTCATCTGCGAAGGCGGCCGCGGACCTGTCCCCCTCGCGCTGGAGCGGGCGGGGAGGCTCTGAAACCGCCCGAGAGGTGATCGACGCCACCACGACGATCGTCGCGAACGCGGCGAACCACAGACGTCTCTTCCCGCTCACCGGCATCCCCACTCGCCACCAATGATCAGGGAATGGACAGGACGAGGTCGGCGAGGCCCGCCGGGTCGTGAGCTGCGAGGTGGCGGTCCTCCTGGGCGGCCCACCGGGCCCAATGCGGACGGTAGGTGTCGCCATCTCGCCCGAGGGCGCGCGCCTTGCGCGACGGGAGCGGCGCATCGACCCACACCGAGACGTCGGCGAGGCGGGCGACCTCGGGCGTCAGGAGTCCTGCCCCTTCCACGACGAGCGGCAACGAAGGATCGACGGCGTACGGCTCCGCGCGCGAGCCGGTCTCCCAGTCCCATCTCTCCCATACGCCGACGAGACCACGAGCGTGCGGCGACAGGATCGTCTGCCGTGCGTACTCGACGCCGGCGGCGAGCCCGTCCCACCCGGGATACACATCGTCGAGCGCGACCAGTTGCACGCGCCCGCGCCCGGGCCACGCCGCAACGAGCCGTCGGGCCAGAGAGCTCTTCCCCGCCCCGCTACGGCCGTCGAGGGCGACGACCGGATTCGCGGCCCCGACCGCGACGATATGCGCTCTCACCGCCCCGAGGGCCGCCGTGAGAGCGTCGTCGACCGGGTCTGCGCTACTTCTTGAGAGCGCGGATGACACGGCTGAGGGCACGGCCTGCTACCCACACGAACGGGATGCCGACGGCCAAGAGCGAGACGAGGTTCGGGTCGAACCGCAGATCGTCGCCACGACGGATGTAGGCGCCGAGCGGAAGGGTGTAACCGCCCCCGCCACCGCCGCCGTTCCCCTGCTCGTCGGAGCCGCCGCCGTACCCGGCCCAGACGAGGGCGACGGGGACGATGCGCACACCGTCGACGTCCTGCTGCTCGCCATAGGCGGAGGTGACGCCGAAGCTCGTGGCCTGCTTGCCGAGTTCCAATGCGATGTTGGGCATGAGCCCACCGTAGCGGCCCGCCGGCGACCGGCCCAGGGTGTTGCATACGGCGTCCGGCCGTGCACCAGAAGCCGACGGAGCGCTCCACGACAGGTGGCGGTTCAGTGATCGTACGACGGGCGGGCATTCGTCGGCAGCGCTCCCCCTCCGCGCGACGGCCCCAGAAGCGATCCCCGTGTCACCGCCCCCCGACCGAAGCGCGCCGTGGCACCGTCGAGGGCGCCTTCGACGCGGCGCCACTCGGCGTCGTCATCCCACAGGGTTGCGGCCATCACCGCGGGCTTCAGCTTCTCTCCACGGACTCCGACGAGGCGCACGGCCTGCCGGCGCTCGAGCCCGTCGAAGAGCTCGATCGCCGCGTCGCCGATGCGCTGGCCGACCGATGTCGGCTCCTTCAGCGTGCGCGAACGGCTGAGGGTCGTGAAGTCCGAGAAGCGCACCTTGATCGAGATCGTCGACGCCTCATACTGCTGCCCGCGAAGACGCGCCCCGACCCGATCGGCCAGCCGTCGCAGCTCGACGTGCAACAGGCGCGTGTCGGAGATGTCGGTGTGGAACGTCTCTTCGTGCCCGATGCTCTTCTCGGTGCGGCCCGTGTGCACCTCGCGAGCGTCGATCCCGCGCGAGAGGTGCCAGATCCGCTCCCCCATCGCCGCACCGAGGACCTGGTCGAGCGCGTGCCGCGGGGTGTCGAGGACGTCGGAGACAAGACGGATGCCGCGCGATTCGAGTGCTTCGGCGGCCTTCGGCCCGACGCCCCACAGCGCCCGCACCGACCGAGGGCGAAGGAACGCCTCGGTGTCGGCGGCCGCGACGACCAGCAGTCCGTCGGGCTTCGAGATCGTCGAGGCCATCTTGGCGACGTGTTTGGTCGCGGCGACACCGATACTGCAGGTGAGCCCCGTCTCGGCCTTCACCCGCGCGCGAAGGTCGCGGGCGATCGTGCCGGGACTCCCCCAGAGTCGTCTCGCGCCGCGGACGTCGAGAAAGGCCTCGTCGATCGAGAGCGGCTCGACCAGCGGCGTAACGTCGTGGAAGATCCCCATGACCTGTCGCGACATCTCTGTGTACCGGTGATACGGCGGATTCACGACGATCGCCGTCGGGCACAGTCGCAGCGCGATGGCCACCGGCATCGCCGACTTGACGCCGTATCGGCGCGCTTCGTACGAGGCGCTCGAGACGACACCGCGCCCCTCGGAGCCGCCGATGATCAGCGGCTTCCCCGCGAGCGACGGATCGTCGAGGACCGCGACGGAAGCGAAGAACGCGTCCATGTCGACGTGCAGAATACCCGCACCCGTGTCGTCGGCGTCGGGGCGCGAGACGATGCGTCCCGTCCCATCACCTCGTCCCATGGCATCCATTCTCTCCCGGACCTCCGACATCGGATCCGGCCCCGCAGAGGGAACTCCGCGAACGACGGATGCCACGACCCCGAGCCGTACGAGACGGCCGAGGTCGTGGCATCCGGAGTCCTACTGCGCGGCGGCGCGCTCCAGGACGAGCTCGCGCACGCGCGCGGCGTCGGCCTGGCCCTTCATCGCCTTCATGACCGCGCCGATGACGGCGCCGGCGGCCTGAACCTTGCCGTCACGGATCTTCGCGAGTACGTCGGGCTGAGCCGCCAGGGCATCGTCGATCGCCGCGATGAGCGCTCCGTCATCCGAGACGACGGCGAGACCGCGGGCGTCGACGACCTCCTGCGGGGTGCCCTCGCCGGCGATGACACCCTCGAGCACCTGGCGCGCCAGCTTGTCGGTGAGGGTCCCGGCGTCGATCAGCTTCTGCAGGGCGGCGACGTTCTCGGGCGATACGAGATCGGCGGCGTCGCGCTCCTGCGCGTTGGCGACGCGGGTGATCTCCCCCGTCCACCACTTGCGGGCAGAAGCCGGCGCAGCACCCGCGGCGATCGTGTCGGCCACCGCGTCGAGCAGTCCGCCGTTGGCGACGTCCTGGAACTCGAGGTCGGTGAAGCCCCACTCGGCCTTGAGCCGGCGACGACGTGCCGCCGGCGGCTCCGGCAGTGCGGCGCGCAGCTCCTCGATCAGCTCGGGAGCGGGCACGACCGGCAGCAGGTCTGGCTCGGGGAAGTAACGGTAGTCGTCGGCATCCGACTTCGGACGACCCGGCGAGGTGCGACCCGTGTCCTCGTGCCAGTGACGCGTCTCTTGCGTGATGGTGCCGCCCTTGGCGAGGATCGCCGCCTGACGCTGGATCTCGTAGCGCACCGCACGCTCCACCGAACGCATCGAGTTGACGTTCTTCGTCTCGGTGCGCGTGCCCAGCTTCTCCTGGCCGCGGGGGCGCAACGAGACGTTGGCGTCGCAGCGGAGGTTCCCGCGCTCGAGCTTGGCCTCGGAGATACCCAGACCGCGCACGATGTCGCGGATGGTCGCGACGTACGCCTTCGCCAGAGCGGGAGCGGCGTGCTCGGCGCCGAAGATCGGCTTGGTGACGATCTCGACGAGGGGGACGCCCGCGCGGTTGTAGTCGACCAGCGAGTACTCGGCGCCCTGGATGCGACCGGTCGCGCCGCCCATGTGGGTCAGCTTGCCCGCGTCTTCTTCCATGTGCGCACGCTCGATGGGCACGGTCACGATGGTGCCGTCTTCGAGTTCGACCTCGACCGAGCCCTCGAAGGCGATCGGCTCGTCGTACTGGGAGATCTGATAGTTCTTACCGAGATCGGGATAGAAGTAGTTCTTCCGCGCGAACCGGCTCGACGCAGCGATAGAGCACCCCAGCGCCAGGCCCAGGCTGATCGACGAGCGGATCGCCTCGGCGTTCACCACGGGAAGGGCTCCGGGAAGACCCATGTCGACCGGCGCGACGAGCGTGTTCGGCTCGGCACCGTGGTTGGCCTCGTTCGCGGGGTTGGGTGCGGCCGAGAACATCTTCGTAGCCGTGTTCAGCTCGACGTGCACCTCGAAGCCGAGGACGGGCTCGAACATCTCGAGCGCCTCGTCGAAGTCCATGAGTGCGTCTTTCGCCATCAGAGCGACGCTCCGTTCGTGAGGGAAGGGGCTTTGTCGAGCAGCGGTCCGCCCCATTGGTCGACGAGCAGCGCTTCGAGCGCCGCACCGACGCGGTACAGACGCGCGTCCTCGCGAGCGGGGGCGAGGAACTGGATGCCGACGGGCAGGCCGTCTTCGGCGGCGAGACCGCTCGGCACCGAGATGCCGGGGACTCCCGCGAGGTTCGCGGGGATCGTCGTCACGTCGTTCAGGTACATCTGCAGCGGGTCGTCGATCTTCTCGCCCAGTCGGAAGGCCGTGGTCGGTGCCGACGGCGTCGCGATCACGTCGACCTGCGCGAAAGCGGCGTCGAAGTCCTGCTGGATGAGCGTGCGGACCTTCTGCGCGCTGCCGTAGTAGGCGTCGTAGTAGCCCGCGGACAGGGCGTAGGTGCCCAGGATGATGCGACGCTTGACCTCGGGGCCGAAGCCCGCGTCTCGCGTGAGCGCCATGACGTTCTCGACGGTGGCTGCCCCCTGCGGGTTCACCCGCATCCCGAAGCGCACCGAGTCGAACTTCGCGAGGTTGCTCGAGGCTTCGGCGGGGAGGATGAGGTAATACGCGGCGACGCCGTACTCGAAGTGCGGGGCGCTGATGTCGACGATCTCGGCGCCCTGCGCCTCCATGGCCGCCAGCGACGAGCGGAACGAGTCGGACACGCCCTTCTGGAAGCCGCGGTCGTCGAGTTCGCGGATGACGCCGACCTTGAGGCCCTTGAGGACCTCTCCGGTCGCGCCCTCGCGGGCGGCGGCGGCGAACGACGGCCACGCGTCGGAGAGCGAGGTCGAATCGTTCGCGTCGTGCCCGCCGATGACGTCGTGCAGAAGCCCCGCATCGAGCACGGTGCGTGTGACGGGCCCCACCTGATCGAGGCTGGATGCCAGGGCGATCGCGCCGTAACGGCTCACGCCGCCGTAGGTCGGCTTCACTCCCACGGTGCCCGTGACGTGCGCCGGCTGGCGGATCGAGCCGCCGGTGTCGGAGCCGAGGGCCAGCGGCGCCTCGAAAGCGGCGACGGCCGCAGCCGACCCGCCGCCGGAGCCGCCGGGGATGCGGTCGAGATCCCAGGGGTTGCGGGTGGGACCGTAGGCCGAGAACTCGGTGGACGAGCCCATCGCGAACTCGTCCATGTTCGTCTTGCCGAGGGGTACGAGACCGGCGGCGCGCGAGCGCGCGACGACGGTCGCGTCGTACGGCGACATGTACCCCTCGAGGATCTTCGACCCGCTCGTGGAGGGCATGTCAGTGGTCACGAGCACGTCCTTGACGGCGAGTGGGACGCCCGCGAGCTCGTGGAGCTGCTCGCCCGCCGCGCGACGGCGGTCGATGTCGGCGGCCACCTCGAGGGCGTGATCGCTCACGTGCAGGAAGGCGTGCACGTCGCCGTCGACGGCGGCGATGCGGTCGAGGTGCGCTCGCGTGGCCTCGACGCTCGACACCTCGGACGAGGCGAGCTTGGCGGCCAGGTCGGCCGCGGTCAGGCGGGTGAGGTCGGTCACTGCTCTTCTCCCAGGATCGCGGTCACACGGAAACGGCCGTCGGCCTGGTCGGGAGCGTTCTGGAGCACCTGCTCGCGCGTGAGCTGCTGCTGCACGACATCGGGGCGGAAGACGTTCTCGAGCGGGATCGGGTGGCTCGTCGCGACGACCTCGGGGGTCGCCACCTCGGACACCTTCGCGATGTTGTCGACGATGGCATCCAGCTGACCGGTGAGGCTCTGGACCTCCTCGTCGCTCAACTGGATCCGGGCGAGCACACCGAGATGGCGCACGAGATCAGGAGTGATTTCAGACACCCGGCAAGTCTAGTTCGCGCGCGGTGCCGCGCCCGCCTCGACCCCGCCGCGTACGCGCCCATAGGCTGGCGGGGTGACGAGCTTCGATCCGCCGCGCCCCTGGACCTCGAGCTATGCCGCGGGGGTGCCCGAAGACCTGGCGCCCCAGGGCGGGTCGCTCGTCGACATCGTCGACGCCTCGGTGCGGGATTACCCCGACGCCCCGGCCCTGCAGTTCTTCGGCCGTGAGACCTCCTACGCCGAGATGTCCGACCAGATCGCCCGCGTCGCCAGTGCTCTCGCAGAGCGCGGCGTCAAGGCGGGGGATCCGGTCGCCCTCGTATTGCCGAACTGCCCGCAGCACATCGTGGCGTTCTACGCCGTGCTGCGACTGGGTGCGGTCGTGGGTCGAGCACAATCCGCTCTACACGCCGCGGGAGCTCCGCAAGCAGTTCGAGGACCACGGCGCGAAGCACGCCATCGTGTGGAGCAAGGTCGTCGCGACCGTGCAGGAATTTCCCGCAGATCTGAAGGTCGACACGCTCGTCTCGGTCGATGTGACCACCGCCATGCCGCTGCGCACCCGACTCGCCCTGCGTCTGCCGATCGCCAGGGCACGCGAGGCCCGTGCCGCCCTGACGACGAAGACCCAGGATGCCGACCGCTGGGCCGACCTGACACGCCACCAGCCCCTTCCCGAGACGCACCCTCGGCCGGGCTCGACGGATCTGGCGATCATCCAGTACACGAGCGGCACGACCGGGACCCCCAAGGGGGCGATGCTCACCCACGCGAACCTCCTCGCCAACGCCGCGCAAGCACGGGCCTGGGTACCGCAGATCGTGCGCGGCGAGGGCTGCGTCGTCTACGCGGTGCTGCCGATGTTCCACGCCTACGGCCTGACGTTGTGCCTGACTTTCGCGATGTCGATGGGCGCGCGTCTCGTGCTGTTCCCGAAGTTCGACCCCGACCTCGTGCTCGAGGTCACGAAGAAGCACCCCGCGACGTTCCTTCCGCTGGTGCCACCGATCGCCGAGCGCCTGCTCGCGGCCGCGAACGAGAAGGGGGTGTCCCTCACCGGCACGGATGTCGCGATCTCGGGGGCCATGGCGCTCCCGCACTCCCTGGTCGTCCCCTTCGAGCAGGCCACCGGCGGGTTCCTCGTCGAGGGTTACGGGTTGAGCGAGTGCTCCCCCGTGCTCATGGCCAATCCCGTGGCCGACAACCGGGTCGCGGGCACCGTCGGCCTGCCCCTTCCCGGCACCGAGTGCCGCGTGGTCGACCCCGACGATCCCCGCACGGACGTCGAGCGCGGAGAACTGCTCGTGCGCGGTCCGCAGGTCTTCTCCGGCTACTACGGCAAACCCGAAGAGACCGAGGCGGTCTTCGTCGACGGGTGGTTCCGCACCGGAGACATCGTCACGATCGACGACGGCGGGTTCGTCCGGATCGTCGACCGCATCAAGGAGCTCATCATCACGGGCGGCTTCAACGTCGCCCCCACCGAGGTCGAGAACGTGCTGCGTCAGCACCCCTCTGTCGTGGATGTCGCGGTCGTCGGCGTGCCGAGCGAGCACTCGGGCGAAGAGGTCATCGCCGCGGTGGTGCCGTCGTCGCCGGGCGAGTTCGACGGCGAGGCGGTGCGGGCGTTCGCCCGCGGCATCCTGACGCCGTACAAGGTGCCGAAGCGGATCGTCGTGGTCGACGAACTCCCCCGCTCCCTCATCGGCAAGGTGCTCCGGCGCCAGGTGCGCGACAGGCTCCTCGAGGGCTGAGGACCCGGTCCCTGCTACACCCGAGCTCGTCGCGCAAGGGCAGGGGTCGAATTGGCATGGCCGGCCACGGGGTCGATACGGTGGGCGAATCCGGGCCGTGTCGTGCCCGGGTGTGACCTTGGGGGAATCACATGATCATCAAGCGCACTCCGTTCGCTCTCGTCGCAGCCTCTGCGCTGCTCCTACTCGCCGGCTGCTCGGGCGGCGCGTCGAACACCGCCGAGTCGAGCGACAACAGCTCGAACGACGGCGGTACCACCACCACGCAGGAGACCACGGCGCCCGCAACGCCCGCCGCTCCCGCGGGCGACCAGTCGAAGGCGGAGGCCTGCGACATCGTCCGCGAGCAGTTCCAGGCGGTCAGCGGTGCGGGCAGCACGGTCGACAGTTCCGACCCGCAGGCGACGCTCACGGCGTTCAAGCAGCTCGCATCCGACGTCGGCACCCAGTTCTCGTCGATCACCAATGAAGAGATCGCGCCCGCGGCGCAGAAGGCCAGCGGTGCGCTCAGCAACTACGCCGCGTACCTCGAGACCGTCGTCGCGGACCCGTCGAAGGCCAGCGGGCTGAGCGACCAGATCAGCACTCTGCAGTCGAGCTTCACCGAGGCTGCAACGGCCTGCGCCGGCTGACGCCGGACACGACCGAGCAGAGAGGGCGGGGGCTTCGACTCCCGCCCTCTCTCGTTCTCTCAGCCTGCGGACGCGGCGCGCTCGTCTGGCTCGTCGGGCTCGGAGCTGCCCGCCTCGACCCCGTCTGTCGCGCCGTCCAGGGCCGCGGGTCCCTGCTCGACGAGGATGCGGAACTGCGCGGCATCGAGGATCCGCACGCCCAGCTCTTCGGCCTTCGCGAGCTTCGACCCGGCGCCCGGCCCCGCGGCGACGAAGTCGGTCTTCTTCGACACGCTCGATGCGGCCTTTCCGCCCGCCAACAGGATCGCCTCTTGCGCGCCCTCGCGGGTATAACCCTCGAGCGAGCCCGTGGCCACGACGGTCACGCCCGAGAGCACTCCGCCCGCGGCCTCCGCGGCCCCCGGCCCGGGGTGACCCGGGATCGAGAAGCGCACCCCGGCCGCGGCCCACCGTTCGACGATCTCGCGGTGCCAGTCGACCTCGAACCAATCGATCACGGCGTCCGCGATGATCCCCCCCACGCCCTCGACGGCGGCGAGTTCTTCGCGCGACGCCGCGCGGATGGCATCGAGGGACCCGAACCACTGGGCCAGAGCGCGGGCCGCGACGGGACCGACGTGACGGATGTTCAGCGAGACGAGCAGTCGCCAGAGGTCCTTGGTCTTGGCCTTGTCGAGCTCGGCGATCAGCTTCGTCGCCTGCTCGGAGGGGCGGACCTCGCGATAGTCCTTGCGGATGCCGCGCCGACGGCGCTCCGCAGGATCGAGGTCTTCGGTGCCCGGGGGGTACGTCGCGGGCGAGAGCTTCTGGAACGGCAGGCGACGCACGAGCTCGCCGGTGTCGGGGTCGACCTTGCGCTCGCCCGTTTCGGAGTCGCGCACGATCACCTCGATGGGCACGAGCTCGTCGACGGTCAGATCGAACAGCCCCGCCTCGGTGTCGAGCGGTGGCTGGTCGGGGACCTCGGGTTGGGTCAGCGCTGCCGCGGTGACCTCGCCGAGAGCTTCGACGTCGAGCGCTCCGCGCGAGCCGATGTGTTCGACACGTCCACGCACCTGGGCGGGGCAGGAACGAGCGTTCGGGCACCGCAGGTCGATGTCGCCCTCTTTCGCCGGTCGCAAGGGGGTGCCGCACTCGGGGCAGTCCGCGGGCATGACGAATGCGCGTTCGCTGCCGTCGCGCAGCTCGACCACGGGCCCCAGAACCTCGGGGATGACGTCGCCGGCCTTGCGCAGCACGACCGTGTCGCCGATGAGCACGCCCTTGACCTTCACCACGTCCTGGTTGTGCAGGGTGGCCTGGCGGACGACGCTGCCGGCGACCTTGGCGGGTTCCATGACCGCGAAGGGCGTCGCACGACCGGTGCGTCCGACCGAGACGACGATGTCGAGGAGCTTCGTGTTCACCTGCTCGGGCGGGTACTTGTAGGCGATCGCCCAGCGCGGTGCGCGGCTGGTGGCCCCGAGCTCGTCGTGCAGCGCGAGCTCGTCGACCTTGACGACCACTCCGTCGATCTCGTGCTCGACGTCGTGTCGGTGCTCGCCGTGGTGCGCCACGAAGGCGAGTACCCCGTCGATCGACGACTCGACGCGACTGTACGGCGAGGTGGGCAGGCCCCAGGAAGCCAGCAGGTCGTAGATCTCGCTCTGCGCTGCGACGGGCGGGTTCTGCCAGGCTCCGATGCCGTGCACGTAAAGCTTGAGCGAGGCGATCCGCGCAAGCCCCGCCTCGAGCTCGAGGCCGCTCTTCTTGTCGATCTGCTGACGCAGACCGCCGCTGGCCGCATTGCGAGGGTTCGCGAAGGCGGGGAACCGCCGCGCCGCGGCGATCTCGGCCTTCTCTTCGTCGAACGCGCGTCCACCGCGACGACCGGCCGCACGCTCGCGCGCCTCGGCCAGCGCGCGCTCCCGGAGCTCGCCCTGCCGGCGATTGAGGTCCTCGAAGGACGCGACGGGGATGAAGACCTCGCCTCGCACCTCGACGATCGCGGGGTGGCCCTCACCCGAGAGCTCACGCGGGATGTCGGCCAGACGCAGCGCGTTCTCGGTCACGATCTCGCCCACCCGCCCGTCGCCGCGCGTCGCGGCCGAGGTGAGCACCCCGTTCTCGTAACGCAGGCTGATCGCGAGCCCGTCGATCTTCAACTCGCTCAGCCAGTGCACCTTTCGGCCCGCGGCGGCCTCGGTCTTGACGGCCCAGTCGCGAAGCTCGTCGGGAGAGAAGACGTTGTCGAGGCTGAGCATGCGCTCGGCGTGCTCGATCGTCGCGAGATCGGTGGCCTCGGCCGCGCCCACCGACAGAGTGGGGCTGTCCTGCCCCTGCAGCTCGGGGTGAAGGCGTTCGAGCGCCTCGAGCCGGTGCATCCACCCGTCGTAGGTCGCGTCGTCGACGACCTCGGCATCGCGCCCGTAGTAGGCGTCGCGCGCGCCGACGATGCGCTGCGTGAGTTCGCCCGCCTCGGCGCGTGCCTCATCGAGGGTGAGGTCGGGAAGCTGATCGTGCTCGGTCACTCATCCAGCTTAGGGAGGGGTTCCGACATCCTCGGAGGGCCTTGCACCACCAAGTCCCTCACCGGTCACGCCTCGACCGGAACCGCCGACACCGTCCGATCGATCGTGAACTGCCCGAGCACGCGCGTGCCGTCGTAGAGCACCGCGGTCTGCCCGGGCGCCACACCGTCGAACGGCGTCTCGGGACGCACCGTCAGCACACCGTCGACGAGCTCGGCCGTCGCCGGGACGGGATCGGCGTGCGCGCGGATCTGCGCGTGACACGCGAAAGAGGTCGACGAGGGTGCCCGACCCGCCCAGGTGAAGCGCTCCCCCGCGATCTCGGAGCACGCGAGCGCCTCCTTGGGGCCGACCACGACCGTGTTGTTGATCGGGCGGACCTCGAGCACGAATCGCGGTTTGCCGTCGGCCGCGGGAACCCCCAGTTGCAGGCCGCGACGCTGACCGACCGTGAAGGCGTGCGCCCCCTCGTGCGTGCCGACCACCGCACCTGTGCGATCGAGGATCTCTCCGCGCTCGGCACCGACCTTGTTGGCGAGCCAGCCGCGCGTGTCGCCGTCGGGGATGAAGCAGATGTCGTGGCTGTCGGGCTTCTGCGCCACCGACAGCCCGCGCTCCTCCGCCTCGGCGCGCACGAGCGCCTTCGAGGGCGTCGAACCGAGCGGGAAGTAGGTGTGAGCGAGCTGCTCGGCCGTGAGCACGCCCAGCACGTAGGACTGGTCCTTCGCGTTGTCGGAAGCCCGATGCAGCTCGCGCCCGTCGGGCGTATCGACGAGCGTGGCGTAGTGACCCGTGCACACGGCGTCGAAGCCGAGCTCCAGCGCGCGCTCCAGAAGCGCGGCGAACTTGATCTTCTCGTTGCAGCGCATGCAGGGATTCGGGGTGCGCCCGGCACGGTACTCCGCCACGAAGTCATCGATCACGTCGTCGCGGAACCGCTCCGAGAAATCCCAGACGTAGAAGGGCATGCCGAGCTTGTCGGCGGCACGCCGTGCGTCCATGGCGTCTTCGATCGTGCAGCAGCCGCGGCTACCGGCGCGGAGAGTCCCCCCGGCGCGCGACAGCGCCAGGTGTACGCCGACCACGTCGTGACCCGCCTCCACCGCGCGGGCCGCAGCCACCGCGGAGTCGACCCCACCGCTCATCGCCGCCAGAACTCGCATCGTCCCAGTCTACGAACGTCGGTCTGAACGGGCGCCGGATGCGACGGCCCGGGCGTACGCATCGGGCAGACGGGAGAGCACGGCGTCGACGTCGGCGTCCGTCGAGGTGCGGCCGAGCGTGAATCGCAGAACCGAGCGCGCCGCACGATCGTCCAGCCCGAGAGCCAGAACCACGTGCGAGGGCTCCGCGACCCCGGCCTGACACGCGGACCCCGTCGACACCGCGATCTGCTCCATGTCGAGCAGGAAGAGCAGCGTCTCGCCCGCGGCATCCGGGAAGAGCACGTGCGCGTTACCGGGGAGACGCTCGGTGGGATGCCCGAGCAGTCGGGCCGAAGGGATGGACGAGCGGATGCCGGCCACCAGGCGATCCCGCAGGGCCTCGAGACGCACGGCCTCGTCGCGGCGCTCGTGCTCGGCCGCCGTGATCGCGGCGGCGAAGGCGGCGGCTCCCGCGACGTCCTGGGTGCCGGCACGGAGGCTGCGCTGCTGCCCGCCGCCGTGGACGAGGGGCGTGAGGCGGGCGTGTCGCGAGACGACCGCTGCACCGACGCCGACCGGACCGCCGACCTTGTGAGCCGACACCGACATCGCGACGAGCCCGGAGGAATCGGTGCCCGCCCCGCGCCACGCGGCGAAGTCCACCGTGATCTGGCCGAGCGCCGAGACGGCGTCCAGGTGCAGCGGCACTCCGGCCTCGTGCGCGCGCAAGGCCAGATCGGCGGCATCCTGGATCGTTCCCACCTCGTTGCTCGCCACGAGCGCGGTGGCGAGGGCAGCACCGGGCAGAACGGTCAAGAACGCCTCGACGTCGATGCGTCCGAGCGGATCGAGGGGCGCGGCGCGCACCTGCGCGTCCTGCGTCGCAGCGAGCCACCCCACGGCGTCCAGCGTCGCGTGGTGCTCCCCGTCGGGCAGCACGATCGCGTCCGTCGCCGGCTGACGCGACCACCACAGGCCCTTCAGGGCGAGGTTGGCGGACTCGGTGCCACCCGAGGTGAAGACCACCTCGATGGGCTGGCACCCCAGGACCGCGGCGACGCTCTCGCGCGCGTCTTCGAGGAGACGCCGGGCATCCTGCCCCGCGGCATGGATCGACGAGGGGTTGCCGAGCACGTCGTGGGCAGCGAGCCACGCTTCGCGCGCTTCGGGGCGCAGAGGGGTGGTCGCCGCGTGATCGAGGTAAACCCGCATCCTCACCCTCCCCGTATCTCCCGCGCCTTTCACTAGCCTAAGACGCATGTCCCGACCCGAGACTGTCCTGCCCGCTCGCCCCGCCCTGCTCAGCTCGTCCCTCGACGACCTGGGGGTGCGCCTCGGCCCCGACGGCGGCACGCTGCGCGTCTGGTCCGGGTCGGCCGACGCGATGCAGCTGCTCGTCTTCGACGACCTCGACCTCGACTGGGCGACCGAGACGATCACCATGGACCCCGTCGGCGAGGGCGTCTTCGAGGCGACCACCGCACTGCTCCGCCCCGGCGCCCGGTACGCGATCCGCGTCGGCGGACCGCACGGGCCGGGACACACCTTCAACCCGCAGTCGCTTCTCATCGAGCCGTACTCCCGCGGGCTCGTGTCGGGCAGCTACGGCGATTGGCGCTCGGTGGTCGTGGACGGATCCTTCGACTGGGGCAGCTCGGCCAAGCCGCGCGTGCCCCTCGACCGCACGGTCATCTACGAGGGTCACGTGAAGGGCCTCACCAAGCGGCATCCGTTCATTCCGCCCGCCCTCCACGGAACGTATGCGGGTCTCGCGCACCCCGCGATGATCGACCACCTGCTCTCCCTCGGGGTGACCAGCGTCGAGCTGCTGCCGGTGCACGCCTTCGCCACCGAGCCGCGGCTGCTGCAGCTCGGACTGTCGAACTACTGGGGCTACAACTCGCTGAACTTCTTCACCCCCCACGCTCCCTACGCCACAGCGGCGAGCCGCGCCGAGGGGCCCGAAGCGGTGCTGCGCGAGTTCAAGGGCATGGTGAAACTCCTCCACGAGGCGGGCCTGGAGGTTCTTCTCGACGTCGTCTACAACCACACGGCGGAAGAGGGCATCGGCGGCCCCCGCACGAGCCTGCGCGGCCTCGACAACAGGGCCTACTACCGGCAGACAGCCGAGGGCGCGTACATCGACGAGACCGGCTGCGGCAACGCCGTGAACACCTCGACGGACGCCGCCGCGCGTCTGATCCTGGATTCGTTGAGGTACTGGAGCGAAGAGGTCCAGATCGACGGCTTCCGCTTCGATCTGGCGGTCACCCTCGGTCGCGACGAGCACCATTCGTTCACGCCCGAGCATCCCCTGCTCCAGGCGATCCGCGACGACGACCGGTTGGCGAGCACCAAGCTGATCGCCGAACCGTGGGACGTCGGAATGGGCGGCTGGCAGACCGGCAACTTCGGCGAGGGCTGGCTCGAGTGGAACGATCGGTACCGCGACCGCGTCCGCAACTTCTGGCTGAGCGACATCGACTACGCACGTCGGGCCGCCACCGCCCCCGTCGGGATCGGGGGCTTCGCCACGCGGCTCGCGGGGTCGTCCAACACCTTCAGCGAGGAGCGCGGCCCGCTCGCGAGCGTCAATTTCGTCACCGCTCACGACGGTTTCACACTGCGTGACCTCGTGTCGTACGACGTCAAGCACAACCTCGGCAACGGCGAGCAGAATCGCGACGGGGCCGACACGAACCGGTCCTTCAACCACGGCGCCGAAGGGCGCACCGACGACGAGCGCGTGCTCGCCACCCGACGCAAAGCCATGCGCAACCTCATGGGTACTCTGCTGCTCTCGGCGGGAGTGCCCATGATCACGGCCGGCGACGAGATGGGGCGCACGCAGCGCGGGAACAACAACGCCTACTGCCACGACTCCGCGCTCACCTGGCTCTCGTGGGACCTGGCGCCGTGGCAGCGCGATCTCTTCGCGCACACGCAGCGGCTCACGCAGCTCCGGCGCGAGAACCCCGCGCTGCGCCCGCGACGATTCGCCCGGCTCGGCGAGGTCATCCCCTCGGCATCCGTCATGGAATGGTTCGACGAACGCGGCGAGACGATGTCGATCGACGGCTGGAACGACCCCGCGCACCGGACGCTGCAGTATCTGGCGACCTCGACGCCCGAGGACGAGGAGCCCAACCGCGTGCTGCTCGTCGTCCACGGCACCGAGGCAGCCACCGAGATCGTCCTCCCCGAGCTCGAGGGCGCGCGGTACGTCTCGCTGTGGTCGAGCGCAGACGAGAGGCCGTCCGACCAGGCCGAGCGTTTCGCTCCCGGAGACGTGGTCCCCGTCGCCGGGGCCAGCATGCGCCTGTTCCGCGTCGACTGATCCGGGCCCGCTGTCAAGGCCGAGCGAAACCGTACGGCAACGTCGGTGGCCCGCGATAGGTTCGGACCGTGGCCACCACGACGACTCCCTCGCCCGAGCTGCCCTGGCGCAGCGCCGCCTCGATTCCCGTGCGTCCGGTCAAGCCGACGCCCACCTCGCGCAGCGTGGTCACCCCGCGCATCCCCATGGCGCTGCCGCATCCGAGCGTTCCGGGTGGCCGCTTCCGGCCTTCCGCGTACGTGGGCGAGGCCGTGCCGTTCACCGTCACGGCGTTCCGCGAGGGCCACGACCGCATCGGCGTGCAGGTGCGCCTGTTCTCGCCGTCGGGCGACGAATCGCTGCACCGTCTGAGCCCGCTGAACGACGGCTTCGACCGCTGGTCGACACTCGTGGCACCCCTCGAGCAGGGAATCTGGCGGTTCCGGTTCGAGTCCTTCGCCGACGACTTCGCCACCTGGGAGCACGCCGCCGAGCTCAAGATCGCGGCAGGCATCGACGTCGCGCTCATGCGCGAGATGGGCGCGCAGCTGTTCGACCGTGCTCGCGGCGAGAAGAAGCGCCCGGCCAGCGACAAAGACCGTCTCTACGACGCGGCCCGCGCGCTGCGCGACCCGGACGTGCACGACGACACCGCCCTCCAGATCGTCCGCGATCCCGAGATCGCGTCGCTTTTCGAAGCGCGCCCGATGATGGGCCTGGTATCGGTCGGACGGGATGCCGAGCTGCTCGTGGAACGCGAACGCGCCGGCGTCGGCGCCTGGTACGAGTTCTTCCCCCGGTCCGAGGGTGCGCGTCGCGCCGAGGACGGCAGTGTGGTCAGCGGCACCTTCCGCACCGCCGCCGAGCGCCTCCCGGCCGTCGCCGACATGGGCTTCGACGTCCTCTACCTCCCGCCGATCCACCCGATCGGACAGACCAACCGCAAGGGCCCGAACAACACCCTCGTCACCGAGCCGGGCGACCCGGGCTCGCCCTGGGCGATCGGCGCCGCCGCGGGCGGGCACGACGCCGTGCATCCCGACCTCGGAACGCTCGACGATTTCCGCGCCTTCGTGCAGGCCGCCCGTGAGAACGACATCGAGGTCGCTCTCGACCTGGCGCTCCAAGCCTCGCCCGACCATCCCTGGGTCACGGAGCACCCCGAGTGGTTCACGACGCTGCCCGATGGCTCGATCGCGTTCGCCGAGAACCCGCCCAAGAAGTACCAGGACATCTACCCGATCAACTTCGACAACGACCCTGAGGGTATCCGCGCAGAGGTCCTGCGAATCGTGCGCCATTGGATCGCGCAGGGCGTCACGATCTTCCGCGTCGACAACCCCCACACCAAGCCCCTGCAGTTCTGGGAGTGGCTCATCGCCACCGTCAGCGCCGAGGAACCCGGAGCGGTGTTCCTCGCCGAGGCGTTCACGCGCCCCGCCCCCCTGCAGGGACTCGCGATGGCCGGGTTCCAGCAGAGCTACACGTACTTCACGTGGCGCAACACGAAGGAGGAGCTCGAGGAGTTCCTCGGCGGCCTCGCTCACGAGACCTCCGACTTCCTGCGGCCCAACCTCTTCGTCAACACTCCCGACATCCTCACCGAGTACCTGCAGTTCGGCGGCCGCCCGGCGTACAAGATCCGCGCCGCGATCGCCGCGACGGCGGCGCCCACCTACGGGGTGTACGCGGGCTACGAGCTGTTCGAGAACGTCGCGCGCCCGGGTGCCGAAGAGAACATCGACAACGAGAAGTTCGAGTACAAGTTCCGCGACTGGGCCGGCGCCGAGGCCGCGGGCGACTCGCTCGCCCCGTACATTCGGATGCTCAACGCGGCGCGTCGTGCGCACCCGGCCCTGCTGCAGCTGCGCAACCTCGACATCCACTGGAGTGACGACGACTCGATCCTCGTCTACTCCAAGCACCTGACCGCAGAGCTCTCCCCCACCGGTTCCAGCGACACGATCATCGTCGTCGCGAACGTCGATCCGCATTCCGCCCGCGAGAGCACCGTGCACCTCGACACGACCGTGTTCGGCATCGAACCCGGCGTCTCGTACGAGGTCGAGGACCTCGTGACGGGCCAGGTCTGGACCTGGGCCGACCACAACTTCGTGCGCCTCGACGCCTTCGTCGAGCCGGTGCACATCCTGCACGTCAAGGAGAACCGATGACCTCTCTTCCCCCCGAGATCCTGGACGCCGTCGCCCACGGCGCCCACCACGACCCGCACAGTGTGTTGGGTGTGCACGAGACGGGCGCCGGGTGGGTCATCCGCTCGCGGCGCCCCCTCGCCCGCGAGGTGGTCGCCGAGCTCGCCGACGGTACGGCGGTTGCGTTGGAGCACGTGCGCGGAGGCATCTGGGAGGCGCCCGTCGAGACCTACCCCGGCGCCTACACCGTGCGTGCGTCCTACGACGGTTCCGAGCACGTGTCCGACGACGGGTACCGCCACGCGCCCTCCCTCGGCGAGCTCGACCTGCACCTCATCACCGAGGGCCGCCACGAAGAGCTCTGGCGCGTCCTGGGTGCGCACGTGCGAGAGCTCGACGGTTCGGCCGGCACCGCTTTCACCGTCTGGGCCCCCGATGCGCGCGCCCTGCGTGTGATCGGCGACTTCAACGGCTGGGACGGGGCCGGACACGCCATGCGCTCGATGGGCGGCAGCGGTGTCTGGGAGGTCTTCGTCCCCGGTATCGGCGTCGGCACCCGTTACAAGTTCGAGATCCTCACCCGCGCCGGCCAGTGGATCGAGAAGGCCGACCCCATGGCCCGTCTCGCCGAGGTGCCTCCCGCCACGGCATCCGTCGTCACCGCATCCGAGTACGACTGGGCCGACGACGAGTGGATCGAAGAGCGTTCGCGCACCGCACCGCTCGACCGGCCGATGTCGATCTACGAGCTCCACCTCGGCTCGTGGAAGCAGGGCCTGTCGTACCGCGAGGCCGCCGACGAGATCATCGACTACGTGGGTGCTCAGGGCTTCACCCACGTCGAGTTCCTGCCCCTCGCCGAACACCCCTTCGGCGGATCGTGGGGCTACCAGGTGTCGGGCTACTACGCCCCCACCAGCCGTTTCGGCTCCCCCGACGACTTGCGCTACCTGATCGACCGCCTGCACCGAGCCGGTATCGGCGTGATCATGGACTGGGTCCCCGGGCACTTCCCCAAGGACGACTTCGCCCTCGCGCGCTTCGACGGCGAGGCGCTGTACGAGCACCCCGATCCCCGTCGCGGAGAGCACAAGGACTGGGGAACGCTCATCTTCGACTACGGCCGCAACGAGGTGCGCAACTTCCTCGTCGCCAACGCGCTGTACTGGTTCGAGGAGTTTCACGTCGACGGCCTGCGGGTGGATGCCGTGGCCTCCATGCTCTACCTCGACTACTCCCGCAACGACGGTGAATGGGCGCCCAACCAGTTCGGTGGACGTGAGAACCTCGAAGCCATCCGCTTCCTGCAGGAAGTCAACGCGACTTCATACAAGCGCTACCCGGGCATCGCCCTGATAGCCGAGGAGTCGACCAGCTTCCCGGGGGTCACCGCCCCCACCTCTCACGCGGGCCTCGGCTTCGGGTTCAAGTGGAACATGGGCTGGATGAACGACTCGCTGCAGTACATCGGGCGCGACCCGATGTACCGCTCCCATCACGAGGGCGAGCTGTCGTTCTCCTTCGTGTACTCGTTCAGCGAGAACTTCGTCCTGCCGATCAGTCACGACGAGGTCGTGCACGGCAAGGGCAGCCTCTTCGGCCGGATGCCGGGAGACCACTGGCAGAAGCTCGCCAACATGCGCGCGTTCCTGGCCTACATGTGGGGCCATCCCGGAAAGCAGCTGCTGTTCATGGGCCAGGAGTTCGGCCAGATGTCGGAATGGTCGGAGTCCCGCAGCATCGATTGGTGGATGCTCGACCAGCCCTCTCACAAGCAGCTGCACTCCTTCGTCGCCGAGCTGAACCGCGTCTACAAGGATCAGGCGGCCCTCTGGTCGCGCGATCACGACGGTGCGGCATTCTCGCGTCTCGGCGCTCCCGCGTGGAACCCGAACGTGCTCGCGTTCGCGCGCCGCGATCATCACGGCAACACCATCGTGGTCGTCTGCAACTTCTCGGGCGTCCCGCTGACCGATTTCCCGCTGGATCTGCCCGAATCGGGGACCTGGAGCGAGATCCTCAACAGCGATGCCGAAGTGTTCGGCGGTTCGGGTCAAGGAAACTTCGGCGCCGTCGACACGGACGGCCGCGGAAGCGCCACCCTGACCCTCCCGCCCCTCGGCGTTCTCTGGCTCCACCACCGCGCGGGAAGCTGACACCGGCACGACAGACCCCGGGTACTGGACCGCATGCCGCGTCCCGGTGCCCGGGGTCTGTCACGCGTGCACCTTCGCGAACGACGAACGGCCCCGTCCTCCTGCGGGAGGGCGGGGCCGCGGATCGTCCGGCGTCAGAAGAGCAGCGACGCCAGACGCGAGCGCGCGCGGATGACGCGGGCGTCGTCGTCGCCGACGAGCCCGAAGAGGTCGAGCAGGCGCTCGCGAACCGGAGCGCGCTCGTCGGTCGGCAGAGCGGCGAAAAGGTCGAGCAGGCGGCCGAAGGCGTCGTCGACGTGACCGCCCACGACATCGAGGTCTGCGACGAGGAACTGCGCCTCGAGACCCTTCGGATCCGCGGCCGCGGCAGCGCGTGCCGCCTGGAGGTCGGCACCCTGGACGCGATCGAGAAGGCGGACCTGTCCGAGACCTGCGCGGGCATCGGCATCGCGGGGGTTCTCGGCGAGGGCCTGCTCGTAGGCGCGGATCGCGCGCGCGTAGTCGCCCTCTTCGATGGCGGCGAAGGCCTCGGCATGCAGCGGGGGCAGCTCCGGCTCGGCAACGGGGGCGTCGGGGGCGGAGCTCCCCTCGACCGGCACGGTTCCGGTGACACCGTGCTGGGCGGCGAGCTGCAGGAGCTGGGCGAACACGTCGCGCACCTGCTGCTCGGGCACGGCGCCGGTGAAGAGGGGAACCGGTTGACCGGCGACGAGGGCGAGCACCATCGGAATCGACTGCGCCCGGAAGCCCTGCGCGAGCTGCGGGTTCGCATCGACGTCGACCTTGGCCAGCACGAGTCGACCGGCGAGCTCGGTGACGACTTTCTCGAGGACGGGGCTGAGCTGCTTGCACGGTCCGCACCACTCGGCCCACAGGTCGATGACCACCGGCACGGTGCGCGAGAGCTCGAGCACCTCGCCGAACGTCTCGTCGGTCACGTCGAACACGAGCGGCAGGGCGCCGACCGCGTCCGCCGGCGCGGCGGGGGCGCCGGCTGCGGGAGCGGCGGGCGGCTGCGGACGGTTACGCAGCGACGAGAGGTCGACGGCACCGCGCATCACGGAACCGGGGGCGGGAGTGCTCACGGGGACACCTTCGCTTCGAGGAGGCTGGATCGGTAGCCGAGCAGGCGGATCTGGTCATCGGAGCCCTGGCTGGGCACGTAGAAGAAGACCTGGTCGGAGTATGTCGTGGTGAAGCCTGTCGCGGACTGGTCGACACCGGTGAGGGCCTTGACCGCGGGGTTGTTGTCCAGCTTGATCACGGCGTCTTTGTTCGTGGGCTTCGCCGTGTCGCTCTCGTACACGTTGACGGCGACGATGGCACCCGTGTCGAGCGTGGCCAGCGCGATCGGAGTAGCCGCTCCCGCCGAAGCCGAGAAGCTGATCTCCGCCGTTCCCGCACCGGTCTGGTTCAGCTCGTCGGTGCGCTTGGTCTTGTTGTCCAGGATCGCGGACAGCAGGAGATCGTTGGCCGTGTCGAACTTCGCGAACGAAGCGCTGTTCTGACCGTTGTTGATGACGTCGGCGTAGGCCGCGGCGACCTTCTCGGGCGCCATCACCAGGAACGAGGAGTCCGGCGGGACCTGGGTCGCGCCCACATACGGAGCCGCCAGCTCGGGGAGGTTGGTGGAGGCTTCGAGATTGCCGACGTAGGAGGCCTTGTACTCCTCCCACGGCGTCTGCTGCGTCATCATCATGATCGTGGTCGTCGGGGTCGCGGCATCCGCCGACTCCACCACCGTCATCAGGGTGCGGGGCCACGTTCCCGTGGTCTGCGGGAGGACGATCTGCACGGGCTCCGCGGGAATCGCGGGCAGAGCCGGACGATCGGCGATCGCGGCGCGCAGCTTGTAGTTGGTCTGGCGCTCGGCCAGGGCGGGACCCGAGAGGCGCTCGGCGACCACGTTCGCATCGAGCGAGGCGTCCGCCTGGGCAACGGTCGACGAGACCTTCGAGACGATGCGCTGGGCCTGAGCCTCGGTCACCGCGGGCGGGAACTGTCCCTCCGGGACGATCACCGTGGGTGTGGGGCTCGGCGAATCCGTCGCGGCGAGCTGCGGCCAGGCATCGGCGGAGCAGCCCGCGAGAAGGGCCACCGACACGCCCAGAGCCGGCACGGCCACCAGCGCACGACGACCACCGAGGGCGCCGCGTACGCGCGCGCCTGCCCGGCGCCCGGGGCTCTGGGTCACGACCCCCTTGCTCTCGCCATCCGCGCCGATCGTCGAGATCGGCTCGGTCACGGGCAGCGGCAGGCCCTTGCGGCGCGGACGACGCTGGCGACGCACATGGCGGATGCCCAGCAGGTAGAGAATCAGGCCGATCAACAGGACGATCCCACCGCCGACGATGAGGGGACCGGCCCACGGCGTGGAATCGTCGATCGGCCAGGTGAGGCTGATGTTCGCGGGCGCCGGGGCGGTCCCGTCGGAGGCGACGAGGACGCTCATGTCGCGCGGGAGCTGCAGGGTGGTCGACAGCGACCCGGTCTGCTCGAACTCATCGAGCCAGAGATCGGAGTCCACGGGAGAGCGTCCGGTCGTCGCGGCGCCGGAGGCGGGTGTCACCGTCGGCTCGACCTCGGAGGTCTGCACCGTTCCCTCGCCGTCGAGCGTGACGGAGGTGTACGCGACGTCGGCGAGCCACGCCTTCACATCGGCGGTGCGCCCGTACGAAGCGAACACGGCGCCGTCGCCCTGGACGCGCAGCGTCTGCGCACCCGGGACGCTGTTCAGCACCGCTCCGTCGATCAACGTGAACGCCGTCGATCCCTCGGTCTGCACGTTCGCCGAGGTCTCCGAGGGTCCGTGGAACACGGTCCTTTGAGCGATACCGGCACCGATCATGGCCGCAGCGATGACGAATGCCACCACGGCCCAGACGAATCTCACGCTTCACACCATCCCCACCGGTGGCTCGGGCGCCACCGAATCGACATTTCAGACTATCCGAGGGTGCCTGAAAGTTCTCGGCAAGGCCCGTCGCGCGCTCGGACGGCTGTCGGCTCAGTATCCTGACGACACGGGCGCACCTGCCCGGCTGATGCGGGAGTCGTTCGGCATGAAGATCCACAACCCCTTCCGGGTCGCTCTGCTCGCCACCCTCGGCGTGGGAGTCGGCCTGCTGCTCATCGGCAGCGTGCAGAACCTCTCGACGATCCTGCTGTACGTCGGAACGGCGCTGTTCCTCTCCCTGGGCCTGGACCCCGTGGTCTCGTTCCTCGAGCGTCGCGGGCTCCCCCGCTGGGCGGCCGTGCTCGTCACGATCCTGGCGGTGCTCGGCGTCTTCGCCGGCATCATCTTCATGGTCGTGCCCATCATCGTCAGCCAGATCGCCCAGCTCGTCACGCAGATCGAGCAGCTGCTGCAGCCCGGCCGATGGAACGAGATCGTCACCGACGTGCAGACCTGGGTGTCGCAGACGCTCCCCTGGCTCAAGATCGACGAGGTCTGGGCGGGTATCCAGCACTGGTTCTCGACGCTGGATGTCGGAAGCATCTCCACCATGATCGGCAACAGTCTGCTGACCATCGGCGGCGCGGTCGCGGCCGGCCTCGGCGGCGCCTTCATCGTGCTGATCCTCACGATCTACTTCACGGCATCCACCCCCTCGCTGAAGTCGGCCGTCTATCAGCTGGTTCCGGCGTCGAAACGTGCTCGTTTCATCGAGTTGGCCGAGAAGATCACCGACTCCGTCGGCTACTACGTCATGGGACAGGTCAGCCTCGGCGTCATCAACGGCGTGCTGAGCGCGATCTTCCTGTCCATCATCAACGCCCCCTTCCCCGCCGTCCTCGCGGTGATCGCGTTCTTCTTCTCGCTGATCCCCCTCGTCGGCACGCTCACGGGTTCGACGATCATCGTCCTGACCTGCCTCATCCCCGGCCTCGGCACACCCACCTGGGCGATCGTGGCCGCGGCGATCTACTACCTCGTCTACATGCAGATCGAGGCGTACGTGATCTCCCCGCGCATCATGAACCGCGCCGTGTCGGTGCCGGGATCGGTCGTGGTCATCTCGGCACTGGCCGGCGGCGCGCTGCTGAACCTGCTGGGCGCGCTCATCGCGATCCCGGTGGCGGCGAGCATCCTCATCATCTACCGCGAGGTCATCATCCCGCGGCAGAACGAGCGCTGATCCTCAGCCCCCGAGCTCGCCGTCCCACTCGGTCGGCAACGGCAGGGCGTCGGGGTTCACCGCAGCGACGATCTCGGTCAGCACGCGGCGCGTCTGCGTCTCGCCGACCCACAGATGCTTGCCGCCGTCGACCGCGATGAGGGTGGCATCCGGAACGGATGAGAAACGCTCACGGGCTTCGGCGGGACGCAGGTAGTCGTCGAACTCGGGCACCAGCACGACCATCCGGCGTGCATCGCCCGCCCAGGCGCCGACCTCTTCGGCCGTCGCGCGGTGCAGCGGGGGTGAGAGCAGGATGACGCCCTCGATGTCGTGATCGCGTCCGTACTTCAGGGCGAGCTCGGTGCCGAACGACCACCCCACGAGCCAGGGGCGCGGAAGACCGCGCTCCCGCACGAAGTCGACGGCCGCAGCCACGTCGAAGCACTCCTTCGCGCCCCCGTCGAAGGCGCCCTCGCTCGTTCCCCGCGCAGACGTGGTGCCGCGGGTGTTGAACCGCAGCACGGCGAGGTTCGCAAGCGCCGGAAGCCGGCCAGCGGCCTTGCGCAGGATGTGCGAGTCCATGAATCCGCCCGCGGTGGGCAGCGGATGAAGAGTGACGAGGGTCGCGACCGGCTCGCCATCGGCGGGAAGAGCGAGTTCGCCCACGAGGGTCAGCTCGTCGACCGTGCGCAGCTCGACCTCCTCACGGCGGGCGGGCAGCAGAACGGGTCCGCGAATCTCCATCAGGCGATCCTCCAACAGTGCGTGTGCCAATGACGCCGGGCGGCGAGGTCGGCAGCGTCTCCGAGAACGCCATCGGCGCGCCAGACGACCAGATGAGCGGTTCCGGCCTCGACGGTGCGACCGCAGCCCGGACACAGGTAGTCCTTGACCGCCTGGGCAGCAGAGATCGGCTGCACCGTCCACTCGCCGCCGCGTTTGACCTCGGTGCGCTTCCACCCCGCGATCAAACGGTCGAGAGAGTCGTCGCTGCGCGACGAATCGGGGCGTCTCTTACGGGAGCGGGGCATGGATGCCGCTCACCACCAGTGGTTGGCGGTCCAGAACGCGTACGCGCCGGCCCAGCCGCCGTAGCGACCGGTGGCGTAACCGGTTCCCCAACGCAGGTTGTCGACCGGGTCGTAGCCGTTGCCGGGGACCTTGCTGCACGGCAGGGCCTGGACCAGGCCGCACGCTCCCGACGACCGGTTCGTCGCGTTCGGGTTCCAGCCGCTCTCGCGACTGACGATGTAGTCGACGTAGCCCATGTCGGCTTCGGAGATGCCGGCTGCGGCCATCCACTCGGCGGGAGCCCCGCCGCCGGAATACAGCACGGGGCCGGAGTTGCCCGACGACGAACCCGAGCCCGCGTCTTTCGAGCGCGACGGAGCCGGGGTGGGCGTCGGGGTCGGTTTGGGCTTCACGTAGACGTTGTAGCTCGCGCGATCGAGCTGCGGAGCCTGCTTCTCTCCCGAGGTCGAGACGGCTTGCGTATCGCCGAGGCCCTCGGCGTACAGCGTGACGGTGTGCGGCTCCTCGGCCTGCGCGGGCAGGAGTGAGGCCCCCATGGGGCCCACGTAGGCTCCCACGAACAGAACGGCGGCGGCGGCTCCGAAGACGCCGACCACCCCACGACGACGCGACCACCGCGGACCGGAGCGACGAGGGAGCGTCGGCGGGACCACGTCGACCCACGCGCCCCGGCGGGCGACACGGGAGGCGGATGCACGCGAAAGTTCCGAACCAGAAGTCACAGTGCGCCCGATTCTACCGAGGCCCGAGCGAGGATGCCACGCGCGGGAGTCATCCGACAGCGAGCATCACTTCGACGACCGCGTCGAGCACCGCATCGACCTGCGTCTCGCGATACCCGCCCCGCTGCATCCGGAAGGCGACGGAGCGGACCTGCTCGGGCGTCACCGGATCACCCGCGGCGAGATAGCGCGCGACACGCTCCGCGACGACGTCGACCTCGTCCACGCGGTAGCCGTAACGGAGAACACCCACACGGTCGAATCGCGAACCGCGCGGTCGACGGAGTCGGTCGAGGACCACCTGCGCCGTGTCGCGGGTTTCGGCGACCCAGGCGCGGGCACCGAGACGAGACAGGGCGTACTCGCGCTCGCGCGCGGCGAAGGCGTCTTCGACGCGCCCGAGGGCGGCGTCGACCACTTCCACCCGGTACCCGCCCTTGACGAGCGGGAACGCGGCGGCGCGCACCTCGGACGAACGCAACGCACCCAGATCATCGGCCTCGAAGGCTTCACGGGCACGGGCCAGGAACACGTCCACGGCACGCTTCTCGTACCCCTTGGTGCGACCCGAGGTCGTCGGGAACGGTGTCGCGGCCGCGGTGTCGTGGATCGGCGTCTCGGTCATGACACTCCCAACGGGGCGAGCAGATAGAACATCACGAGGGCAGCGGTCGCCGACGGAAGAATCGAATCGAGCCGGTCGAGCACTCCCCCGTGACCGGGGAGCCACGAGCTCATGTCCTTGATTCCCAGATCGCGCTTGAGCATCGACTCGCCGAGATCGCCGACTGTCGCCGTCGCGAGTACGACGGCACCGAAGATGAGCCCGGCCCACCACGGCACCTGCAGCATGAAGGCAGCGAGCAGGGCACCGGCGAGGAGAGCGGCGACGCACGCGCCCGCGAAGCCCTCCCAGGTCTTCTTCGGACTGATGCGAGGGGCCATCGGATGCCGCCCACCCCGGCCGAACGTCAGGCCCGAGACGTAGGCCCCGGTATCGGCAGCCACCGCAAGGATCAGGAACGCGAGCACCCACCACTCGCCGCGGGGCTGTGCGAGCAGGATCATCGCGACGCTCGTGAGGAACGGCACGTACAGCTGAACGAAGCTCGCGACCAGCACGTCGCCGATGACCTCGATGTGCGCGCGCCCGTCGGAGGCGAACATCTGCGCGGTGAGCCGCCACACGATGACCACGACGACGGCCGCCAGGGTCGCGACCCAGTGCACCCATGGCCCGAGGAAGAATCCGCTGAGCAGCAGCAGGAAGCCCATGACGAGCTGGGGAACGACATCGACGCGTCGACCCGACACCTGCAGGGCCCGCGAGAACTCCAGGACGCCGAGCACCATGGCGGCGGCGGCGAACAGCACGAACAACCACTTGATGAAGATCAGCGAGGCGACGACGATCGCACCGATGGCCACACCGATCAGGGTCGCGACGATGAGGTCGCGGCCGGTGCGCTGTTTGAGCCGCTCATTCGCCTGATCGAACTCCGCACGGGCGTTGGCGATGTGCTGCTCGGCATCCGATCGCATGGCGCGCAGCTGCGACTCGATCGCGTTCACGCCCTCGCCCGTGTTCGGCGAACGGCGCGCCGGATCGAGCCGGCGAGGCGAGGCGGTCGGGTGGACCGGCTCGCCTTCGCCGATTTCGGGGGCGTCGGGCATGGGTGTCAGACCTCGAGGAGCTCTGCCTCTTTGCGCTTGAGCGCCTCGTCGATCAGGTCGACGTGCGTGCGCGTGACCGCGTCGAGCTCTTTCTCGGCGCGAACGAGTTCGTCTTCTCCGACGTCGCTCTTCAGCGCGTCGAGGTCGTCCTTGGCCTTGCGGCGGAGGTTGCGCACCTGCACCTTGGCGTCCTCGCCCTTGCCGCGCACGATCTTCACGTACTCCTTGCGGCGGTCCTGGGTGAGCTCGGGCATCGTGACGCGCACGATCGTGCCGTCGTTGGTCGGGTTGACCCCGAGGTTCGGCATGTCGCGGATGGCCTGCTCGATGGCCTTCAACGCCGACTTGTCGTACGGGTTGATGACGAGAGTGCGTGCCTCGGGGTTGTTCAGCGAAGCCAGCTGGGCGAGAGGGGTGGGCGACCCGTAGTAGTCGACCATCACCTTCTGGAACATCTGGGGGTTCGCGCGCCCGGTACGGACCGTCGCGAAGTCTTCCTTGGCGGCCTCCACGGCGCGATCCATACGCGCTCCGGCATCGGCGAGGACATCGGAAATCACGGTGACTCCATTCGTTGGGACTGACTGATTAGTCTAGTCGCGCGCGAGCCCGGCTCCCCGGGCTCGCGCGGCGCGTCATGCGGTGACGAGCGTGCCGATCGTCTCGCCGAGCAGGGCCCGCGTGACGTTCCCCGCGGGCTCCATGCCGAACACGCGCATGTCCATACCGTTGTCCATGCAGAGGCTGAACGCGGTGGAGTCCACGACCTTGAGTCCCTTCTGCAGCGCATCACCGTAGGTGACGTGGTCGAGCTTGGTCGCATCCGGATCCACGTTCGGGTCGGCGGTGTAGACGCCGTCGACGCCGTTCTTGGCGACGAGGACCTCGGTCGCGCCGATCTCCAACGCGCGCTGGGCGGCGACCGTGTCGGTCGAGAAGTAGGGAAGGCCCGCACCCGCGCCGAAGATCACGACGCGGCCCTTCTCGAGATGACGCACCGCGCGGCGCGGGATGTAGGGCTCCGCCACCTGCGTCATCGAGATGGCGGACTGCACGCGGGTGGCGGCACCGGCCTGCTCGAGGAAGTCCTGCAGTGCGAGGGAGTTCATCACCGTGCCGAGCATGCCCATGTAGTCCGCACGCCCGCGGTCCATCCCGCGCTGGCTGAGCTCGGCACCCCGGAAGAAGTTCCCACCGCCGACGACGATGGCGATGTCGACGCGGTCCACCGCCTCGGCGATCTCGCGGGCGATCTGTCCCACGACGTCGGGATTCACGCCCAGTTGGCCGCCGCCGAACGCCTCCCCCGACAGCTTCAGCAGTACTCGGCGGCGCTTGGTGGATTCATCGATCACGTGTGATGTCCTCTCGTCTTGAACAAACTATCTCCCCGCACCTGCGACCGATACGACGGATCCGATATGGGTAGCGGGCAGGGAAAAGGCCCGGGATGCCGTGGCATCCCGGGCCTCATGACGGGCCCTGAGCCTGTCTAAGGGTTACGCGCCGACCTTGAAGCGGGCGAAGTCGGTCAGCGTGAGACCGGCGTCGGACGCGACCTTGGCGACGGACAGCTTGTTGTCCTTCGCGTAGTCCTGGTCGAGCAGCGAGACCTGCTTGAAGAACGCGTTGACGCGTCCCTCGACGATCTTCGGCAGCGCGGCCTCGGGCTTGCCCTCGTTGCGGGAGATCTCGGTGACGATCTCGCGCTCCTTCTCGACGTCGGCCTCGGGCACGGCGTCGCGAGTGAGGTACGAGGGGTTCGCGAACGAGATGTGCTGCGCGATCGAGCGAGCGGTCTCGGCGTCGTCGCCCGAGTAGGCGAGGACCACGCCGACCTGCGGGGGCAGGTCCTTGCTGGTCTTGTGCAGGTAGACCTCGAACTTGTCGCCCGAGATGGTGCGCACGCGACGGAGCTCGACCTTCTCGCCGATGATCGCGGCCTCGTCCGAGATGAGCTGCTCGACGGTCTTGCCGTCGGCGTCGGCGGCCAGGGCGGCCTCGACCGAGTCGGCACCGGCGGCGGCGGCCGCGTCGACGACCTTGTCGGCCAGCGCGATGAAGCGCTCGTTCTTGGCGACGAAGTCGGTCTCGCAGGCGAGCTCGAGCAGCGTCACGGAACCGTCGTTCTCGCGAGCGGCGACGAGGCCCTCGCTGGTCGAACGGTCGGCGCGCTTGGCGTTGCCCTTGGCGCCCTTGAGGCGCAGGATCTCGACGGCCTTCTCGACGTCGCCGTCAGCCTCTTCGAGCGCCTTCTTCGTGTCGACCATGCCCGTGCCGAGCTGCTCGCGCAGCGCCTTGATGTCGGCGATCGTGAAGTTTGCCATGGTGTGGCGTCTCCTTGTCGTTTTCGTTCTCGATGTGAGCCCGGCGGGGCCGTGCCGCTGCCCTGCGAAGAGGGAGCTGTCACGACCCCGCCGGATCGTAGCCTGTGCGGGTGACGCACCGTTCACACGTAGACGAACGGATTGCCTCGCGGCTTACTTGCTGTCGGTGGCTTCGGCGTCGGCGGCCTCGGTCGACTCGGCGGCCGGAGCCTCGGCCGACTCGGCGACGGGCGCCTCGGTCGACTCGGCGGCGGGAGCCTCGGTCGACTCGGCGGGCGCCTCGAGAAGCTCGCGCTCCCACTCGGCGAGGGGCTCGGCAACCTCTTCCTCGCCGGCGGGCTGGTGACGCTGGATCAGGCCCTCGGCGGCGGCGTCGGCGATGATGCGCGTGAGCAGGCTCACGGAGCGGATCGCGTCGTCGTTACCGGGGATCGGGTACTGGAACTCGTCGGGGTCGGCGTTCGTGTCGAGGATGCCGATCACGGGGATGCCGAGCTTCTTGGCCTCGTCGACCGCGAGGTGCTCGCGCTTGGCGTCGACGACCCAGATGGCCGACGGGGTCTTCTGCAGGTTGCGGATACCACCGAGCGACTTGTGCAGCTTGTCGAGCTCGCGCTTCTTGAGCAGCAGCTCCTTCTTGGTGAAGCCGCTCTCGGCCGGGTTCTCGTAGTCGAGCTCCTCGAGCTCCTTCATGCGGGCGAGGCGCTTCGACACCGTCTGGAAGTTGGTGAGGAGGCCACCGAGCCAGCGCTGGTTCACGTAGGGCTGGCCCACGCGGGTCGCCTGCTCGGCGAGGACTTCCTGCGCCTGCTTCTTGGTGCCGACGAAGAGGATGGTGCCGCCGTGCGCGACGGTCTCCTTGACGAACTCGTACGCCTTGTCGATGTACCCGAGCGACTGCTGCAGGTCGATGATGTGGATGCCCGAGCGCTCGGTCAGGATGAAGCGCTTCACCTTCGGGTTCCACCGGCGGGTCTGGTGTCCGAAGTGAACGCCGCTGTCGAGCAGCTGGCGGATGGTGACGACGGCCATGGTCGTACTCCTGTTTCTGGGCGCTTTCGCGCCGTGGTTGTGGTTGTTCGCGTCGGACGGTCCGTCTGACGAGCCTGGTGCCCGGCGCACACCCGCCGACCGCCGAAGCGGAGGACCATGGGGTGTGGATGCCGCGCGGTGCGCCACCCCGAGGGGCGTCGCGTTGCGCTGTGGGCACGCGGAGTCATCTCGACGAGCGAGATGCAGGGTCCAGCATACAGGACTGCTCCTCCCCAGCCGCGTGCGGGGCGCGGACTCTCCCCGGTGGCACCTCCCCGCCCGCGGCCGGAACGCGGAGCGCGGAAGACTTCCGGGATGTTTTCGACATTGCTTCGCTCTCTGGGCCTGGTCGTCCTGATCGCGGTCGTGCTCGTACCGCCACGAGCAGAGGCCGCGGAAACCGATCCGCTCGCCCATCTCGGATGGGTGTGGCCGGCGACACCCGCGCAGGTGACTCGAGCGTTCGTCGCCCCCGCGCACGCGTACGGTCCGGGGCACCGCGGCATCGATCTGCGCGCCGACGCGGTTCGATCCCCCGCAGATGGACGGATCGCCTTCGTCGGGATGGTCGCCGGTCGCGACATCCTCACGATCGACCACGGGGGCGGGCTCGTGACGACTTTCGAGCCGGTCGTCACCGAGCTCGCCGTGGGCGACACGGTCGCGCGGGCAGCGCTCGTGGGCAGGGTCTCCGCGGGCGGTCACGCGACGCCCGGCACCGTCCACTTCGGCGTCCGGTTCCAGAGCGACTACGTCAACCCTCTGAGGCTGCTGGGTGGGGTACCGCGGGCCGTGCTCCTGCCATGCTGCTGAGCCGCGCTCAGCCGATCTGGTTGCCCCGGCCCTCGACCGTCTGCGGGCCCACTCCCCCCGTGGCGCGGATGACGTTGTCCTGACCGCGGACGGTGACGGACGAGACCGCGCCTCCCGCGTCGACCGTCGAGCGATCTCCGCTCAGATCGATGCTGCCGATGGCTCCGGCGGCGCGGACAGAACCGTCGTTGCCCTGGAGGACGAGCACGTCGATCGCCGCGGCATCCACTCGAGCGCGGTCTCCTGAGATGCGGAGGGTGCGGATGGATGCCGCCGAAGCGTCGACCGAGAGGGCGGAGCCCGACACGGTGAGTTCGGAGCAGGTGCCGACGATGCGGACGGTCTGCTCGGCCCCTGACACCGACTGGCTGCCGCCGTCGCCGCACGAAAGCGCGTCAGCCGGAGCGTCCCCGGGAGGACTGGTCGAGACACCGATCTGGGCCGGCACGGGAGACGCCGTCACGACGGACGGAGACGGAACCGCCGCAGCGGGCGGCGGGCTCGAGACGGCGAGTCCGGGAGGCAGACGGGTCTCGACCGGCTCGGGTGTCAGGCTGCAGGCGCTGAGCGCGACGGCGAGGCCGATCACGCCGATCGCGGCGGGCGCTAGACGGTGAAGGTCCACGAGTCCACGCTAAGGGGTGGGGCGCACGTGCGCACGCGAGGCGCCGTCGACGCGAGCGCGCTGCCGAGCTGCGCGGGCCGAGTACGCGGAAGACACCGCGCGAGACCCCGTCTGTCAGGCTCGGGGGTGGGCGAGACGGTAGGCCTCGCGCAGACGCTCGGCCGAGACATGCGTGTAGATCTGGGTCGTGCCCAAGCTCGCGTGGCCGAGGATCTCCTGCACGGCGCGCAGATCCGCCCCGCCGTCGAGCAGGTGGGTCGCCGCAGAGTGGCGGAGGGCGTGGGGGCCGAGCACCTCCGTGCCGACGCTCGGCGCGACCGTCCTCGTGACGAGCGTGTGAACGGCCCGCGGCCCGAGCCGGGCCCCTCTCGCGCCGAGGAAGACGGCGCGACCAGCGCCAGGGGCCACCTCGCGCGTCTTTCCGCGACCGTTCGGGCCCCGCGTCGCGGCACCGTCGCCCCCCGCGTCGGGAGTCGTGGAGGCTTCCAACGCACGAGCCCGCAGTGCCGGACGTGCTCGCACGAGATAGGCCTCCAGCGCACGAGCCGCGGGGAGCCCGAACGGGACCACTCGGTCCTTGTCGCCCTTACCTCGCAGCAGGACGGTCCGTCGCTCGTGATCGACGTCGTCGAGGTCCAGCGCGCACACCTCGGACACACGAGCGCCGGAGCCGTACAGCAGTTCGAGCAGGGCATGATCGCGGAGGGCGACCGGATCTCCGCCGGCCGCGTGCTCGGCGGTGGCGGCGAGCACGCGCTCCATCGCATCCGCCGTGGCCACCACGGGAAGCGTTCGTCCGCGTTTGGGTGACACGAGCCGCTGCGAGGGATCAGAGGCGACGATTTCCTCCTCGACCGCCCACGCGAAGAACCCTCTGACCGTCGACGCCCGACGCGCCGCGGTCGCCTTCGACTGCCCCGATTTCGCGGCCTGCCACTGCCACTCACGCAGGTCTTCGACATCGACGTCCGCCAGGACTCGGTCGCCCAGGGCCGAGGCGAGGTGGGCGAGGTCGGACCGATACGACCGCACCGTCGCGACGGAAAGCCGACGCACGTCGGACAGATGGGCCAGGTATCCCTCCACGGCTTCCGTCAGGTGCATTCATCCAGACTGCCCGCCGATCGCCCTCGATGGTTCGACGACGCGCGAGATCTCGTTCATCGCTCCCCCCGCGAGCGCGCCGCCGTCCAGAGACCGTCGTCATCGCGGCGGACTCTGCCCTCGAGCTCGGCGAAGCCGAGGAGCACGCCCGCTTCATCGACCGACAACCCGCTCCGGCGTGCGATCTCGACCGTCGAACGAGCCGCGCGCGGGGAGAGCGCGTCGATCACCCTCGTCGTCTCGTCCGTTCGATCCGTCGGGTTCTGCGGCTCCTGCACGTGCGTCCCGATCATCTCGAGAACGTCCGCCGACGACGTCACGCACACCCCGCCGAACTCGCGGAGGATCCGGTGGCATCCCGCGGAGGCGGCGCTCGTGACGGGCCCGGGTACCGCACCGAGCGCGCGGCCGAGGCTCGCTGCGTGAGCGGCTGTGTTGAGCGAGCCGCTCCGCCAGCCGGCCTCGACGACCACGACCGCATCGGCTATCGCCGCGATCAGACGGTTCCTCGCGAGGAACCTCCACTTGGTGGGTGCCGCACCGCAGGGCGTCTCACTCCACACCGCGCCCTCGCTTGCGATCCTCGACAGCAGGCTCTCGTGCCCGCGGGGATAAGCGCGGTCCACACCCCCGGCGAGGAAGGCGAGCGTCTTACCCCCCGTCGACAACGCGGCGCGATGGGCCGCCCCGTCGATCCCGTAGGCCGCACCCGAGACGACGACGACGCCGGCGGCCGACAGTTCCGCGGCGAGGTCGGCCGCCACGCCCTCGCCGTAGGCCGTGGACGCCCGAGCACCCACCAGCGCGACGGCGGGACGATCGCTCGCCACATCTCCCCCACGACGCCAGAGAGCCGCCGGCGCGTGATCGCCGAGGTCGTCGAGCCGCGTAGGCCAACGGTCGTCCCCCGGCACGACGAGCGAGGCGCCCGCGCGACGAGCGGCGTCGAGCACCGCGGCGATGGCCTCCGGCTGCAGGCGCGGAAGCCAGCGCGCTCTCGCGGCCCGGAACTGCGCGTCCTGCGTCTCGGTGGCGACGCGTAGGGCCTCCACTGCCCCGTGCGTCGCGATGAGCGCACCCGCCGATCCGTCGCCCGGTTCGGCGAGGACGCTCCAGACGGCCCGGGCGTAGGCCTCCTCGACCTCCTCGTCGGTCTCTCTGAGCCCCGCGAGCGCCCGGCGAGCCTGCCCGGGATCGACGACGAACGCCGTCACGCGACCGCTCCCCGGCGCAGAAACAGAGCGCGACCGACGTCTTCGGATCGAAGCGCGTCGTGACCGGCGATATCGGCGACCGTCCAGGCAACGCGCAGCAGCCGGTCGTACCCGCGCAAGGTCAGGGCACCGCGACGCAGGGCCGTGTCGAGGGGCCGCAGCACATCGGGCGAAGGAGCCGCGGGTCCGCGCAGCCACGTCCCCGGGACGTCGGCGTTTCGGCGCCAGGGCGTCTGCGCCCATCTCTGCGCGGCGCGCGCACGCGCACGCGCCACGATGGCGCGTGCCTCCTCGGACGACATCGATCGCGCGCTGCCCTCGTGACGGGCGGTCGACACACGTTGCAGCCGCAGGTCGATGTCGATGCGGTCAAGAAGCGGGCCGGAGAGACGCCGCGTGTATCGCCGGATCGCCTGCGGAGCGCACTCGCACGAACCGCCCGCTACCCCGTACTGACCGCAGGGACAGGGGTTCGTCGCCACGACGAGCTGGAACCGCGCCGGATACGTCGCGGAGACCCCGGACCGGTGCACCTGGATCACACCGCTCTCGAGCGGTTGCCGGAGGGCGTCGAGAACGGATGCCGGAAACTCGCCGCCCTCGTCGAGAAACAACACCCCCTCACTCGCGCGGGCGATGGCCCCCGGGCGCACGACGCCCGATCCGCCGCCGATCAACGCCGCGGCGGTCGCCCCGTGGTGAGGGCTCTCGAACGGAGGCGTCCGCGACAGACGCGTCACAGCCTCGCCCGACAATGAGCGGATCGAAGCGACCGACAGCGCTGCCTCGTCGTCCAAGGGCGGCAGGATGCCGGGGAGCCGTCGCGCCAGCATGGTCTTCCCCGCACCCGGGGGTCCGCTCATCAACAGGTGGTGCCCACCCGCGGCGGCGACCACCAGCGCGTCGACCGCATCCCTCTGCCCGACGACGTCGGCGAGCTCGAGACACTCGTCTTCCTCCGCGCCCGTCGCCGGTGCCGAGACCGGCTCGAGGTCGACGGCATCGCTGTTCCCGCCGTGCCACCGCACCACTTCGGCGAGGCAGCCGGCCGCGAACACCTCGACGCCGTCGATGAGTCCGGCCTCCGCGGCGTTCGCCGCCGGAACCACCACCTGCCGGTGTCCCGCCCGCTGCGCCGCGACCACCGCGGGCAGCACTCCGGGAACGGGTCGGAGACGGCCGTCGAGCCCGAGCTCGCCGATGTGCACGGTCTCTGCGACGCGTGCGGCATCCATCCGCACCGACGTGGCGAGAGCGGCGACGGCGATGGCCACGTCGAAGCCCGACCCGCGCTTGGGCAGACTCGCCGGAGAGAGGTTGACGGTGATCCGCCGCTTCGGCAGGTCGAGACCGCGGTTCGTGCAGGCGCCGCGCACGCGCCGTCCGGCCTCGCCCAGGGCCTTGTCGGCGAGCCCGATGATCGAGAACTCCGGGGTCTGCGACGACACGTCGGCCTCGACCTCGACGAGGTCTCCGCGCAGCCCCGACAGAGCGACGGCCCAGGTGCGCGCGAGGGTCACAACGCGTCCTCGAGGTGCTCGAGGCGAGCGTGCGCGGGATCGGCCCCGACCAGACCGATCGCATCGACCCGGAGCCTCCGGCCTCGCGCCTCGTCCGGGTGGGCCGCGAGCCACGCCATCGCCAGGCGCCACAGACGCTGCGCCTTGCGGGCGTCGATCGCCTCGAAGGGATGACCGTAGTCCTCGGTCCGCCGGGTCTTGACCTCGACCACCACCAGCGTCTCGCCGCGCACCGCGACGATGTCGATCTCGCCGTGAGCGCACCGCCAGTTGCGCGAGAGGATGCGGTAGCCGTCGTCCGTCAGGTACGCGGCGGCGCGGTCTTCGCCGGCCCTGCCGAGCTCGTCTTTCGTTGCCATGCCCGAGAGCGTGGCATCCGTCTCACCCGGCCCGCGGCACGCGAACGGCTATCCGGGGACAGCGGCGTGAACCGCCCCTCTGTGGAGGAGTCTCAGTTGTCGAGAGAGAGCTCGTCCGGAAGCTGGAAGTCGTGGCGCGAGAGCTCCTCGACGTTGACGTCTTTGAAGGTGAGCACGCGCACCGACTTCACGAACCGGTCCGCGCGATAGATGTCCCACACCCAGACGTCCGTCATCGAGATCTCGAAGTAGAAGTCGTGCTCGGTGTCGCGGCGGACGACGTTGACGTCGTTCGCGAGATAGAACCGGCGCTCGGTCTCGATCACATAGGTGAATTGGCGCACGACATCGCGGTACTCGCGGTACAGGGCCAGCTCGAGTTCGCGGTCGTAGTCCTCGAAGACGTCGTCATCCATGGTTGTTCCATCCTAGGCGGGCGCCGTCATCCCGGCCGCACGGTGGTCTCGCTCGGGCGAGTCCCGCGGGCGACGTTCACGAGAGTCAGAAGAGCGTCGGGGCGGCGGCGATCGCCCAGGAGTGCCGGTGGTGCACGCTCATGCCGTACGCGGTGATCGCGTCGCGATGGTCGAGGCTCGCGTATCCCTTGTTCCGAGCCCACCCGTACGCCGGATGGTCGTCGTGCAAGCCCGTCATCAGCGTGTCGCGGGCGACCTTGGCGATGACGGATGCCGCGGCGGCGCTCGCGCAGTCACGGTCGGCCTTGATGATCGGACGCACGGTCAGACCGGACTCCCCCGCGGGCGTGATGTAGTCGTGGTTGCCGTCGAGGATCACCACGGCGTGTTCGGGCACGACGCCGTGCGCGCGCAGATCGGCAATGGCGCGGACCGCGGCCAGCCCCAGTGCCCGGATGATGCCGATCTCGTCGACCTCGACCGAGCTCGCCCATCCGACGGCGCTGTGCTGCACGAAGGCTGCCGCGCGCGCGGCGACGTCGGGGCGACGCGCCTCGGGCACGAGCTTGGAATCCCGCAGCCCTTGAGGCACCCTCTTGCGCGATCGCGTCGGATCGATCACCGCGGCCCCCACCGCGACGGGACCCGCCAGGGCTCCGCGCCCGACCTCGTCGCACGCGATGACGATCGCGTGCTCCTTGAGCAGGCGACGCTCGAGGGTGAGAGTGGGTTCGATCACTTCGCCGCCGGCGCGGGAACCCCCGCGAACACCTCGTGGTGGAAGTCGATCAGACCGAAGCGCGTGAACGGCCAGGTGATGAGGAAGGCACGACCCACGACGTTGTCGACGGGAACGAAGCCCTGCCCCGGCTGGTCCTGATTGAAGCGCGAATCGCGCGAGCTGTTGCGGTTGTCGCCGAGCACCCAGAGCGAACCGTCGGGCACCGTGATGTCGTACGGAACGGGCTCGGGGGCGGTGGCGCCGGGGGCGAGACGCACGTAGCTCTCGTCGATGGGCACGCCGTTGACGGTCGTCTGCCCCAGGGCATTGCAGCAGACCACGTGGTCGCCCGCGGTGCCGATGACCCGCTTGATGAGGTGGTCGTCGCTGTCCGGAGCGGACAGGCCGAAGAGAGAGAGCACCCAGTCCGCGCCCTCGACGACCGGCGACCGCTGCTCGGAGGGGCTCGGGGGCAGCCACCCGCCCGGATCGCGGAACACGACGACGTCACCCCGCGAGTACTGACCGAAACGCGGAGTCAACTCGTCCACGAGGATGCGGTCCTTGATCATCAGCGTGTTCTCCATCGACGCCGACGGGATGTAGAACGAGCGCACGACGAACGTCTTGACGAGGAACGACACCACGAGCGCGATCAGCACGATCACGAGGAGGTCGCGTAAGAACGCTCCCCATCCGCGTCGACGTCGTCCGGCGGGGCGGGATGCCACGGCATCCGAGGTCGAGGCGGTCTGATCGCTCATGTGTTCCTTCACCGGGTCCGACGCACACCGACCGAACCGCAGGAACCAGGGTCGCACATCACGGACCCGCCCCGTGACCGGTCTCGCCGTGAGAACGCCGAACGCCCCGGGGGTGAGACCCACGGGGCGTTCGAGAGAGCGGACTCAGCGGTCGCGCTTCTCCTTGATCTTCGCCTTCTTGCCACGCAGGCTGCGCAGGTAGTACAGCTTGGCGCGACGCACGTCACCGCGCGTGACGACCTCGATGTGGTCGATCACGGGGCTGTGAACCGGGAAGGTGCGCTCGACGCCGACCTGGAAGCTGACCTTGCGGACGCAGAAGGTCTCGCGAACGCCGTCGCCCGAGCGGCCGATGACGACGCCCTGGAACACCTGGATACGCGAACGGTTGCCTTCGGTGATGTTGACGTGGACCTTGACGGTGTCGCCGGGGCCGAAGGTGGGAATGTCGGAGCGGAGCGAAGCCGCGTCGACGGAGTCGAGGATCTGCATGATCATCACTTCCTGCGACCGCCACAGGTCGATCGCACGATAAGAGGGAAAAGGTGAGGCGTACCCGAAGCCGCGAGAGCGGCTGACTCCCCTGAGGCAGAGCCGGTCAGGGCACAATCGACCATTCTGCCACGCCGGGGCCGACCAGCCAAAACGATCCGCCTGACGGGGTCCGGGAGTCGCGCGTCACTCGGCGCGACGGGACTCGGTCACGACGATGACCTCGGCATCCGTCGGCCGGGTCGTACGCTCGCGCGCGGGCGGGATGTAGGCCGTACCGTCGGGCGTGTGCAGCACGGTCATCGCGCCGCGCGCCTCGCTCCACAACTGCGCGAGCGTCGACCAGAACAACACGAGCGCGCCCACGATCGACAGCACGAGCAGAGGGAAGAAGACGCGGGAGTCGAACAGCCCGAGGGCGACGATCACGACGTGCCAGATTCCGAGACCGGCCAGATCCCGCCACGACACCGCGCGATTCTCACGCACGCTGCCGCGCGCACGGATCAGCAACGACAGCACGAGCTGCGAGATGAACACGGCCGGCACCGCGACGAAGAGCCACAACAGCCCCCAAGCGCTGCCCCCGGAGAACACGATCCACCCGACGAACAACCACAGCGGCAGAACGAAAGCGGCCGGGAACAGCCAGTGGAGGAACAGTCTTCGCAGCGCCATGACCTGATGCTAGGGCTCCACCATGTGCTTCGCCTCTGAGAAACCTATGGCGACGTCCGGTCGGGCGGCCTCCTCGCGCATCGGGGAGAATGGAGGTTCGACGCGAGAGGAACCACCCATGATCGAACTGCGCACCCCGGCCGAGATCGACGCGATGCGCCCCGCCGGACGCTTCGTCGCGGAGGTGCTGGCCACGCTGCGTGCCGAGACGAAGGTGGGAACGAACCTCCTGCAGCTGGACCGTCGCGCGCACGAGATGATCCGCTCGGCGGGGGCCGAGTCTTGCTACATCGATTACCACCCCTCGTTCGGCGCGAGCCCCTTCGGCAAGGTGCTCTGCACCTCGATCAACGACGCCGTGCTGCACGGGCTCCCCCACGACTACACGCTGCGAGACGGCGACCTCGTGTCGCTCGACTTCGCCGCATCGGTGGACGGCTGGGTCGCCGACTCGGCCGTCTCATTCGTCGTGGGTACCGCGCGCGACGAGGACCTCGCACTCATCGACACGACCCAGCGCGCTCTCGCCGCGGCGATCGAGGCGGCGACCGTCGGGCACAAGATCGGCGACATCTCCGCCGCGATCGCCTCCGTCGCGCACGCGGACGACCTCAGCATCAACCTCGACTTCGGCGGTCACGGTGTCGGCCGCACCATGCACGGCGACCCCCACGTCGCCAACGACGGCAAGGCCGGACGCGGCTACCCCCTGCGCGCGGGTCTCGTCCTCGCCCTCGAGCCCTGGTTCCTGCAGACCACCGATGAACTCGTCACCGACCCGGACGGGTGGACGCTTCGCAGCGCCGACGGCTCGCGCGGCGCGCATTCCGAGCACACGGTGGCGATCACGGCCGAGGGCCCGATCGTGCTCACCGACCGCTCGTTCCTCGGCGTCGACTGAAGAACGTCTCCGGATGCCGCGGCCTCGAGGTCGCGGCATCCGTCATGTCCGGCCCGTCCTGCGGCGGCGAACCTCCGAAGAACCGCTCGCTCTTCTCCGGCTGCACCGCGGAGAATGCGAGAGCACGCCGACCCGGGGGCTCGGCGAACGTCAGACAGAGCCGCAGATCCCGCATGCCGCGGCGCGGCGCGGCGCGGCGCGGCGACGAGCGTCAGTCGGCGAGCAGGTCGGGTCGACGCTCGCGGGTGCGCTGCATCTGCTGCTCACGCCGCCAGGTAGCCACAGCGCCGTGGTTGCCGCTGAGAAGAACGGGAGGCACCTCGCGCCCGCGCCACGCGGCCGGCTTGGTGAACGAGGGGTATTCGAGGAGGCCGTCCTCGTGCGACTCCTCGACCAGGCTCTCGGGGTTGCCGACGACACCGGGAATGAGGCGCCCGATCGCTTCGACCATCGCCATGACGGCGACCTCACCGCCGTTCAGCACGTAGTCGCCGAGCGATATCAGGCGCACGTCACCGAGTTCGGCCGCGTAATCGAAGACGCGCTCGTCGATGCCTTCGTATCGCCCGCAACCGAACACGAGGTGCGGTGCGGTGGAAAGCTCGCGGGCTGTCGCCTGCGTGAACCGTTCGCCCGCGGGCGAGGGGAAGATGATGACAGGGCGAGACTCGGCGTCGCGCGTCACGTCATCGAGGGCCTCGCCCCAGGGCTCGGGTTTCATCACCATGCCGGCACCGCCACCGTAGGGGGTGTCGTCGACCGTGCGGTGTCGGTCGTGCGTGTACGCGCGTAGATCCCGGATGCGCACGTCGAGCAGCCCGCTCTGCCGGGCCTTGCCGAGCAGCGAGACCTCGAGAGCGTCGAAGATCGTCGGGAAGATCGAGACGACGTCGATGCGCACGTCAGTCCTCGGAGGTATCGGTGTTCTCGTCGTCGGAGTCGTCCGACACCGAGGCGGGCTCGGGCTCGTCGCCGGCCTCGGCCGGGAGCTCCTCGAACAATCCCGCGGGGGGCGTGACGACGATACGGCCACCGGTGATGTCGACCTCGGGCACGATGGCACCGACGAAGGGGACGAGCACCTCGCGGTCCTCGCCGACCATGCGGACGATGAGGAGGTCCTGAGCCGGGAAGTGGTCGACACGCGCGACCCGACCGATGACGGCCCCGTCGCGCACGACATCCAGACCGACCAGCTGGTGGTCGTACCAGGCGTCGTCTTCAGCGGGGGCGGCCTCGGAGTCCTGGTCGATCCAGAGGATCGCCTTGACGAGCTCTTCTGCGGCGTTGCGGTCGTCGACACCCTCGAAGAAGGCGACCGGGTGCGAGTTCATCCATCGGAACTCACGGACCGTCAGCTCTCGGCCGTGCCACGGCGAGGATTCGGGAACCTGCAGGGTGAAGGTGCTCCCCGGCGTGAAACGGCCGTCGGGATCGTCGGTGTACAGCTCGAGCTTGAACGCGCCCTTCAGGCCGTGGGCCTTGACGAGGCGGCCGACGCGGAGCTGGGTCTTGGCGGGCTGAGCGCCCGCAATGTCGCCGTTCGCCATCAGTCGTCGGCGACATCGACGCGCACACGGCGTCCGTCGGCGAGAGCCGACACGAGCGTGCGCAGTGCTTTGGCGGTGCGTCCGCCGCGCCCGATCACGCGACCCCGGTCATCGGGGTGCACGCGAACCTCCAGCACGTCACCGCGAGGCGAGGAGCTGGAACGGATGGTCACGGCATCCGGGTGATCGACGATCCCCTTGACGACGTGTTCGAGCGCGGCAGACAGCACGGGAATTACTCGGCCGAGGTCTCGGCGGCGTCCTCAGCGGGCGCCTCGGCGGGAGCTTCGGCCTTCTTCTCGGCCTTGGGCTTGACGACCGACTTCTTCGAGGCATCCGCCTCGAACGCGGCCTTGGGCTCGCGCACCTTGACGGTCGAGACGGCGTTCTTGTCGCCCTTGAACTTGCCCCAGTCGCCCGTGAGCTTGAGGATGGCGGCAACCTGCTCGGTGGGCTGGGCGCCCACGGAGAGCCAGTACTGCGCGCGCTCCGAGTCGACCTCGATGAACGAGGGCTCCTCGGTCGGGTGGTACTTGCCGATCTCCTCGATGACACGACCATCGCGCTTGGTGCGCGAGTCGGCGACGACGATGCGGTAGTAGGGCGCACGGATCTTTCCGAGGCGCTTGAGACGGATCTTGACAGCCACGATGACTCCAAATGATGAAAAAGGAACGAACCGAACGCCTGGAGAGTGGGGTGCACACCCGGCGGAAGCTCAAAAGGGTGGACCGACACTGGATAGAGGGTCGAGTGGCGGGTCCAGCCCTCTATTCTGCCAGATCCCCGGACCCCGCGGTGACACGCGACGCGCCGCGACACGGAGCGTAGCGGAGGATCCCGGCATCCGACCCCCGTGTCAGACTGAGCCGCATGAGGCTGCCGTTCGCTGCATCGACACGCTCGTCCGTGGGTCTGGAGTGGGAGCTCATGCTCGCCGACCGCGAGACGGGCGACCTGGTCCCCCGCGCACCGGAGATCCTCGACCAGCTCGAGGAGAAGACCGCCCTCGAGCGCTTCACCGTCACGGGCGAACTGCTGACCAACACCGTCGAGGTGACCAGCGGCGTCGGCCACACCGTCGCCGAGGCCGTCGACGACATCGCCGACGCCATCTGCGCGGTGCGCGAAGAGACCGAGCCGCGCGGCGTCGAGCTCCTGTGCGCCGGCAGCCACCCTTTCGCGCAGTGGTTCGACCAGGAGGTCACCGACAAGACGCGGTACCACTCCCTCATCGAACGCACCCAGTGGTGGGGGCGCAACATGATGATCTGGGGCATCCACGTACACATCGGCGTCGACGACGTCGAGAAGGTCGTGCCGATCGTCAACGCGTTGACCGTGTACCTCCCCCATCTCCAGGCGCTGTCGGCATCCAGTCCGTTCTGGGCGGGCGAGCGCACCGGCTACGCCTCGAATCGCGCCCTCGTCTTCCAGCAGCTGCCGACCGCAGGTCTCCCCTGGCAGCTGGAGTCCTGGGGGGACTTCGAGAGCTACCTCGACGACATGGTCCGCACCGGGGTGATGGCGGATGCCAGCGAAGTGCGCTGGGACATCCGACCGGCGCCCAAGTGGGGCACCGTCGAGATCCGCGCCTGCGATGGGATGTCGACCCTCCCGGAGCTGGCCGCGGTCGCCTCTCTCGCGCAGACGCTGGTCGAGCACTTCTCGCGGTTGCTCGACGAGGGGCGAGAGCTGCCCGGGATCCCGCCCTGGTACGCCCGCGAGAACAAGTGGCGCGCAGCCCGGTACGGCCTCGATGCGCGAGTGATCGTCGATCGTGAGGGCACGCAGCGCCCCGTCGTCGATCACCTGCGCGAGACCATGGACGAGCTCGCCGACGTCGCTCTCGAGCTGAAGGGCGCGAAGGAGTTCGCGAGTCTCGAGACGATCCTGGCCACGGGCGGCAGCTCAGCGCGCCAGATCGCGGTGGCACAGGCCGCCGACGGCGATCTGCGCGAGGTCGTCCGGCACCTCATTCGCGAGTTCCGCGGAGGCCCTACCCTGCGCGAGCATCTCGCGGCCCTGCGCGTCTAGGGAGCGAACCTCGGCGCTCGTTCATAGGTGGACACTCCTAGGATCGCGTCATGACCTTCGGACGCCGGATCAGGGTGGCCGCGCTGACAGCCCTCTCCGCGGGCGTCCTCGCGACGCTCGTCGGCTGCGCATCCGGTCTTCCTCAGCCCGCAGCCGCCCCCACGTTCGCCGCGCCCATCCTCGAGGCCAGTCCCTCGCCCTCGTCGACCTCCTCGACGCCGCTGCGCGTGGTGACCCTCGGAGACTCCCTCATGTCGGGCTTCGGCTTGGAGCCGCAGCAGGCCTGGCCGACGCTTCTCGCCGGGCGAGCTCATGTCTGGCTCACGAACCTGGCCTGCCCGGGCATGGGCTTCGTCGTCCAGGGCGATTGCGGCACGACCTATGCCGGCCTCATGCCCGCGGTCGCCGCCCTTCAGCCGCAGCTGCTCATCGTCGAGTCCTCGAGCAACGACTTCTGGGAAGACGAAGACGAGATCCGCACGGACACCGCGGACACCGTGGACCAGTTGCGCGCAGCCGCTCCCGATGCGCGCATCGTCGGCCTCAGCACCATCTGGAACGATGACCCCGAGGTCCCCGGCGACACGAAAGTCACCTCCGACGCCCTCAAGGACGCCGTCGACAAGGTGGGGGGAACCTTCATCGATGTCGGCCAGCCCCTCGCCGGTCACCCCGAGTGGATGCAGGAGGACGACGTCCACCCCACCCCGCGGGGCCAGCGTGCGATCGAGCAGACCGTCATGTCGGCCTTGCAGGACGCAGACGTCCTGCCCTGACGCAGATGCCGGGCCGACCCCGGCGACACGGGTCAGCCGCGACCGAGCATCTTCTGCAGCTCGGCGAGGTCGGCCTCGCTCGGAGCCGCCTGACCGCCCAGTCCGAAGCCCGAGCCGGTGGCCGGGGCAGAGGCCGCGATGCCGGCGTTCTCGGCCGCGCGCTTGGCCGGGTTGCCCGAACGCGAGCCCTTGGCCTTCTGCTGCTTGCCGCGCTTCGACGAGGCGCCGGGCTTTCCGCCGACGGGACCCATGCCGGGGATGTTGGGCACACCTCCGCGCGCGACCGTCTTCATCATCTTCGCCGCCTGCTCGAACCGCTGCACGAGCTGGTTGACGTCCGTGACCGTCATACCCGAACCGCGCGCGATGCGCAGGCGCCGAGAGCCGTTCAGCATCTTGGGGTTCCGGCGCTCCGCGACCGTCATCGAGCGGATGATCGCCTCGGTTCGGTCGATCTCGCGCTCGTCGAAGTTCTCGAGCTGTTGCTTCATGTTTCCCATGCCCGGGAGCATCCCGAGCATCTTCTTCATGGAGCCCATCTTCTTCATCTGCTGCATCTGCTCGAGGAAGTCCTCGAGGGTGAAGGTCTCTGTCGCGAGCTTCTCGGCGACCTTCATCGCCTCGGCCTCGTCGAAAGCAGACTGCGCCTGCTCGATCAGGGTGAGGATGTCACCGAGGTCGAGGATGCGCGACGCCATGCGGTCGGGGTGGAAGGGCTCGACGTCGTCGAGACCCTCACCCGTGGACGCGAAGATGATGGGGCGGCCGGTCACCGAGGCCACCGAGAGCGCGGCACCGCCTCGGGCGTCACCGTCGAGCTTCGACAGCACCACGCCGGTGAAGTCCACGCCGTCCTGGAACGCCTTGGCCGTGTTCACGGCATCCTGACCGATCATGGCGTCGATGACGAACAGCACCTCGTCGGGCTGCGTCGCGGTGCGGATGTCGGAAGCCTGCTTCATCAGCTCGGCATCGACGCCGAGGCGGCCGGCGGTGTCGATGATGACGATGTCGTGCTGCTGACGCGTCGCGTAGGCGACGCCGTCGCGGGCGACCTTCACCGGGTCGCCGACGCCGTTGCCCGGCTCGGGCGCGTACACGGCGGCTCCGGCGCGCTCGGCGACGACCTGGAGCTGGTTGACGGCGTTGGGGCGCTGGAGGTCGCACGCAACGAGGAGCGGGGTGTGGCCGTCCTTCTCGAGCATCTTGGCGAGCTTGCCCGCGAAAGTGGTCTTACCCGAGCCCTGGAGGCCGGCGAGCATGATGACGGTCGGCGGGTTCTTCGCGAATTGCAGACGACGCTGCTGGCCGCCCAGGATGCCGATGAGCTCATCGTTGACGATCTGCACGACCTGCTGTGCCGGGTTCAGCGCGCGATTGACCTCGTCGCCGAGGGCGCGCTCGCGGACGGCGGCGGTGAACTCCTTGACCACGGGCAGCGCGACGTCCGCGTCGAGAAGGGCGCGGCGGATCTCGCGCACCGTCCCGTCGACGTCGGCGGGCGTGAGCTGGCCCTTCTTCCGGAGATTGCGGAAGGTCTCTGTGAGCCGGTCGGAGAGGGTGCCGAAAGTCGCCATGATGAGTCGAGTTTACGCGGGGCAGGGCGCGTTCGCCGCCCGCCGTGCGCTCTCACGCCGCGGAGAGCGCTTCTGCGAGCGTCTCGGCGAGCGAGCGGCCCGCGGCCGTACGGTCCGCCCACGCCCAGACCGCTGCCAGCACCGCCGCCGACAGCGCCCCCGCGCGCACCTGTGAGAGCAGAGGAGGGATGCCATCGCGCACGAGTCGCGCCGAGATCTCGCTCTGCAACCGGAACTGGCGGATAGCGCGTTCGCGATCGAGTTCGCTCGCGATGCCCATCGCCTCGGCATTGGTGATCGCCAGCGCCAGGGCATCGGGGGCGAGCTCGTCGCCGATCGCCGTGAGTGCCGCGGTCACGTCCACGCCGTCGTGGAGCAGAGCGGTCGCGCGGGCGGATTGCTCGTCGAACCCCGACCACAGGACATCGCTCTTCGCCGAGAAGTAGTTGAAGAAGCTCGAGCGGCTGACGCCCGCGCGCCGGGTGATCTCCGAGACGCTCGTGGCGTCGTACCCCTGCTCGAGGAACAGCTCGCAGGCCGCCTCCGAGAGCACTTCGCGCGACGATGCGCGCGGTCGTCCACTTCGAGGCTCGGCGGTCACGACCCCAGCCTAGGGGCGCATCCGCTGTGTATTGTTGGACCCAATCCAACATCGGAGCCATCGATGATCGACATTCACCACGTGGGCCTGGCCCCGCGCTACGTCCCCTACCTCGACGGCTGGGCGCACCAGCGTCGCATCCACGCCGACGTCGTGGCGGGAGCGCGTGCCGACACCCTGCTGCTGCTCGAGCACGAAGCCGTCTACACGGCGGGCAAGCGCACCGAGGCGCACGAGCGTCCCGACGACGGCACGCCGGTCGTCGACGTCGATCGCGGGGGCAAGATCACCTGGCACGGCCCCGGGCAACTCGTGGGCTACCCGATCGTGCGTCTGCCCGAGCCCCTCGACGTCGTCGCGCACGTGCGCCGACTCGAGGCTCTGCTCATCACCGCCCTCGCCCCTCTCGGCGTCGACGGTTTCCGCGTCGAGGGCCGCAGCGGCGTCTGGGTTCGCCGCCCCCTCGGCATCGACAAGGTCGCGGCGATCGGTGTCCGCGTCGAAAAAGGAGTGACGATGCACGGCTTCGCCGTCAACTGCGACAACACCCTCGCCGGTTTCCGGCGCATCGTGCCATGCGGGATCACGGATGCCGGAGTGACCACCGTCAGCGAGGTGCTGGGTGCCGATGTCTCCCCCGCCGATCTCGTTCCGACGATCGAGCGCGTGTTCCGCGCCGAGTACGCGGCGGTGGCCGCATGAGCGCCTGCGGGACCGGGAACGCCGACGTCCCGGCATCCACCGCTCCGAACGGGCGGAAGCTCCTGCGCCTCGAGGTGCGCAACGCCGAGACGCCGATCGAACGCAAGCCGGAGTGGATCAAGACCAAGGCCAGGATGGGGCCGGAGTACACCGCCCTGCAGAGCCTCGTGAAGACCGAGGAGCTGCACACGGTGTGCCAGGAGGCCGGCTGCCCCAACATCTTCGAATGCTGGGAGGACCGCGAGGCGACCTTCCTCATCGGTGGCTCGCAGTGCACCCGCCGGTGCGATTTCTGCCAGATCGATACCGGCAAACCCGCCGACTACGACCGCGACGAACCGCGTCGGGTGGCGGAGAGCGTCACGCGCATGCAGCTGCGGTACGCGACCGTCACCGGCGTCGCCCGAGACGACCTGCCCGACGAGGGCGCGTGGTTGCACGCCGAGACGGTGCGCCGCATCCACGCCGAGAACCCGGGCACCGGGGTCGAGATCCTCGCGACCGACTTCTCGGGAAACCCCTCCCACCTCGACGAGGTCTTCTCGTCGCGTCCCGAGGTGTTCGCGCACAACGTCGAGACGGTCCCCCGCATCTTCAAGCGGATCCGCCCCGCCTTCCGCTACGAGCGCTCGCTCGGGGTGCTCACCGCTGCCCGAGACGCGGGGCTCATCACGAAGTCGAACCTCATCCTCGGCATGGGCGAGGAGCCGGAGGAGGTCGTCCAGGCCCTCGAAGACCTGCGCGCCGCGGGCACCGACATCATCACGATCACCCAGTACCTGCGCCCGACCCCGCGACACCTGCCGGTACAGCGCTGGGTCAAGCCGGCCGAGTTCGTCGAGTTCAAGGAAGAGGCCGAGCGCATCGGGTTCCTCGGCGTTCTCGCCGGTCCCCTCGTGCGCTCGTCGTACCGCGCCGGGCGCCTGTGGGCGCAGTCGATGGTGTCGAAGGGGCGGGAGATCCCGCCCCACCTCGGGCACCTGGCGAAAGACATGGCGGCAGCGGACGCCGGGTTCGCTCAGGCGGTCTGAGGTCTCACGCGGCTGCGTTGCCGGCGGGGGCGGCCGGCGATCGTCCCGCTCCGTGCCGACCTCGGACGAAGAAGCTCGGGATCAGTCGCCCCGAGCAGGCTGCCGACGGTATCGGCTGATCGGCGAGACCAGCGGCATGCCCGATGCGGGATCGGCCACGACGACGGACTCGATCCCGAAGACCTCGCGCACGAGGTCGACGTCGACGATCCGTTCCGGTGCTCCCTCGCGCACGATTCGGCCGCCTCTCATAGCGATGAGGTGATCGGCGTAGCGACACGCGAGCGAGAGCTCGTGCAGCACCATGACGATGGTGACGCCCCGCTCGCGATTGAGCTCGGCGAGCAGGTCGAGCACCTCGATCTGGTGGCTCACGTCGAGGTACGTGGTCGGCTCGTCGAGCAGCAGAACGTCGGTCTGCTGTGCCAGCGCCATCGCTATCCACACGCGCTGCCGCTGCCCGCCCGACAACGAGTCGACCGATCGAGGGGCGAGATCCAGCACTCCGGTCGTCGCCATCGCCGCGTCGACGATCTCATCGTCTCCGCTCGCGCGCCGTCGCAACCAGCTCTGGTGGGGATACCGCCCCCGACCGACCAGGTCGGCCACCGTGACGCCCTCGGGCGCTATCGGCGACTGCGGCAGCAGACCGAGCCGCCGCGCGACCTCGGCAGTGGGCCGGGATCTGATGTCGGCGCCGTCGAGGAGAACCGTCCCCGCGGAGGGCGTGATCAAGCGTGCCATCGCCCGCAGCAGGGTGGACTTGCCGCAGGCGTTCGCGCCCACGATGACGGAGATGCGTCCCGGGGGGATCGCGAGAGTGAGGTCTTCGACCACGGGTCGCGCGTCGTAGGCGAGGAAGACGCCCTCGGCACGCAGGTCGACGGGGCCGTCGTTCATGTGAGTCCTCCCGGACGGGTTCGGGTTCCTCGTGCCAGAAGCCACACGAGATACGGGGCGCCGACGATGCCGGTCACGACCCCCACGGGCAGGTCCACCCCCGGTATCGCGTACTGCCCCAGCAGGTCGGACGTGCTCACCAGCGCCGCTCCCACGGCCGCGGCGGCCCAGAGCGAGAGCGGGCCGGTGCCTCCGATCCGGCGCGCCAACTGGGGTGCCACGAGTGCGACGAATCCGATCGGGCCGGCAGCCGAAACGGCGACGGCGGCGAGGACCACCGCGGTGGCGAGGACGCCGACTCGGGTGCGTTCGACGCGGAAGCCCAGGGCGGTCGCGCTCGCGTCGTCGAGCTCGAGCGCCCGCAACCCGCGCCGCTGCAGCGTGAGCACCAGCGCCCCGATGAGAGCTATGACCCCGGTCGAGCCGACCACCGGCCACGCCGCTCCGCTGAGATTGCCGACCAGCCAGGTGTAGGCCACGCTGACGTCGCGGAGATCGGACAGCGTGAGCAGGTACCCCGTCACGGCCGATGCCAGCGCGGCCACACCCACGCCCACGAGCACCAGTCGCAGAGCGTGGATGCCGCGTCGCCAGGCCAGGGCGCCGATCAGGACTGCCGCCGCGATGCCGCCGATCACGACGAGCACGGTCAGGGTCACACCGCTCACGGAGAGCATCAGCACGGCGAACACCCCCACCGCACCGGCCGACGCGGTCACCCCCAGCACGTCGGGACTCGCCAGCGGATTGCGCAACACGACCTGGAAGACCGCGCCGGCAAGGCCGAGCGCGGCGCCCACGATCACCGCCGCCGCGGCGCGGGGCATGCGCAATTCCCAGACCACATAGGTCGCGATGCGGCTGCCCGTGCCGGTGAGCGCACTCCATACCTCGGCCGGGGTGAGGGCCGCGGCGCCCAGAGACAACGCGACCGCCGACAGCGCGACCACCACGCCCACCGCACCCGCGACCACCGCCAGGACGCGGCGCCGCTCGGCGCGTCGCAGGCGCGCCGTCACCGCGGTCACAGACCCACCGCCTTCATGCGACGCACGAGTGCGATGAACACGGGAGCACCGACCACCGCGACGACGACCCCGACCTGCACTTCACCCGGTCGAGCAACGACCCGCGCCACCACGTCGGCCGCGACGAGGAACGCCGCTCCCACCGGTGCGGAGTACGCGAGGATCCAGCGATAGTCGACCCCCACCAGCAGCCGGACGACATGCGGCACGACCAGCCCCACGAACGCGATGGGACCGGCGACAGCGGTCGCCCCGCCCGCGAGGGCCACGACGATGAGCCCGGCCACCAGCCGCGCGCGCCGGACGCGCACGCCCAGGCCCGCGGCGGTGTCGTCTCCCAGGGCGAACAGGTTCAACACCCGGCCGGACGCGAGCCCCGCCAGCAGCGCGACGACCAGGACCGGCAGCACCGGGATCAGTACGTCGAGGCCGCGCCCCGCGAGTGCACCGACCTGCCAGAAGCGCAGCGCATCGAGCGCATCCTGTCGAACGAGGAGGACCGCCGAGACCAGGCCGGCCAGGGCGGCGCTGAGTGCGGCACCGGCGAGTGCCAGTTTGGCGGGTGTCGCCCCGTCGCGACCGCCGGAGGACACCGCCCACACGACCGCCGCGGCCAGCGCGCCGCCGATCCACGCGAACCACATGTACTGGGCCGAGCCGACGGCGCCGAACACGGTGATGGCGACCACCACCGCGAGGGCGGCACCCTGATTGATGCCCAGGATGCCGGGATCGGCCAACGGGTTGCGCGTCACCCCCTGGGCGATCGCGCCGGCGACGCCGAGGGCCGCCCCGACCAGCAGGCCGACCACCGTGCGCGGAACGCGCTTGTCGACGATGGCGATGTGCTCGGCGTTGGCGGGGTCGTAGTGGGTCAACGCCGCCCAGACCGTCTCCGGCCGGATGTCGGCCGAGCCGACGGCGATACCGAGGCCGGTGACGAGGACGAGCGCGCCGATGACGATCCCCGTGGCGGCGAGACGGCGACGCGCGAGGAGGACTCGCGCGGCGCCGTCTGCGAGGGCGACCTCAGCCGACACGCTCGGCGACGGCGGCCAGCTGCGGAACGTACTGGTCGAGCATCCACGGGATCGACAACGCCGTGGGAGCGCTCGAGGCCATCACGAACGATTCTCCGACGATGGGGGCGAACCGCCCCTCCTTCACCTGCGGCATGGCGGCGACGAGGGGGTCTGCGACGAAGGCGTCGGCGGCATCCTGTGTTCCGAAGTAGGCGACGAGCACGTCGGAGCTCAACGATCCGAGGTTTTCGAAGCTGACCTTGTAGAAGTAGCTCGAGGCATCGGAAGCGGGCACATTGGCCTCGACGCTGGGTGCGACGGCCATGCCGAGCTGCGTGAGAAGCTGCACGCGCGGGTCGTCGGCGCGGAAGACGTTGAACGTCTCGGGCTGGTTGTTCGCGCCGTAGACGAAGGTCTTGCCCTGCAGCGCGGGGTACTTCGCGGCCAGCGTCGTGATCTCGTCGTTCGTCCGGGCGATGAGTGCGTCGGCCTCGTCGGACAGCCCCAGGGCCTGACCGATGATCTTCGTCTGGTCCTGCCAGGACGTGGCCCACGGCTTGTCGGGGTACGCCACCACGGGTGCGATCTTGCTGAGCTCGTCGAACTGCTCCTGGGTCAGTCCGGAGTAGGGGGCGAGGATCACGTCCGGCTTGGCCTGGACGAACTCCTCCACGTTCGGCGTGCCGTTGTCGCCGCCCGAGAGCAGCTGCGGGGTCTGGCCGCCGAGCTCGTCGATGGCGTCCTTGTCCCAGGGGAGGATGCCGTCCACACCGCCGTAGGCGAACGCGGGCATGGCCACCGGCACCACGCCGAGCGCGAGCGCGGCATCCTGAGACGACCAGCCCCACGTGGCGACCCGTTCGGGCTTGGCGTCGATGACGGTCTGCCCGAGGGAGGAGTCGATGGTCACCGGGAACCCCGCGGCGGCCGGGGCGGCGGACTCCGGCGACGACGACGTCGTGCCCGCGCAGCCGGCCACGGCGATCATGCCGGTGACGATGAGGGTGGCGGCTCCGATGAGACGGGTGCGACGGCGCGAGCGCACGGACATGGGACTCCTTCGAGGGTCGGGTAAACCTCGACAGCTTGAGGTTAGGACAGCCTCACCTTAGTGGAGTGGGGCGTGGTTCGCACGTCGGCATCACTGACGGCGTCTCCCGCAAGGCTGCGGAGCTCAGACGGCCTTCGACCCGCTCGACGTCTCGCGCGTCGATCGCCCGCGGAGAACAGCGAACGACGCGGTCGCCTCAGGCCGGCCAGACATACGGGAGGTCGTCGCGTATGTCGCCGAAGCGCGGTACGTAGAACTCGGCGTCCTTGCGGATGAGGTTGGAGCGGTGGGCGAAGTGGAACGCCTCATCTCCGATCCACGGCGGCAGGTCGAGATCGCCCTGTCCGAGGCCGTCCACCTCGGGCGCGAAGTCGCGGATCTTCTCGCGGACGGTGTCCGCGCGCCCCTGCGAGATCCACTCGTCGGTCATCACCAGACCGTACGAGACGAGGGCGGGAAGGTGACCGTCCCACATCTTGGCCGCGGGATGGTGGCGCCAGCCGTGGTCAGGAACCGTCAGCGCGCGCAGCAGTTGAAAGGTCTCGACCCGCTGTTTGCCGAGGCGCTTCGGATCGAGCACACGGGCGGAGTCGACGAACGAGGGATACGGCAGAAAGGTCTGCACGCGCTCAGTCGGCGCTCGTGACCGACTGGACGCTGCCGTCGGAGGCCAGGTTGACCAGAAGGACGTCGTCGGTCGCGTCGGGGTCGAGAGCGTACTCCAGCACCGCGAAGGGGTCTGCTCCCCCGTGCTCATCGGCGAGGATCGTCATGGTCATCAGCTGCAGCGCCTTGATGACGTCGATGTGCGTGTCACCCGAGACGTCCGTGAGCAGGTCCTCGAGCTCTTCACCTAGGGTGGCCTGCTGCTGGAGGATGTACTCGGTCACCTCGCTGGTGCGCGAATCGAGTTCGTTGACCATGGCGTTGCGCGCGGCGAGGTCGATGGCCTCGAGCGACGAGACCATGGATGCCGCGACGTCGAGCGCCTCGGCCGACACGTCGTCCTGATCGGGGGCCGTCAGATCGACCGTGACGCTCTGATCGCCGAATTCGACGTTCTCGCTCCAGAAGATCGACCCGTCCGGGCCCGACTCGAGGAGTCCGAAGAAGTCGTGCTCGATGGCCATGACTCCATGTAAGCATTCCGCCCGGTGTTGGGGAAGACGACCCGCCCGGGTGGGTGTGTGCGGTATGAGTCAGTCGACGAGAGAAGCTGCGAACACGTGCGGGGTGAAACCCGTGAGGTCGTTGATGCCCTCGCCCTGGCCGAGGAGTTTGACCGGGATGCCGGTGCGCTCCTGCACCGCGAGAACGAAGCCGCCCTTCGCGGAACCGTCGAGCTTCGTCAGCACGAGGCCGGTGACCCCCGCGCTGTCGAGGAATGCCTGCGCCTGCATCAGCCCGTTCTGACCCGTGGTGGCATCCAGGACGAGGAGGACCTCGGCGATCGGCGCCTGCTTCTCGATGACGCGCTTGATCTTGCCGAGCTCGTCCATGAGCCCGCCCTTGGTATGAAGTCGACCCGCCGTGTCCACGAGCACGATCTCGGTACCGGTCTCTTTCGCGTGGGCGACGGTCTGGAAGGCCACGGATGCCGGATCCTGGCCCTCGTGCTGTGGGCGCACGATCGTCGCTCCCCCACGCTCGGCCCAGGTCGCGAGCTGGTCGACCGCCGCGGCCCGGAAGGTGTCGGCGGCCCCCACCGTGACGGTGCGACCGTAGCGCTGCAGGAACTTCGCGAACTTTCCGATGGTCGTGGTCTTGCCCACACCGTTCACACCGACGACGAGCACGACCGCCGGACGCTCGGTGAGGCGAAGGGTCGTGTCGAACTTGGCGAAGTGCTCCTCGAGGGTCTCTTTGAGCATGCGCTGCAGATCACGCGGGTCGGTCGTACGGAAGCGCTCGACCTTCTCGCGGAGCTCCTCGACCAGACGCTCGGTCACATCGGGACCGAAATCGGCCGTCAGCAGCGCCGTTTCGAGGTCGTCCCACGTGGTCTCGTCGATCGTGGGCTTGACGAACAGCCCGCGCAGCGCGCGGCCCAGCGACCAGGAGTTCTCAGCCATTGCTTCAGCTTACGGGGGCGGCTTCGTCGGAGGCCCTCGCGACGGGGTCCTGCGTCGCTCGCGCGATGGCGCGATCGCCGACCCTCTGGCCCACGACCGCCGAGACCCCGTCCTGACGCATGGACACCCCGTAGAGCGCGTCGGCGATCTCCATGGTGCGCTTCTGGTGGGTGATGACGATGAGCTGGCTACTCGCGCGGAGCTTCTCGAAGACCCCGAGCAGACGACCCAGGTTGGCGTCGTCGAGCGCCGCCTCTACCTCGTCGAGGATGTAGAACGGGCTCGGGCGCGCCGTGAAGATCGAGGTGAGGAACGCCACCGCCGCGAGCGAGCGTTCTCCGCCCGACAACAGCGAGAGCCGCTCGATCTTCTTGCCGACCGGACGCACCGCGACCTCGATGCCGGTGGTCAGCGGGTGCTCGGGATCGGTGAGAGAGATGCTGCCGGCCCCTCCCGGGAAGAGAATCGGGAAGATCTCCGTGAAGGCCGCACGCGTGTCTTCGAAGGCCGCGACGAAGATCGTCTGCATGCGCTCGTCGAGGTCGGCGATGATCGTCTGCAGATCGGCTCGCGTCTGCTGCAGGTCGGCGAGCTGCTCGGTGAGGAAGGCGTGGCGCTGCTCGAGCGCGGCGAATTCCTCCAGGGCCAGCGGGTTCACCCGGCCGAGCTGCGACAGCTTGCGCTCGGCATCCTGGAGCCGGCGCTTCTGAGCGGCGCGATCGAAGGGCACGCCCTCCTCCGCGTTCTCGGTGGGGATGGGCTGGTCGGGGCCGTATTCCGAAACGAGAATGTGCTCGTCCAACGCGAGCTCGGACTGAGCACGCTCGAGAAGACCGGTCACGTGGAGCTTCTTCTCGTGCATCTGCAGCTCGAGCCCGTGCACGCTTTCGGTGAGCCGTGCCAGACGCTCTCGCACGAGGGACTCGTCGGCTCGCGCACGAGAGAGCTCCTCCGTGATCGCCGTGCGGGCGGACTCCGCGGCCGCCAGCTCCACCCGCGCCTGACTGACCGAGCGATCGACCGAGTCGAGCAGGGCCGGGAGGTGGCCCGCGACCTCAGCGGCGATCTCACGCTGCGCCCGGCGAAGCACAGCACGGCGTGCCGCCTCGGCGGCCGCGGTTCGCTCGCGCTCACGTTGCTGCTCGAGCTGCACGATGCGAGCCTCACCGGCGCGGACGCGCTCTTTCAGCGTCTCAATGTCGAGGCGGGCGCGCATCTCGGTCTCGCGCGCGGCGTCGACCTCTGCCGCCATTCCTTCGCGCGCCGAGGCGTCGAGGAGCGGGCGTGGCGCGTCGAGGGCCCGGGCCAGCGCATCGTCGGCCCGACGTGCCGCGTCCTCCGCCTCGGCGACCGCGCTCTCGGTCTGCGCGAGCCCCGCGACCAGACGGTCGCACTCGGCGACCGCGGCTTCGTGGCGCACGGTCACGCGGTTGACCTTCTCCGCGTGAGCGGCCAGGGCTGCGTCATGCGCGCGAAGGGTCGAAAGGGCGTCTTTCGTGCGCTGGCGCGCATCGACCTGCAGACGCTGTTCGTCGGCGAGGGCTTCTCTCAGCGAATCCACGATCACGACGACCTCGTCGAGCCGTTCCACGGCGGCGTCGCGCTCGGCGGCGAGTTCGAGGCGCGACCGGCCCGAGCCCGAGCCGGCGCGAACGGTCCGCGCGGTCACGACCTCGCCAGAGCGGGTCACGACCGTGAGCCCGTCCGCCAGACTCGACTGCGCCGATCGCGCGGCGTCGAGGTCTTCGACGATGAGGACGCGAGCCAGGATGCCGAGCACCCCGGGCGAGGCCGTGACGACATCCGCTGCGAGCACCGCACCCTCGAGCGCCGGGAGGGACTCCCCCGGCCCGGGGGCGTCGGCCAGAGCGATCTCGACCAGACCCAGGTCGGCCTCGGCGGCCGTGCGGGCCGCGGTGAACGCCGCTTCCGCGTCGTCGACGAGCAACCCTTCCGCGAGGGTTCCGAGCACCGCGGCCACCGCCGCTTCGTATCCGGCCCTGACCTTCAGGTCGTCGCCGACGAGACCTCGGATGCCGGAACCCCCGGCCGAGATCAGATCGGCGGCCGCGTTGCGGACATCCAGGGCGCGGCCGAGAGCGGTGGTCTGCGCGGTGAGCGCGTCGCGCTCACGCTCGGCGGCGTGTAGGCGTTCACGCAGGCCGGACACGCGCGCCTCGACGTCGTTGGCGTCGCGCTGAGCGCGCTCGTAGGCGGCCGCGTGCTCGGCCGTCGAGGCCTCGGGGACCACGTCGGGATCCAGCTCGGCGACGGCTTGCTCGGCTTCCGCCCGTCGGATCAGCGCGGCGTCGAGCGCCCGCTGCTGCCGGTCGACACCGGCACGCACGGCGGCAAGGGCCGAGCTCGCCGCATCCGCCGCTCCCCGCAGGCTCGTGATCTTCATGTCGTGTTCCGACACCAGCGCACTCTGCGCAGCGATGTCGACGTCGAGCGCGTCGAGGTCGGCGCGGGCACGCGTCACCGCTCGGGACGCCTCTGCCGCGGCATCCTGAGCCTCTCCGAGACCCGCGGCGATGTCGTCGATCTCGGCGCGGACGTCGTCGATCATCGACTGTGTCACCGTGGGGGCGAAGCCCGACCCGTCCGTCTCGTCGTCGCCGAGGAGCGTCAGGCGCTGGCCGGCCAGTGTGTAGAGCCCCCGGAGTCGCTCCTGCACCTGCTCGAGCGCGAAGGCGACACCGCGCGCGCGGTCGACGGCGTCGGAGCGCTGATCGTTCTCGAGGCGCTCCACCCGACCGCGCAGCCCCTCCGACTGCTCCTGCAGGCCCAGCCGCTCGGTGTGGCGCTCACTCTCGGCTCGAGCGGCGTCGGCGAGTTCCGCGCGCAGACGCACGAGCTCGTCGGCGTAGAGGCGCGCTTTCGCGTCCCGGACCACCGCGGCGATCGTCGCTGCCTCTCGAGCGATCTCGGCCTGCTTGCCCAGCGGCTTGAGCTGCCGGCGCAGTTCACCGGCGAGATCGCTCAAGCGCGTGAGGTTCGTCTCCATCGCCTCGAGCTTGCGGACGGTCTTCTCTTTGCGTCGGCGATGCTTGAGGATTCCTGCGGCTTCCTCGATGAACCCGCGACGGTCCTCCGCCGATGCCTGGAGCACGGTGTCGAGGCGGCCCTGCCCGATGATCACGTGCATCTCGCGCCCGAGGCCCGAATCGCTCAGCAACTCCTGCACGTCGAGCAGGCGGCACGTCTGCCCGTTGATGGCGTACTCGCTCGCGCCGGTGCGGAACAGCGTGCGACTGATCGTCACCTCGCTGTAGTCGATCGGCAGAGCACCGTCGGCGTTGTCGATCGTCAGCTGGACCTCGGCCCGCCCCAGGGGTCCCCGCGTCGAGGTGCCGGCGAAGATGACGTCCTCCATCTTGCCGCCGCGAAGGGTCTTCGCCCCCTGCTCCCCCATCACCCAGGCCAGGGCGTCGACGACGTTGGACTTGCCCGACCCGTTCGGTCCGACGATGCATGTCACGCCCGGCTCGAGGGCGAAGGTGGTCGACTGCGCGAAGGACTTGAAGCCCTTGAGCGTCACGCTCTTCAGGTGCATGTCACCCGCCCTCCGCTCGATCGAACCGCGTGTTCACGGTATCCGAGAAACCGCAGGATTCCGCGGCGGCGGGCCGGTGGGCGCGGTTCGACGCGCCCGGCACCCGCCCCAATCTGAGCGGAAGCTTGACATTCGCTGACAGCCTTCGCTAGCGTCTGAGGTCGCAACCGACGTCGAAAGGAGGTTACTTCCATGATTCGCACCACGACCGGCTTCACCGCCACCGGCTTCATCGCCGTCCCCGTGCTCTCCGCATACGCCACGGGAGTGACCACCGCCGTCGGCATGCCCCCTCGTCAGGGCTAGTTCGTCGCGTCGAGACGCCTTGTCGTCTCCGCTTCCCGTGAGCCCGTCTCCTCGACGTCGGCCACCCGGACCCTCTGCGTCCGCCCCCGCGTGAGCTGTCTGCTCGACGCGCTTCCTCCTCGCCAGATCTTCTTTACGGAGCTTCCGCATGAACGCCCTGTTCACGCGCGCGCCGCAGCACTCCTCGGCCGCGCCTTCCACCCCTCCCACTCCCTCCACGATCACGTTCGACACGACGGCCTACCGGCCGCTGGGTCTGCTCGACCGCCTGTCGCTGCGTCTGGGGCTCTGGCTGCTCAACCGGCACGCCAACCGGGCCCGCGCCCTCGACCACCGCGCGGTCGAAGCCCTGCGAGCTCGCGACGCGGCCGCCGAGCGGGACCGCCGCGAGCGGGCCTGGCAGAGCGCCGCGGCGTTCAGCCGCCCGCCGTTCTGATCCCGGTGGGGTCGGCCTCTCGGCCGGCCCCACCCCTCCCCCGTCTCATCCGACGAAAGACCTTCGAATGACTTCCTTCCCCGCCGGCCTCGAGCTGCGCCCGCTTCACATCCCCGCCCACATCGACGATCCGGATGCCGCGGACTTCCGCGAGATGGTCCGCCTCCGCAACCTCGTCTACGCCGAGATCTCGGGGCACGACGATTCGTTCATGCCCGCCGACGAGCTCCTCCCGCTCTACCAACCCCGACCTGAGATGAAACGATTCGCATGGATCGCCGTCCACCACGGCGAGGTCATCGGGCGCGTGGGTCTCGACTTCCCGCAGGAGGAGGGCGCCCGCACCGGATTCTGGCTCATCGAACTGCGCCGCTCCGCATGGGGCAACGGCATCGGTCGCGCCGCCTACGCCCTCATCGAGAACACCGCACGAGAGCACGGGCGTACCGTCCTGCAGTCGTGGGCCGAACATCCCGCCGCGGACGGACCGCGCCTCGACGCGCCGACGGGATTCGGCTCGATCCCGCGGGATCACGCGGCGCGGTTTCTTCTGGCATCCGGATTCTCGCTCGAACAGATCGTGCGCGTGAGCTCGCTGGATCTCGCCGGAGCACGACCGCGCCTAGAGGAACTGCTCGCTGAGGCCGAACAGGCGGCCTCGGGCTACCGGATCGTGCAGTGGACTCTGCCCACGCCCGACGAGTTCGTGGACGCGTTTGCGTGGATGAAGTCGCGCATGGTGACCGACGCCCCCTCGGCGGACCTCGAGTTCGACGAGGAGGTGTGGGATGCCGGTCGAGTGCGCCGCTACGAAGCCGGCTACACCGACGCCGGACGGCACATGCTCGTCACCGCCGCCCAGCACGTCGACACCGGCGAGCTTGCGGCCTTCAACGAACTCGTCATCGGCAAGGACCGCACCGCTGCCACCAGCCAGGAAGACACCCTCGTCGTCGCGGCCCACCGCGGCCACCGACTCGGCATGCTCGTGAAGTGCGCGGGACTCCTCGCGTGGCACGACGTCGCACCGGAGTCACCCCGTGTGCTGACCTACAACGCCGAAGAGAACCGTCCGATGCTCTCGATCAACGAAGCCATCGGCTTCACGCCGATCTCGTACGAAGGAGTGTGGAAGAAGGTGCTGTGACCTGAGAGGGGGACGGGTCTGGAGTCCCGTCCCCCTCTCGCGTCATGACCACAGTGCGGTCACATCTGCCTCGGTCTGGGTGAGGCGGTCACCGGCGTGCTGCGCCGCTCCCGTCGCATCACCCAGCGCGGAATGCAAGCGACCGATGGAGTCCGCCCATTCTCGGTGAGTACGCTCGTACGCCGCCTGCGCGGCACCCGACCACTGCCCACGCAGTACGGTGACCTCCCGATCGAGGCCGTCCAGCTGATCCTGGATGCCAGCGATCACCCGTCGCAAAGCGGCGATCGTCTCCGCGTGCCGCTGGGGATCGAACCTGAGGGTCATGGGGTCGGCGTGGGGCTGGTGAGTTCGAAGATGTCGCCGGGTACGCAGGCACTGGTGGCCTGGAAGTAAACAGCGCGATCGCTGACGTCCAGCAGATAGTAGCTGCCATCCGGTTCGGTGCCCGTGAGGTAAGGCGGATCAGAAAGAATCCACCGTGGCGGAGTCAGGTTCGTGTCGCGCTCGACCGTCACGTCGTGTCCTCGCTCCTGCCACACTTTCTGCGCGTTTGCTATGAGATCAGCGGCAGCGCTCGGCAATGGCTCGGAGCGGGACGCGGCAAACGACAACTTCACACGCGGTCCCGCGGAGTCGTCGGCGCAAGCTAGCCACGAGGCGTCATCTACTTTCCAGCCCTCAGCCGCGACCGCGGCTGCGCTCGCCTCGTAGAGATCGAGGATCTGCGCCTTGACATCTTCTGGGGTCACGTCGGGTCCCTTCGAGTTCTGGTCGCCACCGGGTGAGCAAGCGGTGAGCAGGACGACGAGCAGCGCGCTGACTGCGATGTAAGTGCGTCTGTTCATAGTCAACGAATGCCGTTCCACCCGACCGGGTACTCATTCGATCCGCTCGAGTGATGCGGCCCGATGAGGTCTGATTCTGTCAGCGGTTTGTCGACGATGACCTCGTCCCCGCGGCCCGTCGTTGCCAACGCCGTGTTGAACTGCGCGGTCGTGTTCGCATCGAAGTAGCTGAATGTCTCCGAGCCATCGCCGAACGGTCCGTGTTTGTCAACCGCGCGCAGCGTCTCGCCGCCGGGGGCGATGCCCGCTTCCGAGGAGAACTCGCGCGCCCCGAACGATGTCGCTGTCGGGTCGACGCGTCCGTCTAGGACGACGTACGAGGTGATCTGCCCGACAGGCGCCCAGCCGTCGTGACGGGCTTGAGATGCGAACACCTGTCCGGGAGGCACATTCAGGTCCGCGACGTTGTCTACTTGATTGTCTACACCGGCCGAGCCGAGCAGGACGACGTGGTCCGCGTGAGCGTCGGTGAGTGCGAGTGCCGCGACATTGGTGCCATAAGAGTGGGCGATGACAGAAACCGAGGCAGGGATGCCCGATGCTTCGTGAACAGCAGCCATCGACGTGAGGTCTTTCGATAAGGCGGGTGCGCCCGCCTCGGCTTTCCCGTTGAATGCCACGTCCACCGGCATATCGTTCGTCGGGGGGTGGTAGCCCAGCCACGCGATAACGGCGTAGTCGCCGAGCTCTCCGCCGCCCGCACGGCGCTGCGCGTACTGGAGTTGCTTCGCAGCATCGACGTAAGTCGCCATGTCACCCGCCACGTTCGAGTTCATCCCCGGCACGATGAACGACACATTCCTCGCGGCATCCAGGTCGCCGACGGCGACCTGCGCGAGCGGAGGTTCGTCAAGCACAACCGACACCAACGTGTGACTCTGGGCCGACTTCTTCAACGCCTCTAGCGCCGCGATCTGCTCCGACTTGTCGAGGGGGCTGCGCTTGGCATCCGCGATCGCTTGGTCGAGCACGATGCGATTGGCCTCATCACGCGCGCGGTAGGCCACTCCGCCGAGGTTGCCGATGACGGCGGGGGCAGCGTGGACCAGCGCTTCCTGCTGGTCACCGTCGAGACCCGACCACCAGCTCGCGACATCGGCGGGCGACGCCTGCGAGAGAAGAGCGGCGAGGTCGGGACGCGCCGACAACAGCGACGTGAGGTCGTCGCCGCGCAACGACTTCAGGACCGACAGCGCCGTCGCCGGCGTCACCGGCCCGCTTCCGAGGGCTGCGCTCGCCGACGCCCACACGGATCCGCTGTCGGCACGGAGCACCGCGGTCGCAGCAGCCACAGCCGCGGTTGCGGTGCGTGCCGCATCGGCCACCCATCTCCTCCCCTCGGCAAGCCAGCTGTCAGCCGTTGCGAACGCCTCCGCACTCGTGCGCGGCGGACTCGTGTCGGCGCCCCCGGCGAACACGAGGGGCCACGCGCCGGAGAACGGCTCGACGAAGCCCGGCGACTCCGCACCGGCCGTCTGCTCCGTGCGTTGAAGGGACCGCGCATAATCCCAACCCTCGATCGCGGTGGCAGCTCTCGCCTGTGCCCCCGCCAACGCCGACGCGTATGCGCGCATCGCGGCGCCGACACGGGCCAGCGCCTCGTCAGCGTCGGACCACGCGGTCGCCACCTGGGTCACGCGGGCGGTGTAGGCGTCGGCGGACTGTCCCACCCAGTCGTCGATGTTCTTCTTCCTGCCCACCGTCTCGGCGGCCTGCCGTGCGACACGCGAGCGCCGGGCGCACAGCTCGACAATCGCCTGGACGTCTCCGACCGAGCCCGGCACCAAGGACATCGGATCGGAGGTCTGCCCCAGTTCCGCCATCAGAAATGGTCCGCCTGGCGCACGTCACGAACACCTTCTTCATCGGCTGTCTCATACAACGTCGCCGAGGCCGCCAACGTCTGACACACACCCTCGGTCGCGGACACCCGCTGCATCCACCCACCTGTCAGAGCCTGCATGAACGCCGACAACGCCGCGGCGAGCTCAGCATCGCCGACACGTGCGGTCGCCGCCGTTGCCGTCTCCGGCTCAGTGATCTGTACGGCATACCGGACGACCGAAGCCGCGAAACGCAGCCCTTCCGGATCCACTGACCAGCCGTTCATCGCCAACACTGTACCGATTACGCAACGCCACCGACGAGCACGATGATAAAAATCACCCGACGACTCAGCTGCTCAGAAGCGGGCGGCCCGTGCTACTTTCAGCGCCGCTTCTGGCAGTGCGGGCAGAAGTGGCTCGACCGGTTCATGAACGACACCCGCACGATGGGGCGCCCGCACCGCGGACACGGCTGGCCTGTACGCCCGTAGGCATTCAGCGAGTGGGCGAAGTAGCCGGCCTGACCGTTCACGTTCACGTATTGCGCGTCGAAGCTGGTCCCACCCTCGGCAAGGGCCTTCTCGAGGACCGCCTGCACCTCGCCGAGTAGCCGATTGACAGCACGCGTCGGAAGATCGGATGCCGCGGTCTCAGGGTGGATACGCGCGGCCCACAGCGACTCGTCGGCGTAGATGTTGCCGATACCGCTCGCCACCGTCTGATCCAGCAGCACGCGCTTGATCCCCGAGGAGGTCCGCGTCAATCGCGCGCGGAATCGCGCGACATCGAACGCAGGGTCGAGGGGATCTCGACCGATGTGCGCGACCTGCGTCGGCACGCGGGCGAGCTCCGAGCCTCGACCGCCCGCGGCACCATCGGGAGTATCGACGAGCCGGTCGACGGCGAGCGAGCCGAAAGTGCGCTGGTCGGCGAAGACGACCGAAAGCGACCCGTGCACCGGATGCTCCAACTCGATGCGGATGCGTTCATGCCGCTCCTCCGGCGCCCCGGGGGTACGCAGGAGCATCTGGCCGCTCATCCCGAGATGGGTGACGATGGCCTCATCGTCGGCCATCGGCATCCAGAGGAATTTGCCTCGCCGCACGGCGGACGCGATGCGCCGGCCGGTCAGCTCCGCCTCGAAGTGCGCCGCTCCCCCGGTGTGCCGGGTCAGCGCCCGCTCGTCGCGCACGTCGACAGAGGCGACGAGTGCACCGGACACGGCGGGTTCGAGGCCGGCGCGGACAACCTCAACCTCGGGAAGCTCAGGCACGCGCGTCGAGCTCGCGCCACGCGGTCAGCGCCGCTGCCATCTCGGCGTGCTTCTTGCTCGATCCGACGCCCGTGGTGACGACGTCGCCCGTCGTGACCGTGGCGGTGAAGCGTCGGTCGTGGTCGGGACCGGTGGCCTCAACCACGTACACGGGTGCCGCCAGTCCCAGGCGGGCAGCGATCTCTTGCAGGCTCGTCTTCGGGTCCATCGCCGCGCCGTAGCGCTCCGGGTCGGCTAAGAGCGGTTCGACCAGGCGAAGCACCATGCCGGTCGCCGCGTCGGGGCCGGCTGACAAGAACGTCGCCCCGATGAGGGCCTCCATGGTGTCGGCGAGGATCGAATCCTTGTCGCGCCCACCGGTGAGGATCTCGCCCCGACCCAGTCGCACGTGGTCGCCAAGACCGATCGTGCGGGCGACCTCGGCCAACGCCACCGTCGACACGACGCTCGCGCGACGTTTCGCGAGGCTTCCTTCGTCGAGGTCGGGATGCCGTGTGAACAGCCGGACCGTCACCGCCTGGCCCAGCACCGAGTCGCCGAGGAACTCGAGACGCTCATTGTGCGGGATGCCGCCGTTCTCGTAGGCGAACGAGCGGTGCGTCAAAGCAAGAGAAAGAAGCTCGGGGTCGATCTCGACCCCGAGCTTCTCGGTGAGCGCTGTGCGCTCGACGTTCTTCCGCGTCACGAATCGCCGATCAGACGTCGGCGACCTTGCGGCCCTTGTACTCGAGGAAGAGCTCGGTGCCCTGCGAGTCGGTGACGACCTTCGCCTGGTGGGGACGGCTGTAGACGACCTTGCCGTTCTCGATGGTCTTGACCAGCGCGGGGGCTTCAGCCTTCCACTGCGCACGACGCGAGCGGGTGTTCGAGCGGGAGACCTTCCGCTTCGGGGGGTTACCTGCCATGACTAGCTCTTCTCTGTCTTGGGGGCGGCGCGGAGCGCATCGCCGTCGTCTGGGGTGTACTGCTGGAGCGCAGCCCATCGAGGATCGACAGGCTCCTGCTCCGTGGTGCCGGGGCTTTCCGTCAGCCTCTCGCCCGTGTTCGGGTCGAGCCCGGGGCAGTCCGGCTGACACACCGGCTGGAACGGAAGCGACAGGACAATGGCATCCCGGACCAGATTTTCAAGATCCACGTGGTCGTCTTGAACGTCGAAGTCACTCGCTTCGTCCCCAGGATACGCGAAAAGTTCCTGGAACTCGACTTCGACAGGCTCGACGATGTCGATGAGGCAGCGTCCGCACACTCCCGTGGCGCTGGTGTCCACCGTGCCCGACACGAGGATCCCCTCGTGGACGGATTCGAGACGCACATCGAGTTCGAGCATCTCAGCCTCGGGGACGGAGAGCAGGCCCTCACCCCATTTCTCGGGGGTGGGGATGTCGAGGGTGTGTTCGCGCATCTCGCCCGGGTGGCGCTCGATGTCGCGTATGGGGAGCTGGAAGGGTCCGGGTCGGCGAGTTCTCACGGTCGTCAATGCTACCCGTGCGCCCCTGAGCAAGGGCCGGGCGGACGCGCCGGCGCCGCACTCTGAGAACTCACATCACGCATAAACGCTCTGAGCGCCCACAAACGCGAGGAGCGCGCGTTTCTCTGCGCGGATCGCGTTTATGCGTGGAGGGGACGGCGCGGGTCAGATGCCGCGGGCGCCGGTGTCGAGGAAGCGCGCGACGGCGGGCGGGACGTAGGGCGACACGTCGCCGCCGAGGCCGGCCACCTGACGTACGAGCGAGCTCGAGACGAGCGCGTGGGAGGGGTCGGGCAGCAGGAACACCGTCTCGACGTGCGCGAGATCGCGATTGACGATGGCCATCGGCGTCTCGTAGGCCACGTCGACCTGAGAGCGAATGCCCTTCACCAGCACCTTCGCCCCCACCTCTGTGCAGTAGTCGACGAGCAGACCCATGCTCCACGCGGCGACGATCACATCGCCCTCGACGCCCGCCTCGGCGATCGACCGCTCGAGCAGGCTCTGCCGCTGGGCGATGGGGAGCATCGCTTCTTTGCCCGGGTTGTGGACGACGAGCACATGCAGCTGATCGAACAGGCCGGCCGCTCGACGGATGACGTCGAGGTGGCCGAGGGTGGGCGGGTCGAATGAGCCGGGAACGACGGCGATCCGGGGGTCCATGCCGTCAGCCTACCGACGCGGCCCTCAGAGCGGCTCGCCGGTCAGGACTTCGCCAGAGCGGCGCGCTCCTCGACACCCACGCGGCGTTCGAGAGCTGCGGCGAGACCGGGATGCCGCAGCAGGGCCGGGTCGTCGGCGAGAATCCGCTCGCCCTCGGCGCGTGCCTCGGTGATGAGATCGGCGTCGGTGACGACCCGCAGCAGGCGCAGCGAAGAGCGCGCCCCCGACTGCGCACCGCCGAGCACGTCGCCTTCTCCGCGCAGGTCGAGGTCGACCTCGGCGAGGGCGAAGCCGTCGAGGGTTGCAGCGACGGCCTCGACGCGTTCGCGCGCCGACGTCCCGGGCGAGGCCTCGGTCACCAGCAGGCACAGGCCCGGGAGGCCGCCCCGGCCGACGCGACCGCGGAGCTGATGCAGCTGCGAGACGCCGAAGCGGTCCGCTTCGAGGATCACCATGGTCGAGGCGTTCGGCACGTCGACACCGACCTCGATCACGGTGGTGGCGACCAGCACGTCGATGTCGCCGCGCGCGAAGGCCTGCATGACGGCGTCCTTCTCGTCGGAGGGCATCTTGCCGTGCAGAATCTGCACTCGGATGCCGGTGAACGTCGGCAATCGCGAGAGGAGAGCCTCGACCTGCACGACGCCCCAGCGCGTGCGCGCGCCCTCGGCCGCGGCGGCGGGCGCGTCGGCCGGTTCGTCGGTCTTCTCGTCGGCGGTGAGCTGGTCGGAGTCGATGGCGGCGCACACGACGAAGGCCTGGCGGCCCAGCGCGACCTCTTCGGCGACGCGATCCCACACGCGGGCGAACCACGCGGGTTTTTCGGCCAGCGGCGCGACGAAGGACTGGATGCCGGCACGCCCGGCCGGCATGGTGCGGATGGTCGAGACGTCGAGATCGCCGAACACCGTCATCGCCACCGTACGAGGAATCGGAGTGGCGGTGAGGACGAGCGTGTGCGGGGAGCTGCCCTTGGAGCGGAGCGCCTCTCGCTGATCGACGCCGAAGCGGTGCTGCTCGTCGACGACGACGAAGCCCAAGTCGGCGAAGGTGGTGGTCGCGCTCAGCAGCGCGTGGGTCCCCACGACGATGCGCGCCTGACCCGACGCGACGCGCAGCGCGGCCTTGCGCCGTTCGGCAGCGGGCATCTGCCCGGTGAGGAGCGTCGGCATGATCTCGGGGGCGAGCTCGGGCCCCAACATGCGGGCGATCGAGCGCAGGTGCTGGCCGGCCAGCACCTCGGTGGGGGCGATGAGGGCGGACTGACCGCCGGACTCGGCGACCTGGAGCATGGCACGCAGCGCCACGAGCGTCTTGCCCGAGCCGACCTCACCCTGCACGAGACGGTTCATCGGCCAGTCCGCGACGAGGTCGGCTGCGAGCTGCGCACCGACGCTCCGCTGGTCCGGGGTCAACTCGAACGGCAGGATCGCGTCGAAGCGTTCGAGGAGCCCGCCGGGCGCAGCGCGGCGTTTCGTCGCCGACAGTGCCCGCACGAACTGCCGCTGCTGGAGCAGCGCGGTCTGCAGGACGAAGGCCTCGTGCATGCGCAGCGTCGCGATCGCGGGAGCGATGTCGTCGTCGCTCTCGGGACGGTGGATTTGCTCGAACGCCGCCCGGGCGGGAAGGAGTCCTCTGCGCGCCCGCACGTCGTCGGGCAGAGGATCCTCGATCTCTCCGAGTCCGTCGAGCACGAGGGAGATCGTCTTCTGCACGAGGGTGCTCGGGATCGAACTCGTCGCGGGATAGATCGGAATGGGCCGCTTCGCCGTGACCTCAGCCTCGGCACGGGCTTCGGCGATGTCGTCGAACAGCTCGTAGTCGGGGTTCGTCAGCTGCGTCTGCCGGCGGTACTCGCCCACCTTGCCCGAGAAGATGCCGCGGCGGCCCGGCGTGAGGTCTTTCAAGCGCCACGGCTGATTGAAGAAGGTCAGCGACATGCGTCCGTCGCCGTCGCTGATGACGACCTCGAGGAGCGAGCCGCGGCGGTTCTGCATACGACGCTCGTTCGCGCTGACGACCTCGGCGACGATCGTGACCGGCTCACCGAGCGGCAGCGAGTCGATGGGGGTGAGTTCGCCTCGCCGCGCATACCGACGGGGATAGTGCTCGAGGAGCGCGCCCACCGTCTTCACGCCGAAAGCCTTGTCGAATGCCGTCGCCGTCTTGCCCCCGATGGCGCCGTCCAGACGCGAGGCGAGCGAGAATCCGGGCATGATCCGAGTCTAGGCAGACCCTCGGACATCGCCGCGCGTGCGCGCACCGGGCCGCGGCGCCGGGGACTCTAGGCTGAAGAGGTGACGCGCATCATCTCGGGCCGCGCCGGAGGCACCGTCCTCGACGTCCCACCCAAGGGCACTCGTCCCACGAGCGACCGCGTCCGCGAGTCGCTGTTCGGTTCTCTCGAGTCCGCCGGGCTCCTCGACGACGCGCGCGTGGCCGACCTGTACGCGGGGTCCGGGGCGCTGGGGCTGGAGAGCCTGAGCCGCGGCGCCGCCTCCGCCGACCTCGTCGAGTTCTCGGCCCCCGCCGCCACCCTGATCCGTCGCAACGCCGATCGGGTTCGAACCGCCGGCGTCGCCGCCCCCGCTCGGGTGCACCGCGCGAGTGTCACGACCTTTCTCACGGCATCCGGCCTCGAGTGGGATCTCGTCTTCCTCGATCCGCCCTACGACCTCTCCGACGACGAGCTCACCAGAGCCCTGGTCGCTCTCGCCCCTCGGCTCAGTGCCGATGCGACGGTCATCGTGGAACGCGCGAAGCGCTCGGCCGCCCCCGACTGGGCCGCCGCGGGCTTGGAGCCCGAGCGCGACCGCGCCTACGGCGACACGACCATGTGGTGGGGTCGGCCGCGAGGCGCGTGAGCCTCAACCGCGTCCGGTATCCCAGTCGCGGTAGGGGTCCCACCCCGAGCGACCTGTCCACGGCCGGCCGTCGACGGTCAGCGCATGGTCCCCGCGCGTCACGACCGTTCCCACGCGGCGACCGAGCGGGTCGGCATCCATCGGGAAGGTGACGAGGAACCCGTGGTCTTCTCCCCCGCCGAGAGCGCGTCCGGGGTCCGCACCGAGGGTCGCGGACTCCAGGGCGATCGTCACGCCCGACGCGTCCGCCAAGCGCGTGGCGTCGAGCACCAGGCCGTCCGAGATGTCCATCATCGCGGTGGCCCCCGCGTCCGCCGCCCGAAGGGCTTCGGCGATCGGAGGACGGGGCGTCAGTTGACGTGCCAGTCCGCGCGCGTCGTCGGCATCGAGAGCCTCGCGGGCCTCGGTCGTGACAGCGACGGGGGTGCCCGCGGCATCCGTGAACCTGTCGAACAGCACGTCCAGCCCCCGTGCGGCCTCGCCGAGCTCACCGATCACGTAGACGCCGTCGCCCACCCGCGCGCCGGATCGCCGCACGGGTTCGCGGCCGTCGAGACTGCCGAGGGCAGTCACGGCGATCGTGAGCGTGTCCGACACGGTGAGGTCTCCGCCCTCGACCGCGCAGTCGGGAGCGAGCTCCGCACACGCGGAGGCGAGACCGTCGGCGAACCCGCGGACGAAGGAGATCGGCGTGTTGTCGGGCATCGCGAGAGCGACGAGCAGGGCGATGGGTCGCGCGCCCATCGCGGCCACGTCGGCCAGGTTGACCGCCGCCGACTTGAAGCCGAGGTCGAACGGCGACGACCATGCCAGGCGGAAGTCCGGGCCGTGCACGAGGGTGTCGGTCGTCGCCACGACCCGCCCGTCGGGAACGGCCAGCACCGCGGCATCGTCGCCGGGGCCGACCAGCGCGGTCGAGGGCGGAAGGCGATCCAGGATGCCGCGCAGGATCTGCCCCTCGCTCAGGTCGCCCACAGTGGTTGCACGGGTGGTCTCGGCGTCGGTCACTCCCCCACGCTATTAGCCTGGAGGGGTGCCCCGCTCCTCCCGCCTCCTCGCGCTCCTCGCCGCCGCCGCTCTCCTCCCGGGACTCGCGGCGTGCAGCACCACGGTCGCGATGCAGCCGGCGAAGGACGCGAACAACCCCGCCTGCGCCGAGATCACCTCGCGCCTGCCGAAGACGATCTCCGGCCTGGAGCGGCGGTGGACCGACGCGCAGTCGACCGGAGCGTGGGGGGATCCCTCGGCGATCCTCATGACCTGCGGTCTCGAGACGCCGGGCCCCTCGACCCTGCCATGCCGAGCGTTCGACGGCGTGGACTGGCTCGTCGACGAGTCACAGGCGTCCGAGAACCGCTATACGCTCACGACCTTCGGCCGCAGCCCCGCCGTCCAGATCTATCTCGACTACTCGGCCGCGAGCAGCGCCGACGTCGCGCAGGCTCTCGGGCCCCTCATCCGCTCGTATCTGCCCGCGACCGGGGCGGTGTGCACCTCGGCATCCGACGCGACGGCGTCGCCGACTCCGACGCCCACGCCCTGACAGGCGCGGAGACGCAGCACGAGGGCGGGACCATCCCGCCACGCCGACGCGATCGACCCCGGCGACGGCGTTTTTACCGGCCGACCTGCCGGGCACGCCGGGTGGCGGCTCAGGCCCTCTCGAGCGCTGCGTCGAGCAGGTCGCTGATGAGATCGGGGTACGACAGTCCCGACGCGATCCAGCACGTGGGGAACATCGAGATCGGGGTGAACCCGGGCATGGTGTTCACCTCGTTCACGTAGAACTCGGTGCCGGTGTAGAAGAAGTCGACGCGTGCCAGGCCCTGCCCGCCGATCGCCTCGAACGCCTGTGCGGCGATCCGCTGCATCGCGGCCAACTCGCCGTCGCTCAGATCGGCAGGGCACACCAGGTCGACGCCCGCCGCTCCCAGATACTTCGCCTCGAAATCGTAGAACTCCCGGCCCGTCACGACGATCTCGCCGGCCACGCTCACGCGTACCGGTCCGCCGTCGCGCCCGGGCAACACGCCGCACTCGACCTCGCGACCGACGATCGCCTGTTCGACGAGCACGAGGCCGTCTTCCGCGAAGGCGGTGTCGAAGGCGGCATCGAGGTCCTCCCAGCGCGAGACCTTCGTCACGCCCACGCTGGATCCGGCCTCGTTCGGCTTGACGAACACGGGCAGGTCGAGGGCGCGGATACGGCGCTGCCACAGCTCGCGGTCGCGAGCGAGGTCGGCCCGGGTGACGGCGACCCACGGCACGACCGGTACGTTCGCCGCGCGGAGCACCTGCTTGGTCACGTGCTTGTTCATGCCGATCGCCGACATGAGCACACCACCGCCCGCGTACGGGATGCCGAGCAGCTCGAGCAGACCCTGCACCGTGCCGTCCTCGCCGAACCGCCCGTGCAGGATCGGCAGCACGACATCGACGTCTCCGAGCGAGCGCGTGCGCCCGCCATCGGTCACGGTCCACTCCCGCGACAGCGTCGAGTCGGGCAGACGCACGCGCGTGCCGTTGTCGCGCACCTCGGGCAGCGCGTCGGGGATGAGCGCGAACTTGTCGGGGTCGTCGTCTTCGAGGACGAAGGCGCCGTCACGGGTGATGCCGACCGGGATCACCCGGAAGCGGTCACGGTCGATCGCCCGCAGCACCCCGCCCGCCGTGGCGGAACTGATCGAATGCTCGCTGGAGCGCCCGCCGAAGAGCACCACCACCACCGGTTTGGTCATTCTGCGTCCTCTCGCCCTGCGGCTGGTCGTCGTCTGTCGTCAGGTGCGGTGCGATGTCCCGCGGATCCATCGTCCCGTCGAGCACCATCTTCACCTGCTGCACGATGGGCATGTCGACGCCGACCTGCTTCGCGAGCTGGAGCACGGGAGCCACGGATGCCAGCCCCTCGGCGGTCTGCTGCATCTGGGCGACGACCTCTTTGTAGCCGTAGCCCTGGCCGAGCAGGCGCCCCGCGGTGTTGTTGCGGCTCAGCGGCGACTGGCACGTCGCGATGAGGTCGCCGAGGCCCGCCAGGCCCTGGAGCGTCTCGGGCTGCGCGCCCTGCGCGACCGCGAAGTCGGTCATCTCGACGAGCCCGCGCGTGATGATCGACGCCTTCGTGTTCTCGCCGTACCCGACGCCGTCGACGATGCCGATCGCCACCGCGATGAGGTTCTTCAGCACCCCGCCGAACTCGGTGCCGATCACGTCGGTGTTCACGAACGAGCGGAAGTACCGGTTGCGCGCGCGACGGGCGACGGCCTCGGCGGTCTCGGGGCTGAGCGAGCTGATGACGGCTGCGGTCGGCTGCTCGCGCGCGATCTCGAGGGCGAGGTTCGGACCGGATGCCACCGCGATGCGGGCGGGGTCGCACTGCAGAACCTGTTCGATGACCTGGCTCATGCGCAGGCCGGTCGACTTCTCGACGCCTTTCATGAGCGAGACGATCGGCACGTCGGTGTGCTCGACGAGCGGCTTGATGGCGGCGAGGTTCTCGCGCAGCGACTGGCTGGGCACCGAGAGGTAGATCTGCTCCGCACCGTTCAGCGCCTGGGCCAGGTCCGTCGTCGCGGTCATCGTGCGCGGCAGGTTGATACCCGGGAGGTACCTGCTGTTGCGCTTGGACTCGGTGATCTCGGCCGCGAGCTCGGGACGACGCGCCCACATGACGACGGAGGCGCCGCCGTCGGCGAGGATCTTGCCGAACGTCGTTCCCCAGCTTCCGGCGCCGACGACGGCGACCTTCGGGCCCGCGACGGGCAGGGCGCTCTTACGGCTCAAGGCGGCCCGTCTCGTTCTGCCCGTGCTGCGACGGGTTCCAGCGCTCCGCGGGGGCGGGCAGGCCCCGGATGCCGGAGAGCATCGCCGTGACCTCGTTCATCATCGCGTCGGTCGCCTTCGTCAGCGTGGCCGGCTGCGTGGGCGTCGCCGTATAGGCGCTCATGTCCATGGCGGGCCCGAACTCGACGATCACGTGCGAGCGGCGGGGGAACTTCAGCTTCCCGTACCGCGGGAGGATCTGCTGCACGCCCCACTGCGCCATGGGGATGAGCGGCAGGTCGCCGGCGAGGGCGAGGCGCACCGCGCCCGTCTTGCCGCGCATCGGCCACAGGTCGGGGTCGCGCGTGAGGGTGCCCTCGGCGTAGACGATGACGCCGCGGCCGTCGCGGGCGATCTGCTCGGCGGCCTTCATCGACTGGTTCGCGCTCGTCGAAGCCCGGGGCACGGGGACCATCCCCGTCGCGCGGAGCGCGGCGCCGAGCACGGGGACCTTGAAGAGACTCTCTTTCGCCATGAACCGCGGGGCGCGACCGAGTCGCCAGACGGCGACCGCCACGATCACGGGATCGAACTCCGAGTTATGGTTCGGAGCGAGAACGTAGGCGCCCTCGCGAGGGAGGTTCTCCGCACCGCGGATCTCGATCCGGGCGAAGAGCCCCGTGAGGGGGACGATGATCGCCGCGAGCGGCCAGAAGGCGCTCGGCCGGCTCTTCTCGGGGTTCGAAGCCACCGGCGTCAGCCCACGACGTCGAAGTCGGCGTCGAGAGCCGTGAGCTTCTCGAGGAACTTCTCGTACCCGCGACGGATGATGCCGATGTTGCGCACCGTCGATTCGCCCTCGGCCGCGAGAGCCGCGATCACGTAGCTGTAGCCGCCGCGGAGGTCGGGCACCTCGACGTCGGCGCCGTGCAGCGGCGTCGGCCCGTTGATGACGGCCGCCTGCTCGAGGTCGCGACGGGGAACGCGGCGGTCGGGGCTCGAGATGCCCTTGGGGTGCACGACGATGTCGGCGCCCATCTTGTTCAGCGCCTCGGTGAAGCCCAGGCGGTTCTCGTACACGGTTTCGTGCACGGTGGAGGTCCCAGGAGCCTGCGTGAGGGCGACGATGAGCGGCTGCTGCCAGTCGGTCATGAAGCCCGGGTGCACGTCCGTCTCGACCATCACGGGCTTGAGGGCCTCACCGCGACGGAACAGGATGCCGTCCTCTCGGACGTCGAACCATCCGCCGGCCTTCCGGAAGACGTTGAGGAAGGTCAGCATGTCCTGCTGGCGGGCGCCCTTGGCGAAGATCTCGCCGTCGGTGGCCAGGGCCGCGCACGCCCAGGATGCGGCCTCGTTGCGGTCGAAGATCGCGCGGTGGTCGTAGCCGACGAGCTTGTCGACGCCCTCGATGAAGATGACGCGGTTGGGCTCGTACGAGATGATCGCGCCCATCTTCTGTAGCACCGCGATGAGGTCCATGATCTCGGGCTCGATCGCCGCGTTGCGCAGCTCGGTCACGCCCTTGGCCCGGACAGCGGTGAGCAGAACCTGCTCGGTCGCGCCGACGCTCGGGTAGGGCAGCGTGATGTTCGCGCCGTGCAGGCCGTTGGGGGCGGTGATGCGGATGCCCTCGTAGCTCTTGTCGACGACCGCACCGAACGCGCGCAGGGCGTCCATGTGGAAGTTGATGGGACGGTCGCCGATGCGGCATCCGCCGAGGTCGGGGATGAGCGCCTCACCGAGCAGGTGCAGCAGCGGACCGCAGAACAGGATCGGGATGCGCGACGCACCCGCGTGCGCATCGATCTCTTCGAAGTGCGCGGCGACGGCGCCCGAGGGATCGAGGTGCAGCGTGCCCTCCTCGTCGCCCTCGGTCACCGTGACACCGTGAACCTCGAGGAGCGAACGCACGACCTTCACGTCGCTGATCATCGGCACGTCGCGAAGCGTGCTCGTGGTCTCGCCCAGCAGGGCCGCCACCATGGCCTTGGTCACCAGGTTCTTGGCGCCCTTGACCTCGACGGTCCCCCGCAGCGGTCGGCCGCCGCGGATCGAGAGGGTCTCTGCCGCCTCCCAATCGGGCTGTCCGGGATTCTGATCTCCGGAATCGGTGACGAGTGTGCTCATGGGGGGTGGACCTCACTTCGTGGACGAGGGGCGGCAGATCGACCCGATCGGGTCGATCGGGCTCAGCGGACCGGGAGGGTCCGCGGCCGCCATGCCTCGCGGCGCGCCTCGAACTGCGTGATCTTGTCTTCGTCACGCAGCGTGAGCCCGATGTCGTCGAGCCCTTCGAGAAGCCGCCACCTAGTGTAATCGTCGATCTCGAACGAGACCTGGAGGTCGCCCACCGTGGCGGTCTTCGCGGTAAGGTCCACGGTCATCTCGATGCCCGGATTCGCCTCGATCACCGCCCAGATCTGCTCGACCTCGTCTTCGGTGATCACGCCCGTGACCAGGCCCTGCTTGCCCGAGTTCCCGCGGAAGATGTCGGCGAACTTGGGGCTGAGCACCACCTGGAAGCCGTAATCGCGCAGCGCCCACACGGCGTGCTCGCGACTCGAACCCGTCCCGAAGTCGGGGCCGGCGACGAGGACGGATGCCGAGCGGTAGGCGTCCTGGTTCAGGACGAAGTCCGGGTCCTGGCGCCAGTTGGCGAACAGGGCGTCGTCGAAGCCGGTCTTGGTGACGCGCTTGAGGAAGACGGCCGGGATGATCTGGTCGGTGTCGACCGCCGAGCGCTTCAGCGGAGCGGCGACACCGGTGTGCGTGGTGAACTTCTCCATGTCAGGCCTCCGCCCCGGTCGAAACGGTCTCGGTGCGGACGGGATCGAGGTCCGCGGGGCTGGACAGGGTTCCGCGCACGGCGGTCGCGGCCGCGACCAGCGGCGAGACGAGGTGGGTGCGCCCGCCCTTGCCCTGGCGGCCCTCGAAGTTGCGGTTGGAGGTCGACGCGCAGCGCTCCCCCGGAGCCAGCTGATCGGGGTTCATGCCCAGGCACATCGAGCACCCGGCGAAGCGCCACTCGGCACCGAAGTCGACGAAGACCTTGTCGAGGCCTTCTGCCTCGGCCTCGAGGCGCACGCGCGCCGATCCGGGAACGACCATGACGCGGACGTTCTCGGCCTTGGTGCGGCCCTGGATGACGGAGGCGAAGGCACGGAGGTCCTCGATACGGCTGTTCGTGCACGAGCCCATGAACACGGCATCCACGGGGATGTCCTTCATCGGCGTGCCGGCCTGAAGGTCCATGTACTCGAGGGCGCGCTCGGCGGCGGCACGCTCGTTGGGGTCGGCGATCTCGGACGGCGTCGGAACGACGTCCGACAGCGAGACGCCCTGGCCCGGGTTCGTGCCCCACGTGACGAAGGGCTCGAGCTCGTTCGCGTCGAGGAAGACCTCGGCGTCGTAGACGGCGCCCTCGTCGCTGGGCAGGGTGCGCCAGTAAGCGACCGCGTCGTCCCAGTCCCGGCCCTGCGGGGCGTGGGGCTTGTCCTTGACGTAGGCGAAGGTCGTCTCATCGGGGGCGATCATGCCGGCTCGTGCGCCGGCCTCGATCGACATGTTGCACATCGTCATGCGTCCCTCCATCGAGAGGGAGCGGATGGCGCTGCCGCGGAACTCGAGCACGTAGCCCTGCCCGCCGTTGGCGCCGATCTTGGCGATGATCGCGAGGATGATGTCTTTCGCGGTGACGCCGGGCTTGAGGTCGCCCTCGACGGTGATCGCCATCGTCTTGAACGGTTTCAGCGGCAGTGTCTGCGTGGCGAGCACGTGCTCGACCTCGCTCGTGCCGATGCCGAACGCCATCGCGCCGAACGCACCGTGGGTAGAGGTGTGCGAGTCGCCGCATACGACGGTGATGCCCGGCATGGTGAGCCCGAGCTGCGGGCCCACGACGTGGACAATGCCCTGCTCTTTGTCGCCGAGCGAGTGGATGCGCACGCCGAACTCCTCGGCGTTTCGGCGCAGGGTGTCGATCTGCGTGCGGCTGGTCAGGTCGGCGATCGGCTTGTCGATGTCGAGCGTCGGGGTGTTGTGGTCCTCGGTGGCGATCGTCAGATCGAGCCGCCGCACGGGGCGCCCCTCGGCGCGCAGACCGTCGAAGGCCTGGGGGCTGGTGACCTCGTGCACGAGGTGGAGGTCGATGTAGATCAGATCGGGCTGGCCGTTCTCGCCCTTGACCACGAGGTGGTCGTCCCAGACCTTCTCGGCCAGGGTGCGGGGGCGGTCCGGGATCCGGATGCCATCGATCGGGGTGCTGCTCATGTTTGCGTTTCTCCTCGGAAGGGGTGTGAGGCCCGCGACGAACTCCGCGACGAGAAAGGCCTAGGACAAGGTCTCGTCGCGGCCGCTAAGGAGGAGGCGAGCGATCCGCACCCGGTCACGATACCACCGGGCTCACCCGTGCCGGCCGCGCCACGGCGTCCGCGACGTGGGTGCCGCCCGTAACAGAGCGCCGCACATTTCGTCGCCGACGACTCCCCCGTGCGAGCCTGGGCCGATCCCGAACACCCCTCGGGAACGGGCCCGACCCGCGAGCCCGCCCCGCCCCCGCGAAACGGAGCGTGACCCATGGCCGCGAACGCCGACATCGGATTCTCGACGCGTCAGGTGCACGCGGGCTCGGCCACCGCCCACGCCTCGCCGCGGGCCACGCCGATCTACCTCACGGCGGGCTTCACCTTCGACAGTCTCGACGCCTCGGCCGAACACTTCGGCACCGGCACCGGCTTCGGTTACACGCGCACCGGCAACCCCACGATCCAGGCCGTCGAGGAGCGCCTCGCTTGCCTCGAGGGCGGCGACCAGGCCGTTCTCGTCTCGAGCGGGCAAGCGGCCGTCACCGTCGCCCTGCTGGCCCTGGCCGGGGCCGGCGACCACGTCGTCGTCTCGGAGCACATCTACGAGGGCACGCGCGGCCTGCTCCTCGACAACCTCGCGCGGCTCGGCATCGAGACCACCTTCGTGCCCACGGGCGATCTCGCCGCATGGCGGGATGCCATCACCCCCCGCACGCGCGCACTGTTCGCCGAGACGCTCTCGAACGCCCGCAACGACGTTCTCGACATCGCCGCCGTCTCGGCGATCGGGCGGGAGCGCGGCATCCCCCTCGTCGTCGACAGCACGTTCACCACGCCCTATCTCCTGCGTCCCCTCGAGCACGGCGCCGCCGTCGTCGTGCACTCGGCGAGCAAGTTCCTCGCGGGGCAGGGTGCGGTGCTCGGCGGGGTGATCGTCGACGACGGTCGCTTCGACGCCGCGGCATCCGGTCATCTCTTCCCCCATCTCGTGCAGACCGACCGCCTCGGCGGGGCGAGCTTCGCAGAGCGGCACGGCGCCCGCGCCCGCGGCGCCTACATCCGCGAGAGTGCCGCGCCGCGGTTCGGTCCCTCGCCGTCGCCGTTGAACGCCTTCCTCATCGGTCAGGGCATCGAGACGCTGAGCCTGCGCGTGGAACGTCAGTCGCAGAACGCCCTGGCCGTCGCCCGATGGCTCGAACAGCGCCCCGAGGTCGAGCGCGTCGACCACGTGGGTCTCGAGTCGCACCCGGACTTCGACCTCGGTCGGCGGTACCTCACGCGCGGCACCGGGTCGGTGTTCACCGTGACCCTGCGCGGCGGCCTCGAGGCAGCGCGCCACGTCGTGCAGTCGGTCGAGCTCATCACGCACATGACCCACCTCGGCGACGTCCGCTCGCTCGTGCTGCACCCGCAGAGCACCTCGCATTCGGCCCGGACGGTCGAGGAACGCCGGCGCGCGGGGGTGTCCCCCGGCACGATCAGGCTGTCGATCGGCATCGAAGACATCGACGACCTGCTCGCCGACCTCGAGCAGGCCCTCGTGGGCGTCCCCGTCGTCGAGCGCGAGACGGTCGTGCTGTGAGCCGTCTGCAGCACTTCGGCTGGTTCCTCGCGCGCGGTTTCGGTCCGCACGGATGGGGGCACCCCTACCTGCGCTGGAACCACCGCTGGAGTGAGCCGGGGCTCTATCAGGACTCGGCGCGGACGCTTGAGCAGGCCGGATTCGACCTGCTGATCATCGAGGACGCGCCCTCGCTCGGCAGCGCCGACACGATCGACCTGCGGGTGCGTCACGCCTTCGGCGGACCCAAGCACGACCCGCTGCTGCTCGCGCCGTACCTGTTCGCGGCGACGCAGCACCTGGGCGTGGTGCCGACGGTCAACCCGGCCGCCTACCTGCCGTACACCGCCGCCCGGCAGTTCGCGACGCTGCAGCACCTGAGCGGCCACCGTCTCGGCCTGAACGTCGTGACCGACACCGGTAGCGCGCGCCACTTCTCGACCGCGCCGCAGCTCGGGCACGACGCGGCCTACGACCGGGCCGAGGAGTGGCTCGACGGCATCCGGAAGCTCTGGGACAGCTGGGGCGAGGGCGCCCTCGTCGCCGACGAAGAGACGGGGATCTACGCCGACGGTACGAAGCTCGCGGCGGTGCAGCACCGGGGTGAGCACTTCGGCTTCGACGGGCCGCTGAACGCGGTGCCCTTCACCGACGGCGCGCCCGCGATCGTCTCCCCCGGCGGATCCGGTCGCGGCCTGTCGTTCGCGGGACACAACTCCGACGTGCAGTTGGCCCTCGCGCCTCTCGACGAGCAGAGCATCCGGGCCTATCGCGGACGCATCCACGCGGCAGCCGAGGCTGCGGGGCGCGCCGCGTCCGACATCAACATCCTCTTCGCGATCCAGCCCGTGCTCGTGTCTTCCCCGGAAGAAGCCGATCGCCTGGTCGCGGCATCCGCCAACCCCTCCGAGGACGCGCTGGTCGCCATCGCGCGCAAGCAGTCGAGCGATCTCGAGACCGATCTCACCGGCCTCGACCTCGACAAGCCTCTCGACCGGTCGATCTTCGGCGAGCACGTGTCGGAGGGCAGCATCAACCGCCTCGTCGGAAAGCACGACGCCGACACTCCGTTACGGACGCTTCTGGGCGCGCACGCGCGCGTGGGGCGCCTCCGCGACGGCTCGGGCTTCGTCGGCACGGCGGACGAGTTCGCCGACCGCATCGAGGAACTGGGCGAGTGGGGCAACGACGGCGTCCTTCTGTGGGGAGACCTGCACCCGGTCACCGTGCACCGCGTGCTCGACGACCTCGTGCCGATTCTCCGCCGACGCGGCATCCTCCGCGAGGAGTTCGTCGACGGCGGCCTGCAGGCGAACCTGCGCGCGTTCTAGGTCCCGGATGCCGGGGCCGGCGCAGACGGCTCGACGCCGGATCACCCCCATGTCCCAATCGTGGTTGTCTCGGGGCTGCTCGGGCAATCACTTCTGGGACACGCAGCGCATCCACCGGGACAGGGGCGGTGTCGCGCGGCGAGACGACGGCCATGTCCCACTTATGGTCGTCCGCAGGCCGCACAGGCAACCACTTCTGGGACACGCAGCGCATCCACCGGGACAAGCGGAGTGTGCGGCGACGCGTCAGTCGCCCTTCGGCTGATCGACCGTGCGCGGCGTCCCCTTCTCGTCGGCGACATCGGCCGCGGCATCCTGGGGGCCCTCGACGGACGCGGGCTCCCGGCGCGCGGCGATGAGGCTCGCCATCGTCGCGACCGCCATCGACAGCACGATCACGGCGAGCGACACCCACGTCGAGATCTCGGGAGCCCACTCGATCGGCTCGCCGCCGTTGATGAACGACAACTCGTTGACGTGCATCGCGTGCAGGATGAGCTTCACGCCGATGAAGGCGAGGATGAAGGCGATCCCGTAGTGCAGGAACTTCAAGCGGTCGAGCAGGTCGCCCAGCAGGAAGTACAGCTGACGCAGACCCATGAGCGCGAACAGGTTCGCCGTGAAGACGATGAACGGGCTCTGCGTGATGCCGAAGATCGCGGGAATCGAGTCGATCGCGAACAGCAGGTCGGTCACACCGATCGCGACGAACACGATGATCATCGGGGTGAAGAGCTTCTTCCCGCCGATTCGCGTGATGACCTTCTTGCCGTCGTACGCATCGCTCATCGGCAGCACCCGACGCAGTGTCCGCACGATGAGGTTCTCTTTCTGCGAATCGTCGTCGTGGTCGTCGCCCGGGAACGCCTGGCGGATCGCCGTGTAGACGAGGAACGCGCCAAAGAGGTAGAAGATCGGACTGAAATTCTCGATGATGGTCGCGCCGACCAGGATGAAAGCGCCGCGCAGGATGAGCGCGATGATGATGCCCACCATCAACACCTCCTGCTGATACCGGCGCGGCACCGCGAACTGCCCCATGATCAGCACGAACACGAAGAGGTTGTCGATCGACAGGCTGTACTCGGTCAGCCAGCCCGCGACGAACTGCCCGGCGACCTCTCCCCCGGCGACGATCCACAGCACACCCGCGAAGATCAACGCCAGCGTCACGTAGAACACGACCCAGAGCGTCGACTCCCTCGCCGCAGGGATGTGCGGGCGCTTGAGGATGATCAGCAGGTCGGCGACCAGGATCAGCACGAGCACGACGAGCGTGATCGTCTGGAAAAGGGGGTCGAGCTGCAGCTCCATCGCGGGGCCTTTCATCGGGGGAAACGCTCGAGTTTATCCGTCGGCCCCGTTCGCACAGGGGCTTGTGCACGTAGAGCTCATTGCGTGCGTACATCCGTGAGACGATCCGGCGCGCCCGGACACCCCTGAGTGAGAGAGTGCTTTCCCGGGGCTCACCCGGAGGGCGGAACGGATGCCATGACCCACGGAGTCATCGACGACAGGGCCCTCGTGGCGCGCGCCGCCGGCGGGTCGGAGGTCGCGTATCGCGAGCTGTACCGGGCATACGCGCGGCCGGTCTACTGGATCGCCCTCGGGCTCGTCGGCGAAGCCGCGGACGCGGAGGACGTCGTGCAGGAGACCTTCGTGGTCGCCTGGCGGAAGATCCCGTCGCTGCGGCTCGAGGGCGAGTCCCTGCTGCCCTGGCTCGCGACCGTCTGCCGTCTGCAGGCGCAGAACCGTCTGCGCGCTCGCCGCCGTCACAGCTCGCACGCCGCGCTGAGCGATGAGATCCCGTCAGCCGTCGACGTCGAAGCCCAGGTCGTGCAGGCGCACACGGTGTCGGCGATCCTCGCCGAGGTCGACCGCCTGAGCGACCTCGACCGCGAGATCTTCCGCCTGTGCGCCGCCGAGGGCTACGGATACGAAGCCGCCGCCGTCTCGCTGGGCGTCTCGCACGGCACCGTCCGCAACCGGCTCTCGCGCATCCGCTCCCGGGTGCGCGCCACAGCGATCGAGACGGAGACCCCATGACCGCGCACACTCTTCCCCCTCTCCCCGCCGATCGGATGGATGCCATCGAGGCCGCGGTCTTCGGAAGGATCGCCGACGAGCGCGAGCGTACGCGCCGCCGTCGTCGCGGGATCTGGACGGGCGCCGGGGCCGCGGCCGCCGTGGTCGCGGTCGCCGCGTTTGTGGGCCCCTCGCTGGCCGCCACCTCGGGGTCCAGCGGATCGAGCGCCATCGTCGGGGCCAGCGAGCAGCACTCGAGCGGAGCCGCCCAGAACCCACCCCTCGTACCGGTGGACCCGGGTCAGGGTGCCGGGGGGTCAGCCTCGTCTTCCGAGGCCGCTGCGGGTGATGCAGCGGCGCGCGACACGGCGACCCGAGACATCGTCGCCACCGCGTCGAGCACCGTCGAGGTGGACGACATCGCTGCGGCGATCGCCGCGATCGGCGCCTCCGCGACCGGGGCGGGTGGATACGTCGAGTCTTCGCAGCTGGGCGGCGCGATCGGCGCGGTGCCGTACGAGGGCGCGGTGACGGGCCCCACGGCATCCTCGGGATGGATCACCGTGCGCGTTCCGGCGGCCGCCCTCACGAGCACGATGGACGACCTGCGCCAGGTCGGAGAGGTCACCGCCACGACGGTCAGCCGCTCCGACGTGACCGAGCAGACGGTCGACCTGCGCGCTCGCGTCGCGGCCGGCGAGGCCTCGGTGGCGCGCTTGACGCAGCTGTTGGCGCAGGCCGGGTCGGTGTCGGACCTGATCACCGCCGAGTCCGCTCTCGCCGAGCGGCAGGCGCAGCTCGACTCCGACCGCCAGGTGTTGCAGTCGGTCGAGTCGCAGGTCGCGATGTCGTCTCTGAGCGTGCAATTCGTCGAGCGCTCCCCCGCCGTCGCCGCCGACCCCGCCGGCTTCGGCGACGGCCTCGGCGCCGGCTGGAACGGACTGGTGGCCACGCTGAACGGGATCGTGATCGGCCTCGGGTTCCTGCTGCCGTGGATCGCGGTGGCGGGCGTGGTCCTGGCGGTGGTGTGGGGGGTGCGCCTCCTGGTGCGGCGCCGCCGAGCCGAACGCGAAAGCTGAGCCGCGCCTCTTCCGCACCGGATTCGGATCGGAGCAACGGAATCGGATGCCGGGAGTCCTGGCATCCGAATCCGTTCGACGTATCCGAACCCGTCGCGGTGCGCATCCACCCCGAGAAGCTCGTGAACGCTTTTCTCCCGGTTCCGCGAGTGCCCGCAGGAGCCATTTGCGGTGACGGGTGCTCGCTCGGATCCCTTGCCGTACTGACCCGCATGTGAGGCGCACAGCGCCTCCCGGTTACCTTTCTGGGGCGACGGCACGTGTGTACCCTGGCCGCATGGAAATTCGGGCTGATTTTCAGGCGCTCGTTTCGGAGACGACGCGTCTCGATGAGGCTTCGGATGACCTATCCGCTCGAGTCCGGCAAGTGCGCGAGCGCGTCGAAGACCTCCTCGCCGTCGGGTGGACAGGGGATGCGGCCTCCGCGTTCCGGCCGCTCTTCGACGCGTGGTTCACAGCAGCAACGGGAAGTACGGAGGAACTCTCCCGCCTGACCGCCGCGTTGCGAGGCGCAACCGCTGATATTGCCGCTGCTGAGCAGGCCAGCCGCGATGCCGCCCGCACCCTGGGATCGAATCTGCCTGCGGGCGGTCAGCGATGAGGCACTCGGTCCATCTCGCGCAGCTTTCGGAGTTCGTCGAGGAGCTGACAAGCATCACCCGCAGCGTCACGCAGGCTCTCGAAGACGCGAACGCAGCCTCTCATCGCCTTCACGGGACGTGGGACGGTGAAGCGTCGGACGCCCACACGCTCGCCCACACCTCCTGGGCCGACGACTCTCGCGAGATGGCGGAGGCTCTGGCCGGGATGCGCCGACTGCTCGACGGCGCACGAGCGAACTACGACGCGGCGGTGGATGCCAACTCACGGATGTGGGGGTGACCAGTGCTCATCACCGTTGACCCCGACGCCTGGTACGCGGCGTCGACGAAGTTCGGCGCCAACGTCGCCCGGACGCTCAGCGACGCTGAATCTGCCCTCGGCGCTACCCTCGCTGACTCAGGACGCATCGCGGGCAATGACCCCTCGGGGGCAGCGTGGGCGCAGGCGTACGACCAGACCGCTCCCGCCGTCGCTCAGGCCATCAACGACGCGGTGGCCGCCGCGCTCACGGTGAGCGGGTTGCTCCGGCAGACGGGCTTGAATCACGCGTCCGCGGATGCGGACTCGAACGCGCTCGGCGCTATGCTCCAGGCGCCGATCGCCGTCGATGCACCGGCGTTCGGTGTCTGCGTCTCCGTTCCCAGCGTCGCGGGTGGCTCGCTCGGCCCACCAAACGGCTGGTTAGACATTCAGAAGTATGTAGCGGTCATTTGGCCGGACGGCGACCCTACGAAACTGCGCGCCCTCGCGCTCGCCTGGAGAGACTGCGCCACCACGCTCGAAAGCGCCTGGCCCTCGATATCGTCTGCCCTCACCGCGCTTGCGGATGAGGAGTCGCCGGAGGTGGATTCCGCCCGAGGTGTCTGCATCACGGTGGGCGATTCGCTGACCGACATCGCCGCGCAGGCACGAGCCATCGCGGACTCTGCCGAGACGCTTGCTCAGCACATCGACGATGCGCAGAACGAACTGCGCAAACAAGTCGCTCTCTTCCTCGCAGAGACCGCAGCCATCGAAGCAATCGCCCTAGCCGCTGGCGCGGCTACGGAAGGGGCGGGCCTGCTCGTTGGACACGGCGTCGCTGTCTTCAACGCCAGTAAGTACACGGTCCGGTTCGTCGAAATCGTCGTACGCCTAGCCGAAGGTGCGAGGGCCGCCGCCGCAGGTCTCGCCTGGCGCTCCCTCGACGCAACGAGCGACGGACTCCGGGCGATAGCCGCCCGGACGCCCTCCGTCGCAGCCACAGCCAGCGTCACCGGCGCAGCGGAGAAGCTGACCGCGCTGGCGGACAAACTCGCTAAGTCCCCTTGGCCCTTCGGCCCCTCCCCTCGGGGATTCGCCATTGAGGCTCGCCTGGGAGGCAACCTCCCGGCGTCCTTCCCCACCATCGACCGGTTCAACGACGCGACCGGCGTCGCGACGAGCATCAAGAGCATCGATCTAGCTTCGAAGACGTATCTCGTTCCGTCTCGTCTCCGCGGCACCCTGAGGGGGTACATCGATAGACTTGCTGAGTTCAAGGGTGCGACCTGGGGCGGTCGAGAAATCGACGATATCGCCATACAAGGTCGCGAGTTGCAGCTCGCGGTTCCCCGCACGGCGACGGCTGAGCAGCAGGCTGTTCTGAATAGCATGAAGGACTACGCACTAGAGAAGGGCGTACGCCTGACTGTGGAGGTCATTCGGTGAGTCAAACCTACGGAGTGGTCAACATCGACCTACGACCGGACGGCACTCTTCTCGTCCATGTGATGGCCCGCACGACGGAGGGTGCGATGATTCTGAGCGGTCTCCCAAAGGTCCTTACGGATGCCGATGACGACATTTCGCTTGGACAGACCGTCATGGCAGCGACCGACGAGGCCGCGTCCACCGTGCTGCCTGCCCGTGACCTACGACACAACCCGCCTGACGCTGAACTACTGGAGTGGTTGAAGCTCCCCTCCTACGCTGCATACGCGAAGGGGGTTCGAGAGGTAAAGGTGCACGGTTTCTATGAAGCTGGTGCACTGACGCACGTCCTGGTAACGCCCGCCCACAATGGCGGCGCACGAAGCGGCTTCACTCCGCTCACTGACCATCGGGTCAGGCTGGATAGCCCCACGGCGGCGCAGCTTGGGGCGGCTGTCCAGGAAGCTTTTGCTCTGGCCACTCTTTAGGGAAGAACGAGCGGGCGAGCGGAACGGATTGGTGACAACTGATCGCTCGTTCCGTCAGGTGCTGGCGGGGAGGACGCCGTCGCGGCCCGTCCCAATCCCAGGGGCTTGGCGAGGGCGTTTCGGTGGCCGCCCGTGGGCCTCAAAGCGGCGTCACCATCGAACAGATCGTGACCGATTTCGGGATCAGCGAAGCAATGCCGCAGAACTGGCTCCGCGGGCCGATATCGAGGAAGGCAACCGGCCCCGCCAAGCTGCTGTCGCGCGCCCTCTGAAAGCCTCCACTGCGTGAGCCGGGCGAGGCATGACGAACCCCTCGATATCGGTCCTGAGAACTCCGAGACGCCCCGAGTTCTCAGGCGGGGCACGCAGCCGGTTCGCCACGACACTTCAATTCCCACGAATCCCAGTCAGGCCACGTCTCTCTGTGCGGTCGCGATGACAATGTGCTCGAACAAGCTGTCCACTCGGCACACCGCGTAGGCGGCGCACCAGGGCTGGCGTTGGCTACAGCCAGCACTCCTTTCACCGCTGGGTGATACGGCAGAGCTGCCTTGATATTGACATTCGCGGCGGTTAGCTCGGCGCGTAGGCCGATGACACGGCGACCGTGATGGCATCAGGCCACACAGCGACGAGCAGACTCATCAGCTTCTCTCGCATGAGACGAGCGTCCGTCGGTATAAGGGCGCTCCCGCTGAACGGGATCGTCGTCGGCCTCGGGTTCCTGCTGCCGTGGATCGCGGTGGCGGGCGTGGTCCTGGCGGTGGTGTGGGGGGGTGCGCCCCCTGGTGCGGTGCCGCCGAGCCGCACGCGAAAGCTGAGCCGCGCTTACTCCGCACCGGATTCGGATCGAAGCAACAGAATCGGATGCCGGGAGTCCTGGCATCCGATGGTGGTGCACGTCTCCGATTCTGTTGCGAAGTCCGGGCATCCCCTGCCAACACGAAAATGCCCCGACCATGCGGTCGAGGCATTTTCGTGTTGGTGACCCCAGCGGGATTCGAACCCGCGTTACCGCCGTGAGAGGGCGGCGTACTAGGCCGCTATACGATGGGGCCGCGTCGTCAACCATTCAAGTATGCATGACAGTTGACGCCCACGCAAAATCGAGGCCGAGCCACCGACTTCTCGGGCGTGTCCGGCCACGGTACCGCGAGATGGCCTCTCACGGAAGAGCCGTTAGACGCTGTTCACCCCCCGCGCCAGCGCTTGCCCCGCTCCGGCGTGCAGGAGTTGACTCGTCTCATGCGCCTCACGAAGCACGAACACGCCGCCCTCGTCCTCGCCGAATCCGGTCACTCGCTCGTGATCGACCCGGGCAGCTTCACCTCGCCCCTCGAAGACCTGACGAACCTCGACGGCATCGTCATCACCCACGAACACGCCGACCACTGGACGCCGGATCACCTCACGCGCCTGCAGAAGGCCCACCCCGGCGTGCCGATCTACGGACCCGAAGGGGTGCGCGACGCCGCGGCCGGTTTCGACGTCACCGTGGTCCACCCGGGCGACACCCTCGACCTCGGGCCCTTCCACCTGGAGTTCTTCGGCGGGAAGCACGAGGTCATCCACTCCTCGATCCCCGTGGTCGACAACGTCGGCGTCCTCGTCAACGACGCGGTGTACTACCCGGGCGACTCGTTCGCGGTCCCCAAGCACAAGAAGGTTCAGCTGCTCGCCGCCCCCGTCGGCGCCCCGTGGCTCAAGGTCGGCGACGCCATCGACTACGTGCTCGCGGTCAAGCCGGAGCGCGTCTTCGCCACCCACGACATGACCCTCTCGGTCGCCGGCAAGCAGATGGGTGACGCACGCCTCACCTGGGCCGTCGAGCAGAACGGCGGCTCGTTCGTCGACCTCAAGCCGGGCGACTCCGTCGAGGTCTGACGGCCGCGTGCCGAACTCCTGAGAAGTTCGCGGGAGTTCGTCCCGAACCTTCGAAGATCAGCGTCCGTCGTCGACTTCTCGGGAGTTTCGTACGCCTCGATCCCGCAGAAACGCCGGATGCCACGAGCCCTGGGCCCGTGGCATCCGGCGTTCTGCGAGGAAGCGCTTACTGCGCGTCGAGATCGGTCTCCAGAAGGGCGACGAGCTCGTCGAGCGCCTGCTCGGCGCCGTCGCCCTCGGCCTTCAGCGTCACAACGGTGCCGTGACCGGCACCGAGGCCCATGAGCGAGAGGATGCTGCCGGCGTTGAGGTCGGCACCGCCCTCGGCGGCGATCGTGACGGGGATCTTCTTCTCCTGCACGGCCTGCACGAAGAGCTTCGCGGGGCGTGCGTGGAGGCCCGAGGCGCTCGCGATGGTGGCCTGACGTTCTGCCATGGTGAATCCTTCCGATTCGACGGGGTGTTACGCGGCGACCGTGGCTGCGGGAGCAGCCTCGGCGACGGCGGCGTCCTGCGTGCTGCGGCCGATGCCCTTGAGGGCGACGACGATCAGCGCAGTCACGACGGTACCTGCCACGATTGCGAGGGCGAAACCCCAGAAGGGGTTGATCGCGAAGAAGACGAAGATCCCGCCGTGGGGGGCGAACGACTGCACCGAGAGCAGCATGCTCAGACCACCCGTGATCGCGCCGCCCACCATCGAGGCGGGGATCACGCGCAGCGGGTCGGCAGCGGCGAACGGAATCGCGCCCTCGGAGATGAACGAGGCGCCGAGCAGCCAAGCGGCCGCGCCGTTCTCGCGCTCGACCGGGGTGAACTTCTTGCGGGCGAGCAGCGTCGAGGCGAGGGCCATCGCGAGCGGCGGGACCATACCGGCGGCCATGACCGCGGCCATGATGAGGTACGGCGTGGTGTTCGTCTGGGTCGCGGCGGCCAGGCCGGTCGTGGCGAAGACGTATGCGACCTTGTTGACGGGTCCACCGAGGTCGAAGCACATCATCAGACCGAGGATGACACCGAGCACGATGGCACCTGCGCCGCTGGCGGCGAGCGAGGTCAGACCGTCGGTGAGGGCGGCCATGAGGGCGGCGATCGGTCGGCCGAGGAAGAGGATCATCAGGCCCGAGGCGAAGATCGATCCCAGGAACGGCACGATCACGACGGGCATGAGGCCGCGCAGCCACCGCGGGGCGTCGAAGCGACCGAGCCACCAGGCGATGAAGCCCGCGAGCAGACCGCCGATGATGCCGCCGATGAAGCCGGCGTTCATCAGGACGGCCACGGCACCCGCGACGAAGCCGGGGGCGATACCGGGGCGGTCGGCGATGGCGTACGCGATGAAGCCCGCGAGAACGGCCACGATGAAGCCCATCGAGGTCGCACCGATCATGAAGGCGACCGAACCGAGGTACTGCCCCACCGGACCGAACGACGAGGTGATGCCCTCGGTCGGGAGAGCCCAGAGCGAGTTCTGGATGATGACGTTCGAGGCGTTCTTGGTGACCTCGTAGCCGCCGAGCAGGAAGCCGAGGGCGATGAGCAGACCACCGCCGGCGACGAACGGGATCATGTAGCTGACACCGGTGAGCAGCCACCGCTGGATGCGACGGCCCACCGACTGCTGCGCCACGGGAGCATCGGACGCGGATGCCGCGGCGGCACCGCCCTGCACGCGTGCGGCGTTCGGGTTCTCGCTCGCGGCGAGGGCCTCGGCGATGAGCTGCTTCGGCTGCTCGATGCCGCGCTTGACGCCCGCGCGGACGACGGGCTTGCCGGCGAAGCGCTGGGGCTCGCGCACGTCGACGTCGACCGCGAAGATCACGGCGTCGGCGTCGTCGATGACGCTCTGCGGGAGCGCCTTGTAGCCGCTGGAGCCCTGGGGCTCGACGACGAGCTCGACCCCCTCGGTCTCGGCGCCGGCGGCGGTGAGCGCGTCGGCCGCCATGAAGGTGTGCGCAATGCCGGTCGCGCAGGCGGTGACGGCGACGATCTTCTTCGTCTTCACGGCCGTACGGGCCTCGGCGCGCGTCGTGGCCGGCGCCGCGGCGGCGGGAGCTTCGGCCGCGACCGGCGACTCGGCCGGGGCGATGGCATCCGTGATGATCCGGACGGCCTCGGTGGGCGTCTGCGCCGAACGCAGGCCCGACATGAAGTCGTTGTTCATGAGGCTGCGCGCGAGCTGCGACAGCACCGAGAGGTGGGCCTCGTCGGCACCTTCGGGTGCCGCGATGAGGAACACGATGTCGGCGGGGCCGTCGGGGGCGCCGAAGTCGACGCCCGGGGTCAGCCGCGCGAAGGCGAGGGTGGGCTCGGTGACCGAGGCGCTGCGCGCGTGCGGGATGCCGATGCCGCCGGGCAGGCCGGTCTCGTCCTTCTGCTCGCGGGCCCAGGCGTCGTCGAACAGCTCTTGCGCACTGCGCGCGCGGCCCTGCGCGACGACGCGCTCGGCCAGAGCGCGGATCACCGACTGCTTGTCGGTGCCCAGGGGCACGTCGAGGGTGACGAGCTCCGGAGTGATGATGTCGGACATTGTCAGTGACCTCCGTGGTCAGGATGTTGCGATGGGGGTGGGGAATTCGGTGACGGCGATCGCACCCGCGGGCAGATCGTCGGGGGTCGGCGCCTGCGTGCCCGGAAGAGTGGCGGCGGCCGCTCCGTAGGCGATGCTGCGCGCGAGACGGTCGGGGGCCGAAGCCCCTTCGAGGTCGGCGAGCAGGTAGCCGGCGAGCGAGCTGTCGCCCGCGCCGACGGTGCTGGCGACCTGGATCTTAGGGGCGCGTCCGCGCCAGGTTCCCTCGGCCGTGAACAGCAGGGCGCCGTCGGCGCCGAGGGTCACGAGGGCGGATGCCACTCGGCCCGGAACCAGCGACTGCGCGCGGCGCGACGCCGCGGCCAGGACATCGTCGTCGGATGCCGGGTCTTCTCCGACGAGCTCGGCGAGTTCTTCGTGGTTGGGCTTGATGAGGTCGGGGTGCGCGGTCTCGACGACCGCGGCAAGGGCAGGACCCGAGGCATCGACCGCGATGAGCGGAGCGGCGCTCCCCCACCGCGCACGCACGGCGGTGATGAGATCCACGTAGAAGGAGGTCGGGACGCCGGGAGGCAGCGACCCCGCCAGAACCAGCCAAGTGGCCCCTTCGGAGGCGGCGACGACTCCCGCGACGACGGCCTCGGCCTCGGCGGCCGAGAGCTCGGCGCCGGGGAGGTTGAGCTTCGTGGTCTCACCCGCGGGATCGGTGATGGTGAGGTTGGCGCGGGCGCGGCCTGCCACCTCGATCACGTCGAGCGCGATACCGGTGTCTTCGAGGAGCATGCGATACGGGTCGTGGGCATTGACCGGCACCACCGCGCGTGCGGGTGCGCCGGCGGCCGAGACCACGCGGGCGACGTTCACGCCTTTGCCTCCGGCGTCTTCGCGCGAGGACACAGCGCGCTGCATCTCACCGGGCTGGAGGGCCTCGGACAGCACGACGGCGCGGTCCGCGGAGGGGTTGGCGGTCAGAGTGACGATCATGCGACGCGCACCTCGATGTCAGCGGCCTCGAGGGCCTCGGAAAGCGCCGCGGGAGGGGCGGCGTCGGTGACGAGCACGTCGAGCTCGTCGAGTCGGGCGAAGCGCACGAGCAGTTCTTCGCCGAACTTGGCCGCGTCGGCGACGAGAACGACGCGACGGGCGGACTGGATGATGGCCGCCTTGACGGCGGCCTCGTCAGGGTCGGGGGTGCTCAGGCCGAACTCCACGCTCAGCCCGTTCGTCCCTACGAACGCGATGTCGGGGCGGAGCTGGCCGATGGTGCGCACCGTGTGGGCGCCGACCGCGGCCGCGGTGACGCCTCGGACGCGCCCGCCGATCGTGGTGAGCGACAGGCGTTCTTCGCCGGCGAGCAGGTGCGCGGCCTCGAGCGAGTGCGTCACGACCTCGACGGCGCTGATACCCGCACCGAGAGCGGACGGCAGGAGCGAGGCGACAGCTGCGGACGTGGTACCCGCGTCGAGGAAGATCGAGCCGCGGAAGTCGGAGCCGAGCAGGGCCACGGCCTCGGCGGCGATGGCACGCTTCGCGTCTCGGTGACGCTCCCGACGCTCGGTGAGCGGGGACTCCGCCGTACTGGCACGACCGATGTCGACCGCGCCGCCGTGGACGCGACGGAGGGAACCGAGCCCTTCGAGCCGGTCGAGGTCGCGGCGGACGGTCTCCGTGGTCACGTCGAAGCGGCGAGCGAGATCGACGACGCTGACACGTCCGATCTCGCGCAGTTCGCGCTCGATGAGCTGCTGGCGCTCCATTGCGTACACGGGGATCCCCTTCGAAGATTCCCACACGATACAACACGAAACCACACACGGCAACAGATTCGCGACACCGCACACGACGCCGCGGGCGACGGGACTCCCACACGAACGAAGAGACCGGTCCGGCCCGCGCAGCAAGTGAGGCTATCCTTACCCGTGGTCCACCGTCGGGCCGCTCGTTCCACGATCCCTACGGAGTTCCCGGATGCCACGCGCCCGCGCCCTCGCCTTCCCGTTCGTCCTCGTGACCGCTGCAGCCCTGCTCACGGGGTGCGGCGCGTCGGAGGTCGTCCCCGAAGCCTCGGCCTCCTCGACCGGAGAAGGCGCCACCGCCTACCCGCTGACGCTTCAGAACTGCGGGCGCGAGATCACGGTCGACAAGGCGCCCAGCCGTGTCGTGTCCCTGGACCAGGACTCCACCGAGATCCTGCTGTCGCTGGGCCTGCAGGACCGGATGGTCGGCACGGCATCCTGGACCGATCCGGTCCTCGACTCGCTCGCCGAGGCGAACGCGGCGGTCCCCCGTCTGTCCGACAACGCCCCCTCATACGAGGTCGTCCTCGGCACCGACCCCGACTTCGTGACCGCCTCGTTCGGTCGCCACTTCGCCCAGGGCGGGGTCGCCACGCGCGATCGCTTCGCCGAGACCGGGATCGCCTCGTACCTCTCCCCCACCGACTGCGACGGCGACGTGAGCTTCAACGCCGGAGGAAAGCGCACCACGCCCCTCACGGTCGACACGCTCTACGGCGAGATCCGCGACCTCGCGCGCATCTTCGACGTGTCCGACCGTGGCGAAGCGCTGGTCCAGTCACTGCAGCAGCGGGCCGCGGCGGCGACCGAGGGCATCGACTTCGAGGGCCACACCGTGGCCTTCTGGTTCGCCGACACCAAGACCCCGTACGTCGCCGGCGGCTTTTCGAACGCCGCTCTGCTGGCATCCACCACGAAGATGACCAACGTGTTCGCCTCGCAGACGGACGACTGGCCCGCAGTCGGCTGGGAGAGCATGGTCTCGGCCGACCCCGACGTTCTCGTCCTTGGCGACCTGCAGCGCGACCGCTTCCCGGGCGACCGGCTCGCCGACAAGATCGCCTTCCTCGAGAGCGACCCCCTGACGAGCACCATGACCGCCGTCAAGAACAAGCGCTACATCGCGTTGCACGGCGCCGAGCTCAACCCCTCGATCCGCTTCGTCGACGCACTCGACAAGATCCGCGCGTGGTGGGACGAGAACGGGAGCACGCTCTGAGCGCGAGCGTCGTCTCGCGAGCCCGGCTCGGTCGGGGCTCCGCGGGACTGGGCATCGTGCTCGCCCTCGTCGGGCTCGTGGTGCTGGTGATCTCCGTCGGCGTCGCCGTCACGCTGGGACCGGCCGACGTGTCACTGGTCAACGTGCGCGACGTGCTGCTGAACCACCTGGGTCTGACCGACATCCCGGTCAAGGCCGCCAAGAACGCGATCGTGTGGGAGGAGCGCCTCCCCCGCGCCCTCGTCGCGGCGTGCGCAGGCGCAGGACTCGCCCTGTGCGGTGTCGTCATGCAGTCGCTGCTGCGCAACCCCCTCGCCGAGCCGTTCGTGCTCGGGGTCTCGTCGGGAGCATCGACCGGTGCCGTCGTGATCGGCGTGCTCGGAATCGGCGGCGGAGTGCTCGGCCTCTCGGGCGGGGCCTTCGTCGGTGCTCTCGTGGCCTTCGGCCTCGTGCTGCTGCTCTCGCGCTTCACCTCGGGCGGCACCTCCGGCGTGATCCTCGCCGGTGTCGCCAGCACGCAATTCTTCTCGGCGCTGACCTCGCTCGTGGTGTTCGCCGTGGCCGACAGCGACGAGACGCGCGGGGTGATGTTCTGGCTCCTCGGCTCGCTCGAGGGCATGCGGTGGGACAAGGTCGCGCTCTGCGCCGTCGTGGTCGTCGTCGGCGGCGCCGTGTGCCTGTTCGCCGCGCGCGCCCTCGATGCCTTCACGTTCGGCGACGATGTGGCCGCCTCCCTCGGCATCCCGGTCGCTCGTACGCGCATCGGCCTGCTCATCGTGACGGCCCTGATGACGGCCGCGCTCGTCAGCGTGGTCGGCGCGGTCGGTTTCGTGGGACTCGTCGTACCGCACGCGGTCCGGCTGATGGTGGGTCAGCGTCACGTGCGCGTCGTTCCGCTCGCGGCGGTCGTCGGCGCCGTGTTCATGGTGTGGGTGGATGCCGCGACCCGCACCCTCTTCGCCCCCACGCCCCTGCCGGTGGGGGTCGGAACGGCGCTGGTAGGCGTCCCGGTATTCGTGGCCCTGCTCGTTCGACGGAGGGGCCGCGCATGACGCTCGAAACCCGCGAGGTCCGCTGGACGCGGGGCGGTGCCCTGGTCGTCGACGACGTGTCGATTCGCCCCGAACCCGGCTCGACCGTGGGCCTTCTCGGTCCGAACGGCTCGGGCAAATCGTCGCTGCTGCGTCTGCTGCAGGGTGCCGCGCGCCCCGACTCGGGCCAGGTGCTGCTCGACGATCGACCGCTGGGCGAGTGGCGTCGCCGCGAGATGGCGCGATCCGTCGCCGTGGTCACGCAGCACGCCGAGACGGACGCCGACATCGTCGTCCGCGACGTCGTGCGCCTCGGCCGCACACCGCACCGTCCGGTATGGGGCGGCTCCACCACCGGCGACGAGGCCGCGATCGATGCGGCGCTCGAGCGCGTGGGCCTCACCGACAAGGCCGATCGTCTCTGGCACACCCTCTCGGGAGGCGAACGCCAGCGCGCCCAGATCGCCCGCGCTCTCGCCCAGGAGCCCCGCGAACTGCTGCTCGACGAGCCCACGAACCACCTCGACATCCGTCATCAACTCGACGTCCTGGCCCTCGTGGCCGCCCTCCGCGTGACGAGCATCATCGCGCTGCACGACCTCAATCTCGCCGCGACCTACTGCGACAGCGTGCTCGTGCTCCGCGCCGGCCGCGTCGTGGCGGCGGGGACTCCCGCCGAGGTGCTCACCCCGGCGCTCATCGCCGACGTCTACGAGGTCAAGGCGCGAGTGATCCCGGATGCCGAGACCGGACGCTCCACGATCCTGTTCGACGGGCCGCTGGCATCCTGACCCCTCTTCTGAGCCTCAGGGCGCCACGACGGAGAGAGTGAAGCGGATCGTCTTACCGTCGGGGCCCGTGAGGGTGGCGGGAGTCTTGCCGACGGCGTGGGGCAGGAACCCGGGCCGGAAGACCGAGCCCTCGGACGGCCCTCCCGGCGAGAAGTCGGCGATCGCGACATCGCCCGTCGACCCGGTCCACTCAGCCTCGGTGCCGTCGGGCACGGCGACCACGAGCGAGGTGCCGATCTTCACCGTCGCCTCTTTGCCGTCGAGGTCTTCGGGCGAGGCGACCGTCGGCGCAAAGGCCTGATCGTCCACCGAGGCGGCGGGACTCGGGGCCTCGGCCGCGGGCACGGCCGGGGCGTCGGAGGCCGCGGGCGTGCAGCCCGCGAGCACCACGCCCGCGGCGACGACCGCGGCGAGCCGGAAAGCGAGGGAGCGCTTCACGAAGACCTTCTTTCGCGAACGGAGACGCGGATCGCGACTCTCGATCGGATGCTAGCCCTCGAAGTCTTTGACGACGCCGAACGCGCGCAGACTCAGTCGCCGATCGGGATCTCGATCGAGGTGACCGCCGAGCTATCGAGATCGAGCAGCCCCGGCACCGCCGCGGGTTGCTCGTCATCCGGCAGCAGTTCCGCCCGAGTCTTCGGCCGCGCGGGCTCGCCGGGAAGCCCCGCCCACTCGCTCGGTTCTTCGGGTCGCTGTACGAAGAGTCCCATGGGTCTATCCTCTCCCCGCTCCGCGGTTCACGGCAGAGGGTGGGCTGTGAAGAACGTTTCGATCAGGGTGGTGGCCGAGACCGCCGTCGAGCCCGAACCGGCCGCGCCGGGCCAGACGTGTCCGCCCCCGTCGATCCGGTAGTGCACGAGAGCGCCGGGGTCTCGGCATCCGGTCCAGGTCTGCCTCTCGACTCCCGCGGCGACGGTCTCCGGGCGCGGGTCGGACGCGCAGCCGTTGCGGATCACCAGCTGCGACAGCCACAGCGACACCGGCGCGACGGTCGCATCGTGGCGCGTACCGCCGTCGTACGGGATGACCTCGTCGGCGGTGCCGTGAAACGCGATCACGGGGACAGGGGGTGCGCTCGGGCAGGGCGGATTGGTCGCGGGGTAGATCGCCCCCGACACCACGGCGAAGGCGGCGATGCGCTCGGGGAGAGCGCACGACAGCAGAGAGACGAACCCGCCGCCGTTCGAGATACCGACGGCGAAGACGCGCTCGCGGTCGATGCAGAGACGGGACTCCACGTCGTCGAGCAGCGCAGAGACGAAGGCGACGTCGTCGGCGCCCGAGGAGTAGGGCGCGCCCTGCCAGCCGCTTCCTGCCGCGGTGTCTGCCGGCTGGGGGTAGACGACGACCGCGCCGCTGTCGTCGAGACCGCTGAGTCGCTCCACTTCGCCGGTCGGCATACGGTATCCGGCGAAGGCGAGGATGAGGGGTGTGGGTGAGGTGTTCGTCGTGGCCGCCGGGACGTACATGCTGAACGTACGGGGTGCGCCGTCGACGGTCACTGCGAGCGGTGTGCTCGTGCCCGACTCGAGCGACGGGATTGTGCCGCAGCCCGACGCCGGCGCCGGCTCCGCGGGGCTCTCGCTGCATACCGAGAGGGCGAGCCCGCCGAGGATCGCGGCGAGGACGACGAGCGGGCGGAGGCGCATCGGGCCATCCTACGGTTCGCCTCGGAACGGGCTCTCCCGACCGTCTGCCGTGCCGTGACGGGGATAGGCGAAAGGCCCGAGATCTCAGAGATCATCGGGCCTTTTCACGAAGCTGGGGTACCTGGACTCGAACCAAGAACAACGGAACCAGAAACCGCCGTGTTGCCAATTACACCATACCCCAATGGCTTCGAGCCGTAACTCGTGCCGAGGATCAAGCTTACGCGAGACCGGGCCCAGCGCCAAACCAGAGCCCCGCGCCACGCGTCCCGGGCGCGTCCCGGGGCTCGAGGTTCGGGCCACGAGACGGACTCGCGCACGCGAACGAACCTCGCGAATTTCGCGCGGGAACGCCGGAGACGCATCCCGCTCTGCGCGTTCCGTGCTGCTTGTCGACCCTTCCCCGCGCACGGCGCCCATAGCGGCGATACCCGCGGCCGACGAGGCCACGGGGATCGAGGTCGAGCGTCTCAGCCCAGGTGCGCCGCCAGCGCCTCGAGGCGACGGATCGACTCGGCCTTGCCGAGCAGCTCCATCGACTCGAACAACGGCGGCGAGATGCGGCGGCCGGTGAGGGCGACGCGGGGCGGGCCGTAGGCGACACGCGGCTTGAGCCCCAGGTCGTCGACCAGGGCGCCCGACAGGGCCTCCTGCACCGCGGCGGCGGTGAAGTCGTCGACGCCCTCAAGAGCGCGGACGGATGCCGCGAGCACCTCGGGCGCGTTCGCGGGAAGGCCCTTGAGTGCGTCCTCGGCGTAGTCGACGTCCGAGACGAAGAGGAAGCCGAGCATGCCCGGCACCTCCCCCAGCAGCTGCACGCGCTCCTGGACGAGCGGCGCCGCCTGGGCGATGATCGCGCGGTGCTCGTCGCTCGGCTGCTCGGCGATGTAACCCGCACCCGCGAGGTAGGGGACGATGCGGGCCGCGAAGTCTGCGGCATCCAGCATGCGGATGTGATCGCCGTTGATGGCCTCGGCCTTCTTCTGGTCGAAGCGCGCAGGGTTGGGGTTCACGTCGGCGATGTCGAAGGCGGCGATCATCTCGTCGAGCGAGAACACGTCACGGTCGGCCGAGAGCGACCAGCCGAGAAGCGAGAGGTAGTTCAGCAGCCCCTCATGGATGAAGCCCTTCTCGCGCTGCAGGAAGAGATCGGCCTGAGGGTCGCGCTTGGACAGCTTCTTGTTGCCGGTCTCGCCGAGCACGAGCGGCATGTGGCCGAATCGCGGCATGTAATCGGTGACGCCGGCATCGAGCAGCGCGCGGTAGAGCGCCAGCTGGCGGGCTGTGGAGGGCATGAGGTCTTCGCCGCGGATCACGTGGGTGATGCCCATGAGCGCGTCGTCGACCGGGTTCACGAAGGTGTAGAGCGGAATCCCCCCGGCGCGCACGATGACGAAGTCGGGGAACGATCCGGCGGGGAAGGTCACCTCGCCGCGGATCAGGTCGACGAAGGTGAGGTCCTCGTCGGGAACGCGCACGCGCCACGCGGGCTCGCGCCCCTCGGCACGGAAGACGGCCTTCTGCTCGTCCGTGAGGTCGCGGTCGTAGTTGTCGTAGCCGAGCTGCTTGGCGCGGCCGTTGGCCTCGTTGCGCGCGTCGATCTCTTCGGCGGTGGAGTAGCTCTCGTACACCGCTCCCGCGGCGATGAGCTTGTCGAGTACCTCCCGGTAGATCTCGTGGCGCTGCGACTGCCGGTACGGCGCGTGCGGGCCGCCGACCTCGACGCCTTCGTCCCAGTCGATGTTCATCCACCGCAGTGCCTCGAGGAGCTGCTGGTAGCTCTCTTCGCTGTCGCGCGCGGCGTCGGTGTCTTCGATACGGAAGACGAGCTTGCCGCCGTTGTGCCGGGCGTAGGCCCAGTTGAACAGGACGGTGCGGATGAGACCGACGTGCGGCAACCCCGTTGGTGAGGGGCAGAAGCGGACGCGAACGTCGGCGCCGGTGGCGGTCGTGGTGCGGGGATCGGGCGTGGCAGACATCCCCTTGATCCTATCGGCGGGCGGTGGAGCTTCCCGAGTGCCGCAGATGATCGGCCAGGACCTCGCCCATGACCTCGAGTGCGGCTCCGACCGCGGGCACGTGCTCGGCGCCCCGAGCGGTGATCACGTGCAGGGTCCGCGCTTCGGCGGCGGGCAGCCGCGGCGCCGCGATGCCCGAAAGCATCGGGAGGGATGCCACGGCCATTCGCGGCAGGATCGCCATGCCCACCCCCTGGGCGACGAGGTTCTCGACGGCGATGAAGTTGTCGGTCTCGAAAGCGATGTCGGGGGTGAACCCCGAGCGTCCGCACGCCTCGAGCAGATGGCCGCGGCACTGCGGGCACCCCGCGATCCACCGCTCCCCCGCGAGTTGCGAGAGGTCGATGGGGTCGTGGGCGGCCGCGGGGTGGTCCGTGGGCACGACCACCACCGTGTCGTCGTCCCCGATGAGTCGGGACGAGAGTCCGGATGCCGCCGACTCCAGGTGTTCGCGTCGATCGCCCGGATAGCTGTAGATGAGCGCGATGTCGGCGCGATTCTCGCGCACGGCGGCGATGGCCTCGGGCGGCTCGGCCTCGACGAAGCTGATGGACACACCCGGCCGGCGAGCGGTCACGGCGGCGATGACGCGCGGAACGACCGTCGACGACGCCGACGGGAAGGCGGCGATCCGTACGCGACCGGCCCGCAGACCACGCAGCTCGGCCAGGTCTCCGGCGGCGGCGTCGAGCGCCGTGGTGACGGCGGCCGCGTGACGGGCGAGAATCGACCCCGCCTCGGTGAGACGCACGCCTCGACCGACACGCTCGACGATCGGCATCCCGGCGCGCCTTTCGAGGCGGCGAAGCTGTTGGCTCACCGCGGGTTGACTGTAACCGAGCGCTCGGGCAGCGGCGGTGATCGAACCGGTGTCGGCGATGGCCTTGACCACCCGCAGGGCGTTCGCGTCGAGGGAGTCGTCGATCTCGGCCATTCCCACACATAAGCAGAGGTGATGGTTCTCATGCAACACCTGTTCTAGTGCAATGTCAGGCGCGAGGCGATCCTGGTTTCATGAGCAGCCTCGCCTCGCACTTCGCCGGTGGCCGCGACTACCTCGCGGCCTGCACCCTCGGCCTGCCCTCGCGCGCCACGGTGGCCGCGGTCCGCGCCGACCTCGAGTCCGCGGCATCCGGACGCCCCGATGTCGTCGCCGCGTCGCAGGCCGTCGAACAGGCCCGGGCCTCGTACGCGCACCTCGTGAGCTGCCCGGTCGGTGACGTCGCGATCGGCTCACAGACGTCGGTGCAGGTCTCGCTCCTCGCCGCATCGGTGCCGGACGGCGCCGAGGTGCTCTGCGCCGAGGGGGACTTCTCGTCTCTCGTCGCCCCCTTCGCTCACGCGGGTCGAGGCGTGCGCCTGCGCACCGCCCCCTTGCAGGAGCTGGCCGCCGCGATCTCTCCCGACACGTGGCTCGTCGCGTTCTCGCTCGTGCAGTCGGCGACCGGAGAGGTCGCGGATGCCGCGGGCATCGCCGCCGCGGCCGCCCGTGCCGGCGCCCGCACGCTCTGCGACCTCACCCAGGCCGCCGGGTGGCTTCCCGTCGACGCGACGATGTTCGATGCGACCGTCTGCCACGCCTACAAGTGGCTCTGCTGCCCGCGCGCGGTGTCGTTCCTCACTCTCTCGCCCGCGTTCGCGGGCGAGATCCGTCCCGTTCAGGCCGGCTGGTACTCCGGCGACGACCCGTGGTCGTCGTGCTACGGCACCGGGGGAACGCTCGCCGCCGATGCCCGCCGGTTCGATGTCTCGCCCGCCTGGCAGGCGTTCGTCGGGGCAGCCCCCGCCCTGGCTCTCTTCGCCGACGCCGACATCACCGCGACCTACGCACACGTGACGGGCCTGGCGGCGCGCTTCCGCGACGGCCTCGGACTCGAACACCCCGAGCGTCCCTCGGCGATCGTCACCTGGCCGGATGCCACGGGCGAAGCGCTCGCTCAGCTCACTGCCCACGGGATCACGGCGTCGGGCCGCGCGGGTCGCGCCCGCGTGGCGTTCCACGTCTTCAACGACGAGCTCGACGTCGACCGGGCGCTGCACGCACTCGGTGTGCGTGGCGACGAGGACCTGTCGGCGTTCGACGGCCTGGTCTACGCGATCTGAGCCGCCCCGGGCCGCCGTCGGTGAGGGGCGCCGGCAGCAGCCCTGCGCGGAACCGCCGACTTCTTCGCGAGGCTCATGCCGAGGCGCGGCTTCTACCGACCACGACCGCGCCCACGCAGACGGCGGCGACCGGGACTAGCGCCCAGAGCGCCAGACCCTCGTAGCCGACCGCCCCGAGGACCAGGCCGGCCAGCACCGAGCCCACGGCCGCACAGGCCGTCATGAGCGTGTCGCTGCGGCCCTGACGGCGCGGGCGAAGCGCGAGAGGCGTCGCCTCGGTGAGCAGCGCCGATCCCGAGACGGTCGCCGCGCTCCACCCGAGGCCGAGCAGCACGAGGGCGACGAGCACACCGGCCTGCGAGTCGGGCAGGGTCGCCGCAACCGCCAGCGACGCCGCGAGCAGCACCTGACCGAGGACGATCACGCCGATGCGGCCGAGACGATCGGCCAGAGCACCGAACACGGGTGAGAGGCCGTACATCCCGAACACGTGTGCGGCGATCGTGATGCCGACGGCGAAGGTCACGGCATCCGGAGCGACGATGTGCGAGAGGTGCACCGGAGTCATCGCCATGACCGAGGCCATGGTCACGTGCGACGCCGCGACGGCCAGTATCGCGAAGCGCGCGAGACCCGGTCGATCCGCCTGCGGTGCGGAAGCGGTGACGGATGCCGAGGCGTCCCGTTCCAGACGTTGGGCCAGCAACAGCGGGTCGGGCCGCAGGACGAGCACGTACAACGCGAAGGCGCAGACCTGGGCGGCGAACGAGAAGAGGTAGGCGCCGGTCAGGCGCGGCATCCCGACGCTGGCTCCGATGAGCTCGCCGGGCGCGAGCAACAGGGGGCCGACCACTCCGCCGATCGTGGTGGCCCAGACCACCGTGGCCAGGTCACGCCCGCGGCGGGCGGTGCGGGCGAGGTCGGTGGCGGCGAAACGCGACTGCAGGGTCGCGGCGTTCCCCGCGCCGATGAGCGCGATCCCCACCAGCAGCAGGGGGAAGAGCCGGAGTGCGGCGGCCGCGATGACCACGGCGATGCCGACCAGGGCCGCGACGTTGCCCGTGGTGAGCGCCACCCGGCGGCCTCGACGACCGGCCAGCCGGGCGAGCGGGATCGCCGTGAGGGCCGCACCCAGCGTGACCGAGGCCGTGGCCAGGCCCGAAAGGGCCTCCTGCCCCGACAGGTCGGCGGCGAGGAGCGCTCCGAGCGAGAGGGTCGCCCCGAAGGCGACGCCCGTGAGCACCTGCCCCGCTGCCAGCACGCAGACCGTGCGGCGCTGCGTGACGGCGAGGTCGCGCTCGGTGAGCACCGCCCCCGCCGCCACACGGGAATCAGGCATCGCGCGCCGTGTTGCGCAGAATGCCGATGCCACTCACCTCGACCTCAATAGTGTCGCCCGCTTCGAACGGACCGACGCCGGCCGGCGTGCCCGTGAGGATGAGGTCGCCGGGGAGGAGCGTGAACACCGCGGAGGCGTAGGCGACGAGCGCGCCGATGCCGTGGATCATGTCGGAGACCGGGCCCTGCTGACGCACCTCGCCGTTGACGCGCGTCGTGATCCGGGCCGCGTCGAGGTCGAGGTCGGTCTCGATCACCGGGCCCACGGGGCAGAAGGTGTCGAAGCCCTTTGCGCGCGACCATTGGCCGTCGGTGCGCTGCAGATCGCGTGCCGTGATGTCGTTGGCGACCGTGTAGCCGAAGATGTAGCCGCTCGCGCGCTCGGCGGGAACGTTCTTCGCGATGCGGCCGATCACGACGGCGAGCTCGCCCTCGTAGTCGGTGTGCGAGCTCAGGCTCGTGGGGCGCACGATGACGTCGTCCGGGCCGACGACCGACGTGTTCGGCTTGAGGAACATCAGCGGTTCGGCCGGCGCCTCGCCACCCATCTCCGCGGCGTGATCGTGGTAATTCTTGCCGATGCAGACGACCTTCGAACGCGGGATTACCGGCGCGAGCAGGACCACGTCGGCCAGAGGCACGCGCTCGCCCGTCGTGTCGAACCCGGCGAACATCGGGTCTCCGGCGAGGACCACGAGCTCGCCCTCGTCGACGATTCCGTAGCGAATGGCATCCTGATAGCTGAATCGAGCGATCTTCACGGAGCCAGCCTATCCGCGGCCCCCGACATCGCACCGGGTCCGCCGAGGCCTCACTCGCGCTCGGCCGCCGCACGCGCGCCCGGCGTGACGCCGCTCACCCACGCATAAACGCGATCCGCGCGCAGAAACGCGCGCACCACGCGTTTCCCGTCGCAGATCGCGTTTATGAGTGGAACCCGAGGCCGCTCCCCCGCCGCCGCCACGCTCGGCGCACGACACCCGCGCCGGAGCCCGCTACCTCGGGCACAACACCGCGTCCCGCCACCCCAGGCACAACCCCGCGTCCCGCCACCCCAGGCACAACACCGCGTCCCGCCACCCCAGGCACAACACCGCGTCCCGCCACCCCAGGCACAACACCGCGTCCCGCCACCCCAGGCACAACCCCGCGCCTCGCCACCCCACGCATAAACACGATCCGCGCCCAGAAACACGCGCACCACGCGTTTCCCGTCGGAGATCGCGTTTATGCGTGGAACCCGAGGCCGCTCCCCCGCCACCCCGGGCATAAACGCGCTCCGCGCTCAGAAACACGCGCACCACGCGTTTATGAGCGCGGAGCGCGTTTCTACACGCTTGCCGGTACAGGGCCTCACCGCACGCCGTCGCGGACGGTGAGCGGAGACGACGGAGGGGCCCCGGTGTCCGGGAGCCCCTCCGTCCGCGCGACGCTTATGCGTCGAGGCGGTACAGCCAGCCGTGCTTGTCTTCGGCGCGGCCGTACTGGATGTTCGTGAGTTCCTCGCGCAGTTCGAGCGCGAGCGTGCCGGTGGGCTGCTCGTCGATGAAGTCGCGACCCTTGAGCACGCCGATCGGGGTGACGACCGCGGCGGTGCCGCACGCGAACACCTCGACGATGTCTCCGGATGCCACTCCCTCGCGCCACTCGTCGAGCGAGACGTTGCGTCCCACAACGTGGTGACCGCGGTCGCGTGCGAGCTGCAGGAGCGAGTCGCGCGTGATTCCCTCGAGGATCGAGTCGGACTGCGGTGTGACGATCGTGCCGTCCTTGTAGACGAAGACGACGTTCATGCCGCCGAGCTCTTCGACGTTGCGGTCCTGGTCGAGGAAGACGACCTGGTCGCACTCGTTCTCGTACGCCTCGGACTGAGGAAGCAGACTCGCGGCGTAGTTGCCGCCGGTCTTGGCCGCACCCGTGCCGCCCTTACCGGCACGCGAGTAGTCCTCGCTGAGCCAGATCGAGACGGGCTTCACCCCGCCCTTGAAGTAGGCGCCGGCGGGACTGGCGATCAGGTAGTAGGCGACCTTGTGCGCGGGGCGGACGCCGAGGAACGCCTCTTTCGCGAACATGAACGGGCGCAGATACAGGCTCTGGTCGTCGCCCGAGGGGACCCACGCGCCGTCGAGGGCGATGAGCTCCTTGAGCGACTGCAGGAAGTACGGCACCGGCAGCTCGGGGAGCGCGAGTCGGCGGGCCGAACGCTGCAGACGGCGGCCGTTCTGGTCGGGGCGGAAGGTGTGAACCGAGCCGTCGGCGTGGCGGTAGGCCTTGATGCCCTCGAAGATCTCCTGGCCGTAGTGCAGCACCGCCGCGGCGGGGTCGAGCGAGATCGGACCGTAGGGCGAGACGCGCGGGCGGTGCCAGCCGCCGCGAACCGACCAGCAGATGTCGACCATGTGGTCGGTGAAGCTCTGCCCGAAGCCGGGGTTGGCGAGGATCGCGTCGCGGTCGGCCGCGTTCTTGGCGGCGAGGTTGCGCGTGACGGAGAACTCGAGGGGCTCGAGTCCGGTGTCGGGATCGGTGTCGATGGTGGTCATTCGTTGTCCAAAGCTTCTCGAGTGCCGGAGGCGATGCTCGCCGATCGGTCCAGGTTACGCCTGGACGCGCTCGGCGATGGCGTCGCCGATCTGGGCGGTGGTGCGGACCCCGTCGCGGCTGGCGATGTCGTCCTCGACCGCGCGGGTCACGCGGGCGGCCTCGTCGGTGAGCCCGAGGTGGTCGAGCAGGAGGGCGACGGAGAGGATCGCGGCCGTGGGGTCGGCCTTTTGGCTTCCCGCGATGTCGGGCGCCGAACCGTGCACGGGCTCGAACATCGAGGGGAACGCGCCGTCGGGGTTGATGTTGCCCGAAGCGGCGAGGCCGATGCCACCGGTGACGGCGCCGGCCAGGTCGGTCAGGATGTCGCCGAAGAGGTTGTCGGTGACGATCACGTCGAAGCGGCTCGGGTTCGTGACCAGGAAGATGGTTGCCGCGTCGACGTGCAGGTAGTCTACGTCGACCCCGGGGAACTCGGAAGCCACGGCATCCACGATCCGCTTCCACATGCCACCCGCGTGCACGAGCACATTCGTCTTGTGCACGAGCGTGAGCGTGTGGCGGCGGCGCTCGGCGAGAGCGAAGGCGTAGCGGACCACGCGCTCGACGCCGTAGGCGGTGTTGACCGAGGTCTCGTTCGCGACCTCGTGGGGCGTGCCGCGGCGGATAGATCCGCCGTTGCCGACGTACGGCCCTTCCGTTCCTTCGCGCACCACGACGAAGTCGATCTCGCCCGGCTCCGCAAGCGGGCCGGTGGCTCCCGGGTAGAGCTTCGACGGGCGCAGGTTGACGTAGTGTTCGAGCTCGAAGCGGAGTTTGAGCAGCAGGCCGCGCTCGATGTTCGCGTCTTTCAGGCGGGGGTCGCCGGGCACTCCCCCGACGGCGCCGAGCAGGATCGCGTCGTGTGCGGCGATCGCGGCGAGGTCGTCGTCGGTGAGAGTGTCTCCGGTCTCGAGGAAGCGGCCGGCCCCCAGCGAGAACGGCGTCTTGTCGAACGACACGTCGGATCCGGCGGTGACGGCGTCGAGCACCTTCACGGCCTCGGCGACGACCTCGGGACCGATGCCGTCACCGGGGATGACGGCCAGCTTCACGACACGCGACATCGCTCTCCTCAGAGCTCGGGCACGTCACTTCTTCGACGCGCTGCGGGATCCTCCCAGGGTAGTGGCAGCGACGACCGCGGCCACGACGATCAGCGCCGCGCCGATGAGGGCGGTGACGACGACGCCCGAGTCGAAGGCGTAGGCGGCGGCGGCGCGCAGGGCCTCGGCCAGCGCGACGTCGTCGAGGGTGTCGGCGACGGAGACCGCTCCGGCGAGGGTCTCGCGGGCAGCGTGAGCCGCGGCATCCGGAAGCCCGGCGGGCAGAACGAGCTGCGCCCGGTAGAACGCGGCGAGGATGCCGCCGAGCACGGCGGTGCCGAGGACGGCGCCGACCTCATAGGCGGTCTCGGAGACCGCGCTGGCCGCACCCGCCTTCGCCGAGGGGGCACTGGAGAGGATCAGCTCGTTCGAGACGGTCTCGGCGGCGCCGATGCCGACACCCAGCAGCGCGAAGGCGACGATCAACAGCGTCAGGTCGGACGTCGAGAGGGCGACCATGATGTACGCGACGACCGAGAACGACAGAGCGACGGGCACAACGATCCGCGGCGCGAAGCGCTTGGCCACGGGGACCACCACGAGCCCCGCGATGATCATGAGCACGAGGCCGGGCAACAGGGCGAAGCCCGCGACCATCGGCGAGAGGCCGACCACCAACTGCAGGTGCTGGGCGACGAAGTAGAGGAAGCCGACCAGGCCCACGACGCTGAGCAGGTTGACCAGGATCGCACCCGAGAACGTGCCCTGGCGGAACAGTGTCATGTCGAGCATGGGCGTCGCCAAACGGCGCTGGCGGCGGACGAACAACCACCCGAAGACCACTCCGATGACGAAGAGCACCGGGGCCAGCGACATCGGACCGTCGACGGCGAGCTTCTTGATGCCGTAGACGATCGGCACCATGGTCGCGAGCGAGAGGACGACGCTGAGGGGGTCGAACCGGCCCGGCTTCGGGTCGCGGCTCTCGGGCACGAAGAACGGGGCGAGGACGAGGAGCGGTACGAGTACCGGCACGGCCATGAGGAAGACGGAACCCCACGTGAAGTGCTCGAGCAGGAAGCCGCCGACGATGGGGCCCAGGGCCGCTCCCGCCGAGAAACCGGAGGCCCAGACGGCGATCGCGATTCGACGCTGGTCACGGTCGCGGAAGATGCTCCGCAGCAACGAGAGGGTCGACGGCATGAGCATGGCGCCGAAGACACCCATGAGCGCGCGGCCCGTGATCAGCAGGGCCGCGGTGGGCGCGAACGCCGACAGCGCGGACACGGCCGCGAAGCCGGTCGCCCCGATCAACAGCATGCGGCGACGTCCGAAGCGGTCGCCCAGGGTGCCCATGGTCACGAGAAGCCCGGCGAGCACGAGCGGGTAGACGTCGATGATCCACAGCTGTTCGATGCTCGAGGGGCGCAGAGACAGCGCGATCTCGGGCAACGCGAAGCTCAGGACCGTGTTGTCGACCGAGACGAGCAACACGGGAAGCATGAGCACCGTCAGTGCGAACCATCCACGCCACCCGGCGCGAGCCACGGTGATCTCCGAGGTGGGCAACGACGAGGTGAGCATGCGCGAATCCCTTTCTTAACCGTCCAGCCGGTATAGTAACAGAGTGAACCCGGCGCCCGCCACTACGATCGAGGAGTCATGAGCCGCCCCCCTCTCGCCCGCGAAGCCGTCCTCGACGCCTTCAGCCGCATCCTCGTCGACGAGGGTGAGCGCGCCGCGACGATGGATGCCACTGCTCGCGCAGCCGGGGTGTCGAAGGGTGGTCTGCTCTATCACTTCAGTTCGAAGAGCGCTCTCGAGGCGGCGCTCGTGGAGCGGCTCGAGCGGCTCGCCGAGGAAGACGTCGCCGAAATCGAGAGGTCGAACGAGGGCGTCGTCGCGGCGCACCTGCGCTCGTCGCAGAACACCGGCTCCCCCCTCGACCTGACGATCCTCGCGGTGTCACGCCTCGCGCAGAACGGCAGCGATGCCGCCTCGGCATCCCTCCGACGAGTTCGAGAGCTCTGGGAAGAGAGCCTTCGCGCACACACCCGCGACGACACGGCGCTGCAGATGGTGCTGCTGGTGAGCGACGGCCTGTACTTCAACGCCGTCCTCGATCTGAACGCGGTCGCCGGTCCGGCACTCGAAGGAGCGGACCTCGACGCACTGATCGCCCGAGTCGTCGCCTCGGCGACCTAGAGGTCCCCCCGCGCCCTCTCGCGCGCGCTGCGACGCTCCCGGCGCTCGCGCCGCAAGTCGATGACGACCCCGAGCAGGATCAGCACTCCCCCGATCACGCCGAGAAACCCCCACGGAGTGCGACGCACGACATCGGCCACCCCCGCGACGAGGAACAGGATGCCGAAACCGGCGGAGACGACGCGAAGGACGAGGGCCACTCGCGCAGTGTGAACCCCGCGGTTTTGCGCGGGCCCTGAATCTCCGACGCGCCCGCCCAGAACGCCGAAGGAGGGGGCCGCCGAAGCGACCCCCTCCCCGAACGATCGGACCCTCAGCCCTCGACGATGTCGATCTGGCGGAACAGGTCGGCGCCGACGGCCTCGCGCATCGCACCGAGGATCTCGTCGGGGACCGGCGAATCGACGGTGAGCACCGAGAGCGCCCGGCCCGTGGCATCCGGAGCCGCCACCTGGAGACCCGCGATGTTGATGCCCGCCTCGCCCAGCTTCTGGCCGTAGATGGCGACGATGCCGGGGCGATCGGCGTAGCGCATGACGACGTGGTGCTGCTCGATGGGCACCTCGATCTCGTAGCCGTTGATCGAGACGACCTTCGGCACCATCCGCGTGCCGGCGAGCGTGCCCGCGACCTCGAGGGTCGACCCGTCGGCCAGCGTGCCGCGGAGGATCGTGATGTTGCGGTACAGCGGGCTCTCGGCCTCGACGACCAGGCGCGCCTCGACACCGCGCTGCTCGGCGAACAGCGGGGCGTTGACGTACGACACGCTCTCGCTGACGATACGGCTGAAGTACCCCTTGAGCGCGGCGAGGCGGTAGACGCTCACGTCGTACTGCGCGAGCTCTCCGTGCACCTCGATGTCGAGGCTCGTGAGAGCGCTGTCGGCGAGACCGCTGAAGAACTGTCCGAGCATCTCGACGAGGGCGATACCGGGGCGAACGAACGGGTCGATCGCGCCACCGGCGACGTTCACGGCATCCGGGACGAGGTCTCCCTCGAGCGCCAGCTTGACCGAGCGCGCGACCGAGACGCCGGCCTTTTCCTGCGCCTCCTCGGTGCTCGCGCCGAGGTGCGGAGTGACCACGACGTTGGGGAGGTCGAGGAGCTTGCGCGCGGGGCCACCCTCGGCCGGGGGCTCGGTCGAGAACACGTCGAGACCCGCTCCGGCGATCTCGCCGCCGGTGAGCGCCTCGAAGAGCGCCTCCTCGTCGATGAGACCTCCGCGGGCGACGTTGATGACGTACGCGGTCTTCTTCATGCGGCGCAGCTGCTCGGCACCGATCATGCCGGTCGTCTCGGGCGTCTTCGGCATGTGGATCGTGACGAAGTCGCTCTGCTCGAGCAGTTCGTCGAGTGACACGAGCTGAACGCCGAGCTGCTGCGCCCGAGCGGCGGTGACGTAGGGGTCGTACGCGATGACACGCATGTCGAAGCCCTGCAGGCGCGCCGCGATGAGTGCACCGATGCGGCCGAGGCCGATGATGCCGATGGTCTTCTCGAACAGCTCGGTGCCGGTGAACGAGCTGCGCTTCCAGAGGCCCTGGGCGAGCGAGGCGTGCGCCGCGGGGATGCGGCGAGCGAGGCTCAGCACGTGCCCGACGGTGAGCTCGGCTGCCGAGATGATGTTCGAGGTCGGCGCGTTGACGACCATGACGCCGGCCGCGGTGGCCGACTTGATGTCGACGTTGTCGAGGCCGACACCGGCGCGAGCGACGACCTTGAGAGACGGCGCGGCCGCGAGGGCCTCGGCATCGATCTGGGTGGCCGAGCGCACGAGAACCGCGTGCGCCTCGGCCAGGGCCGAGAGCAATGCGGGGCGATCGGTCCCGTCGACGCTGCGCACGTCGAAGTCGGGGCCGAGCGCGTCGATCGTGGCGGGAGAGAGTTCTTCGGCGATGAGCACGACGGGCTTCGTCACGGATGCGTCCTTCGAAACGGTGCTGGGGGCTGCCGCGCACCGTCGCACATCACCGGCGCGAACCGGGCGCGCGACCCGTGCGGGCCGTCTGTCAGCCTAGCGCGGGGGCGAGGGCGCCCCCGACCGTGTGACGGCGGACGACGGCGCGCCCGACACCCGCGGCAACCGAGAGCGCGAACGGGCAACTCGCTGACAAACCCGCGTCAGCCTGACACGCAGATGTCAGCGAGATGCAGTCTCGCGACCAGAAGAGACCAGCGACCGGAGGCGACGCGCGCCCGTTGGGCACCGGATCCCGGATGCCGCGACCCCGGCGGATCAGCCGCCGTACAGCCCGTACGAGGTCGTGCCGTAGCCCACGACGGCGAGCCAGAACGCCGCCGACAGCGTCAGCCCCGCGAGCAGAGCGATGGCGAGCTCCCCCGCCTTACGGCGCTGGCCGATCGCGAAGGCGATACCGAAGGCGAGGAGCGGGAACACGATCGGCAGGATGTACACGAACCAGCCCAGGCCGTTGAGCCCGAGCGGGCCGTTGACCTGCTGGACGAGCAGGGCGACCGAACTCCACACGACGTAGGCGTAGAAGAGACCGAAGAGACCGGAGATGGCCACGAGCAGCCAGGTCGGCAGGTGGCGGGTACGGGCGGCAGTGCTCATGCGAAGGCTCCCAACGACAGGAACGGCCAGGGAACGAGCAGCACGATACCGACGATGAGCAACAGGAAGCGCTGCCACGTGCGCCAGCTGCGCGTCAGCGCGAGCACGGCGACGAACCAGACGACGGGCGCGAGAGCCGCGCCGATGGTGAGCGCGATCACCGTCACCGACGGGATGGGAAGCCCCAGTCCGTTCAAGCGCAGCCCCGCGAGCAGCCATCCGATCGCGAACAGCAGGAAGGTCGCCGCCACCATGCCGATCCCGACGAGGCCCACGTTTCCGAGGGGTGCCGCGTGGGCGGCATCCGGGTCCTCGCCCTCGGTCACCTCGACGGCGGTCGGCTCGGAAGGGGCAGGCTCGGGATGCCGGGTGACCGGCGCCGCGGCAGGCGCTTCGGGCTGCAGAGGCTCGAGGGGCTCGGCTTCGACCCGCGGCTCACCGCCGGCGGGACGCGTCGGCGCATGTTTCTCACCGACGTCGAGGGTGGGGTCGTCGTCACCGCCCCAGGACAGGGCGTCGTCATCGCGCGGAGTGCTCACGCGACCACGCTAGCGGCGCTCCCCCGCGACCGGGTCGCGCCCCGCCGGTCGCCGGGGTCCGCGGCATCGGGATCCGAACGGCGCCGCGGAAAAGGGGAACGCCCCGGGATCATGAGATCCCGGGGCGTTCGTAGACGAAGAACTCAGCGCGCGGCCGAGCCTTCGACGTAGTCGGTGTCCTGCTGCTTCCACGCGAACAGACCGCGCAGCTCCTTACCGGTCGCCTCGATCGGGTGACCCTGCTCCTTCTCGCGGAGCTCGAGGAACTCGGGAGCGCCCTTGTCCTGGTCGGCGATGAAGCGCTCGGCGAACGCCCCCGACTGGATGTCGGAGAGGACGGCCTTCATGCTGGCCTTCACGTCGGACGAGATGACGCGGGGGCCCGAGACGTAGTCGCCGTACTCGGCGGTGTCGGAGATCGACCAGCGCTGCTTGGCGATGCCGCCCTCCCACATCAGGTCGACGATGAGCTTGAGCTCGTGCAGCACCTCGAAGTACGCGATCTGGGGCTGGTATCCGGCCTCGACCAGGGTCTCGAAGCCCGCCTGGACGAGGTGGCTCATGCCACCGCAGAGCACGGCCTGCTCGCCGAACAGGTCGGTCTCGGTCTCTTCGGTGAAGGTCGTCTTGATGACGCCCGCGCGGGTGCCGCCGATCGCCTTCGCGTACGAGAGGGCGGTGTCCCAGGCCGAGCCCGAGGCGTCGCGCTCGACGGCGATGATGTCGGGGATGCCGCGGCCCGCGACGTACTCGCGACGCACAGTGTGACCGGGGGCCTTGGGAGCGACGAGGATGACGTCGACACCCTCGGGAGCGTCGATGTAGCCGAAGCGGATGTTGAAGCCGTGCGCGAAGGCGAGCGTCTTGCCCTCGGTGAGCTTGTCCTTGATCGAGTCGGCGAAGATCGAACGCTGGTGCTGGTCGGGCGCCAGGATCATGATGAGATCGGCCCACTCGGCGGCGTCGGCGACGTTCTTGACCTCGAAGCCGTCTTCCTGCGCCTTGGCGGCCGACTTCGAGCCGTCCTTGAGCGCGATAACGACCTCGACGCCGGAGTCGCGGAGGTTCTGCGCGTGCGCGTGACCCTGCGAGCCGTAGCCGACGATCGCGACCTTCTTGCCCTGGATGATCGAGAGGTCGGCGTCGTCGTCGTAGAAGATCTCTGCCATGAGGATGTTTCTCCTTGAATCGTGGCCCCCGCTCAGGGGCCGCTGGTGAGTGGAAGTTGGGGAATTTCTCAGCCGCGCAGAACGCGCTCGGTGATGCTCTTGCCACCGCGGCCGACGGCGAGAAGGCCCGACTGCGCGAGCTCCTTCACCCCGAAGGGCTCGATCGCCTTGAGGAAGGCATCGACCCCGAAGGGCTCGATCGCCTTGAGGAAGGCATCGACCTTGCCCTTGTCGCCCGTGATCTCGATCACGACGGCGTCGTGGGCGTAGTCGACGACCGAGGCGCGGAAGAGGTTGACGACCTCGAGCACGTTGGAGCGGCTGGCGTTGTCGGCGCGCACCTTGACGAGCACGTGCTCGCGCTGCACGGAGCTGGCGGCGTCGAGCTCGACGATCTTGATGACGTTGATCAGCTTGTTCAGCTGCTTGGTCACCTGCTCGAGCGGGAGACCCTCGACGTCGACGACGACCGTGATGCGCGAGAGACCCGGCACCTCGGTCACGCCCACGGCGAGCGACTCGATGTTGAAGCCGCGACGGGCGAAAAGGCCCGCGACGCGCGTGAGCAGACCCGGCTTGTCCTCGACGAGGAGGCTCAGAACGTGACGAGACATCTCAGTCCTCCTGCTCGTTGAACGTGGGCGAGTGGTCGCGCGCGTACTGGACGTAGCTGTTGCTGACGCCCTGCGGGACCATCGGCCAGACCATCGCGTCGGCGCTCACGACGAAGTCGATCACGACCGGGCGGTCGTTCGTGTCGAGCGCGAGCTGGATGGCCGCGTCGATCTCGTCTTCCTTCTCGACGCGGAGCGCCAGGCACCCGTAGGCCTCGGCGAGCTTGACGAAGTCGGGGACGCGGCGCGTGCCGTGCCCCGTGTTCAGGTCGGTGTTGGAGTGGCGGCCGTCGAAGAACAGCGTCTGCCACTGGCGCACCATGCCGAGCGAGGAGTTGTTGATGATCGCGACCTTGATCGGGATGTCGTTGATGACGCAGGTCGCGAGCTCCTGGTTGGTCATCTGGAAGCAGCCGTCCCCATCGATCGCCCACACGGCGCGCTCGGGCTGAGCCACCTTCGCGCCCATGGCCGCGGGAACCGCATAGCCCATGGTGCCGGCGCCGCCGGAGTTCAGCCACGCGTTGGGGCGCTCGTACTTGATGAACTGCGCCGCCCACATCTGGTGCTGGCCGACGCCCGAGGCGTAGACGCCCTCGGGTCCGGTCATCTCCCCGATGCGCTGGATGACGTGCTGGGGCGAGAGCAGACCGTCGGTGGTGGGCGTGTAGCCGAGCGGGAACTCCTCGCGGAGCCCGTTCAGGTACGTCCACCACTCGGTGTAGTCGTGCGGGTGCTCGGCGTCGGCGGCGCGGAACGCGGCATCGAGGTCGATGAGGACCTCGCGCAGGTCACCCACGATCGGGACGTCGGCCGTGCGGATCTTGGAGATCTCGGCGGGGTCGATGTCGACGTGCACCACCTGCGCGTGGGGGGCGAACAGCGCCGCCTTACCGGTCACGCGGTCGTCGAACCGGGCACCGAGCGAGACGATCAGGTCGCTCTCCTGCAGGGCCAGCACCGCGGGCACGGTGCCGTGCATGCCCGGCATGCCGAGGTGCTGCTCGTGGGAGTCGGGGAAGGCCCCGCGCGCCATGAGCGTCGTGACGACGGGAGCCCCGGTCGCCTCGGCGAGCACCTTGAGCTCGGCGGAGGCGTTGGAGCGGATCGCGCCGCCGCCCACGTAGAGCACGGGCTTCTGCGCGGTGGCGAGCAGCTGGGCCGCGGCCTGGATCTGCTTGCCGTGCGCCTTGGTCACCGGGCGGTACCCGGGCAGCTCGATCTTCGGCGGCCAGACGAACGGCGCCTCGGCCTGCTGCGCGTCCTTGGTGATGTCGACGAGGACGGGCCCGGGCCGACCGGTCGAGGCGATCTCGAAGGCCGCGGCGATCGCGCCGGGGATCTCGTCGGCCGACTTCACCAGGAAGGAGTGCTTGGTGATCGGCATGGTGATGCCGACGATGTCGGCCTCCTGGAAGGCGTCCGTTCCCATGAGGGTCGAGAACACCTGGCCGGTGATGCAGACGAGCGGCACCGAGTCCATGTAGGCGTCGGCGATCGCGGTGACGAGGTTGGTCGCGCCGGGCCCGGACGTCGCGATGGCGACGCCGACCTTGCCCGAGGCGGCGGCGTACCCCTCGGCGGCGTGGCCGGCGCCCTGCTCGTGACGCACGAGGATGTGGCGCACGTGCTCGTCGTCCATGAGCGGGTCGTAGACGGGCATGATCGCGCCGCCCGGGAGGCCGAACACATCGGTGACGCCGAGCAGGTCGAGCGATCGGACGACCGCCTGTGCTCCCGTCATCACGGGCGCCGGAGCGGTGCGGGCGGGCGGCCGGGGAATGGCCGCCGTAGGGGAATCGATGGACATGGGAGTACCTCGAGAACCGGGAGAAGGTGAAAAGGGGGACGGCCGTCAGCCCGTGACAGCGCCCTCCGCGGCGGAGTGCACGAGCTTGGAGTACTTGGCCAGAACGCCACGGGTATAGCGCGGGGGGAGCGGTTCCCAGCCTTCGCGGCGGGAACTCAGCTCGGCCTCATCGACGATCAAGTCGAGAGTGCGAGCGGCGATATCGACCCGTATCAGATCACCATCGCGCACGAAGGCGATGGGACCTGCGTCCACCGCTTCGGGAGCTATGTGGCCGATGCACAGGCCGGTTGTGCCGCCTGAGAATCGTCCGTCCGTCAACAGTAGTACATCTTTTCCGAGCCCCGCGCCCTTGATGGCGGCCGTGATGGCGAGCATCTCGCGCATGCCGGGGCCGCCCTTGGGGCCCTCGTAGCGGATGACGACGACGTCGCCGGCGACGATCTCGCCCGCCTCGAGGGCGTCCATCGCGCCGCGCTCGCGCTCGAACACGCGGGCGGGGCCCTCGAAGACGTTGCCGTCGAAGCCGGCCGACTTCACCACGGCACCTTCGGGGGCCATCGAGCCGTGGAGGATCGTGATACCGCCGGTGGCGTGGATCGGGTTGTCGAACGAGTGGATGACCTTGCCGTCGACCGGGTCGGGGGCGAGGTCGGCGAGGTTCTCGGCGAGCGTCTTGCCCGTGACGGTGAGCGCGTCGCCGTGGAGCAGGCCCTCGTCGAGCATCGCCTTCATGATGACGGGGATCCCGCCGTGACGGTCGACGTCGTTCATGACGTACTGGCCGAAGGGCTTCATGTCGGCCACGTGCGGCGTGCGGTCGCCGATGCGGTTGAAGTCGTGCAGGTTCAGCTCGACCTCGGCCTCGTTGGCGATGGCGAGCAGGTGCAGCACGACGTTGGTCGAGCCGCCGAGCGCCATGGCGAGGGCGATGGCGTTCTCGAACGCCTCTTTGGTGAGGATGTCGCGCGTGGTGATGCCCTGGCGCAGCAGGTTGACCACGGCCTCGCCCGAGCGGTGCGCGAAGTAGTCGCGGCGGCGGTCCGCCGACGGCGGCGCAGCCGAACCGGGAAGGCTGAGGCCCAGGGCCTCGGCGACCGAGGCCATCGTGTTGGCCGTGTACATGCCGCCGCACGCGCCCTCACCGGGGGCGATCGCGCACTCGATGCGCTTGAGGTCGGCCTCGCTCATCTTGCCCGCGAGGCATGCACCCACGGCCTCGAACGAGTCGATGATCGTCACGTCCTTCTCGGTGCCGTCGCTGAGCTTGACCCAGCCCGGCGCGATCGACCCCGCGTAGAGGAAGACGCTCGACAGATCGAGTCGAGCGGATGCCATGAGCATGCCCGGAATCGACTTGTCGCAGCCCGCGAGCAGCACGGAGCCGTCGAGGCGCTCGGCCATCATGACGGTCTCGACGCTGTCGGCGATGACCTCGCGCGAGACGAGCGAGAAGTGCATGCCCTCGTGGCCCATCGAGATGCCGTCGGAGACGGAGATGGTGCCGAACTGCAGCGGGTACCCGCCGCCGGCGTGCACCCCCTCTTTCGCGCCCTGCGCGAGCCGATCGAGGCTGAGGTTGCAGGGGGTGATCTCGTTCCAGCTCGACGCGATGCCGATCTGGGGCTTGTCCCAGTCCTCGTCGCCCATGCCGACCGCGCGGAGCATTCCGCGAGAGGTGGTGGCTTCGATGCCGTCGGTGACGACGCGACTGCGGGGCTTGATGTCGAACTCGCCGGTGTTCGGATTCTGCGGTGCGGGCATTGTCGAAGTCTATTGCGCGCGCCGAGGGCGTGACGCGAACGGAGCCGGTCGAACCGGCAACTGTTCAGCGGATGTGCGATCGGCGCAGCCGGGCGACGGCCTCCAGTACCGCCACGAAAGCGTCGATGTCCGGCACGCGAAGCGTCGCGGCGGTCTCTCCCCCGCCGACGCGCACGCCCAGGTCACCGGCTTCCAGCGAATTCAGCGCATCTTCATCGGTGACGTCGTCGCCGGCGAAGAGCACGGCCGTGGCACCGACCCGGGCGCGCAGGTGCGCGACGGCCGAGTCCTTGCCCTCGTGGCGGAACGAGAACTCGAGGATGTCGTGACCGGTGCGACGACGCCACGACGGCGCCTCCGCCGCGAGCAGTTGGTCGACGAGCGATCGCGCGGCGTCGGCGGTGTCGGCATCCGCGGTGCGCGTGTGCACGCCGAGGCCGTACTCCTTCGGTTCGATCCAGACACCGTGCATGCGGGCGGTACGGTCGGCGACCTCGCTCTGGAGGCGGTCGCGCAGCGCGAGGTCGGCCTCGTCGTCACCTGCGGCCTCGATGCCCGCGCCGGGGACCCAGAACTGTGCGCCGTGCGAACCGGCGAGCCAGATCGGCGAGGCGTCGTCGTGTTCGGAGATCTCGCGAAGGTGTCCCAGCGAACGACCTGAGACGAGCGCGACGACGGTGCCCGGCAGCGCGGCGAGGGCGTCGACCGCGGCGCGGGCACCCGCAGTCATCCGCGCCGACATCGGCTCATCGACCAGGGGCGACAGGGTGCCGTCGAAGTCGAGCGCGATCAGCAGGGTGTCGGTCGTGGCGACGGCCTCGATCGCCGCGTCGGCGGCGGTCACTCGGCATCCGTCTCGTCGATGGACTCGCGTTCGGGAACCGAGCCGTCGTCGTCCTCGCCGACCTCGGCGGCCGCGGCGGCGCTGGAGGACTTCTCGTGGAAGACGGACAGCGCATCGAGGAACTCGCGCGACCAGTCCTCGACGTCGTGGTCGCGCACCCGCTTGCGCAGGGCGCGCATGCGGCGGCCCTGCTCGGCGGCCGGCATGTCGATGGCTCGCAGGATCTGATCCTTCAGACCGTCGATGTCGTGCGGATTGATGAGCAGCGCGCTGCCCATCTCGTCGGCGGCACCCGCGAACTCGCTCAGCACCAGCACTCCGCGGTTGTCGGTGCGGCTGGCCACGTACTCCTTGGCGACGAGGTTCATGCCGTCGCGCAGCGCGGTGACCAGCATGACGTCGGCGGCGAGGAACAGCGCCACCATCTCTTCACGCGGGTACGACTGGTGCAGGTAGCGGATCGCGGTGTGGGTCGTGGTGTCGTAGTCGCCGTTGATGCGACCGACCGTCATCTCGATCTCGTCGCGCAGCTGCATGTACGCGTCGACGCGTTCGCGGCTGGGGCTCGCGACCTGCACGAGAGTGGCGTCTTCGACCGTCGCGCGGCCGTCCTCGAGCAGCTCCCCCCAGGCCTTCAGGCGGTGGCGGATGCCCTTGGTGTAGTCGAGGCGGTCGACGCCGAGCAGGATCTTGCGCGGGTTGCCGAGTCCCTCGCGGATCTCTCTCGCCCGCTGCTGGATCTCGGGCTTCTGCGCCAGCTCGATGTACGAGTCGGCGTCGATCGAGATGGGGAAGGCCTTCGCGAGAGCCACGCGCGTGCCGCCCGAGGCGTCCGGGACCAGGATGCCGCTGGCCTTGGTCTCGTACCGCAACTGGCGCCGCACCGCCCGGGCGAAGTTGCCCGCGTCGGCCACCCGTTGGAAGCCGATGACGTCGGCGCCGAGCAGTCCTTCGAGTACCTGCTTGCGCCACGGCAGCTGGGAGTACAGGCCGTAGGCGGGAAAGGGGATGTGATGGAAGTAGCCGATCGTGAGGTCGGGGCGAAGCTCGCGCAGCAGCTTGGGGACGAGCTGCAGCTGATAGTCCTGCACCCAGACGATCCCGCCCTCGGCGGTGACGTCGGCCGCGGCTTTGGCGAAGCGCTCATTGACCTTGACGTAGGCGTCCCACCAGGCGCGCTTGTACGTCGGCGCGGCGATGACGTCGTGGTAGAGCGGCCAGATGGTGTCGTTCGAGAAGCCCTCGTAGTACAGCTGCACGTCGGCGGCCGAGAGGGTCACCGGAACGAGGTGCGTGCCCTCGAATTCGAAGGGCTCCACGGTGGCGTCGGCTTGTCCGGCCCACCCCACCCACGCGCCCCCGGCGCGACGCATGACGGGTTCGAGGGCGGTGACCAGCCCGCCGGGCGAGCGTCTCCACCCCTCTCCATCGGGGGTGCGATCGACGGGCAGTCGGTTGGCGACGACGACGAAATCGGCCTGGGTCACAGGTCCTCCTCGGGGATCTTCCTCAGGCTAACAGCGGGCGCGATCGCGTCGAGGGGGTGGACGGAGTGCGCGAGGGCACTCCGGGAATCGGCCCGCTGCTGTCAAGGTCCGCCGCCGAGGCGCCCCGCTCGGTAGGTTGGGCGCATGCGGCAGTACATCTTCGGAACCGGTCTTCTCAGCGCCATCACCGGCGGCGTCACCCTCTTGCGGGGTCTCAAGAACGACGAACCGTTCACCTGGCGCACGGCGCTGGCCTGGCTCAGCTGGGGCATCACGCTGGCTCTCGCCATCGGCGCGGTCGTCGACACGCGTCGCGCGCGCCGCGGCCGCGTGATCGCGGGCGACTCCCCCGTCTCCAAGAAGCAAGAGAAGCTGTTCAAGAAGCGCCTCGCGCGCTGACCCGGAGCAAAAGCCGAACGGATGCCGTGCCCTCGGGGTCGCGGCATCCGTTCGCCGTATCTGCGGGCTGGGGTCAGCGCGTCAGGATCAGCGCGTCGCCCTGACCGCCGCCGCCGCACAGCGCGACCGCGGCCGTGCCGCTCCCCCGCCGAACGAGCTCGTGCACGGCGTGCACCACGAGACGGTTGCCGGAGGCGCCGATCGGGTGCCCGATCGCGATGCCGCCCCCGTGCGGGTTGACGACGTCGTCGGGGATCCCGAGCTCGGCCTGCGAACGGGCGACGACCGCGCCGAAGGCTTCGTTGATCTCGACGAGATCGAGGTCGGATGCCGCAAACCCCTGCTTCTCGAGCGCCCGGGCGATCGCGCGGGCCGGCTGGTCGTGCAGGGAGTTGTCGGGGCCGGCGACCTGACCGGCCGCCCCGACGACGGCCAGGACATCCCAGCCGTGCTCCCCGGCGACCTCGCGCGTGGTCATCACCACGGCGGAGGCCCCGTCGGAGATCTGCGAGGCGTTGCCCGCGGTGATCGACCCGCCCTCGGCGAAGGCGGGGCGCAGCCGCGAGAGCGTCTCGACCGTCGTGTCGGCACGAATCCCCTCGTCGGCGGTGACGACGACCGGGTCGCCCTTTCGCTGCGGGATCTCGACCGGCACGATCTCGGCGTCGAACACGCCGGCCGCTTGCGCTGCGGCGGCGCGCTGGTGGGAGCGGGCGGCCACGGCATCCTGTTGCTGTCGGGTGACCTCGTACCGGGCGTTCGCGCGCTCGGTCGAGGCGCCCATGCTCTCGCGGTCGTACGCGTCGGTCAGGCCGTCGTACGCGAGGTGGTCGAGCACCTCGACCGAGCCGTAGGCGTAGCCCTCTCGCGAGTTCATCAGCAGGTGCGGGGCGCGGGTCATGGACTCCATGCCCGCGGCGACCACGACCGTGGCGTCGCCGAGGCGCAGCATGCGTGCGGCGTCGATGACCGCCGTGAGTCCCGAGAGGCAGACCTTGTTGATCGTGGCGCTGTGCACGTCCCACCCGATGCCCGCGGCGACCGCTGCCTGGCGCGCGGCATTCTGGCCGGTCCCGGCCTGCAGCACCTGCCCGACGAGCACGGCGTCGACCGTGTCGGCCGGGATGCCGCCGCGCTCGAGCGCTCCCCGGATGGCGGCGGCGCCCAACTGCACGGCGGTCAGCGGCGCGAGTTGACCCTTCAGGCGTCCCTGGGGGGTGCGGGCGGCGGCGACGATGACGACGTCGTTCTGAGCGGTCATGCGTTCTGCTCCTCGGTGAGTCGGACGATCAAGGCAGGCTCGGTGGCGGCCCGCACCTCGTCGACGCTCACTCCGGGAGCGAGCTCGACGAGCACGAGTCCATCCTCGGTCACGTCGATGACGGCAAGGTCGGTGATGAGGCGATCGACGACGCCGCGGCCGGTGAGCGGCAGGGAGCACGAGTCGACGATCTTGGGAGAGCCGTCCCGGGCCACGTGCTCCATCAGCACGATCACGCGCGCGGCGCCGTGGACCAGGTCCATCGCCCCTCCCGGGCCCTTGACCATCTTGCCGGGGATCATCCAGTTCGCCAGATCTCCGGATGCCGACACCTGCATCGCCCCGAGGATGGCGGCGTCGATCTTGCCGCTGCGGATCATGGCGAAGCTCAGCGCCGAGTCGAAGAAGGCGGCGCCGGCGAGGGTGGTGACCGTTTCTTTGCCGGCGTTGATGAGGTCGGCATCCACGTTCTCCTCGGTGGGATACGGGCCGACGCCGAGGATGCCGTTCTCGGACTGCAGCACGACGGTCACGCCATCGGGGACGTGGTTCGGCACGAGAGTGGGCAGGCCGATGCCGAGGTTGACGTAAGAGCCGTCGACGAGTTCGAGGGCGGCGCGAGCGGCCATCTCGGTGCGGGACAGGGGCATCAGCGGGTTTCCTCTCGCACGGTGCGCTTCTCGATGCGCTTCTCGATCTCGCCGACCTCGACGATGCGGTGCACGAACACGCCGGGCAGGTGCACGGCATCCGGATCGATCTCTCCGGGCTCGACGAGGTGCTCGACCTGCACGATGCAGGTGCGCCCCGCCATCGCGGCGAGCGGGTTGAAGCTGCGCGCGGCCCGGCGGAACACGAGGTTGCCGTGGCGGTCGCCCTTCCAGGCGTGCACGAGCGAGAAGTCGGTGGTGATCGCTTCTTCCAGCACGAACTCGCGCGACTCGCCGTCCACCACGAACGTGCGGACGTCCTTCGCCGGCGAGGCCACGGCGACACCGCCGGACCCGTCGAACCGTCGCGGGAGCCCGCCCTCGGCGACCTGCGTGCCGACACCGGTCTGCGTGAAGAACGCCGCGATACCCGCACCGCCCGCGCGGAGCTTCTCGGCGAGGGTGCCCTGCGGGGTGAGCTCGAGCTCGAGCTCGCCGGAGAGGAACCGGCGCTCGAACTCCTTGTTCTCGCCGACGTACGACGAGGTCATCTTGCGGATGCGTCCGGCACGCAGCAGGATTCCGAGCCCCCAGTCGTCGACGCCGCAGTTGTTCGACACCACCGAGAGATCGCGGGTCCCCCGGGCGAGCACCGCCTCGATGAGGGCGATGGGGTTGCCGGAAAGGCCGAAGCCGCCGACGGCGAGCGACGCGCCGTCGGCGATGTCGGCGACCGCTTCGGCGGCGGTGGCGAAGGTCTTGTCGATCACGCGAACTCCTCTGTCGTGGTGCAACTCCACCGTGCCGCCCCGCCCGCGGCGTCCGCGACCCCGCGCTTGTCATGTGGATACCGCGGGGCGTAGCGTCCACATCGTGGACACCGCACCCGGTTCCGTACCCGGCGCTCAGGCGATCTCTCGGGCTGCCCGGCTCCTCCGACTCGTGACGGCTTCCGGCGACGGCGGCGCGTGGGTGGGCGATCTCGCGCGTGACGCCGACCTGACCCGACCGACCACGCACCGACTGTTGAGCGCGCTCCGGGTGGAGGGGCTCGTCGACCGCGACGAGACGACGGGTCGATGGCTGCCGGGGCCGGAGCTCTATTTGATGGGCAGTGTCGCGGCATCCCGTTTCGACATCACCGCGACCGCTCGCGACATCGTGCGATCCCTCGCCGTGCGCACCGAGGAAAGCGCATTCCTCTCGGTGCGGCGCGGGGACGAGACGGTGTGCCTGGTGCGCGAGGACGGAAGTTTCCCGATCCGCTCGTTCGTCTTGTCGGAGGGGGTGCGATTCCCCCTCGGGGTGGCCTCGGCGGGGTTGGCGATCCTGGCGTTCCTGCCTGCGCACGAGGTCGACGCGTATCTCGAGCGGCATCCGGAGCTCGCACGACGATGGGGAGCATCGCACTCCCCCGCGCGACTGCGTGCCCGGATCGGCGATACGCAGGCTCGCGGATACGCGGTGAACCCGGGACTGATCGTCGAGGGCAGCTGGGGTGTCGGGGCAGCCGTCTTCACGCGGGCGGGAGATCCGCAATGGGCGCTGAGCCTGACGGGCGTGGAGTTCCGATTCGGCGGCGAGCGCCTCGCGGAGCTGGGGAGGATCCTGCTCGCGCACGCCCACGAGCTGTCGTCACGGATCTCGTCTCGCTAACCCCCCGAGATAGATACCCCAGGTATATATCGGGGGTATACTTCTTTGTGTGACCCGTGACGATGACCTGCAGACCCTCCTGCTCGCCGTACATGCGCTCACCCGGATCGCCGCTCTGGACACGAAGAACGAAGCTCCCGCCGCCCAGTGGCGCACCCTCACCCTGTTGCGCGATCACGGCCCTCAGCGCCTGGGTGACCTCGCCACGTTGAGCCGTGTGACGCAACCCGGCATGACCCGGCTCGTCCACCAGATGGACGCGGCCGGGCTCGTGGAGCGACGCCGCCACCCCGATGACTCCCGCGTGAGTGTCATCGCCGCGACCGCGAAGGGGATCGCAGCGCTGGCCGGCTGGTACGAGCAGTTCCGCACCGCCCTCGCACCCCACGTCGCCGACCTCTCGCAGAGCGAGTGGGATGCCGTGAGTCTCGCCGCCTCTGCCCTTTCGCTGCGCGTGGGAATGACGCCGACCGGGACAGCACACCATCAACCCCCCGACGACGAAGACGACGCCGATACGACCGATGATCGCGGAGCCCTCGCGGGTGACGCAGAAGAACAGGAGGTGGTCCGGTGACTGCCGGTACCGCAGTAGTCAGCAAAGCGCCCAGCGTCTGGAAACAGCCCGCGCAGGTGTGGGCGGTCGCCTTCGCGTGCGTCGTGGCCTTCATGGGCATCGGACTGGTGGATCCGATCCTTCCCGCGATCGCCGAGTCGCTGAAGGCGTCCCCCGTCGAGACCGAGCTTCTGTTCACCAGCTACCTCGTGGTCACGGGCCTTGCGATGCTCGTCACGAGCTGGATCTCGAGCCGCATCGGAGCAAAGGCGACGCTGCTGGTCGGTCTCGGCCTGATCGTCGTCTTCGCCTTCTTCTGCGCCATCAGCGGCAGCGTCGACGCCGTCATCGGCTTCCGCGCCGGCTGGGGCCTGGGCAATGCCCTGTTCATCTCGACGGCGCTGGCAACCATCGTGGGCGCCGCCTCCGGTGGGAGCTCGGCCGCGATCATCCTCTACGAAGCCGCTCTGGGTCTCGGTATCGCCGTGGGGCCGCTGCTCGGCGGCATCCTGGGCGAGGTCAGCTGGCGCGGGCCGTTCTTCGGCGTCGTGGTGCTGATGGCGATCGCGTTCCTCGCGGTGCTCGCACTGCTTCGGGGCCCCGCCCCCGAGCGCAAACCCCTCCCCTTCAGCGCGCCCTTCCGAGCCCTGGGCCGTCCGGCGCTGGCGATCCTCGCCGCGACCGCGCTGTTCTACAACATCGGATTCTTCACGCTGCTGGCGTTCTCGCCCTTCCCTCTCGGCTTCGGGGCGATGGGCATCGGCCTGACCTTCTTCGGCTGGGGCCTGGGACTTGCGATCACGAGTGTGTGGGTCGCTCCCCTGCTGCTGCGTCGCTTGCGCCTGACGACGGTGCTGCTGATCGCGCTGCCCCTGCTGGCCCTCGACCTGCTGGTCGCGGCGTTCATCGTGTCGTCGGCCGTGGCGCTGGTCGTCTGCATCATCGTGGGCGGTTTGGTGCTCGGTGTCGTCAACACCGCGCTCACCGAAGCCGTGATGGAAGCGACCGACCTGCCGCGATCGGTGGCGTCGTCGGCGTACTCCGCGGTGCGCTTCCTGGGTGGCGCGGTCGCCCCGCCGCTCGCTGCGCTGCTGTGGCACGCCTACGGCGCCGGAGTGCCCTACGTCATGGCCGCGGTGTCGGTCGTGATCTCGGCCGCGTGCATCTTCTTCGGACGGCGTCTTCTCGCACACGTCGATGGATCGCACCCGGATGCCGCTGACGAGGGCGCCGCCGTTCTCATCGGAGACGCAGCCTGACGTCGAGCAGCAAAACCCGACACGGAGGGGCCGACCGCAAGGTACGGCCCCTCCGTGCATCCCGGTCGGCGGACCCCGACCGCGCGCGACCGTCGGCTGCTCGCCCGTCTCCTCGGGACGACGTTTAACGAAGACGTTGTCCCGTTTCGGAAACGTTAAATCTCCCCCAGATCCTCCCCGATCGGTCACCCGGGACCGTACCTTCGGTGCATGACTTCCCCCGGAGTCAGCGTCGCTCCCCCGGTCGACGCCGAGCCTGCCCGCCTCGCCGGGCGAGAGAGGATCCCCATGTCATCGACGACCCCTACCCGAACGCGTCGGACCATCGCCTCCGCCGTCGTCACCGTCGCCGGAGCGCTGACCGCTCTGTGCCTCGCCCCGGCAGCGGTTGCCGCGCCCGAATCAGAGGACGACTACATCGTCATGCTCGAGGGCGGCACCGCCGTCGACCGCATCTCTCAGCGGCTGGGCGGGCTCCTTCCCGCCGGAGCAGTGACGCGGACGTTCGACACCCTCGGCGGATTCGTCGCCACGAACATCCCCTCCGTCCGGCGAATCGCCGCGGAGGGGATGCTTCGTGGGCGTCCTGGGAAGAGGTTTGCCCGATGCCGTTCTAGACGCCGTCGGCGGTGACGTGCATCTCTGCGACCCGTTGACCCAGCGTCTCCCACAGCTGATCGAACCGGGCGTTCCAGGGTGTCGCGAAAACACCGTCCTGCCACCGCTGGTGCACGACGTCGAGGGTGACCCACTCGGCATCCTGAACCTCCTCCGGGTCGGGCACGGGCACCGGCTCGCCCTCGATGCGAGCCACCCACAGGTCGAACAGGGCGCTCTCTTCCACGACGCGTCCGACGAGCACGAGATCGTCGGGAGTCAGCACCATCCCGGTCTCCTCGGCGAGCTCGCGCACCGCGCCCGTACGGCTGGTCTCTCCGCGCAACGCGCTGCCGGCGGGGAACTCCCACGCCAACGGGTAGTCCTTACCCGCAGCCCGCAGACTCATCAAGACCCGCCCACTCGACGACACCAGGCACACGGATGCCACGATGTGGAATGACCCCGCCGGCACGGGGCCGTCACCGCGTCGGTGCAGCGTTCCCGTCGGGGTGCCTTGGATGTCGGTGACATCCCACATCTCGTCGTCGGCCATGGGAACCTCCCGGGTTCGTCGTGCGCCGCGTGCAGCGCATCGCTCCATCCTGCCGGGCCCCGGAACCCCGTGCAGGAGGATTGCGCGGGCGCACAGTGCTTGATTTGAACGGCACAGAATCCCGCAGTAGCGTTCCCAGCCGGGGGTCACGGGAAATCATGCTGCTGCTGTCGGTGGGCGTCGTCGTCGTCTCTGTCGCTGTCGCCATCGTCGTCGCTGCCTACGCCTTCGCCCGACCCCGCCCCCTGGATCCCCGCGCCGCGGCGTTGAGAATCACCGCCGCGGCCGCGACGCTGTCCGTCGGGTCGGCCGTCATGCGTCTCATCGGAGACCGCGATGTGAACGTCGTCTCCGCCACCTTCCCCGCCGACACCGCGTTCGTTCTGTCCATCGGCCTCATGTGCGTCGCAATGACCATGGCGCGGCAGCGTCTCGCACGCTCCGCAGCGGGCGCAACACTCGTCGCGGGGCTGACGGTCGCCACGAGTTCGGTGTTGCTGCCACCGGACGCAGCCCGCATCGTGCTGCTGTGCACGCTGACCCTCACGTGCGGGGCCTGCGCGTTGCTGGCGCTGCGCAACACCGTCCTACCCCGGCCCCCTCGGATCGTCATCGCGGTCGCGACAGCCTTCTACGCACTCCACTGCGCGACGCGGGCACTGGCGTATCTGACGAGCGGACCTGACGCCGCCTTCGGCGCGGCGCCGTTCGGTGTGAGCACCTTGGCTGCGGCACTCCTCGCCAACGCATGCGTCGCCGCCGCGATTCTCCTGCTTTTCCTGCCCGTCGCCCGAGAGACCACCGCCGCCTCACGAGCATGGACGACCTTGACCATCGCGGACTGGCGTCTCGTGGTCGACGCCTACGGGATCCTGCGCGCCCGAGAACTCGTGTCCGAACTTCAGGCCGCCGTCCGCGATCGAGACCCCGACGCCCGGAACGCGCGCCACGGCATCTCTACGACCCTCTCGTCACCGATGCAGGTGCTCACGACGTATCTGCCCTACGAGTACGGATGGCAGCCGCACGAGATCGCGCCCATCGCGGAACAGACGGAGCAACGCGCCGACTGACGCATGGGCGCGTGCCAAGGCGAATGAGACCCCCGCCGAGAACTGAGGCGCGAGGGCGCCACACCGTCTTCACGGTTCTTCGCACGTCGCGTACGCGATCACGCATGCGGCGCGTGCCAGAATCGCCGCACGATTCCATTGGGGGGCATATGAAGGCTGGGCAGCGCGGCTTGGCTATTACCGGCCTCCTGATCGGCGGCGCAGCCCTTCTCGTGGGGGGCACGGTGCTCACCGTGATCAAGGGGACTCAGATCATCGGCATGGGTGTCCAGGTGTTCGGGGCATGGTTCAGCTACGTGCCCATCTTCACCGAAGCCACTCCGAAGCCGATACCGGCCTATCACTTCTTCTGGCCCGCGCTCACGCTCGTCGGAGGGTTGGCCGCGTTCTTCCTGGGCTGGGTAGTCGTCATCAGGGGTGCAGCGCTTGCTTGGCCGACTCGATTCGACCGCTCGCTTCTGAAGTGATCTTGCATCCGCAGAACGACGAACCGCCCCAATACCAGCGGCGCCTGGTGAGGAGGGGTTTGATGGTGCACCCCTGGAACTCGAACCCACAACCCAGCAATTAAGAGTCAAAGGGACCGGCCCATCCTCACCTATCCGATAGTGTCCGTTGCCGCCGCCCCAATCGGCACGAGAACGGTGGCAGCGGGCGCTGTCTTTGGCCTCCTCTGTCCGCGTCTTGTAATGCGTCGTGTGCCTGCGGTGTGCCTGCTGAGCGCGCGCGTTCTGCAATTGGACTGGGCCGAGAGCACCCCAGCGCGGTCGTCCCACGGCGAGGCACGACCGGAACGACGCTGCCCCCCCCCCCCCCCCCCCCCGATACCTTGTGGCCATGATTTGAAGCTTTCACTATGGCGAGAAGCAGCTAGGCACCGGGCTGAGTATGAAAGCGGTGGACCAGCTCACCGATCAGCTCGAACAAGCTCTGGCGCAGGCTGAGGCAAATCACGGGTGGGTCTGGTTCTCGATGCAGCACGACAACGGCCAGGGCGGTGTCGCCGAGGAACGTCTGCTCATCTCGCCCGGCATTGCCATGTGCTTCCTGGAGGAGTAGCCGCGTGAGCGACACCCCCGGGCCCTACCCCAGCTAAGCGCCGCGAAGCGATGACCGAGGAGCGGCACCCCTAGGCTCCGCGCCCGTGGTCGAGGGACTGAATCAGGACGTGCGGCTTCGGCTCAAGGTCGTCCTCGAGGGCGCGCAGCGAGCACGCGGCGACGTCGAGCGCCTCGGCGAGAACATTAATCAGGATCTCCGCGGCGAGCTGGAGAAGGCCACCGACTCGATCGTCAAGATGGAGAACGAGCTCGAGAAGCTCGGCGGGCTCGGCAAGAACGCGGGCGCCAAGCTCGCTGGCGGAGCGAAGGACGCGGGCGCCGCGTGGAAGGCCGCGCTCAAGGAGGTCACGGACGCGCAGAAGGCGCTCGCAGTCAACGCGCGCGGTGCCGTCACTGCCGTCGGGCCACGACCGAGAACTCACCCCGCGACGACGCGTGGGGCATCCTCCTGCCCATGATCTTCATCGGCGGCATCCTCGCCGTAGGCGCCGTCCTCTTCGCCGTCTTCTTCCACTGATCTCGCACCGTCGCGCGCCAAACGGAAGAAGGCCCCAGGATCGCGTCCTACCGAACGCACCTGGGGCCCTCCACTACGCCTCCGACTCGAGCGGCCGGATCAGCTCGCCTGCATTGTGCGGATGCGCGCCTCGAGTTCCGCTAGCTCCTGACGCAGCGACAAAACGCTCGCCGTCGAGAAGCGCGAGACAGGCAACTCCGCAATCGCCTCTGCCCAGAACTCGTTCACCTCGAGCTCCCGCGCGATCTCCTGCAACACGGTGTCGCGTCCGCCCGACGCCCGCTGAACCGCCCGCATCACGGCGTCCGGGGCTTCCGCCGCGCGAAGCAGCACCACAAGCAACGCGCGCCGGTCTTGGAGGTTCTCGAGCTCGTCCATGCGACCGATCCTAAGACGCGGGCGTGCGCGCGGTGTTCGGATTGTAGCACCCATCACTCACCGTGCGGATGCCCTTCGAGCCCTCCACGCTCCACTTAACCGGGTACCCAGAGGGAACGGGCTCGTAGTAGTAGACATGGGTTATGCCGCGCTTGCTGAGATACTCCGTACTGTTGCTTCCGCTGCGGCGATAGACTACATCGCCCACCGAGTCCAGCTCCACACGCACCAAGACTTTGTATCCGCGAGGGCAAGTTTCCTCGCCGTAGCTCTTGTACACCGCTGCCTGCGCGCCCGAGGCACCCAGCCCTACGAGCATCCCCGCTGCGACCGCGACTGCCGCCGCCTTACCCGCGAGCGCACCAATTCTCCGCTTTGCCGACATTGCAAACCCCTTCGTGAGTAGGAACTGCTTTTCGCGAGAACAGTAACAACACGAAAGCGTCTGTGCATATCACGCAGTCACATGAATTTAGTTTTGTCAGCTTTCGCAATTCCTTACACGCAAAAGACAATTTCGAATAACAATCCGCGTAAGCCGACCGAGCCGCGAACGCCATGCGACCCAACGTCGGGCTTAGACTCCGGCCCACGCCTCCGGCCCGCTGCCTCCTCTCTCAGCAGACCGGGGCGATCCACGTCCGAGGGCGCTACAGCCCAAGGCGGCCCCGCTCGGGGCGTAGCCCCGCGGCTCCTTCCTGACCGACGTCGGCCGGAACGGCCCAGCACCCCCGCGTACAGCAGTTCACCGAACGGTGTATGGAACCGGGCGAGAAAGCTCTCGATTAGCGCGCAAACGCGTACGAGGGTCAGACGTCTAAGGCCGGTACCACACAGAACCGCCGGAAAGTCGCCCACCGGCGGAGTGTGCGAGGCGGGCGCCGTGACCGCCAGCGACCTCGCGCTGAGCGCTTCCGCGATCGCCGCCGGCGCACAGCTCTGAATTGCCGTCACCTCCGTCCCCAGCACGCCTCTCCGCGGCATAAGCCTCACCGCGTGGTGGCGATGATCTCCGCCGGGCCCGTGCAAACCCCCGCTTACCGACCCCTGTCCCTGTCCAACTACCGGGACGGCAAGATCGCCGGCTACATCGCGAACAGCCTCAGCACCTCCATCGGGACGCTTCTCGAGCGCTCGCTCGCGATGGTGCCGCAGGCTCACGTCGGCAAAGCCGCCCACCCCTTGCCCTGGAGCGCTACTCCGAACGCCTGGCTCGGTGCGCCCCAGTCCGAGACGTACGAGCCGCACAGTTTCCTCGTCAGCCCCAACGCCGCCTTCCGAAAGCAGAACTCTTGCGCGGCGGGCTTGAACGCGAGCCTGTACGTCATCTTCTACCCCAGCGCGAGCCCGAGGATGCCCCCTTGGCGGACAATTCTGCTCGCGAGCGCCGCCGACTGGGTGCAGCGCGTGACCAACCTAAGCGACGGAATCGACACCGTCAGCTGCATCTTCCTCCATGAGTTCGGCCACTACATCGACGCGGAAGGCCGATGGGTCACCGATGGCATCTAAAGAACGGCAGCCGACGCGGAGCTGCAGCCGAGCATCACCAACCGCCCCGAGTGGACGGCGCTCTAAACCCGCATCATGGCGAAGCCTGTGCCGAGCACAGCCGGGCTACCCTTCCTCGCCGACTAATTCCGCTGGAACATCGCGGAGTGGTTCGCGGGCCTCTACTCGGTACGGGTGCTGACGAACCTCCGCTCGGGCGAGACCGTCGCGTACGGCCGCGTCAACGCAGAGCAGACCCGCTTCCATCCCTCTCTTCTGCGCCTCATGGCCGCCGGGGACAGCGCCCTATACACGGACATGATGCAGCTCTTCTCGAGCGCTTTCCCCCAGCTCTCATCGCCCTCCCCCGCGTGGGATGGCTTCGGAGAGCCGCCCGCTTAATGGGCGCGAGACCGCACCAGCCTGCATTGGCTTGGGCACGTTCAGGGCACGACGCCGTCTCTCGTGCCTTCCGGCGTGCCCAGAGTAGTTAGGCCAGACGCAGAAAGGCCCGGCTTGCCGGGCCTCTCTGTTTGGTGCACCCCCTGGGACTTGAACCCAGAACCCACTGTTGGCTCAGGGCCGTTTTTTACCGTTATGCGACGTTGTCAAGCGTTTGTGGAGAGCTGTGCAAAACCCAGGTAATCCGGTCTTTCGGAGCTTCAACTCGTCACGTCGCGTCACGCCCAAACTCGGACGCATCCTGACTAAATCCTGACTGGGCGGCCGTCCGAAGGCAGCTCGAAAGGCGGCGTCCAGCCCTCTGCCTCGAACAACTCGGCGAGTGGTTGCTCCAGGGCGCGCTTCATCTCGGGATGCTCGGGCAGGTCATTGATGCGCATACCGATGACATGGAGGCCTGTGATCTCGGTCACGGGCCATGCGATGTCTCTTCGGACCGCGATTAGGAAATCGGCCATGAGACGCATAGTGACGAGAGTCGGGGGTGACGCAACCGACCCCACCCTGAATCGGTAGAACGTCTCGACAGCCTCGTCAGAACCCCAAATGGCGACGAATGACGAGAAGTCAGCCATCACGGCTTCTAGACGATCGCTGGCGGCATCCTTCCGAAACGGGGTGAGCATGTCACCCAAAGTCTGCAAAAACGGCTGATACAGCTCGTACTTTCTCTCGGCGACGCGATCTTCGAGCGCTCTGAGTCGAGCGGCCTCGTGCTCAGCTCTCTGAGCTTTCCGCGCGGAGCGTGTCGCCCACAGCGCGGAGAAGATGCTCACCGCGGCAGGCACTGCCAGAGCGACTATCTGTACCCACAGGGGAAAGTCCATAGGCGGAGTCTCCCAGCGGGCCAGGTGCGCGACGCAGACGACACGCGTCGACATCTTCAGGTGAACACCGCCGGGGCAAAAAGAACCGCCCCCCGACGCCAATCGGAGAGCGGTTCAAGAGTTAGCAGCTCGTGTCTAGCCTACCGAACGCACCCACCGCATGCCCCCCTCGGCGCGTGCCTCTCGGCTCCGGCCGAGACGCCATACACCATGACTTCTCTTGTGAGTCTTCAGCCCCTGTGACACCCCCCTCCCCGGGGGCACTCTTCACCAAGGTGTTCTCCGCCAGGAAAAGCATCCAGAACTGCACCGTGGGCTGGATGTGCAACGTGGCCGATTGTCACTCGTGCGGTGAGCGCGTAGCGCTGAGAGCACAGACTGACGCGCTGGCACGGTTTGCTCGGTTCCCTTGGTGCGTGAGCCTGCGCCTGTCGGTCGAGCTGAACGCCGACCTCGATGGAGGACGACGCGACCTTGATCGGGTGCGGAGGACGTTTCTCGAAATAGCGAGACTGAGGCACACGGCGAAGGGGTACCACCGCAGCACCGAGGTCACTCGCGTGGGCGCCCGCTGGAATTGGCACGATCACGTCATCGTCATCCCCCTCGACCGCACCCTGGATGACGAGACTCACCGCCTTCTCGACGCGTGGGATGACGCCTGCCGTCAACACGACCTGACGCCTTCCACGCACAACCAGATCAGTCGGACGGACTCCGCCCTCACCTACATCACAAAACCTCGGCTCGGTACCGGTGAACGCTCCCTGCGCGACCTCATCGACCGCGCCGCCCAGGGCGACGCCGACGCCGTGGACGACTGGATCGAGTGGGACGGCTGGCGCCTCGCTCACCCCCACGCCCGGCTCCGCAGCTCGTGGGTCTCCTCGCCGACAACGGCACCATCCCCCACAGCTCCTAAGCCTCGCAATCAGCATGTGACAGGCATCGACCCCGCCGACTTCAACCGGTTGAGCCTTCTCATCGCGCTCGGCGTTACGACCGCAGCCGAGCAGGCTGACATCCTCGGAACCTCGCTCAGCACCACGAAGCGCCGTCGTCGCCACCTTCCGGACCTCCGCCCTGGACTCGCACCAGTGATGCGCGCCTGACACCCACAACACGCCCGACTTTCCGCCGCGATGAGCGATCGCAGCGCGGATGCCGACATGTTCCTTTAGAGGGAACCGACATGACCGCACCAGCAGCAGCACCCGCCCGCAGAGGGCGTCGGTGCGAGGCGTGCGCTCTCGACCCTGATCGCCGGGCACACCTCGAAACGCAGCTCCTCGCCGGTCACTCGCTTTCGCGCATTGCGCGCAATCCTGCGATGCCGAGCCGCGACAGCATCCGTCGCCATGTAGCTGGCGGTCACTTGCCCGCGGCCATTGCCGAAGAGGTTGCACGAGCGCACGGCCTGGACGCCACCAGCATCAGCGCACGCATCGTCGACATTGCCCGCCGCGCCCGTGAGACCGCTCTGGAGGCGCAGGAGGCGCGCGACCGGCGCGGAGTGCTCGCAGCCGGGGATAGCGAGTTACGTGCTCTCCTTGCCCTCGGGGGCGCCGGTGTCGAGACGGAGCACGATGCATTCATGCGCGACGGCGTAGCCGTGCTCGCCCGAAGCGCGCTCGCCGTGGCACAGCAGCATCCCGAGCTGGCAGAACTCATCGCGGCAGACCTACAGCAGCGTGACCGCGATGACCTTGCCGACGATCTTCTCGACTCAATCCCCGACACGACGACCCTGGAGGTTTCCCCGTGACCGACACGACAGCACTCACGCCCGCGCAGCAGCGCCTGGAGGCGGCCCGCGCCGAGGCCGCCGCTCTCGCAGCACGGAAGGCCGCCGCTGAGACCACCTCGACCACGGAGGGGCCGCGCGTCGCAGAGGTGGGAGAGCGTGTGCACTTTCTGGCGTCCGGCTTCAGCGTGCCGCAGTCACTTCCGGATGAACTGTGGGGCGGTCCCGGCAACCTTCAGATGACGCGCGGGGATGAGCTTGTGATCACCGAGCGTCACCGTGACGCCGCCCGCAATCGTTTCGGGGAACCGGGATGGTTGGGTCTCGTTTACGACGCTGACGAGCAGCGTCGTCGATACGGCCGCGTCGTGGTCGCACCGGGTCCCCGTCCCGCCGGAATGGAAAGCTGGGTAGTCGGCGACCGCGACTGGGCGCTTGCCCGCGAGAACGCGATGTTGGCCGCCGGGGCAATTGGCGACGCATATGAGCGCCAGGCGGCTATCAAGGCCGTCCAGGATCGGTTCGGCGCCCCGTGGAATCCGCATGTTGGCACGGTCACTTATTCGGGCGACGACGGCGACGCGGCGGTCCGTCGATGACCGCGCTTGGCAACACCAACCGTGGCGTACACAACGCCGTCACGCAGCTCGTGAGCGCGCACCTCGCCAACTCTGGCTTGCCCGCATCCCCGCGGCCCTACGTTGCTCCCCGCGCCAAGCTCTCGGATGCACTCGCCGCCGACCTGGAGCACGCCCACGACGGCGATGTGCGCGGCCTCGACGACCTGTGGATCGGTGTCACGGCGCGGCAGTCGTTCAGACCCTGGGACGACCTTGACCGCGCTCGCGTCGGCGCTGACATCACGGGCCGCAAGCTCGCCGCGTTCGTGCAGTGGAGGGCCGCTCGACGCGTTGGTGACGCGCTCGTAGTTATGTCGCTCGACGACCTGGCCCGGCTCCTCGGCGGCGACCCTCCGACCCGATAGACCCCCGCGGTCGCGCGACTAGGGCATGGTTGCGCGGCCTCGGGCACGCTGGGGGACCCGATGACAGATCCCAGCCCCCCGCCCCCAACTTTGAGGACATCGCGAAGTTGGGGGCGGGACCCCTCACCTTCTCGTGAACGGATACGCAATATGGGCAATCTCATGGACGACGCTCGCGAGGAGTTCGCGCGCATCCGCTTCGACGACGAGACGCAGCTCGTCGAGCCGACCGTCGGCAGCAGCAAGGCTGGATCGATTGCTGTTCACATCGACGGCGCCGGACCGTGGGCGCTCCCGTCCAAGGTCCGTGTATCGCCCGGCAGAGGCGTTCTGTATGTGCTCGGGACCGCGAACCGCGTGCACGTCCTCATCGCTCGCCAGGGGCGCGTACGCGAGTTGCTCGTGCCTCTCGACATCGCCGCTCGCATCCGTCGCGAGCGGTTCGGCCTCACCGGCTGATTCCCACCTCAACCCCGATCGGACACACGATGACTATCCATCTCCCCGGCCACCTGGTGAGCCGCCAGCCGACGGGCACGCCGGACGGCCTCCGGACGATCCCGCCGACCATCCTCGCCCCCTCCACCAGCGACTCCTCCGCTTACGCGGTCGGCACCCTCGTGGTCCGCATCCGCACGCGGCTGGAGGCAGTACCCGCCGAGATTGACGGTGTGCCGGTCCTATTCGTGACCGACCGTGAGGGTAAGGCCGTGCATGTCCTCGCTGACAGCCGCCATGGGATTACCGAGGTAGTCGGCTGGACTGCCGACCAGCTCGACGAAATTCGAACCAATCACTTTGGCGGCCTCGGGGTCGGGACGGCAAAGGCCGCCGCCGCGGGTACCGTCGTGCAGCTCAGTAACTCGATCGACGGCAACCTCGACAACACCTTTCATGCCACGCGAGCGACAGCAGGCGGAGACCGTGAGATCGCCCGCCTCGTCGCCCTGTCCGCGAGCATGGACGACAACGGCACCGGCGGCAACACTGAGGTCGATCGACTGGCAAAGCTGGGCGACTCGCTGAGCGACGGATGACGCGCTCCCGGCGACCCCAGACCGCCGCTGAAGCATACGCAGCGCTACGGCGCGCAATGCTCAGCGCTGACCCGGCGTGCGCGGGCGATCCGCGGTTCACGGAGGAGAATGCCGAGCTGGAGCCGTTGGCCGTGATCTGTGCGACGTGCAAGGTCTTCACGCAGTGCGAGGCCGTCGCGATGTCGTCGCAGACGGGGCCGATCTCGGGTGTCGTCGCTGGCCGTATCCGCCGTGGTAGCGCCCCGACCACCCTTTCCCGGGCCGATTGATTCGCTCCGAACCTCGATAGCGGATCGCCTCTCAAAAACGATGCTGGCGTGAGAGACCCGGCAGTGAGAACGGGTCCGCGTGATTCCGCGCCTGGACTCACCCGAGAGGCTGTATCAGAACTCAGACCGAATCGAGTCGAAAAAACGTGTGAGTCTATGAGAGGCTTGACGCATGACGACCTCGCAGAGCATCCGCCTCGGTTACACCCGTGTGTCGACCTCGGCTCAGGATGAGCAGCTCCAGCTCGACGCCCTCGACGGCGCGAAGGTGCTTCGCCGTAACCGGTACTCGGATCACGGCGTGAGCGGCACGAAGACCTCGCGCCCCGGACTCGACGCGATGCTCGCCGACGCCTACGCCGAGCGAGAGGCCGGGCACGAGGTGACGATCGTCGTCTACCGCCTCGATCGCCTCGGGCGCAGCTCGCTTCACATCGCGCAGCTCCTCGCCGACCTTACGGAACGCGGGATCAACATTGAATCGGTCTCGGACGGTCTGAATAGCGCCACCCCCATGGGGAGGGCCATGTTGCAAATGGCTTCGATCTTCGCGGAGATGGAACGCAACATCATCGCCGAGCGCACCGTCGCCGGACTCGCAGCAGCGAAGGCGCAGGGTCGCACCGGGGGCCGCCCCAAGGCGATCGACAGCAAGCAGGCCCGCACGGCGCAGACCCTCCGCGACTCTGGCGAGAGCGTGCCCGACATCGCAAAGACCCTCGGCGTGAGCATCGCGACCGTCTACAGGACCACGAAGGCACCCGCGGGCAAGTAGACCGTCCGCGCTCGCGACGATCCCAGTCAATCCGATAAAACGGGGGCGACGAATCGCGCCACAGCCTCACTCTCATGAACACGCTCATGCAAGGCTGCGGACACCCATTGCGTGCTGTGCCCGCTCAAATGCTTCGCGAAAGACTCCATCTCTCCGGACGGCACTAGGTGGATACGAATCGATGTCAGCCGCTTGAGCAATTCTCTTGCGGACATGTACACGCTGCCTGCCGGAAGTGCTTGGAGTCCTGAGACCTTCAGCTGACCCCACATTTTATCCTGGTTTGCCTGCCGCACCGTCTCGGTGTACAGCTCATCTAAATGCGCATCCCAAGACGACCCCATTGCCTCCACAATGTTCCTTAGCTCCGCCTTTTTCTGCAATACGTCGAAATCGGGGAATGCCCAGGCTTCGACCCCGAGACTCGCGACAGCTTTGAGAACGCTCGGTATACCCGCCTTCCCTGATGCTGGCACGAACAACGTATCGTCTGCCACCGCGCGCCTATTTCGCTTCATTGCGAGATCGTCGAGCGCGGCCGAATAGAACCGGCAATCGGCGTCAGATTCGCAGACCACCACCTTGCGATGAAACAGGCCCTGCAAGACATTGGAGTAACGGAGCACGGGCGTCGACCAGACATCTGAGACCATATCGGGGGATATCTGAGTGAAATGGGTCTTATTCGACGAACGCGTTAGACGCAGGAGATTCACCGGTGCAGTGTCAGCCACAGAAAGCAAGCCGAGGACAAAATCCCGATCATGGGTTGAGACGATCAACTGCATGTTCTTAGAAGCAGCCTGCGATGCCAGCCACCTGCCGAGTACTCGACATTGCCCTGGGTGCAGGAACGCTTCCGGCTCATCGACGAGAAGAACGTCAAACCTGTGAGTCAGCACAAGGCTGGCGATACCAACGAAACTGCGAAACCCGTCACCTTGCACATCTAGCGTCGGCAGTTCGCTTAAAGCGTCTGCGTAGGCTTGCGTGGGGCTGTCGAATGGCGGCACCGGAACATTGATACTACCCACTCGCAGACGGGTCTGGACATCCAATCGGTCCATAATCAAGTTTTCACCGAAAGCCTCCGCGATTAGGGCCGACAGTTCGCGTTCCAACTCACCTGAAGCGCGCAACTTCAGCAACGCGTAATTCGATTCCCGCGCACTCGGGTCGATAAACCCGGCGGCGTACTGACTGAGAGTGCCCGCCGGGGCGTATTCGACAAAGAATGGTGCGATATTGCCCATGTGCAATTGCTCGCTCCCAGCATTTACCCAGAAGTGAAAACCTTCGAGGGTAATGCCGTGATCGCCTATCCGCATTGCGAAGTGTTCGTTCTCGCCCGGTTTGAGATCGTAGCGAACCGCGTGGCGGCGCAGCCAGTCCAGGGACTCATCCTTTGAGCCTTCCGGAACAGAGGCTTCCACCTTTTCTGCGACTACACGCCCGTTCGTTGGCTCCTCGTAAGCGAGGTCTCGTAGCTCACGGAGCAATTGAGACTTGCCCACGTTGTTGCCGCCTACAACGCAAGTAACCCCCGAGGGCGCGAGCGCGATCCGCTCCCCACCTGTCGACAAGATCGAGGAAAAGCGGTACTGGATGGTCATGTCTCACAGTGTGGCAGCGCCCACAAGCTTGTGGGCATGGCGCGCCGACCAGCCAACGCGGTTGAACGGCTGGGTTTAGCCTCCGCCGGTGCGATAATTTCTGGGCGCCCAGATCAGTCCACTGCGCCCCGCAGATCTCTCGCTAATACTTAGCAGCGCACGAACACGTCCAACGCCATCGGCTCGTTAGATTGCGTCGTCCTCAGGTCGCGCTCCTCTCCCCAGCCGTTAGCCACGCCTCTACATCACAAACTCGATATCGGACTCGGCCACCGGCACGGATGAAGCGCGGGCCGGTGCCCCGATAGCGCATCTGAGATAGCGCGGGCACGGAGCGACCGAGCCACGCCGCGACCTCCCTGGGCGTGAGAAGGCGAGATGTGTTGTTAAGGTCCGTGACAGTCATATCTTCTCTACGCCGATGACCCGGCGACCTTCAAGACTTCGGGGGAACGTTTTCCAAAGCATGGATCATCGATCGATGGAAGGGCGCCCGTACGGGGGCTGGTCTGCGCTGGCGTGTGGTGCACATCAACCCCGATACCCGGCGAGAGGTGTCCAAGTCATTCGACAAAAAGCCCGACGCCGAGGCACACCGAGCCAAAATCGAGAACTCTCTCCGCGATGACACCTACGTCTCGGCCGAGACCGCGGCCCTCACCGTCGCCGACGCCGTCACCGCGTGGATCAGCTCGAAGAAAGAGCCAGGCGACGCGACCATGGCGAAGTACAACAACGCGGTGAACAACTACGTCATCCCGCGATGGGGCAACACCCGCCTCAGCGCCGTCAAACGCACCGACGTCGACCAGTGGGTCTCTGCGCTCCAAAACGGCTCTGCGCCCCGCAGAAATGGCATGAAGGCGCACTCCGGCGGCCTCGCCCCCGCAACCATCGACGGCGTGCTCGTGCCGTTCATCGCGGGCCTACGGTTTGCGGTTTCCGAGGGATGGATCAGGCGCAACCCGGCCGAGGGAGTCGAGACGCCGCGCGTCGAGTCGGACCCCGTCATCTTCCTTACGCACGCGCAGCTCGACCACCTCGTGTGGACCACGAGACATATGGCCACTCCCGCCGACGCACTCATGATCGCGGCGATGGGGAATATCGGCCTCCGCATTGGCGAGGTAGCCGCTTTGACCGTCGGCGCCGTCGACCTCAAACGGCGCCGCATCTCCGTCACGGCGACCTTCACCACGGACATAAACGGACGCCCGCTCGTCGGGCGTCGAGCGAAGACCACCGCGGGCACGCGGGAGGTTCCAATTCCTCCGCACCTAGTCGACGACCTCCGCGCCCTCGTACGTGGTCGTGCCGCCAGCGCTCCCCTCTTCCCGTCATCGACCGGTACACACCTGAGCGTGTCGAACTGGAGGAACAGGGTGTGGTCCAAGGTGACCGCCGAGGCCGGAACGCCGGACGGCCTGACTCCGAAGGGTCTCCGACACACCGCCGCCTCTCTCGCTATCGCGGCAGGCGCTGACGTCCTCATGGTGCAACGGATGCTCGGCCACGCCGACGCCACGGAGACCCTGAACACTTACGCCAAGCTGTTCCCGGATCGCATGGATGAGGTCACGGAACGCATGTCGAAAGCTCGCGAGAAGGCACTCCGAAAGCGGACCGCCAGTCAGGGCGAATCCTGACCAGCTCAGGCGCATCCTGACCAGATCCTGACTCGGCTGCCAAACGCAAAAACGCCTCTCACTTGCAAAAACCAGGTGAGAGGCGTTTTATTGGTGCACCCCCTGGGACTTGAACCCAGAACCCACTGATTAAGAGTCAGTTGCTCTGCCGATTGAGCTAGAGGTGCGTTCTTTTCGGCCGAAGTTTCGCTCTCCGCGCCGAGGAATGACATTACCAGGCGTGACTCGAGCACACCAAATCGAGCCAGGAGCGCCCGTTATCCTTGAGCCGTGTCCTCCATCGAAGAGCCCGCCGCGCCCCTCGCGGACCTGACCGACGATCTCGCGCTCGCCCTTCGTCTGGCCGATGCCGCCGATGCGGTGACGATGGAACGCTTCGACTCGGCTGACCTGCGGATCGATACGAAGCCCGACCGCACGCACGTCACCGAGGCCGACCTCGCCACCGAGCGGGCCATCCGTCAGATCCTGGATGCCGAGCGCCCCGGCGACTCCGTCCTCGGTGAGGAGTACGGCACCTCGGGTGACACCTCCCGACGCTGGGTCATCGACCCCATCGACGGCACGCACAACTACATGCGGGGGATCCCCGTGTGGGCGACTCTCATCGCGCTGACGGTGGACGGCGTCCCCCGGGTCGGCGTGGTCAGCCAGCCCGCTATCGGCCGACGCTGGTGGGCCGCCGTCGGACACGGCGCCTGGACTGCCACCGCCGACGGACACACCCGCCGCATCTCCGTGTCCGCGATCGATGAGGTCTCGGCATCCAGCATCAGCTTCCAGAGCATCGAGCAGTGGGACGACGTCGACCTCGTCCCCACCCTCGAGAAGCTCGCGAGGGCCGTGTGGCGCGACCGCGCGTACGGCGACGCCCTCCCCTACATGTGGCTCGCCGAGGGTCGCCTTGAGCTCGTCGCCGAGTTCGGCGTGAAAGAGTACGACATCGCCGCGATCGCCCCGATCGTCCGCGAGGCCGGAGGTCGCTTCACCGCTTTCGACGGCACCGACCGTCTCGACGCGGGATCCTCGCTCGCGACGAACGGTCTGCTGCACGACGACTTCTTCGCCCTGCTGCACGAGGAGGACGCCCGATGATCCAGTTGCGCACCCCGCTCGTTGCCGCCGCCGGCCTCGTCGCGGCCCTCACGCTCTCAGGCTGCACCCCGACGCCCGACGCCGCGCCGAGCGTCGCCGCCAGCGCCACGGCGACCGACGTACCCGCTCCCGATTCGACCGCCAGCGCGACTCCGACGACGGCTCCGATCGATCCGACGTGCGAGAACATCATCCCGAAGTCCACCGCAGACGACTTCAAGAGTCTGGGCTGGACGTACCAAGAGGAGCCGTTCCGCATCGGGGCCACCGCGCTCGACGAGGGCATCCAGTGCAAGTGGGGCGACGCGAAGGTCGCCTCGGACCGCGTGCAGATCTTCGGCTGGGCCCCCATCGACGATGCGACCGCGCAGCGGGCGGAGAAAGACCTCGTCGCCTCGGGCTGGAAGCTCGAGCGCGACGCCACCGGAGACTACGTCACCGAGAATCCCGACTGGCTCGGCGGTCGCGGTGCGGACGGCTACGGCTTGACCTACCTGTTCGGTGACGGCTGGGTGAAGTTCGCCGACACCCGCCAGAGCCTGCTCCTCGTCGAGACGCCGCAGTAAGGGGTGCGCCCGCGCCGAATCATCGGTACGGGTTCACCGCCGCGGCATCCTGTCCTGCCGCGAATCCCTCGTCCCACGCGTCTCCGCGCGCTTCGCGCTCCCGCCACAGCTCGTCGGCTCGCAGCACCCGGTGGGCCAGAGCGACCCAATCGCTCCATCCGCCTTCTATCGGGGCGCCGTCTTCACGTGCCACGGCCCGCCAGCGCGCCGAATCCGGCACGGGCTCGAGGCGGAACGAACCGATGTCGATGCGGGAGCTACGCGGGTCGGGCATGCCCCGACGCTAGCCGGTTCACGACGACCACGGGTTCCATCCCGCCCGACAAGAAGGGCGGGACAACGTAGGCTCGATCCTCGTGGCTATCGGCTCGACCATTCACACCTTCACGGTGCAACTTTCCGACGTCGACCGCGGCGTGTACGACGAACTGCCGTTGCGCGTCGCCCGGCATCCGTCCGAGACCGCTCCGTACATGCTGACGCGCGTGCTGGCGTACTGCCTCGAGTACGAGGAGGGCATCGGCTTCAGCGAGGGTGTCGCCGCCACCGACGAGCCCGCCGTGATGGTCCGCGATCTCACCGGTGCGCTCGTCGCCTGGGTCGAGGTCGGGGCTCCGGATGCCGCCCGCCTGCACACCGGCAGCATGAAGGCCGAGAGGGTCGCCGTCTACACGCACCGCGACCCCGACAAGGTCGCAGCGCCCTGGGCCGGCAAGCGCATCCACCGCGCCGACGAGGTGCTGCTGCACAGCTTCGAGCCCGGCTTCGCCGAGAAGCTCGCCGACGCCATCGAACGCCGCAACACCGCCACCCTCACCCGCACCGAGGGGCGCATCTACCTCGAACTCAACGGCGTTTCGGGCGAGAGCGACATCCACACCCGCACCGCGGGCTGAGCGAACGCGAGAAAGCCCCCGCTCCCACCGAAACGGGCGGGAGCGGGGGCTTTCTCTTCGTGACAACCTCTTCGTGACAACGGCTCGTGGAGCTGGGGGGAATCGAACCCCCGTCCAACGCTGGGTCTCCGCGTTTTCTCCGGGCGCAGTCTGTGCAGACGTTCTGCTCGGCTCCGACCTTTGTCACAGACACCTAAGTCGACAAGCCCAGCCTGGGAAAAGTCCCGCGTGACGTCCAGACGCCGTCACACAGCAAGACCCCTAAATGACGCCAGATTCCGTGGCGGGGTCACACACGGTCTGACGGACTATCGGGCTCGCTTACGCAGCGAGGGCGAAGTCAGTGCGCTTAGCATTGGCACTTATTGTTTTGCAGGGAGCGTTTACGAGATAACCCCACATCCTCGGCCCGCTTCTCGCGGGTTCGCAGGCGCTGTCGAAACCGATCAGCCCCGGGAACTCCGTGATGGAGCGGCCGTTGTCACTCTGTTGAATTGCCACCTCGGGAACCGAAGCACCCGAGCATCACAGTCTATAACGGATCCCGGGCCCGGGTGATTCCCGCTCGACGGGATCCCACCCCCGTCCCGTAGGCTCACCGCATGAGTGAGGTCGTCATCACCGTCCGGGGCGAGAGCAACGCCCGCGTCCGCGCCGAAGAGGCCGCCGTCCGGGTGACCGTCTCGACCGATGGCCCCGTGCGCGGTCCTGTCGTCGAGCGGGCTCAAGAGCGCGCCGCGAGCGTGCAAGACGGGCTGGTCGCCCACCTCCGCTCCGGCGAGGTGTCCGAGTGGTCGAGCGCCCGTGTGTCCGTCTGGTCCGACCGCCCCTGGAACAACGAAGGCGCGCAGCTCCCCCTCGTCCATCACGCCGCGGTAGAGCTGTCCGCCACCTTCACCGACGCGGGAGCCCTGTCGTGGTGGCTGGGCGATGTCGCCGAATCCGACGACGTGCAGGTCACCGCCGTGGAGTGGCGCCTGTCCCCCACCACCCGCGCCCGGGTCGAGCGAGAGGTCGCCGCCGACGCCGTGCACGTCGCCGTGGAGCGCGCGACAGCGTATGCGGACGCTCTCGGGCTGGCATCCGTCTCCGCCGTCGAGATCGCGGATGCCGGCTTGCTCGCCGCCCACCCCGAGACTCCGGCTCCGATGGGTGCGCGCCTGATGGCCGCGTCCGCCACCGGACCGTCGTTCAGCCTGCAGCCGCCCGAGATCGTCGTCACCTCGGTGGTCGAGGGGCGCTTCCGCGCCGAGTGACGCGCCCCGCAGGCGAAGAGGTCAGTCGCCCAGGCGGTTCTTCGTGCGCATCGCGCGCTCGGCCTCGCGCTTGTCCTCGCGCTCGCGGATCGTCTGACGCTTCTCGAACTCGCGCTTGCCCTTGGCGACCGCGATCTCGACTTTCGCGCGCCCGTCGAGGAAGTACAGCCGCAGCGGAACGAGCGTGTATCCGCCCGCCGACACCGCGTGCGAGAGCTTGATGATCTCTTCCTTGTGCAGCAGCAGCTTGCGCGTGCGCTTGGCCGAGTGGTTCGTCCAGTGGCCCTGCGAGTACTCGGGGATGTGGACGGCGTCGAGGAAGGCCTGGCCGCCGTCGATGTAGGCGTAGCCGTCGGTGAGGTTCGCGCGTCCTTGCCGCAGCGACTTCACCTCGGTGCCCGTGAGCACCAATCCGGCTTCGTACGTCTTCTCGATGGCGTAGTCGTGACGCGCCTTCTTGTTCGACGCGATGAGCTTCTCACCCTGCTCACGAGGCATGGTGCCACCTCCTCATGATCATGGGCACACAGAGCCTTACAGTTTACCCACACCGGATGCCGGCCGAGCGCGATACCGCGAGCTGCTAGGCGCGCAGCCAGCGGCGGATGGCGAAGCTGGCACTCAGTGCCGCGAGCACGATGCCGATCACGACCAGAAGCGGGATCACGATCGCCACGTCGCCGAAGTCCACCCACGAGGTGATGAAGCCGATCCGGTCTCTGAGGTACTGATTCACCCCGACGCCGACGATCGCCCACACCGCCACGCTCGCGAGCGCCGAACCGATGAGTGCGGCCAGCACGCCCTCGACGATGAACGGCGTCTGGATGAAACGGTTGGACGCACCCACCAGACGCATGATCCCGAGCTCCTTGCGTCTCGCGAACGCCGAGAGCCGGATGGTCGTGGCGATCAGCAGCACGGCCGCGATCAGCATGAGCCCGGCGATCCCCACCGCGACGTAGGTCGCGACGGTGAGGGCTTGGAAAAGGGGTTCGAGGTACTGCAGCTGATCGGTGACCGCTTCGACACCGTTCTGCCCGCTGAAAGCCTCGGCGATGACGTCGGACTGGCTCTGGTCGACCAGGTTGATGCTGAAGGTCGCGTTGAACTGATCCGCCGTCACGACGCCGGCGATGTCTTCGGGCAACTGCTGCTTCGCGTTCTCGAAGACCTGGTCGCTGGTCTGGAACGTGTAGTCGCGGATCAGCGGTGCGAGCGCCTGACCGTCGAGCGTCGCCTTGACGGCGTCGATCTGGTCCTGGGTCGCCGGCTCACCGGCCACGCAGGTCGGAGCGTTCGATGAAGCCGCGCACATGAACACCGCCACCTGGGCGCGGTCGGCCCAGTACGACTGCATCTTGCCGATCTGCATCTGCATGAGCATCGCGGCCCCGACGAAGGTCAGCGACACGAAGGTGACGAGGATGACCGAGATCACCATCGACGCGTTGCGACGAAGACCGGTGAAGGCCTCCGAGAGGATGAGCCCGAACCTCATGACGTGGGTCCCACTTCGTCGTTGCGGTCTTTCTTCTCGCCCAGTCCGAGCCGGTCGGCAAGACCGAGAGCGTCGACGTCGGGGCGGGTGACCGGGATGGAGCGTGTGTTGGTGCCAGGCTCACGGGGCTCGGCGGCGACGGGAGCCTCGGGCTCGGAGTTCTGGGCGGGAGCCTCGGATGCCGCGGGAGCAGGCTCCGCGACAGCCGGCTTCGTCAACGGCTCGACCGGACCCGTGAGCCCGGTGACCTCGCGCTGCACCTCGAGAACGGCGGTGAGAGCGGCCACAGCCGCCGCACCGCGCTCGACCTCGGGCGCGAGTCGCGGAAGGCTCGATGTGTCGCCGTAGCCGCCGTGACGTTCGTCACGCACCATCTCACCGCCGCGCAGCTCGATCACGCGACGCTGCATCTGGTCGACGAAGCCTGCCTCGTGGGTGGCCATGACGACGGTCGTGCCACCGGCGTTGATGCGCGCGAGCAGGCGCATGATGTCGATCGACGTGCCGGGGTCGAGGTTTCCGGTCGGCTCGTCGGCGAGCAGCACCTGCGGGCGGTTGACGAGTGCGCGCGCGATCGCCACGCGCTGCTGTTCTCCACCCGACAGCTCGTGCGGAAGACGCTTCTCTTTGCCGTCGAGGCCGACGAGCGCCAGCACCTCGGGCACGGCCTGCTGGATGAACCCGCGCGAGGCGCCGGTCACCTGCAGCGTGAAGGCGACGTTCTGGTGCACCGTCTTGTTCGGCAGCAACCGGAAGTCCTGGAACACCGAACCGATGTGACGGCGGAAGTAGGGAACCTTGCGGTTCGACAGCGTGCGCAGGTCGCGACCGAGCACGACGACGCGGCCGTCGCTGGGGGTCTCGGCGCGCAGGATGAGCTGCAGGCACGACGACTTGCCGGAGCCCGAAGCGCCGACGAGGAAGACGAACTCCCCCCGCTGCACTTCGAAGTCGACGGCGTTCAGGGCGGGCTTCGCGGTGCCGCGATACCGCTTGGTGACGTTCTCGAACCGGATCATGGCTCGATGAGCCTAAGCGCGGGTCCGAACCAGGCCGAGAGGACGCGCCGTGTCGCGAAACCGAGAGAGCCCTATGGATGCCGGGCCAGCGGCATCCATAGGGCTCTCTTCCCCGCGGGGAAAGCTCAGTCGTCGTCCTTGCGCTTGCGCCAGCGGATGCCGGCCGCGATCAGACCGTCGAGGTCGCCGTCGAAGACGACCGCGGGGTTTCCGACCTCGTAGCCGGTGCGCAGGTCTTTCACGAGCTGCTGACCGTAGAGGAAGTAGGAGCGCATCTGATCGCCCCAGCTCGCGGTGATCGTGCCGGCGAGCTCCTTCTTCTTCGCGGCCTCTTCTTCGCGCTTGAGCAACAGCAGGCGGGTCTGCAGCACGCGCATGGCGGCCGCGCGGTTCTGGATCTGCGACTTCTCGTTCTGCATCGAGACGACCAGGCCCGTGGGAAGGTGCGTGATGCGCACGGCGGAGTCGGTGGTGTTGACCGACTGACCACCCGGGCCCGAGGAGCGGAAGACGTCGACGCGGATGTCGCCCTCGGGGACTTCGACCTCGACGGCTTCTTCCATCACGGGGATGACCTCGACCGCGGCGAAGCTCGTCTGGCGCTTGTCGGCGCCACCGAAGGGGCTGATGCGCGCGAGACGGTGCGTGCCGGCCTCGACCGACAGCGTGCCGTAGGCGTAGGGCACGTCGACCTCGAAGGTGGCCGACTTGATGCCGGCGCCTTCGGCGTAAGAGGTGTCCATGACCTTGACGGGGTACTTGTGACGCTCGGCCCAACGCAGGTACATGCGCAGCAGCATCTCGGCGAAGTCGGTGGCGTCGTCGCCGCCGGCACCCGAGCGGATCGTGACGACCGCCGAACGCGGGTCGTACTCGCCGTCGAGAAGCGTCTGCACCTCGAGCTGGCCGATCACGTCTTTCAGCGAGGCGAGTTCGCGACGAGCCTCGTCGGCGGACTCCTCGTCGTCCATCTCGATCGCGAGACCCACCAGCACCTCGAGGTCGTCGAGCCGCTGCTCGATCTCCGAGACGCGCTTGAGCTCCGCCTGGCGGTGGCTGAGACGGCTGGTGACCTTCTGAGCGTTCTCGACGTCGTCCCAGAGGTCGGGAGCACCGGCCTCTTCGCTCAGGCGATCGATGTCGGCTTTGAGTGCGTCGACGTCGACCACGGCCTGGATATCGGCGAAGGTCGAGCGCAGCGCCTGGATGTCGGCGGTCAAATCGAGTTCGAGCATTTGGCATCAAGCCTATCGTGGAGACAGTGACAGCCGACTCTCCCCGGAACGTGCTGGTGCGCTTCGCACCGATGATCTACGGCCCCACGCTGCTCTTCGCCGTGGGCGAAGGCGCCGTGATCCCCCTCATCCCCGTCATCGCCGACCGCCTCGGCGCCGACGTCGCGGTGGCCGCTCTCGTCGCCGCCGCGCTGGTCGTCGGGCAGCTCTGCGGCAACATCCCCGCCGGGTGGGCCGTGGCCCGCTTCGGCGAGCGCGTGACGATGGGCGTCGCCGGCATCGTCGTCCTGGCCGGTCTGGTGGGAATCGTCCTCGCCCAGTCGTTGGCGTTCTTCACCGGGGCGGTGTTCCTCATCGGCTTCTGCGCCGCGTCCTTCGCCTTGGCCCGCCACTCGTTCATGACCACGCGGGTCCCGCTCACCTTCCGCGCCCGGGCACTGTCGCTGCTGGGCGGCACGTTCCGCCTGGGCATGTTCGTCGGTCCGTTCATCTCGGCGGCCCTCTTGGCGGTGCTCGGCACCGAGACGGCATCCATCGTCTTCTTCGCTGTCTGCCAGATCGCCACGATCCTGCTGGTTTTCTTCGGTCCCGACCCCGAGAAGGCCGTCCCGGTGGGGGCGGGGTCTGCCACCCGGCGAGACGCGGGCGACTCCCGCGACGCAGAGGACACCGGCGAGCCCGTCACCGGCTCCATCCCGACCGTGGAGAGGGTCGGCGTGTTCCGCACGATGTGGCGGTACCGCGGGGTGCTCGCGCGTCTGGGACTCGCCGCCTCGTCGCTGTCGGCCGTGCGCTCGGCTCGTCAGGTGGTGCTGCCCCTGTGGGGCGTCTCGCTCGGATTGGATGCCGGAACGATCGCGGTGGTCGTCGGGGTCTCGGGAGCGATCGATTTCGCCCTGTTCTACGCCAGCGGCCAGGTGATGGACCGCTTCGGGCGCCTCTGGGCGGCCCTTCCCGCCATGGTCCTCATGGGTGCGGGGTTCTTCGCCCTGTCGGTCACGCACGAACTGTCGTCGGCGGCCATGTGGTACGCGATGTTCGCCGCGGTCCTGGGGGTCGGCAACGGCCTGTCGAGCGGCATCCTGCTCACTCTCGGCGCCGATGTGGCTCCGCCCAGCGACCCCGCAGCGTTCCTGGGTTCGTGGAGGACGTTGACGGATGCCGGCGGAGCTGTGGCCCCGTTGATCGTCTCCGCCCTGACCGCCGTCGCATCGTTGTCGGTCGGTGTCGGCGCGATGGGCCTCATCGCCGTCCTGGGTGCGGCCGGCTTCATCCGCTGGGTCCCGCGGTACGTGCCTCGTACCCGTTAGGGCGGCGCCCCCTCGAGGACGCCGCCCTCGGGCTCACTCCGCGACGCGGATCAGCACCTTCCCGAGCGCACCCTGCTCGACGGCGTCGTGCGCGGCGGCGGTCTCATCGAGCGCGAACCACGTGAGCGGCAGCCCGGCGTCGTGCCCGACCGGAAGCGCCCCGTCGGCGACGGCCGCGGCCACGTCCTCGGCGGCGGCGAGCAGCGCCCGCTCCCCCACGGTGTACAGCAGCAGTCCCTGCCAGCGCACGTTCTTGGCGAAGCTCTCGCGCACGCGGGCCGTGAACTCCGCCCCGCCGTTGTCGGCGTAGTACCCGATCGTTCCGTGATTGGCGACGACCTCGACATCGAGACCGGCGTTGTCGGCGATGGCGACCTCGACGATGTGCTCGACACCCTTCGGCGCGAGTTCCCGGATATCGGCGGCCAGCGACTCGCTCGGGTACTGCAGCACGTGGTGGGCGCCGGCAGAACGGGCCAGTGCCTCTTTCTCGTCGCTGCTAACGGTGGCGATGACCGTGGCTCCGGCCCAAGCGGCGAGCTGAATGGCGGCGTGCCCCACGGCTCCGGCACCGCCCTGCACCAGGACAGTGCGTCCGGCGAGCGCCCCGGGAGCGAGGCGCGAGGGGCCGTCCTCGTGCACGGTGAGGGCGCGGTGCGCGGTCATCGCCGGAACGCCGAGGCTCGCGCCGAGCTCGAACGATGCGCTGTCGGGCAGCGGCACGGCCCGCGACGCGGGCAGGACCGTATACTCCGCCGCCGTGCCGAACGGGCGCTGGTGGGCCGCGAGATACACCCACACCCGCTGACCGACCGACAGGACGTCGACGCCCTCGCCGACGGCATCCACCACTCCCGCTCCGTCGTGGTTGGGCGTGACCTCGTCGAAGGGAAGCGGGCGGCCGGTGGTGGCGCGGGCCTTCCAGTCGGTCGGGTTCACCCCCGACACGGTCAGGCGTACGCGCACCTCTCCCGCGGCGGGTTCGGGCAGCGGGCGGTCCTCGAGCGAGAGGACGGAGGAGTCACCGGGCTGGGAGTACGTGATCGCTTTCATGAAGGGGAGAACGGATGCCATGTCGTTCAGCATTCCCCGCGGCGCGTCGGCGAGGGTGGACGACTCCCGGGGTTGACGGCGGCTTCACAACGTGCGCGCACTCCACCCGCCTACAATGATCAGACTCGCGGGAGTGGTGAAATCGGTAGACACGCAGGATTTAGGTTCCTGTGCCTTCGGGCGTGGGGGTTCAAGTCCCCCCTTCCGCACGGTAGTAGTCATCCCCTGCACCGACATTCCGACCCGACGGGACCGATGTGATCCACACCACCAGCGCGCTGCTCCCGTGGCTCGACCCCGCGACGATCATCACCAACTCCCAGCCCTGGGCGCTGCTGGTCGTCTGCTTCATCATCTTCGCCGAGACCGGTCTGCTGATCGGCTTCCTGCTGCCGGGCGACACCCTGCTGATCATGGCGGGTCTGCTGTCGCACTCCACCGACGCGGCTCCGCACGGCGTCTTCGGGATCAACGCCTGGTGGGTGGCTCTCGCGATCGGTGTCGCGGCATTCATCGGCGGTGAGGTGGGCTACCTCATCGGCCATAAGGCCGGGCCTTCGATCTTCGAGCGCAAAGAGTCCGGGTTGTTCAGCAAGAAGAACGTCGAACGCACGAACGCGTTCTTCGAGCGCTTCGGCGGACTGACCGTGATCCTGGCGCGCTTCGTGCCCGTGGTGCGCACCTTCGCGCCGATTGCCGCCGGTGTCGGTCACATGCCGTGGCGCAAGTACTCGCTCTACAACCTGATCGGCGCGATCATCTGGGGCATCGGCTTGACGATGCTGGGCTACCTGGTGGGCTACATTCCGTTCGTCCGCGACATCGTGACCGAGTACATCGACGTCATCCTGCTCGCCGCCGTCGCCGGCACCGTGATCTTCATCGCGATCCACTACTTCCGTGAGCGCGCCGCCGCCAAGCGCGAGGGCGCCGTCACCGCGGCCGAGGCCGAATCGCTCACCCTCGACCCGAAGACCCTCGAAGACGGCGATCAGCCCGCTCGCTAAGACGCCTTCGAGTTCTTCTTCTTGGCCGCCGGCTTCGTGCCGGCGGCCTTCTTCTTTTCGGCGGTGCCGTCGGTGGCCGCAGCGCCCGATCGTGCCGCCCGGCTGCGCTCCACGCTCGCCCGCAGCGCCTCCATCAGATCGATGACCTCGCCGCCGTCCTCCTCTTCCTGCTTTCCGAAGGTGGCGTCGGTATCGATCGCATCGCCCTGCTCGAGCTTCGCGTCGATCAGGGTGCGCAGCTCCGCCTGGTACGCGTCGGTGAACTCCTCAGGCTCGAAGTCCTTCGAGAAGCTCTCGACGAGTGACGCCGACATCTCGAGCTCCTTCGCCGAGATGCGCACACTCTCATCGAGAGCCGGGAAAGCCGCCTCGCGCACCTCGTCGGCCCAGAGCAGTGTCTGCAGCACCAGCACGTCCCCGCGGACGCGAAGAGCCGCCAGCCGGGTCTTCTGTCGCAGCGAGAACCGCACGATCGCCGTGCGGTCGGTCTGCTCGAGGGTCTTGCGCAGCAGCACGTATGCCTTGGGCGACGACGAGTCGGGCTCGAGGTAGTACGCCTTGTCGAGCGTCAGCAGGTCGACCTGGTCGCTCGGCACGAACTCCACGACCTCGATCTCCCGGCTGCGCTCGCTCGGCAGCGACGCCAGATCGTCCTTGGTCAGCACGACCGTCTGCTCGCCGTCGTCGTAAGCCTTGTCGATGTCCTGGTACGGCACGACCTCGCCGTCCACCTCGCAGACGCGCTGATACCGGATGCGGCCGCCGTCCTTGTTGTGCACCTGATGCAGCGAGACGTCGTGGTCCTCGGTCGCCGAGTACACCTTCACAGGCACGTTGACGAGCCCGAACGTCAGGGCGCCCTTCCAGATCGATCGCATGTGCCCAGTGAACACCGGGAGAGCGGTGGATGCCGAGACCCTTGCGCGCGAACGTGTCCGGCCCCTTCGAGCAGACCTCGGACCTGGCCCCCGGGTGGCCGAGCGTCTCGAAGCCACCGGAACCCCGAGTTCGCCGCAACCCCCTCGGCATCCCTCTCCCCCTCCGCTCTACGCTGGGGCGATGACGGAGCAGACGGTGCGCATCGGCGGTCGTCGCCTGCGCCTGTCGAACCTCGACAAGGTGCTCTACCCCGAGACCGGCACCACCAAGGGCGAGGTGATCGACTACTACTCGCGGATCGCTCCCCTGCTTCTCCCGCACGTCGCCGACCGCCCGCTCACGCGCAAGCGCTGGCCCGACGGAGTGGGGACGGATGCCGACCCCGGCGAACCGTTCTTCGCCAAGGCCCTCGAGCCCGGTGCTCCGGCATGGGTGCGGCGCTTTCCGATCGACCACTCCTCGGGCGCCAAGGACTACCCGCTCGTCGACGACCTCCCCGCCCTCGTCTACCTCGCGCAGGTCGCCAGCCTCGAGTTGCACGTGCCGCAGTGGCGTTTCTCGAGCGACGGCGAGAGGCAGAACCCCGACCGGCTCGTGCTCGATCTCGACCCCGGTCCGGGCGTGGGCTTGGCCGAGTGCGCCGAGGTCGCGCGGTGGGCGCGTGCGATCCTGCGAGACATGGGGCTCGACCCGTTGCCGGTGACGAGTGGGAGCAAGGGCATCCATCTGTACGCCCGCCTCGACGGGCGCCAGTCCAGCGACGCGGTCAGCGTCGTCGCGAAGGAACTCGCGCGCGCGATCGAGTCCGATCACCCCGACCTCGTCGTCAGCCAGATGTCGAAGGCCGCACGCCCCGGCAAGGTGTTCATCGACTGGAGTCAGAACAACGGCTCGAAGACGACGATCGCGCCGTACTCGCTGCGCGGCCGCCCGCGCCCCTACGTCGCCGCCCCGCGCACCTGGGACGAGCTGGACGACCCCGACCTGCGGCACCTGTTGTTCACCGAGGTCCTCGGGAGAACCGACGACCCGCTCGCCTCCGTCGACGCGGCGCACGGGCCCCTGCGCGCCTACATCGCGAAGCGCACAGCCGGAAAGACCCCCGAGCCGGTGCCCGAGGCTCCCCACGGCGCGCCCGCCGCCGAGGGGCTCCCCCGGTTCGTCATCCAAGAGCACCACGCCTCACGTCTGCACTGGGACCTCCGCCTCGAACGCGACGGCGTGCTCGTCAGCTGGGCCGTCCCCCGGGGTGTGCCGCCCACCACAGCGAAGAACAGCCTCGCCGTCATGACCGAGGACCACCCGCTGCAATACCTCGACTTCGCCGGCGAGATCCCCCGCGGTGAGTACGGCGCGGGCACCATGACGGTCTGGGACACCGGTACGTACGAGCTCGAGAAGTGGCGCGACGACGAGGTCATCGCCACCCTCGAGGGCAGAACCGACGGACCGCTCGGCCGCGTGCGACTCGCCCTCATCCGCACCGAGGGGCAGGGTGAGAGATCGCAGTGGCTGCTGCACCGCATGAAGACGGATGCCGCGGGCCGACCGCAGAGCGGCGGAGCCCCCGTGGTGGCCCTGGACCACGGCTCCGCTGATCCCCCTGCATCGACCGAGGTCCCACCGAGCGTCGACAGGGACGGCGACATCGAGCCCATGCTCGCCACCTCCGCGACGCCGGGGATCGCCCGCGCCGCCGCCGAGCGCTGGGGCGGCACGCCCTGGGTCGAGATGAAGTGGGACGGCATCCGGGGTCTGGGAACCTGGGACGGCGAACGGCTGCGCCTTCGATCGCGCAACGGCAACGACCTGACGGACGCCTACCCCGAGCTCACGAGCGTCGACCTGGGTCTCGGTCCCGACCCGGCCGTCTTCGACGGAGAGATCGTCGCGCTCGACGAGCAGGGACGGCCGAGCTTTCCGCTTCTGCAGAGGCGCATGAACCTCGCGAAGGCGCGCGAGATCGCCCGCGAGGCCGAGCGCACCCCCGTTCACCTCTACCTCTTCGATGTGCTGTCGGCGGGTGGGCGGGATGTGGCATCCCTCCCCCTGTTGGAGCGGCGCGACGTGCTCGAGGAGCTGGCCGCCGAGGCCGGGGGTCCGGTCGTCGTGCCTCCCGTGTTCGACGACGTGGATGCCGCGGTCTCCACGAGCGGCCGGTTCGGGCTCGAAGGGGTCGTCGTGAAGGACCCGGGCTCGACCTACCGCCGCGGGGTGCGATCCGAGCGGTGGCTGAAGGTCAAGCACTCGCGCACGCAGGAGGTCGTGATCGGCGGGATCCGACCCGGTAGAGGAAACCGTTCCGGCACGATCGGTTCGCTGCTGGTGGGGGTGCCCACGGCGGGCGGACTGCAGTACGCGGGGCGGGTGGGCTCCGGGTTCGGCGAGCAGACCCTCGCTCGACTGACGAAGGCACTCGAGCCGCTACGCGCCGATGCGAACCCCTTCGTCGGTGTGCCGGCCGCCGACGCGCGCGACGCCCTGTGGGTGCACCCCACCCTGGTGGCAGAGGTCGAGTTCGCGGAGTTCACCCCCGGCGGGATCCTCCGCCAGGCGCGGTGGCGCGGCCTCCGCCCCGACAAGTCGCCCGCGGAGGTCGTGCGCGAGAACTGAACGCCGTGATGCCGTTCAGTCGTCGACGACGATCCACTCGCCGAAACGGCGGAATCCGGATGCCAGCGCGAGAGCCACCGACGGGGCATTATCGAGCTGACACCGGTACTGCGGCTCGTAGCCGCGCTCCAGCGCATCGGCGGCCATCGCCAGCACAGTCGCCCTCGCCAGGCCGCGGCCGCGGAACTCCGGAAGAGTGATCACGCCGAGGTCGGCGAGGCGCGTGCCCCTCCAGGGATACATGCTCGCCGCAGCAGCCAGCGTGCCGTCGACGAACGTGCCGAACACGAGCCAGTGATCGAGCTCGACGAACGCCTCGTCGAGCTCGTCCTCGGGCGCCGCCGCGACGAGGGCGGCGAAGGCGTCGGCGTCTTCGGCCGTCAGCCGGCGCGTGTTCGCCTGCGGCTCGGGTGCGGTGACGTTGGCATGCTCTTCGACCGGAAGGTAGAAGAGGTGGTCGGGGTCGTTCAGCGCGATGCCCGCCGCGTCGATGCGCTCCAGAACCTCATCAGCGGCGAGACGTTCTCCGTCGGACACACCGAGCTGATCCGCTCGCTCGGGGCTCAGCGAGACGACCGTCGCCCCGTCGCCGATGCGCAGGATCGAGACGGACCGGTTCTCGGGCGCCTCCGGATCGACGACGACGACCGCGTCGTCATCAGAGAACGCGCTCGCGGGAGACGGCAGCCAATGGTCGATGACGAGTGACGAGAACATGAGGAACCTTCCGGGGGGTGCGGGTGCCTGTCCGAAGGCTACCGGACGGCACCGACATTCACGCGTGACGCGAATCGTGCTCCACGTGCCCCGCGGGCTCCAGCTGGAAAGTGGAATGCTCGACGTCGAAATGGTCGGCGAGACACGTCTGGAGCGAAGCGAGGATCGCGGCGGCGCGCCCATCGGCGAGCGCGGCATCTTCCACGATCACGTGAGCGCTGAACACCGGCGCTCCGCGGGTGAGCTGCCACACGTGCACGTCGTGCACGTCGACCACCCCGTCGGCCTCGCGCAGGTGCTCGCGGATCTCGGCCACGTGCACCCCCACCGGGGCCGACTCCGTCAAGACCACGACGACCTCGCGCAGCAGACCGATCGCCCGCGGGACGATGAGCACCGCGATCAGCAGCGAGGCGATGGCATCCGCCTGCATGAATCCCGTCGTCACGATGACAAGGGCCGCGATGATCACCGCGATCGATCCGACGAGATCGCCCAGCACCTCGAGATAGGCGCCGCGCACGTTGATGCTGCGCTTCTGCGCGCGAGAGAGCAGGAACATCGACACGGCGTTGGCGATCATGCCGACGGTGGCCACCACCAGCATCAGTCCGCCCTGCACCTCGGTCTCGGCCGGGGCGAGCAGACGTTGCACCGCCTCGACGCCGACCCACGCGCACAGCACGATGAGGATCACGCCGTTGGCGAGGGCCCCCAGCACCTCGGCACGCTGGTAACCGAAGGTGCGACGATCATCGGCCGGGCGCGCGGCGATCGCGGTGGCGATGAGCGCGACCACCAGAGCGGCCGCGTCGGTGAACATGTGCGCGGCGTCGGCGAGCAGGGCGAGCGAGCCGGTCAGGACAGCCCCGACGATCTGCACGAGCATCACCGTGGCCGTCAGGGCCAGGGCGGTCGCGAGCAGGCGCCGATTGCTGGCATCTCGGATGCCGCCGGAGGGCGCGTGATCGTGCATGGTTCCAGGCTAGAACGGGCACAGGCTCCGCCGCGGTGGTTCGGCCAAGTCGGGAATGAGAACCGGTGTCGGTCTCGTTCTCAGAGCCCCCGAAGAAGCGGTGTCAGCTCGCGGAAAGCGCGGGCTCGGTGCGACTCGGCGTTCTTCTCGGCCGCGGTCCACTCGCCGACGGTCCGCTCTTGTCCCGAAGGCTGGCCGTCGGGGATGAAGACCGGGTCGTAGCCGAAACCGCCGGGACCGGCCGGGGCCGTGGCGAGGCGGCCGGGCCAGCGGCCCTCGACCGTCTGCTCGGTGCCATCGGGGTGCACGAGCGCGATGACCGAGACGAACTGCGCGGTGCGGTGCGGGTCGGCGACATCCGAGAGCTGGTCGAGCAGCAGCTCGAGGTTCGCCGTGGCGTCTTTCTTGTGCCCCGCCCAGTAGGCCGAGAACACCCCCGGCGAACCGCCCAGTACGTCGACGGCCACACCGGAGTCGTCGGCCAGAGACGGCAGACCCGTGTGCGCCGCCGCCGCGCGCGCCTTGATCAGCGCGTTCGCCGCGAACGTCACGCCGTCTTCGACCGGCTCCGGGCCGTCGTACCCCATGACCTTGAGGTCGGGGCGCACCTCGGCGACGATCGCCTGGAACTCCTCGACCTTGTGCGGATTGTGCGTGGCCAGGACGATGCGAGCCATCTCAGCCCTCGAGCGTCGAGACCTGGATGCCGCGCAGCTCGGCGCAGCCGTTCACGCCCAGCTCGAGCAGCTGGTCGAGCTCGCGCTTGTCGAACGGCGCGCCCTCGGCCGTCCCCTGCACCTCGACGAACAGACCGCGACCGGTGACGACGACGTTCATGTCGGTCTCGGCGCGCACGTCTTCGACGTACGCCAGGTCGAGCATCGGTTCGCCGTCGATGATGCCCACCGACACCGCGGCGACCGAGTCGCGCAGCACCTCGGCGCGCTGACCGATGAACTTCTTCTCGCGTCCCCAGGCGATGGCATCCGCAAGAGCGACATACGCGCCGGTGATCGCCGCGGTGCGCGTGCCGCCGTCGGCCTGCAGCACATCGCAGTCGATGACGATGGTGTTCTCGCCCAGCGCCTTCGTGTCGACCACCGCACGCAGGGCACGGCCGATCAGGCGCGAGATCTCGTGCGTGCGCCCGCCGACCTTGCCCTTGATCGACTCGCGGTCGTTGCGGCTGTTCGTCGCGCGCGGGAGCATCGCGTACTCCGCCGTGACCCAGCCCTTGCCCTTGCCGGTCAGCCAGCGCGGAACGCCGTTCGTGAACGACGCGGTGCACAGCACCTTGGTGCCGCCGAACGTGACGAGGGCCGAGCCCTCGGCGTGAGCCGACCAGCCGCGCTCGATGGTGACGGGACGGAGCTGGTCGTTGGTGCGACCGTCTTTGCGGGTCATGGGTCCTCCAGGGGAACGGGAATGGATGCCGCGACTCAGCGCGGCAGGTCGATGGCGCCGGTCTGCACGAGCTGCACCTCGCGCACCTCGCGGCCCATGAGGCGGTGAGCGAGGCGCACGAAGTCGTCGGCCGATGAGCCCGTGGCTTCGTAGCGGGCGGTGGGCACGGCATCCGGTGTCGCGAGAAGGTCGCGCGACACGAGCTGGCGATAGACGTCTTTCGCGGTCTCACTGTCGCTCGAGACGAGGCTGACCTCGGGGCCCATGACGTAGCTGATGGCGCCCTCGAGGAACGGGTAGTGGGTGCAGCCGAGCACGAGGGTGTCCACGCCAGCGTGGCGGAGCGGCGCGAGGTACTGCTCGGCGGTGGCGAGGACTTCGGGCGAGTCGGTGACCCCTGCCTCGACGAACTCGACGAAGCGCGGGCAGGCCTCGGCGAAGACCGTCAGGCGCTCGTTGACCTCGAGCATGTCCTGGTACGCGCGGGAGCCGATGGTGCCGACGGTGCCGATCACGCCGATGCGACCGTTGCGGGTGGTCGACATCGCGGTGCGCACGGCGGGGCCGATGACCTCGACCACCGGCACGTCGTAGCGCTCGCGCGCGTCGCGGAGCATCGCAGCCGAGGCGGTGTTGCACGCGATCACGAGCATCTTGACACCCTGCTCGACGAGGGTGTCGAGCACCTCGAGCGAGTACTTGCGAACGTCGGCGATCGGCTTCGGGCCGTAGGGCGAGCGGGCGGTGTCGCCGATGTAGAGGATGGACTCGCGCGGCAGCTGCTGAGAGACGGCCCGGGCGACGGTGAGTCCGCCGACTCCTGAGTCGAAGATCCCGATCGGCGCGTCGTTCATAGGGCTCCAGCCTATCGGGAGGGGGTGGACCGGGCTGGTCTCCGACATCGGGTGGTGTCGAACTCCTGAAAAACGAGGCGAAGAGGCGCCATGTGCTGCCGTTCGGCCGTCTCACGGTCGGAAAGTCAGGAGTTTCGCACGACGCGGCGCGGGTGCGGGCGCTCGGGCTGGTTGCCGGCGCGGGCGCGGCGCGGGGGTGGCCGGCGCGGGGGTGGCCGGGGGCGGGGGTGGCCCGGCACAGGGGTGGCCGGGGACGCGCGGCGTGCGAAACTCCTGAGGAAATTCGACGGTTCGCGGTGCCACGGCATCCATGGCTCGCATCCCCCGAAAGTTCAGGAGTTCGGTACGCCGGGCGGCGACTGTCAAGCGCGGGAGTCCGCGCGGGCACGGCCACGGGGCCGCAATATGCTGGCGCCATGAGCCGCAGCACCGCCCTGCACACCGACCGTTACGAACTCACGATGCTCGACGCGGCGCTCCGCGACGGCACGGCCTCGCGCCGCTGCGTGTTCGAGGTGTTCGGCCGACGCCTGTCGGGTGGGCGCCGGTTCGGCGTCGTCGCGGGGACGGGGCGTCTGCTCGAAGCGATCCGCGACTTCCGCTTCGGCGACGACGAACTGCGCTTCCTCCGCGACAACCGGGTGGTCGATGGCGGAACCCTCGACTTCCTCGCCGACTACCGCTTCACGGGGTCGGTGACGGGGTATCGCGAGGGCGAGGTCTATTTCCCCGGGTCTCCCCTGCTCACGATCGAGGGAACGTTCGCCGAGGCCGTACTGCTCGAGACGCTCGCACTCAGCATCCTGAACTACGACTCCGCCGTCGCCACCGCCGCCGCCCGCATGAGCGTGGCCGCGGGCGACCGACCACTCGCCGAGATGGGGTCGCGCCGCGCGAGCGAAGAGGCCGCGGTCGCCGCGGCCCGCGCGGCGTACATCGCCGGGTTCTCGGCGACCAGCAACCTCGAGGCCGGTCGCCGCTGGGGTGTGCCGACCATGGGCACCGCCGCTCACGCCTGGACGCTGCTGCACGACAGCGAAGAAGACGCCTTCCGGTCGCAGATCGACGCTCTCGGCGCCGGGACGACCCTGCTGATCGACACGTACGACATCACCGAGGGGGTCAAGACCGCCGTCCGCGTCGCCGGCACCGACCTGGGCGGGGTGCGCATCGACTCCGGCGACCTGCCGATCGTCGCGGGCGAGGTGCGCGCGCTGCTCGATGAACTGGGCGCCACGAGCACCCGCATCACGGTGACCAGCGACCTCGACGAGTACGCTCTCGCCGCCCTGGCGGCCTCACCCGTCGACTCGTACGGCGTGGGCACCTCGGTCGCGACAGGCTCGGGCGTCCCGACCGCGGGGCTGGTCTTCAAGCTCGTGGCCCGAGAGGCCGCCGACGGCTCGTGGGTGGCCGTGGCCAAGGCATCCGCGCAGAAGGCCTCGCACGGGGGGCGGAAGGCCGCGTTCCGGACCCTGGAATCCGGCACCGCGACCTCGGAGCTCATCGTCGTCAGCGACGGCTTCGAAGAACTCTCGACCGCGGCCGAACACCCCGATGCGCGTGCGCTGCAGGCGACGCTCATGGAGCACGGCGAGGCGGATGCCGGTGCTCTCGGCTCGGCCGGAGTCCAGGCCGCGCGGGCCCATCACGCCCGCGTGCGTGAGGAACTGCCCGTGCGCGCCCTGGCGCTGAGCAAGGCCGACCCGGCGCTGCCGACGGAGTACCGCGAAACGCGGTGAGCCCCGGCGCGCGCGCTGAGCGGCGGGTCCGGGGCGCACGGGCCCTTCACGCGGCGGACGCGCGTGAGGGGCCGGAGAGCGCCGCCGAGCGCTAGCCGGGGCGACGCTTTCCGGCCCCTCAGGCGGAGCGAGAAGACCTCAGTTGATGAGGGATTCGTAGATCTCTTTGCACTGCGGGCAGACGGGGAACTTCTCGGGGTCGCGCCCCGGAGTCCACTTCTTGCCGCAGAGGGCGCGCACCGGCTTGCCGCTGAGGGCGGACTCGAGGATCTTGTCCTTCTTCACGTAATGGGAGAACCGCTCGTGATCACCGGGCTCGATGTTCTCCTCGCGGATGAGCTCTTCGAGCTCACGATCCAGGGTCGCGAGACCCCCGCTGTCAGGACTGTCGAGAGGCGTGCTCATGGAGAGCCAGTGTAGCCGCGGTCAGCCCTGACGGGTCGGTCGCGAGCCAGGTCAGGTCGCTTCGGCGAACTCCATGAGACGCGTTCCGCGGCGCTCGAAGAGAGCCGCACCGATCGCGACGCCGACGACGAGCACGATGGCTCCGGCACCGATGCCGACCCAGAGCGCCAGCGCCGTGTCGACAGTCTCGCCGTTGATCGCCCGCCATGTGAGCCATGCCGCAGGCGAAGCCGCGACGATCGCGCCGGCCATCACGAGCCCCTGGGCGACGACGCCGCCCGAGCCCGTGCGCTGCGGTTGCTGGAAGGGGCTGTCCCCCGGTCGAGAGACCGCGTAGGGCGCCACCACCGAGGAGATGCTCGACAGCCCCAGCCCCGCCAGGAACAGAGCCGCGCACACCCCGACCATCGCCGGGAAGATCGCCCAGCGCCCGTGCGCGACGATGGCGAGCGGCAGGGTGACGGCGAGGATCGGGATGCCGATGAGCAGCACGGGCACCAGACGCCCGATGCGGTCGGGAGCCCCGCGCATGCCGCTGGCGATGTGCATCCAGAGCGCGGTGGAGTCGTACGCGAGGTCGTTGTGCGGCAGCCACCCGAAGAACAGCGCCATGATCGGCACCGGCAGCAGGACGGCGAGTTCGAACGGGACGCCGGCGACGAGCAACGGCACCGTCGAGACGACGGCGGCGATCGGCACGATGACGACGTTGACGATGTACCGGCGGTCGCGCAACCAGTACGAGAGACTGCGGGCGGCGACCGCTCCCCCCGGCGTGCCCGGAAGGATCGCGAACCAGCCGAGGCCGCCGCGCTCGCGCACCGCGGCCGGACGACGGGTGGTGGTGAGCAGGACGTTGACGAGGGCGAACCAGGCGAGTCCCAGCGCGGCGACGGTTGCGAGGGCCACGACGAGGCTGCCGACGGCCGCTCCCACCGACGGTGCGAGGGCGATACCCCACGCAGCCCCGATCGGGGTCCACGCGAGCACCTCAGCCGCCGAGGCGAGCTGCGACGGCACGACCCCCCGCCACTCGAGCGATCCGAGGAAGACACCCACCGGCACGACGACGACGAGAACGGCGATGAGATACACGCCGACGAGTTCGCGCGACTGCCGCGGTCGCTGCACGAGGGCGCCGAGCGCCATGCTCACGCGAGCGAACAGCACACAGGTCGTCAGCCCCAGAACGACCGATGCCGCACTCGCCCAGGCCGAGGCGCCGTGCGCGCCCCACGCGACGGCGAGGCTGACCCCGAGGACGAGCACGACCAGCACCGGCACGGAGAGGAACCCGGCCAGCAGCAGCGCGCCAGCCAGGGGCCGAGGCTCGGGCCCGACGACGGCGAAGCGGCGCGGGTCGAGGGGGTCGATCGAGGCGGTCACGGGCGGACCGACCGCGAAGCCGAGCGTCACCGCCGACCCCGCGAGCACCGTGACGACGGCGGTGGTGAGGGGGCTGGCATCCGCCAGACCGGCGGCGCTCGTCGCCGCAACGACGGTGGCGGCGATGAGGATGACGACGCCGATGGCGCGCCGGACGACCTCGCGCCGGTCGCCCCGGAGGGCGCCCAGCATCATGGCGAGTCTCAGGCGGAGAACGTGTGCAACCACTCGAGTCCCTCCACGTCGCCGAGACCACCGGAGAGTTCGCGGAAGCGCTGTTCGAGCGTTCCCTCGCCGCGCACCTCGTCGACGGTGCCCTCGGCGAGCACCTGACCCGACACGATGACGGCGACGCGTGAGCACACGCGCTCGACGAGCTCCATGCCGTGGCTCGAAAGGATGACCGTGCCGCCGTGTTCGACGTAGGTGCCGAGGATGTCGAGGATCACGCCGCTCGACACCGGGTCGACGGCCTCGAAGGGCTCGTCGAGCACGAGCAGACGCGGCGAGTGGATCATGGCCCCCGCGAGCATGACCTTCTTGGTCATACCGGCGGAGTAGTCCGACACCGGGCGCGAGAGCGCTTCGACGAGGTCGAAGGCACGAGCGAGGTCGGCGGTGCGGCTCTCGACCAGCGGGGCGGGCAGCCCGCGCAGCGCGCCGTAATACGACAGCAGTTGACGGCCGGTGAGCCGGTCGAAGGTGCGCAGCCGGTCGGGCAGTACGCCGATGAGCTTCTTGGCCTCGCGCGAGCGCTTGGCCGCGTCGACACCGTTGATCGTGACGGTGCCGCGGTCAGGACGCAGGAGGCCCGCGATGATCGACAGGGTCGTGGTCTTTCCGGCGCCGTTCGGTCCGACCAGGCCGTAGAACGCCCCCGCGGGCACGGTCAGATCGATCGCGTCCACGGCGCGCAGTTCGCCGAAGCTCTTCGTGATCGTGCGCAGGGCGAGAGCCGGGACGGCGGTTTCGTCGTCGGATGCCGTGGGCGCATCGACCGGCTGCGCAACCACCGCGGTGGGGACGAGCGCGTCGTCGACCTGGGTGACGGGCTCGTCCACCTCGGAGCGTGGCTCGGGGTCGACGGCGCGCTCGATCGTCTCGGCCGGGGATGCGTCGAGGACGGCGGTCTGCCCGTCGTCTTCGGCGCCCGCCGCATCGACGCCGGTGGTCTCGGGCACCTCGGTCGACTCCGGAGCGACGAACGGGGCGGTCTCGGGGTCCGCGGGCTCGGCCTCGTCGACGCGCACGTCGGCGGGGGTGGGGTCCTCCTGCTCGCTCACGCCGTCGGCGCTCGCGGGTGACTCCTCGCTCGCCGAGGTGTCGGCCGGAGCTGCCGAGTCGGAAGGGAGGTCGTGCTCGAGCGGCGTCTCGGTGACGACCTCGGTGGACGACGACATGACGAGGGAGGACGACGCGTCGGTCTGCTGGGGCGTATCTGCTGCGACAGTCGCGGGCTCCTCGACGGCGACGTCGGCCGGCGTCGGGTCGGCCACGGTTTGCGCGGCCGGCTCCTCGACGGCGACATCGGCGGGAGCCGGATCGGCAACCGGTTCTTCGACGACGACGTCGGCGACGATCGGATCGGCGACCGCGACATCGGCGGGAGCCGGATCGACGACCGGCTCCTCGACAGCGACATCGGCGGGGGTCGGGTCGGCAACGGTCTCCGACTCGGCGTCACCGGCAGCGGACGAGTCCTCGGCGGAAACCTCAGCCGGAGCGGAGCCCGCCGCATCCGGTGTGACCACCGCGTCCGGCTCGGCGACCGCCTGGTCGGGCTCTGCATTGGCGTCGTCGCTCTCGGTCGTCGCGCTGGCAGCCGGTAGCGGCGGGCGCGGCGGCACCACGATGTCATCGGGCAGAAGCGGCGGCATAGCGACGTCCGGCGCGGTCACGGTCGCCTCGGCCCGCGACTGCTCGAGAGCAGCCGCCTCCGCTGCCGCCTTGGCATCCGCGGCCTTCGCCGCAGCCGTCTGACGCGGAGCCGCGGGCTTCTTGGGAGCGGCGGGCTTCGCCGCCGCCGCCTTCGTCCCCGCAGCCTTCGCCGCCGTCGTGCGGGGAGCAGCAGGCTTCCTCGGCGCGGCGGGCTTCTTCGGCGCAGTCGGTTTCTTCGCCGCGGGCGTCCGGCCGGTCGTCTCCGCGGCCGAGGCGGCGCGCGCGGCAGTCGTCCGCGGGGTGCGCGGCGGGACGGTCGCCTGGGGTGCCTCTGCCGAATCGGCGTCCGCAGCCTTCGCCGTCGGGCGTCGCGGAGTTCGCGGCGTGGTCGCACGCGGCGCGCGGGGCTTGGCCGGGGGCGACACCGCGGCTTCGGCGCTCGCCGCCGCGCCCTCGGTATCTGAAGAGGACTTTTCGGGGGGCTCCGGCAGCGACGCTGTCATCGCACCAAACTACCAACCCCCTCCGACACCGACCGACGCTCAGTCGCGCGCCCCACACACTCACAGATAACGAAAGGCCGGTGGATCCCCGCAAAACATTTCATCTGAACGGATGACGTCCTCTTCGACATCCCGGGCGCGTACGTGCGCAGGCGCACTCGGGGTCGACTCGCGGCCGCACTTCGTGGCTGCGCACGCCGCACCACGCCCCGCGGCCGTCAAGCACCCCCGCCCGACCCGCCCTCCGGGTGAGGATGGAGGCATGGCTGAGAAGGTGCACCGCATTCACACCCTGCCCGACGACGCCCCCTGGAAGGGCGGCCTGCCCCCGGTGGGGTCGGAGGAGCACCCGCGCACCATCCGCATGCTCGATCGCGTGCTGTCGGTCCAGCGCCCCGTGGTGCTCGCGCACCTGCGCAGCATTCGTCTGCGGCATCCGGATGCCGGCGTCGACGACATCCTGAAAATCCTCGAGCGGCGCTATCTCGCGGCCGTCACCACCGGCGGGGCCGCGGTGGGAGCGACCGCCGTCGTACCCGGTATCGGGACCGGCGTCACCCTGGCGCTCAGCGGCGTCGAGACGGTGGGCTTTCTCGAGGCGACCGCTCTGTACGCGCAGTCGGTCGCCGAGGTGCACGGGGTCGTGGTCGAAGACCCCGATCGCGGCCGCGCGCTGGTGCTCGCGCTGATGCTCGGCAAGGAGGGCATCGACCTCGTCTCGCAGCTGGCCTCGCAGGCCGCCGGCCGTGGGGGCTCGCGTTCCAGTTACTGGGGCGAGATGGTGACCAAGACGCTGCCGCGCGCGATGGTCGGCCCCCTCGTCGACCGGCTCAAGACGACGTTCGTGCGTCAGTTCGCCGCGCGTGGCGGTGCCTCGTGGATCGGCAAGGCCCTCCCCTTCGGCGTCGGCGCCGTCGTGGGCGGGGCGGGAAACAACATCCTGGGTCGTCGCGTCCTGGTCAATGCCCGTCGCGCGTTCGGCGCTCCCCCGTCGACGCTTCCCGCAGACCTCGAGCCGCGGCCCGGTACCGAGCCCCTCGAGCGGGCCGCGTTCGGCGGGATTCGTCGTGCCGGTGACGCCCTCGCGGGGGCGGGACGCCGAACCGGCGCGATCGCCCGCAGGGCCCTCTCGCGCCACGAGCACCGCTCAGAGTCCCCCGAGCTCGAGCCGGGCGGTGACGACGAGAGGCCGGCATCCTGAATCTCGCCCTCTCTCACCGACGAGGGGCCGCGCGCAAGACCTGCACGAAGGACTCGACGGCGCGTTAGCCTGCCCGCATGGGCGACCTCCTCGAACTCCTCGCTGTCTGGATGCCGCGTCAGCGCTGGTACGGAACAAAGGGCCGCGACCCGCGGCTGACTCTCGTGGCCGACTGGCCGCTCGACGCCGCCGACGCGCGAGTGCTGCTGGTGCGCGACGAAGCCGTGCAACCGGCGATCGTGTACCAGGTGCCCGTCGCACGCCGGGCGGAAGGCTCGGTTCCGCCGGGGAGCCTGATCGGCGCCGCAGCGGAGGGACAGGTATGGACGGATGCCACCACCGACCCCGCCTTCACCGACGCGCTGTACGCGCTGGTCACCGCGGGCGGCGAGGTAGGGGCGCCGGAGGACGGCTTCCGGGGCATCCCGCTCGGGGCGACCAACGGGCGCCCGTTGGCCTCGCGTACGACGGCCCGCGTGCTCAGCGGCGAGCAGTCGAACACCTCGATCATCTACCGTCTCGAGGGTGAAGAAACGGGTGTACCCGTCATCTGTAAGTTGTTCCGTCAGGTGAATCCGGGGATTAATCCCGACGTCGAGCTCCAGTCCGCGCTGGCCGCCGGCGGGGCCTCATTCGTGCCCGGAGCGATCGGTGAGATACGCGGAATCTGGATGACCCCGGAGGGCGTTCCCGTCAGCGGTTCGCTCGCCTTCGCGCAGGAGTTCTTCGAGGGCGTCGAAGATGCGTGGCGCGTCGCGCTCGATGCCGCCGCCGCAGGCGACGACTTCTCGGAGCGTGCGTACGCCCTCGGAGCGAGTGTCGCCGGCATGCACGTGGCCCTGGCCGAGCGGTTCTCGACATTCCCCCCGAGTGCGGCCGACAAGTCGTCGGTGAACAGCGCCTGGGAGCGCCGCCTGACCATCGCACTGATGGAGGTGCCCGCTCTCAAGCCCTACGAGGAGCAGATCCACGAGGTCTACGACAGGGCCCTCGACGTGAGGTGGCCGGCTCTTCAGCGCATTCACGGCGATCTGCACCTCGGGCAGGTGCTCGACACCACCTCGAACGGCTGGGTGCTCCTGGACTTCGAGGGCGAGCCGCTTCGCCCGATCAACGAGCGTCTGCAGCCCGACGTCGCCGTGCGCGATGTCGCGGGAATGCTCCGCTCGTTCGACTACGTCTCGGGCGCGGTCGCCGACGACGACGGCGAAGCCGTGCGCGCGTGGGTCATCGCTGCGCAGCAGGCGTTCCTCGACGGGTACGCCGCGACGACCGGCCGCCCCCGCACCGACGACGACGCTCTGTTGAAGGCCTTCGAGCTCGACAAAGCCGTGTACGAGGCGATCTACGAGACGCGCAACCGCCCGGACTGGGTGGGCATCCCCCTCGCGGCGATCGGGCGGTTGGCACCCCTGCACTGACAGGGGCCGAAACCCGCGAAGTCAGCTCGTGGGCATGGACCCCAGGGTCACCTCGGCGGTCTTCTCGGCGTTGCCGCGGTTGTACGTGACCTCTGCCTTGCTGCCGGCGGCGAGAGCGCGCACCTGGGCGGTCAGGTCGATGGAGTTCGTGATCGGGATGCCGTTGAACTTCGTGATCACGTCACCCTTCTGCAGCCCGGCGGCCTGGGCCGCGCCGCCGCTGGACACGTCGGCGATGTAGGCACCGGTCGTGGTGGCGCCCTCGATGGACGCGGCATCCTGAACCGAGGCACCCAGCAGGCCGTGCGTGGCGGAGCCGTTGTCGATGATCTCGGTCGAGATGCGCTTGGCGATGTCGGAGGGGATCGAGAAGCCGACGCCGATGTTGCCCGACTGTCCGCCCGACGACGATCCGCCGGCGCTCGCGATGGCGACGTTGATGCCGATCAGCTTGCCCTCGTTGTTGACGAGCGCTCCGCCCGAGTTGCCGGGGTTGATGGCGGCGTCGGTCTGGATGACGGCGATCTTGATCGTCTGGTTGGCGGACTGCTGCTGCTGGCCCTGGCCGAAGTCGAAGCGGAACGGGCTCTCCTGGCCGGGCTCCTGCTGCTGCTGGTCGGTGCCGTCGCTCGGGGCGGCCGACGAGGCGACCTGGATCGAGCGGTTCAGCGCGCTGACGATACCGGTGGTGACCGTGTTCGGCAGGTCGAGCGGGGCGCCGACGGCGATGGTGTTGTCGCCGACGTTCAGCTTCGACGAGTCGGCCCACTCGATCGGGGTCAGGCCTGAGGCGTTGTCGAGCTTGATGACCGCGAGGTCGTAGGTGGGGTCGGTGCCGACGACCTTGGCGGAGTAGACCTTGCCGTCGGAGGTCGTGACCGAGATCGCGGCGTTGCCGCTCTGGCCGTCGAGGGTGACCACGTGGGTGTTGGTGAGCACGTAGCCGTCCTGGCTGAGGATGACGCCCGAACCGGTGCCGCCCGACTGCTGAGCCGTGGCGCTGATGGTCACGACGCTGGGGACGACCTTCGCCGCGACCGCGGAGGTGTTGTTGACGTTGTCGGGGTTGTTGACCGTGATGGCCGAGGGGCCCGAGGCCGCCGACGTGTTCGAGCCGCCCCAGAGGGTGAGCCCGGCATAGGTGCCGCCGAGACCGGCACCGCCGCCGACGAGGGCGGCCGCGACCAGCAGGGCGGCGATGCGCGGTGCCGCGCTCTTCTTGCGGGGAGCGGTGGATGCCGAGGACGGCATCGCGAGAGTGGGGTGGGCGTCGGTGGCGGCGGGGCCGAAGGCCTGACCGGTCGGCGAGGTCGCACCCGAGGGGGCGGAGGCGTGGCCGGGGTGCACCGACCCGGTGCCCGGGACGGGCGGCGGCCAGGCCGCGGCGGCCGACGCCGGCGAACGCGTGGGAACCGGCGGCGCGTCGTAGCGCGGCGCGGCGGGGGTGGTGGACTCGGGCTGCGGCGACGCGGGAACGGCGCCGTTCGCGGCCGAGTTCGTGGGGTGGCTGTTGTCGTTGCCCTCGGGACGGTTGTCCGTGGTGTCGCTCATGGGATGCTCCTTGTTCCAGGTGCTTCTACGATGACCACCGTTCCTGTGGACCACCTATGACGGGCGTGGGCCGTCTCTATGGGTCTAGCAGCAAGCGACCGCGAGGCATTCCCGCTTGCGCCGGGCCGCCGTGCGGCATTCTTGATCCATGCGACACATCCCCGGCGCCTGGCAGCGCACCGCCCGCGGCGCGGGCCTCCTCGCTCCCGACGGCACGTCTGTTCCCACGATCTTCGCCGAGATGAGCGCGCTCGCAACCGCCACCGGGGCGCTCAACCTCGGACAGGGCTTCCCCGACGAAGACGGGCCGGAAGCGGTTCTGGATGCCGCCCGCGCGGCCATCTCGTCGGGAATCAACCAGTACGCGCCGGGGCGCGGCTTTCCCGACCTGCTCGCGGCGGTCGCCGATCACCAGCGGCGCTTCTACGGGATCGAGCTCGACCCGCAACGCGAGGTGCTCGTCACCGTCGGGGCGACCGAGGCGCTCGCCGCGACCCTGCTGGCGCTCGTGGACTCCCCCGACGACGAGGTGGTGGTCTTCGAGCCGTACTACGACTCCTATGCGGCGTGCGTGGCCCTTTCGGGAGCGAAGCTCGTGCCGGTGCCCCTGGAGTGGCCCACCTTTCAGCCCGACCTCGGGCGCCTGGCATCCGCCGTCACCGACCGCACCCGCGTGATCCTCGTGAACGACCCGCACAACCCCACCGGCACGGTGTTCTCGCCCGAGGTGCTCGACGAGGTCGTACGCCTGGCTCACCAGCACGACGCGATCATCGTCACCGACGAGGTGTACGAGCATCTCGTGTTCGACGGCCCGCACGTGCCGATCGCGACGCTGCCCGGGGCCGCAGAGCGGACGCTCTCGATCTCGTCCGGCGGAAAGACGTTCTCGCTCACCGGGTGGAAGACCGGGTGGGTCACTGGGCCCGCCGACCTCGTGACAGCCGTGCTCGCCGTGAAGCAGTACCTGACCTACGTGGGCGGCTCGCCCTTCCAGCCGGCGATCGCCGTGGGCCTGCGCCTGCCCGATGCCTTCTTCGCCTCGGTCGCGTCGGAGATGGCCGCCAAGGCCGCCCTGCTGGGCACGGGGCTCCGCGCTGCCGGATTCGACGTGTCCTCCCCCGCGGGCTCGTACTTCACGGTGGTGGATGCCGCCCCGCTCGGCGCCACCGACGCCGACGCGTTCTGCCGCGAGCTGCCGGCCCGCGCCGGAGTGGTCGGTATTCCGCTCACCGCTTTCGTCACACCGGATCACCGCGGCGAGTACGCGACGTTGGTGCGGTTCGCCGCATGCAAGCGGGTGGAGGTGCTGCAGGAGGCGGCGGAGCGGTTGGCGGGGATGACGTTGGGCTGACGGGGCGGTGGGGCCGAGCCTCAGCGCGGTGTGACCCGATACCGGCGCAGCTGCAGCGCAGGATTCACGCGACGCACGCGCGCGATCGCGTCGGGGTCGATGTGCGCGACGGCCACATCGGTTGCCGTGCCCACCTGAGCGAGCGTGACGCCCTGCGGGTCGAGGATCATCGAATGGCCCACACCGAGGGGCGGCGGGTGATCCGCGGCCGCCACGAAGAACGTGTTCTCGATGGCGCGCGCGGTCAACAACGTCTGCCAGTGGTGCTCTTTCAGCGGCCCCCGCACCCACTCGGCGGGAACCAGCGCCACATCGACCGCCGCGTCGGCGAGCGTGCGCGCCACCTCGGGAAAGCGCAGATCGTAGCAGGTCATGAGGCCGAACCGCAGCCCCCGCACCTCGAACGTCTGGGGAGGAGCGATCTCGCCCGGCTCGACCCAGTCCGACTCGCGCTGGCCGAAGGCGTCGTACAGATGGAGCTTGCGATACACCGACCGGATGCCGTCGGCCCCCACCGCCACGACCGCGTTGCGCACACGGCGACCGTCGTCGGCGTTCTCCACCAGTCCAGCGACGACGACGATGTCGAGCTCGGATGCCAGGGCCGTCAGCGCCCGCACGAAGGGACCGTCGAGGTCTTCGGCGTTCTCGGCGAGAGAGCTGTCGAAGGGGTCCACGAAGTAGCTCGAGTACTCGGGAAACACGACGACGCGGGCTCCGCGGGCTGCGGCCGTGCGGGCAGCATCGGCGATGTCGGCGAGATTGCCCTCGCGAGACGCCGACGGCGCGAACTGCGCGACGGCGATTCCGACGGTGACGTCGCTCATGGAGTGTTCTCCCTCCCCCGGCGCCGTACGAACGCCGGCACCACGATCCACAGTACGAGGATGATCCCCCCGAACACGAAACCCGACGCCAACGCCCCACCGAACCCCACGACCACGTCGAACACGAACGCCACCACACCGACCAGCAGCAGCGACACGAGCGCGAGCGCGCCACGCAGGGCGTTGTGGCCTACGCGCACGAGGTCTGGCTTTACCTGAAGGCGGAACACCGCGCGATGCAGGGCCACCGGGGCCAGGGCGACGACGGCGCTCAGGCCCGCCAAGCAGATCAGCACCAGGTAGAAGACCCGCTGCCCCAGGTCGAGCTCGGAGAACGACGGCTGGAACGCCAGCGCGAGCAGGAAGCCCGTGAGGATCTGCGTGCCCGTCTGCAACACCCGCAGTTCTTGCAGAATCTCGTTCCAGTTGCGGTCCGCACGCTGCGCGGCCGTTTCGGGACGCCCGTCGGCCACATCGTCGATATCGCTGCTCACCGGGCTATTCTCGCGCGACACTCCCGGGTGGTGTGCCAGGATTTGCGGGTTCGTTCATCTGTGGGTAATGTTTTCTCTTGTGCCGCGGGGTGGAGCAGCTCGGTAGCTCGCTGGGCTCATAACCCAGAGGTCGTAGGTTCAAATCCTGCCCCCGCAACAAGAAGAAGGCCCCGGATCGCGAGATCCGGGGCCTTCTGTCATCCGCGATTCACCTGAGTCACGCCGCATTTCACCCTCTACACCCCGCGCGCCATGCGCAGTGATAAATATGCTGGTTGAGTGCCGTCGTTCTCCGTAGATCCCTCGACGCTCCGCGCGACAGCGTCGAAGATCGACGCTGTCGCCGAAACTATTCCGCCGGGCGCCACAGCTGCACGACCGCGAGACGTAGGCCACAACCGCCTCCGCGACGCGATCAACCGGTTCGTCGACGCCACAGAAGGAAACTTGCGGCAGCAGATTACCGAAACCTTCTCAACTGCGGACAGGCTCCGAGATAGCGCCATGGTGTACGAAGACGCGGACGAGAACGCTTCCGGAAGTGTGAAGGCGATCGAGGGCTTCCTCTGATGCTCATCGAGATGTCGAACGATCCAGACGTTCTGATACCTGGTTCTCTGGGAGATATCACGACGTCCGCCGCTTCTTGGCGCGAGCTAGGGAGGCGCGCCAACGATGTGGCCGCCTCGCTTCGGAGGCTCCCCCTGCCAGAAGGGTGGAGCGGGCAAGCATCGCTCGCCTATGAAGCCCACGTCGCCGAGCAGGCGAAGCACTGGGAACTGCTCGCGGAGTCGTTAACGGCCGCCGCCGGGGTCTTGCAGGAGTACAGCTCAACGCTCGCTTGGGCCAAAGATCAGGCGAGGCTCGCCATCGAAAAGTGGAGAGCGGCTTCGGCGGCGGAGGCCGCAAACCCTATTCTTTCTCCAACCACGCAGGCGGATGAATTGCGTCGCGGAGCGTGGGCCATCCTCCAACACGCGGAGGCCGAGTTAAATTCTGGAGGCGAGCGCGCAGCACTCACCTTAGAGATCGCATCGTCGCAGCCCGAGATTCGAGACGAGACGTGGGCACGTATCGCCGCGCCCGTTACGACCCCCCAGGAAGCGCTAGAGCTTACGAAGAGCTTGTCCGGTCCCGAGTTGACCGCCGTTCTCAGCGCCAGGCCAGAGATCGCGGCTTTCCTGCAGCGCGTTGACGCCAGCACGATCCATTCTTGGTGGACGGAATTGGACGGCGCTCAGCACGATGCTCTTGTGGCGACGATTCCCCAAATCATTGGCAATCTCGAAGGCGTTGCTTATGAGGCACGCGACGTCGCAAACCGGAACGTCCTCAACCAGAAGCTGGCCACGGCGCGGGCGGCCCTAGCTCAAGCGGAGCAACCGCTCCCCTGGTTTCCACCACCGACGCAAGGTCAAGTCAACGCTCACGTGATCGCGCTCGATGCTGCGCGAGATCAACTCGCGGCGTTGGAGCAGGTCTCCGACAGCTTGGCAACCGATCCCGCTAGCGGAGTCCCCCGCTCGCTGGTCTCGCTCAGCAGCGACGACCCGCCACTCGCCGCCGTATCGATCGGCAATCTTGATACGGCAACGAACGTTACGTACGCCGTTCCGGGCATGGGGTCTTCGGCACTGCATATGCAGGATTGGGCAGCTTCGGCGCAGAACCTGCAGACCGCACAGATGGTGGTTGATCCTGCACACGAACAGGCCGTCGTGGCGTGGGTCGGATACAAGTCTCCTCCCATCCCCGTGCAGCAGGGCGGCTTAGATGTGCTTGACACCACGCTCGCCGTCGCCGGCGCGAAGAACCTCGATAACGCGCTGGCCGGCTTTCATGCCACACGCGGCGAGGCGGCGCTAAACGTTGTCGCCCACAGCTACGGGACAACCACAGCCAGCATCGCTGTATCTGAGTCGAGCGTTCGCGTGGACTCGTTCGTGTCGCTCGGCAGCGCGGGGCTGCCTCCCGAGATCAACGAGGCGTCCGATTTGAACGCTGCACACGTATTCGCCGGTCAGGCGGTGAATGTTTCGCCTCTCGCCGGAGAACCCGGAGATCAATGGGCTTGGACCGGACGGTTCTTCGGGAATCACCCGGTTGACCCATCCGCGCAGGCGTTCGGTGCCCATCGGTTTGGAGTGGACACTCCTGATAGCGGCCTCACTCCGGTCGACGACCACAACACCAGCTCGCCGACGGGCGGAGGCTATCTGGATGCGCAGACAGAGTCGCTCCGAAACGTCGCCCTGGCGACGACTGGCCAAGGCAACTTGACTTCGGCGTACGTACGCCCATGGTGATGCAGGAGACTCACTTCATGCACACATTCACGCGGCGCGCCGTCTTTGGAGTGGCGGCGGCCCTCGCTGGTGCCGTCATTCTGGTTAGTTGCAGTGCAGGGAAAGGATCAGCCATGACGGCTTTACAGGAACGCGACCGTCTTCTGCAGGTCGTAGACGATACAGCAGCCCAGTTGCCCGGCCGCACATGGGAAGCTGTCGGAGCTTCGCCGGTGGCCGCACCTTGCGGCTCAGACGGCACTGCCGAAACCTCTCACACGATTGCCTCGCAACCCGGCCAAGACCGCCTCGCAGACGCTCGTGTGATTCGGGACTACTGGCTCAGCCTCGGCATGGAGGTTCGGCTGGTCGAGGATCCCATCCCGGTCGTTTACGCGACTGGAGGCCCCGTCCAACGCATGTCATTTGGCACCGGTCCGGCTCTCTATGACATATCCGGAACCTCCCTTTGCGGCGTCGGTGACGCCGCCGAACTCAACGGAGGGATGAACTGAGCGTGATCCGGTTCGATTCGGAACGACTGACCGACCTAGTTCACGTGATGACCTCAGCCGCCGAGGTCATCGATGAGCACCTGAATCAACTGGACACCGAGGAAACTGCCCTCCGCGATCAGTGGACCGGAGATGCTCGCGCTGCTTACGACGCGGCTCGCGCGCGTTGGCTGAATTCGATGCAGGGGCTGACCACCGCCCTCTCTGCGGCGACCCGATCGGCAACGATTGCCGGGCAGATGCTGGAGGACGCCAACCAGAGTGTTTGCGCCAAGTGGGGCTAGGAATCCCCCCCAAGCTCTCAGACTGAGTTCCTCTGCTGGCTCATCGCCGCCGCCGGGGCGGCGATGATGAGAGCCGCCACGAGCATCAACGCCCCCAGGTCTCCCTTGACACTGATCGTGGTCAACCCCGCCAGGGCGAGGGTGACGACGGCCGTCCAGACGAGCACGATGGCAATAACATTCGTCCAGACGCACGACCTGTCTCGAACTGCATGTCTTCGTTTTGCATGAGCCCTCACCTTTGAGATGCGGATAAACGACTTGGACGACCTGCAAACAGGATAAAGGTCCACCCGTCGCCCAATTGGGGGACATTGTGCGGCGTGTCGACTTTCCGGTATACGCAGAACGTCACGAGTCGGTGACCCCGTGACGCACGCACCCCGCGAACGGACGCCGCGCGCCCGAGCTCTAACCCGCAGGAGCCAATCGCCGCCGCCAGCGCAGACCCCGTTACCGGGCGTCCGCCTCCCAGTCCCCCACCCACCAGTCGGCTAACCCCGCCATACGCTCAGCAACCCGTTTGTGGGCGTCACCGGCCCGCCACGTCTCGAATGCGGACCGGTCTACGAAGCTGCCATCTTCGACGATGACCCGCCCCTTGCGAGTGTCGAGCGACATCTCGATGGTCCACAAGGTAACGCCCGGCGCCTTTCCGACCGCGCGCAACTCGTCGATTGCCGCAGACAGGTCCGGGTCCGTGACGTCATCACGGACCCGGAACAACACAACGTGTCGGAACATTTACTCGCGAATGGTGTCGACGTGGTCGCGGTACCACGCGACCGTGCGCTCCATGCCTTCTTCGAGCGAGATGGATGCCGTCCACCCCGCCTCCGCGAGCTTGGAGACGTCCAGCAACTTCTGCGGAGTCCCGTCGGGCTTCGACGTGTCCCATTCGGTCTCGCCGGTGTACCCGGTGACGCGCGCGATCGTCTCGGCGATCTCGCGGATCGTCACGTCGCTGCCGGTGCCGACGTTGACCTGGTCCGGGCCGTCGTAGTGCTCCATGAGATGCAAGCAGGCATCCGCCATGTCATCCGCGTGGAGGAACTCTCGGCGAGGCGTCCCAGTACCCCAGTTCGTGACGCTCGCCGCGCCGGAGTGCGCAGCCTCGTCGTAGCGGCGGATGAGCGCCGGCAGCACGTGCGACCCCTTCGGCGAGAAGTTGTCGTTGGGGCCGTACAGGTTGGTCGGCATCGCGCTGATCCACGGCAGGCCGTACTGACGGCGCACAGCCTGGGTCTGCAGGATGCCGGCGATCTTCGCGATTGCGTACGCGTCATTCGTGGGCTCAAGATGCCCCGTCAGCAGCGAGTCCTCGCGGATCGGCTGCTCCGCGAACTTCGGGTAGATGCAGGACGAGCCGAGGAACAGCACTCGCTCCACGTCGTTGGCGAGGGCGGCGTCGAGCACATTGACCTGAATGCGCATGTTGTCACTCAAGAAGTCCACGGGGTAGGTGGAATTCGCCAGGATGCCGCCCACCTTCGCAGCAGCCAGCACGACGTACTTCGGCTTCGTCTCTCCCATGTAGGCGAAGACCGCGTCGCGGTCCTTCAGGTCGAGCTCAGCCGAGGGCTTCCCCACGATGTTCTCGAACCCCGAGGACTGGAGCTTACGGACGATGGCCGACCCGACGAGCCCGCGGTGACCGGCGACGTAGAACGTCGCGTCGCGGTCGAGCTCGTTCGGGGTGTACTGCACTCCGTCGACGGCAGTGCTCACGCGCGCGCTCCGAGCATGTCGCGGTTGGTCCAAGTCGGAAGCGACACGGTGTCGATCCACTCTGAACCCCGCTCGAGAAGAGTGACGTCGGCGTCGACCATGAGCTTCGCCAACTCGTCTCCGTGCACCGAGGGCACCCAGCCGAGCTTGTCAGCGGCCTTCGTCGGATCGCCGATGAGAGCGTCCACCTCGGTCGGCCGCAGGTATCGCTCGTCGAACTTCACGAACTCGGCCCAGTCGAGGCCGACGTGACCGAACGACACCTCGAGGAAGTCCTTGATCGTGTACCCCACGCCGGTGGCGAGCACGAAGTCCTCGGGAGTGTCGGCCTGCAGCATGCGCCACATGCCTTCGACGTACTCCGCGGCATATCCCCAGTCGCGAATCGAGTCGAGGTTGCCGAGGTAGAGGTCTTTCTGCACGCCGGCCTTGATGCGGGCGACCGCGCGCGTGATCTTGCGCGTCACGAAGGTCTCGCCACGGCGGGGCGACTCGTGGTTGAACAGGATGCCGTTGACCGCGTACATGTCGTACGCCTCGCGGTAGTTCTTTGTGATCCAGTAGCTGTAGAGCTTGGCGGCGGCGTAGGGCGAGCGCGGGTAGAACGGGGTCTCCTCGTTCTGCGGCGGCGGCGTCGCGCCGTACAGCTCCGATGTAGAGGCCTGGTAGAACTTCGTCTGGATGCCGGAGAGTCGCACGGCCTCCAACAGGCGGATGGTTCCGGTGCCGGTCGTGTCGGCGGTGTGCTCCGGCTCATCGAACGAGACGCGCACGTGCGACTGAGCCGCGAGGTTATAGACCTCGTCCGGGTTGATCTCGGACATCAACGTGACGAGACGCGCTCCGTCGGACAGGTCGCCGTAGTGCAGGAAAAGCTTTGCGTTCGGGTCGTGCGAGTCGACGTAGAGGTGGTCGATGCGGTGGGTGTTGAAGGTCGACGCTCGACGGATGAGTCCGTGGACCTCGTACCCCTTGGAGAGGAGGAGCTCGGCGAGGTAGGACCCGTCCTGGCCCGTGATGCCGGTGATGAGTGCGCGCTTGGTCACTGTGTGAGCCCCTGTTTCATGTCGAGACGAGAAGATTGAGAAGATAGCGACGCCGCCGAACGTTCTACCGGCATCCGCTTTGGAAGAATAGTGGACCTCTGTGTCGTCAATTTTCTTCGACGTTACGCGGGCGCAACGCTGCACTTTCGGCGAGCGCTCGCTTCAGTGACGGTTCGGAGAACGAGCCGCTTCCACCCATGTGGGTCCATCGCCCTTCATCCGGAATGTGATGCCACCACGGTGCGCGAGCGAGGACTGCCCCGCGAGATACCAACGCCGCGTTGAAGCTGAACGAACTCGGAGCGGCTACGACCAGTCGAGCAGCCGACAACTCCACGAAGTCACGATCGCGCTCGCCGTTCAGGTGAAGGTGCACGCCGACCAACTCCGACAGCGGGGCGAAAGACTTCGGGTCACCCAGCGAGTACACACGAATGGGTAGCCGGCTGAGCTCGTCCACAGTCCTGATACGAACGATGAGATCCGCGTACCACTCGCTGGTGAGCCACCGATCCGGATGAGTATTCGGGCCGATCTCGTTCTCGCGGGCGGGCCGTCGAACGTGCACGGCGACGTAATCCTCTCCGGCCTCGAGGCGCCGCAGCTCGTCTCCGAGCGACCCGGCCAACACGGCAGAGCGCAGCACGTCCGAGGCGGGGGTGTGATCGAAACGCGGGTGATCGAGAGGGAGGCGGAACTCGATCGCCGTGGCCGGCCGCTTCTTTCGTGCACGGTCCACGTGCGATCGCAGAATGCCCACAGAAGTGTCGTCTCGCTCATCCTCGGTCGCGGGGAGCCGGACGATCGCACGCTTGCGCACCTCGACAGACCCCGCGTCCGGCGCGAGGGCGAAAACGCCGTCGGTGTCTTCCGGCAGCACGGAGCCGACGTAGTCGAGATCCAGATCCCGCGCCCACAAGTAGCCCGACATCCATCCCGACGCCTGATGGCCCAGAAGCGCGTAGGGGTGGAGTTCCACCGTGAGGATGTCCCCTGGACGCCGCACGGAAGTCGACGGGACGCCGCGCGCCGAGGCACGCGCCCAGTAACGTTGTTGGAAGCGCTTCTGAACCTTGTTCTGAAAGCGACGAGCGCGCAGGCGGAAACGAAGTGGAATGGTTCGGAAAGGGCGGAGGGCCAATTCGGCTCCTGTCTTCAGGTTTCGACGTCCAGCGCGATGTCTAGACATTCGTTAGTTTAAGGGGAGTCATCGTTGGGCGTAGGACGGACGTTGGCTCACGGCGCTGCATGGACATATGGGTCACAACTTGTGATCGTTGTGTTGCAATTCGGTTACGCGAGTATCACCACGCGAGCACTAAATGATGACGCGTTCGGAGCGTACGCCGTCGCTCTGTCGGTAACAGGCTTTGTCGCCCTCCTTTCGACGGGCGGAATCGGCCAGTCCGTCGGAAGGATGATTGAACTGGACTCGAAACGTTTGCGCGGTTTGATGACGTACGCCACCGGACTCGGCGTGATAGCAGCAGCGGTTGTGTGGCTCACCGCCCCCTTGTGGACCGTCCTCTGGGACGCACCGGCCGCTCTCGGACCGATTCAGTGGTTTGCCGTCAGCGCCGGATTCGCCCCCCTCGTCGGCTTCGCGACAGGCTACGTGCGCCGAATCGGCAGGTTTCGCCAACTCGCGATCTTCACGCTCGTGGCAAACGTGCTGGGTATGGCGATCGGGGTGGCGGCGGTCCTCGCGTGGGACAACGCTGAAGCGCTCCTCGTCTTTCCCCTCGTTGCGCAGCTCGCGACCCTCATCGGCGCGCTCATGTTGAGCGATCGACGACACCTCGGTTTCGGGAGCATCGCGTCAGCACGCGGTGACGTGGCATTCAGTTGGCGCGTGACCGTCGCGTCGCTCCTGTCCTATGGAATCGGAAACATCGTCAAGATCGGCACGTCCCGGGTGCTCGGCCCCGATTACATCGGTCAGTGGAATCGCGCCGATGTTCTTTCCGCCGTACCGTTTCAGCAGGTGCAAGCCGCTCTTATCCCCGTGATCTATCCAGAGTTCCGACACGACCTGAGTGGCAGCGAGCGCACACGGGCGGTGTGGACGGACATGCTGTCTCTCGTCGCATGGGTGGTCGTGCCGACCGCAGGCATCGCCGCGGTCATCATCCCGGCCGTGCTTCCCGTGCTCTTCGGGTCCGGATGGGGCGTCGCGGTCGCAATCTCTCCTGTAATCTGTGTCGCTGCCGCGATCCAGGTTGTGAGCACCCTCCTCGCGAGCGCGGTCGAAGCTCTCGGGAAATTCAGATGGATCTGGTGGACGCAGGGTCTTCTCCTGCTCATCCAGCTTCTGGCAGTTCTCGCGATCTCGCTGTCCCAGTCGATCGTGCCGGCCATGATCGCGCTCGTCGCGACGATGCTGGCTCAGCACATCGTGTACGTCTGCCTCTGTGTGAAGGACGACTACCTCGACGGGCGCAGTCTCCTCACCACGTACGGGATCGTGACCCTCGCCTCCGTGCTCGCCTACTTCATGACCCAGGGCCTTCTCTGGATGAGCACGTCGCTGTTCACGCTCGCACCGGTCGCTTCGCTGCTGACGCTGATTCCCGTCGCGGCGCTCGTCGTCGTTCTGTGGGCCTTCCGATGGAAGCTCACGCCGGTGAAGATCGCCCGAAAGTACGGACTGCTCCGCGGTTGAGGAGCGAGGGTGCTGGTTGCTCCGTCGCGGCCTCCGGCAGCGCGCGCTGTCCGCGAAGAACGGCCGGCCTCGTGTCTCGAACGCTTTCTCGGTGCGCCGAGTAGAGAACCAGGCCCAACCACGGGGCGATATACCACGGCAGGTGATAGAACCACGCGTAGGCACATATCGCCATCAGCACCGCAAGTGATGCTCTCGAGACCCGCAGAACACGAATGAACGTGTAAGCGATGACCCCCGCAACGAACAAGAGACCGACCAAGCCGATACGCAAGTACAGAACGACGTACCAATTGTGCGGATTGAAGTCGATGAAGCCACCGTTCACAACTCGTCCCCACCCGGCTCCGAAGCTAGCCCCGAAGATGACGGTTTGCGGGCCTTGTTGAATGGACTGATCGATCAGTTCCGTCCATGAACCTTCTCGGGCATTCAGAGTCCCATCGCTGCTGAGAGCATGACTCACGGTGTCACCGAAGGCGGCCAGGACACCGAAAGCGATGAGACACGTCAGGACGACACCGGCATAGAACGCGAGAAAGACCGTCGAAGCAAGGGCGCGCCCTCGCAGTGACACCGCGACCACCAGGAGACTGAGCACCGCCGCCACCCAGATCGATCGGTGCATGCACAGGATCGACATGGCGACGAAAACGTAACCGACGAGCAAGTCAGACACGCGTATCGCTCCGCTTGTGAGGATGAGCGAAAGCCCACAACACAGGAGAACGAGCGCCTGTCCGGATACAAGAGGGCGCCCCGTCTGCAGGACTCCGGTCGCCGCGGTCACGAAGCTGTCAGCGCCGCCCCACCCGTACACGATGACGTGGATCACCGCGAAAGCGCAGAGCACAGAGCCACTGTGCAAGAAGAGTCTTCGTAGGGATGCTGACGACTGCGACCAGTCTCTCGAAAGCGTCCAGGCGGTCGCCGCAACCAGCCAGATCGTCGACCGCGCCTCGTTGAACGCCTGAGTACCGTCATGCACCAGACCACTCGCCAACGACATCGACAGGCAGAACACGATCAGCCCGAGGAAGGGCCCCACTCGCACAAGGTTCTTCGACATCTGTCGAAAGGACGTCAGGGCGGAAACGAGAAGCGCGATCGAAATGAAATCTTCCGACTTGATCTGCACTCCGGCGACACTGACCAACGACGGACTGTCGGGGAGTTCCCACGCGATGACCGCGAATGCCGCGATGAGATACAACCCGACGATCTGCCAGCGCTGTATCAGCGCCACGAGCGCCCAGACACACACGCCACCGAAGGCGAGCGCGCCCACAGCGATGAGAAAAATCATCCGTCTCCTCCGGAGAGTGCCCGTGAGACGCTCACAGGATCCTGCCTCGACCCTACGCGTGAGTCACATCTCGTCAAGAGCATCGACGCGCACCTCCCGCAACGGCTCGTATGAGCTCTGGTCGATCCCGGCACCGCCACGATTGAGCATTCGCACGAGCTGGTCGTCCTGCCGGAAGTGTCGATGTGCAAACTCCCACGCGGCAGCCTCCCGTTCGATCCGCTCATCGGCGTCGACGTTCGTCAGGTACTGCTCGATCCTGTCGCCGAGCGCGACCATGTTTTCGGACATCAGCAGGAACGGTTCGGCACCGGCGAAGATCTGGTTGAAACCGGGGTGAGCGGTGGTCGCGTGCACGCTGCCCGTCGCTAGCGAGGTGGGCAAGCGGTCGGAGAAATACTTCGGCTCACGAGCGAAATGATCCCAGTTTGCCGACACCCAGCCGGAACGTATCGCGGAAGATTGGTCGGAGTATGCGACGGTGCCCTGGGCGCTTTGCCCCGTCCACCCGCCACCGAAGATCGCGAAACGAGAGCCGAATCGCTTCTCCATGTAGTTCACGAATCGGATGCGATCACGCCAGTTCGGAAGTCCCCGAAACCGCGGGCGATTCCTATTCGCCACCATGACGATGTCGAAATCACGATGGCGGTTCGCGGGAGGCCTCCCGCGACCGAATCGCTCCGGGTCGAAGATGCTCGGCTCCCATTGGACGTCAGACGCGCCCGCTCGTTCGAAGTTCCTCGCGAACGTCCCGGTCCCCACGGTGAAGACCGAATCGGCTACTGCACCCGCTTCGCGCGCCTCTCGGGGCAGAGCGTGCACGAACCGGGAATAGGGATCCGCCTCGTGGTAGATGAGAGCGTCACAACTCTCCCTCAACTCCTTCAACTCGTCGCGGGTAATACCGGTTCCACCGAGATGCTGCATGAGAATGATGTCGGGCCGGTAGTCCGCCGCCAGCTCGACGAGCTCTCTTCGCTGTGATGCACCGGCCATTCCTTCACGGATCCGCCACAAGAGGCTGAAGATCCTGACATCGGATATACAGCCCCCTGATCGCAATCTAGAGAAAGTCGTTCGAATACCCGATTGACGCGCTGAACCATGCTCGTTCGGCACATACAAAATTCGCGCGCCCATCTTTCCTCCCGTGACGGCACCGTCTGTTCGTATCAGGCGGCTGCCGCCGCAATCGTGCGTCGATATTTCTCGAGGTAGATGTCCGCGATCACATCGGCGCCGAACCTCTCCTCGACCATCCGCGCCCCATCGAACCCCTCCGCCGAGGCCCGCTCCGGCGTGGAGATCGCGAGAACCAGCGCATCCGCCACGGCCTGGGGAGAGCGAACATCCGTGAGAATCCCCGCTGCCCCGTCGAACAGCGTCCATCGGACGGCGCCGGAGTCGCGACCGGCGACGACAGGCAGCCCCTCCCGCACGGCCTCCAACAGCACGAGGCCCTGCGACTCCTCGAGTGACGTATGGCAGAAGACAGTTGCGCGTGCGTACTCGCTCGCGACGTCGTCACGCCCCCGGCGACCCACGAACACGACCCCTGACGCAGGCGAATCCCTCGTCCACGTACGAGCCATCTCGTCATCGGGACCCAATCCGTTGCCGACCAGTCGCAATTCGGCGTTCGGGTAGCGGGACCGGACGATGAGAAATGCCCGCAGAAGAGTCATGACGTTCTTGCGCCGAGAACTGTCCGAGACGCTCAAGATGACAGGGCCCGCGACCGACGCGGCACCTCCCTGCGAGTGGTGGATGGAAGCCGACACAGGATTGGGAATCACGTCGATGGGGTTTTGAAAGAACATCTCGCGCCGCCACCGCTCGGCAAGATACGGAGATACGGCCGTGAGAGTCGGCCGTTTGAGCCGCGTCATCGATGCCATCAACGCCCGAACGAAACGATAGGCATCGGGCATATGCCTGAGCACCGTGAAAGGCGCGTCGTGTGCGGTGATCACCGTCGGTCGATCTCTGGTCTTTAGCGCGCCTAGAGCGAACTCGTACGTCCAATGCGCGTGCACCACGTCAGCGCGTATCCCCGACAGAGCACGAGCCACCCCTGCCCGTTCCACGGCAAACATGTCGAGCGCACGATCGCGAGCTCTCGGACGAGAAGGCGCGAGGAGTACCGAGACGTCTCGACCCTCATAACGGGTCACTCGATCTATGTCGGACGACGTCGTGACGAGGGACACCTGATGCCCGCGGTTCAGGAACGCTTCCGCCAAGGTGGGCAAGAGGGGGAACGGATAGCCAACGTGCCGCAAAGCCCCTCGAGCCTCGCCTTCGAGGCGACCTTCGAGCATGTCGAGGGAAGCCGGTCCGCAGAGAGCGATGTGCAAGCTCACTCGCCCACTTTCCCTACCGGCATGCACGGGTTACCGGCTGCAATGGTGTTGGGCGCGATGTCTTTGCTAACGACGCTGCCCGCGCCGATGACCGAACCACGACCGATCGTCACGCCCTTCAGCACGATCGACCGCGCCCCGATGAACACGTCGTCCTCGATCGTCACGGCGTGGTGCGGCTCGGCCGCCGGCAAACCGAGATGGCGTCGAGAGCTGCCCTCTTGTGGGCGAACAATATGATGGTCGGAATCCGTGATGATGCACCCCGATCCGATGAGGACTCGTGCACCGATGGACACATCGATCACCGCGCTGATCGTGGAACTCGTGATCCCCGTTTCCGGACCTATCGTGATTCGCGCCGATGGCGAGAGGCTCTTGATGATCACGGGACCGCGCGCTTCGAGCGAATTCTTCGAGACGACGGAGTTCAAAACGACATGATCGCCGATGGAAACAGTGCTTGGCTTATCGATGTTGATGATCAAGCGGCCCGTGATGACGACGGTCCTCGAGACTGCCGCACCGGCTCGTCGCGCAAGAGCGCGGGCGACCTCTCGTCGAGCCTCTCGCAGGCCTCTCGAGAGTGGACGAAGCACACGACGCAGCCTTTCGTCAGTCAACAACTGCTCGCCATTCGAACGTCTCTGCTCTCTTCATTTCGTTTCACCCCCACCGTCGCCGACCCTCCTCCGAATATTCTTCGCACACCACGTCGCGTACGTCACCGGCAGCCAGACAAACCATGACGCCGGCGAAGTCTTACGGAGGAAACGGGAGAGCGACGCAGGATTGCCGCCACCTTTCGGCCCTACGAATCGCTTCCACTCGGTGATGATCGACAGGCCCCGCGGCGACTCGTTCCGGGGACACGTGCCGAGGGTCCCAGGCATCAGCAGAACGTCGATCCCCCTCTTGCGGCAGCGGAGACCGTAGTCGATGTCGGCCAGGGCGTGCGAATACTCCCCATCGATCCCGCCGACCTCTCTCGCGACCGCGACGGGCACGACGACGAAATTGCCGTTGAAAGTGTCGACGTCGACGACGACGTCACGAGGGGCGAGCGCCTGGTACCTGAGCGGATGACGACCCGCACTTGTCATCCCGGAGTACGTCATCTCGCCGCTGCCCGGATCACGCATGGCACCGACCAACACGGCGCGCGGTCGTTCCGCATGTATCCGCAAGCTGGTGGTGAGAGCGCCCGAGTCGAGAACCACGTCGTCGTTCAGCCACACGATGAGGTCGTGCGCCGAGACGTCCACACGTTCCAAGAGGACGCTCTCGGCCATCGCCATGCTCTTGGCCCAGAACGCCGTTCCGTCTCCGGTGACGATAGTTGCGACAGGAAGGATTTCTCGCACCGCCTCCGCGGTGCCGTCGGTCGACCCGTCGTCGAAGACCGTGACGGACAAGGACACTTCTGCATCCGATGCCGCCTGTACCAAGGAGCGCAATGACCGGACCGTGAGCGGGCGCCGGTTATGGCAGGCGAGAATCGCATGCACGGAAGGTGTTCGTTGCGAATCTGTTGCGGGATGCTGTGTCATTCTCGGTTCTTGCCGTCCTGCAGACCGGATGGAACGCGCGTCCCGCGTATCCACTCCTCGATGCCGTCGACGTATCGCTCTGCCATCTTCTCGACCGAGTATGTTCGCGCGGATCCGAGTAGGTCCTGTTTCAAGCGTTCCCTCATCGAGTGGTCCGTGAGCATCCTTAGCACCCCGTCCGCGTATATGTCGATCGAGTCCTCAGTCACGATCGCGTTGACATCGGGAATGAGGTACTCGAACTCCGGCGCGTGCCACGGCCAGTCCGTCGTCACGATCGGCACTCCGGCAGCGAAGCTGTCGACGGCGACGAGACCGACTCGGCCCGGGACCAGCATGGCCTGGGAAAGCGCGAGAGCGGTCCACTTCTTCTTGCCGTGAACCGGCCCGAGGTAGACGCACCACGAATGATCCGCTGCGAACGCCGCCACGTCGGACTCCCGCTCACCGGAACCTGCGATCAGAAGACGGAACTCCGGCACCTTCGCATGGACGGCGGCGGCGCTCTCGAGCAGAAAATTCAGCCGCTTCGACTCATCGAGCCCTCCGATGTAGAGGGCCGTCGCATCGGTCAGGCCGTGTTGCGCAGCGAACTCCGCCTTCTCGTCCTCGGTCACGTTCCTCATGCCCTCCAAGAGCTCCGAAGTGTCGACCGCGTTTTCCAGCACTGTAACCCTTTCCCCCGGGTACCCTTCGGCGATCACAGCTTTCTTCCCGCCCTCTGTATAGGCAAAGAACCAATCGGCGCGGGACGTCAGCCACGATCGAAGCCGCTCGCTCAGCGCACCGACATCCTGGGTGTAATCACGACCGTGTCCCCACAGCGCAACCGGAAACCGTCGTCGTCGTCGACCGAGCAGCACGTACGCATCGAGGTTGCGACGGGCCTGCTCCAACACGACGAAGTCGGCGTCGGCCAGCACGCGGGCCAGCTTGCGCACGGTCAGTCGTCTGCCGGCGAGGTTCAGCTCACGTTGCGGGATGGAACGTTGACCCGATACGTCCACGCCATCCGACCGGGCGGCGAGGGTTCCGGACGGTTTTCCCGCCGCGATGATGATCTCGATCCCACGAGCGCGTCCGCTCTCCGCCATCTGATTGAAGAGCGGCGCACGATAATGAGGAATGTACTCCTGGACTATGACGACTCTTGTCACTTACTGTCCCTCCCCGCGCAAGAGCGTCGCCCAGCGCTCGCCAAAGACGCTGACAGAAAAGTCGCGGCTGAAGCGCTCCGAAGCCTCCCGCGACATGCCGAGTAGCAGTTCTTCGTCTTCGAGAAGCCGCAGGACGCCTTCCTTCATCCCTTCGACATCGTCCGTCGCGTACACGAGGCCGGTAACGCCATCGCTGACAATGTCTTTGATGCCGCCCACGTCGAAGGCTACGACGGGCGTGCCAACCGCCATTGCCTCCAGGATGGTCAGCGGTTGAGCCTCGAAGGCGTAGGTGCTAGGAAATACGAGCACTGATGCGCTCGCTAATAGATCCCACTTCTTGTGCTGATCGGTGATCGCCCCCAGGAAATCTACTCGTGACGCCAGTCCGTTGTTGGCGGCCTCTGATACGAGCATCGCCTGGAAGTCATCGTCGACCGGTGCCCCTGCAATGACGAACTGTGTTTCAGGGCGATTTTCGGAGAGGGCCCTTGCCACCTGCAGAAAAGTTCCGGCGCCTTTTTCTGGAATAAGATTCGAGAAGTACAGCACGGGGCCAGAGAAAGCAGACTGCAGTCCGACCGGAGGGCTTACAGCGTTGGGTATCGAAAGCACAGGAGCGGAGACGAACGGTCGAACGTCTGCACATAGCGTCTCACCCAGACACACAACCACGTCGCCGCTACGGAGAAGCATCTTCACGAAGAAGCCATAGACACGCGATCGCCCCGCGAGATCCGAAAATCCGCGAGTGTGCAAGTAAATTATAGTTTTCGCACGAAGAGTTCGCAGAACACAACTCAACGCAACATCGACCCAAAAAGAGAAAGTCCGGTTCGTGACGAAAAAGATGACAACTCCAGGCTTGAGCGACAAGATTCGCCCCGCGAGTCGTCCCGGCATCATCGTTGCCGAGAAAAGTTTTCGAAACGAGAATTTGCCGACTTCAGAAACCGCCCTACTAAAACGGCGTTCGACAATATCGAGGGCGAAGCCGCGGTCCCGAAGTACCTGCATGAGTGTCCGCGTCATGAGCGTCGATCCGTGCAGGGGCGGCGGGAGCTGACTGATCACGAGAACCTTCTTGTCTCTCGCATCACGCATGCGGTCACTCACCCTTGCTCCGGAGCGGACGCAGGAGAAGGTGTTTAGTGGACACGATCAAGAACCGAATGTTTCCATATAGGTATCTTCGACCGAGTCGCCGAGGCTCCGACAGCAGACGATAAAGCCACTCGAACCCGGAGTTCTGGACGAAACGAGGAGCCTCAGGGATCGTCTGCGCGACAAAGTCGAAGGCTGCGCCCACGTTTAACACCGGAACACTTACGAATTTCGCTATCTCCGTACCAACGAAATCCTGTTTCGGCGTCCCCAAACCTACCCAAATAATATCGGACTCGACACGACCCACTTCTTCGATACAGGTCTTGATGTATGCCTCGTCGAGGGGCGCGAAAGGCGGCGAGAAAACCCCAGATACGCGAGCGGCCGGGTACTCGACAGCCATCCGATGCTGTAGCGCCTCCAGCATTCGAGGAGAACCTCCCAGCAGAAAATGGCGCAACGGCTCGCGCGAACTGTCTCTCAGGACCTCGCGAAAAACCGACGGCCCCCTCACCCGACGAGCTGCCCCCTGGGTGGCGCGCATAAACCATACGACGGGCGTACCGTCGGGAAAGTTGAGGCAGCCCGGCTGCACGAGCAGACGCTTATATGCCGGGTCCTCACTCGCGAGGGCCACGTTCCAAGCATTGGCGAAACGGACGTTCATGCCACCGCGTCTCGACAATGCGCGGTCGACGATCCACCCGACGGTCCGCTGCGGATCTGCGACAGCGAAAGGGATGCCTCCAACGTCGACCAGACCGAAATCGGACCGATCAAGAGACCCGCCCTGCCACTCAGGCACGGTGTTCAACGATTGATCCTCAACTTCCCCAAGGATGCCCGAGACACATCGCGAACCCATTTTATCGGCGTGTTCTTCGGGACCCCGAGGCATGCGCCGAGCGTTCTTACGGCCATGGGTCGCAAACCATGGCCAGCTTCTTCCGCCGAGTGAGAGAGAGCATCCGAAGTAACTCTCCTGTACAGGCGGCGGATACCATAGCGCTTCTCCGCGGGGAGATGCCACAAGGGTAGTGTCACGTCATCTTCTCGCGCGTTTTTGAACTTCAAGGGTTGCGTCCATAATCGTTTGACAAAAGAGTTGGCGGATCCAGCCTGTATTCCGAGTCGACTATTCACCACGCTTAATACGTGAGCCTCTTCGAACGCATATATGGTCCCCCCTGCCGAACGATCGATGTTCTCCAACAGGATTGCAGCTGCCTCCAGGTAGTACGCCTGGACAATCTTCCCGCTCAGCGCAACGAACTCACCTCCGCAATATGCAAGCGGCAGTGCGGCATCATTGAGGCCAGCCATCTTTTGAGTCATCTCACGTCGAGACATGGAGTTCACCGACTCGTCGGGCGCATAGTCAATACTGAGAGCGATTCCCCCATCTTCGCGCACTCTTTGCCACATGTTGGACGTACGGGGCGACCCCGTCCAAACAATATCGCTGTCAAGAACGAGGATCTCGTCGTCCGGACATAACGTTTGGGCCGCCCATTTCAAGACGTCGAGCACGAAGAATTGATTACGCCATGCCGCTGGCCACGTTGCTGGCGGTTCGTGCGAGTAAGGGATTTGAATAATCTCCACACCCAATCGACGAAGTAGCACCTCAACTTCATGCGAGACTCGCGAGGCGCTCTTGTCCCACGTGACATTCGAGAAGAGCACTAGCCGAGCAGTCGGCTCGACTAGTCTCGCTGTCGCGAAGAAGACTGCAATACATCGGCGATAAACATCACGAAAACTCTCACTCGCTATACCCCCGCGCATCTGAGCATACGCGCCCAGCTCACCGTCGCCATGCGTGTAGAACCAACTCGAAACTATCTTCATCGCAACCCCATCGAGTCTTGCCGCGCAACAAGCGGTGTCTGCCTGACCCTCAAAACGAACATTACCAGCGCCAGCCAGCCCTTTCGTCACCGAAAAATGAACGGAAAGTTTCGTTCGTGCGCAGATTTCTGAGGAAACCGAGGGAACGCGGGAGTGGCGCACCATTGTCGCACACACTAACTGCACCCCAATTGCAACTCAGGTCCGCGTCCGCACTCATAATCGAATTCTGGACTATGCATCCTCCCTTGACTCCCTGCCGCCATCGAGGGCGATCAGCCGATATGTCGGGCACAATGGCCCGCTCCTCTGACCTCAGAATGTGGCAGTGCCGATAAGAGTTAAAGCTACAAATGTTGCGTTGTACACCGCGTGTATCAGCACTGCCCCCCAAATGCGTCCTGTCAGAAGCACTGTGGCAGAACAAACCATGCCAAGAGCGAACAGCTCAAGACCGCTGACGAACTCAACCGCCGCGAACGCCGCGTGGAGTAGAACAAACGTGCCCGCCGAAGAGAGTGCCGCGGTCAGTCCTGCCGTCAACGGCCCCACGCTTCGGCGCAGAATTTGATAGACCGCAACCAGAACGACGGCTCGAAAAAACAGCTCCTCGACAACAGGCGCGACCAGTGCCGCCGGTACGGCCTGTGTCCACCACCATCGGATCGGCACCGAACCGTCGAGAGATCCTGTTGTGGGAAACGAAGAAATATTCACGCCCGAAATAGCCCCCGCTCCTGTGCGGAGGAGCAGGCCGACCCCGACTCCCCAAAGGATGTCGGTTGCTTTGAATCGTAGGAGACCAGCCGGCCGTGCACGTGCGATCGCGGCGCAGATCGCGACACCCATCCCCGCCCACAAAGTAAGCAGCGACGCCTCCGGTGCCCACGAGAGCGCCGAACGACCTACGAGGAGCGCGGCTGCCATTCCAGATGCAAGGACGGCAAACGCACATAGGAGCACCCAGCGGTCCCACTTCCGAACAGCGCGTCCCCCGAGACGCCAATCGACGCGACGTTGACGATGAGCGCGCGTCGTTGATCCGCCCGCCGAGAACCGAACGTTCACGGGCGAGGAGTCCACGGCGGAAGGCGTCGCGGTGAACTCAGTAGGCTGCTGATGCACGTGGCCAACATAGCGTTCATCTGGACCACTATCCGCTCGGCTCCACCCTCATTCACCCGAGGAAAATCATGCTGAACATCTTGACCGTATGTACTGGCAATGTGTGCCGTTCGCCTGTCGCTGCGCAGCTTCTCGCAACGCGTCTCGGTGACCTGGACGTCGAGCTCCAGAGTGCTGGGACAAGGGCGCGAAACGGAATGTCGATGACCTCAGAGGCGATGGCATTGGCGACCGACCGCGGAGTGGACCCGGCAACGACGCTTGCGCACCGCGCAAGGTTGTTGGCAGACAGCCATCTGCGCGGCACAGGCCTCCTGCTCGGAATGGCACGGGAGCACCGCAGAGAGATTGTCGAATTGGCGCCATCCTCGATGCGACGGGCTTTCACCATCCGAGAGCTCGCGCGTCTTTGCGGGGCCATTACGGACGACGACCTCCGGGGAGCGTGGAGCCAAGCTGAGAGGTCAAACGAGCCCGGGGTTCGCCTTGAGTTCATGCTGCGGTTGATCGCCGCTCAACGCGGGCTCGCGCCCGAACCCGTCACAGCGCTCGACGACGATGTCGTTGATCCATACGGCCGATCGCCTGAATTCTACGAACGGTCAGCACGTGAGTTGGAGCCCGGCCTTGAAACCGTCGAGCGCATTGTTCGGCTCACCTTCGAATGAGATGGACACGCTCGACGCCGAGCGGGCCGGAAGTGCCTCTCACGCCGGTCGACGCCCCCGTGTAGCAGCCGCACACGGGCGTCTTGCATTCTGTGTGTCAGACTGAGCACGACTTTCCGCACGCTGCGCCTTCGGTCGTCAGCGACTCCCCGAAAGGCCCCATGGAGCTCAGCGATTACATCCGCATCCTCCGCAAGAACTGGTTGACGGTATTGGTGCTGACTCTCCTTGGCCTCGTTGTGGCGACCGTCTTCACCCTGACACGCACCCCGACCTACGAGTCGTCAAGCACGGTCTTTGTGTCGACACAAGGCTCCACGACGACGGCCGAACTCCAGCAGGGTTCCACCTTCACACAGGCGCGAATCAATACCTATGTGGGCCTAGTGGGCACTCCGGCCGTACTCGACCCGGTCATCGAGAGCCTCGGCCTTCCCACAACTGCAGATGCGCTGGCGAACAACGTCAAGGCTTCGGCGACTCTCAACTCCACTCTCATCACTCTGTCGGTGACCGACACGAACGCAGATCGCGCAGCGGCCATCGCGAACGGTATCGCGTCGAGCCTTGCGACAGTCGTGCCGGAGCTTGAGCCGGCCGTAGATGGGGGCGCTAGCCCAGTACGTCTAAGCCGCGTCCGAGACGCGCAACCGGCGCTGCAACCTGCAAGCCCGAACGTCCCGTTGAATGTTCTGATTGGCGGGCTCGTAGGTCTCGCCGTGGGAATCGCCGCCGCCGCTCTCCGGACCAGCCTAGATAACCGCGTCCGCACTCCTCGAGATGCTGAACAAATCACACAAAGACCCGCTATCGGCGCTATTGCATACGACACGAAGGCGAAAGAACGACCGCTCATCGTTCACGCCGATCCTCTGAGCCCGCGCGCCGAGTCGTTCCGAGCCCTCCGGACGAACTTGCAGTTCCTGGACATGGGGGGACGTTCGAGCTTTGTCATCACCAGCTCAATCCCTAGCGAGGGCAAATCGACGACGACGATTAATCTCGCGATTGCCCTCGCTGACGCTGGAAAGCGTGTCGCACTGCTCGACACCGATCTGCGTAAGCCGAAAGTAGCGGAGTACCTCAGCATCGAGGGCGGCGCTGGTCTGACCGATGTACTTATCGGACGCGCCAAAGTCAACGAAGTGATGATGCCGTGGGGCGGCCGGAGCCTCTACGTGCTGCCCGCCGGCAAGATCCCGCCGAACCCGAGCGAACTGCTCGGATCGCAGCAGATGGGCGTCCTGCTCGAGATGCTCGAGCGGGAGTTCGACGTCGTGCTGTGCGACGCCCCCCCGCTCCTCCCTGTGACCGACGCTGCAATACTGGCGCGCGCTACGAGCGGTGCGCTCATGGTGGTCGCCGCAGGCAAGACGACCAAACACCAGCTCACCGGCGCGACGGAGGCTCTCGAAACGGTCGGAGCGAAACTCGCCGGCTTCGTCATGTCGATGGTGCCGACTCGCGGCCCCGACTCCTACTACTCGGGTTACGGGTATGGCTACGGGTACGGCTACCGCGAGGTGCCCGCCAAGCCGAACCGTTTTGCATCCAAGAAGGCGAAGCGCGCCAAAAACGTCGAGGTGGCCTCGGCGGACGCACTCGACGAACTCGGCTTCTCGCCGCGCCGCACCTCGCGAGAAGGTCAACGCGACTCCTGACCCAGGAGCATCCAAACCGGGTTGACTTCGCTGAGCTGTCCGTTGGGCAGCACGGCTACGGCAGGTCCGAGACGAAAGGCGCCCCGCATGACCTCGCCCGTCCTTCCTCCAGCCATGCTCACCGCAGGTCGTATAGCGGCGTGGGTGCTCGCCGGGCTTCTCCTCCTCATGGTCGTGATGGGTGCGTGGATCGGCATCCGGGGCTGGATGGCCTACCAGCACCTCATGCGCATCGAGGCCGAAACCACCGACGCATCTTCGGCACTCGCTTCCGATCCTTCGGCAGCGGGTTCCACCCTCGGGCGACTCTCGGCTGACGCCTCCGCGGCTCATGACCTCACCTCAGACCCCATCTGGCACCTGGCCGAGGGCACGCCGTGGATCGGCCCCCAGCTGCGCGCCTTCGGGACCGTTGCTGCGGCTGGCGACGAGCTTCTCGGTGAAGCGCTCATGCCCCTCGTCACGGCCACCCAAGACACATCCTTCGACGCTCTCAAGCCCGTCAACGGTCGCATCGACACGAGCGGGCTCGGGACACTTGTGGCGCCCGCGCAGACCGCGGCGGTCTCGGCAGCCCACGCAGCACGCCAGGTGGACGACATCAATCAGACTCCTCTCGTCGGCGTCATCTCCCGGTCGGTCGACAAGTCGAGCACCGTGTTCGACCAAGCAGCGAGGGGACTCGACGCTCTCTCGCGTGCGACGCGACTACTGCCCGACATTCTCGGGCAGAACGGCGAACGCAGCTATCTCGTGCTCGTCCAGAACAATGCGGAATGGCGATCGCTCGGCGGTATCGCCGGAACAGCGATTCTGTTGAAGACGAATCAGGGCGCCATCAGCCTGGCCGCCACGGAGTCAGGCACGTCGCTCTCGAGCGGCATCAAGAGCCCCGTCGTCGACCTTCCTGCAGATGTGCAGAACATCTACGAGACCAGACCAGCACGCTTCTTCCAGAACCTCACGCAGGTTCCCGACTTCACCTTCGATGGCCCGCTCGCCCGAGAAATGTACAAGCAGCGAACGGGTGTGTCGGTGGACGGCGTCATCGCCCTGGACCCCGTCGTGCTGTCCTACCTTCTGCGCGCAACAGGACCGGTAGCGCTGCCCGACGGCTCGACACTGTCTGCCGAGAACGCCGTGAAGACGCTGCTTAGCGACGTCTACCAGCGATACCCAGATCCGTCAGTGCAGGATGCATTCTTCGCTGCCTCGACGGGAGCTGTGTTCAACGCGTTCCTCGAAGGTCGTGGGTCGACGGTAAGCCTGCTGACGAATCTCGCGACTGCGGCCGACCAGCGCCGCGTTCTGATGTGGAGTGCCGACCCCGACGAGCAGGCTATTCTCGACGGGTCGTCCGTCGCAGGTGAGCTGCCGGAAACGAATGACGAAACGGCCCGGTTCGGGGTGTATCTGAACGATGGCGGCGGTTCGAAGATGAGCTATTACGTCACGCCTGACGTGAGTCTCGCCTGGGACCAGTGCGCCCCCGATGGGCGGAACGGTCCGCGACAACTGACCCTGCGGATGCGGCTCAGGAATACCGCGCCCACCGACGCCGAGACATCACTTCCGCGTTACGTCACTGCCAACGGCGCATTCGGTACGGCGCCGGGAACGGCGACGGTGGTGAACAACGTCTACCTGCCCGAGGGGTTCGAACTCGTGTCGGCCGAGACCGCGACGGGGACGGGTCCCTCGACCGGGACGTTCGAGGGTCGCCAGGTGCTGACCTTCGGGTTCCAACTTCTTCCCCAGACGTCAGCCGACCTCACCGTGACCGTGCGCGCCACGTCGACCGCGTCGAAAGCCGAAGCATTCATAACCCCGACGGCCGACGCCGGAATCGACCCGACGGTCAAAGCAACGTGCGAAGCAACCGGAATCGCAACCCTGCAGTGATGAATGCGACTGCGTAAATGCGCGTCTGACTGCGCGTCGGCGTAAATTTACGTATTCGAAACCTTCCCAGTTTGCAATGCACGGAACGCTTAGGCAATACTCAGGAAGGGTCTCAGCACCGCCCACCGCTTCATTGTTGTCCTTCCCCTTGCAGCTCCATCGGGATAGCACGAACGCGGACCACCAACCACCGGTAGCCCGGATTCGAAAGCAGGCACTCATGAAGCTCTCCCTCAAGAAGGCCGGCGTCTCCGCCGCCCTCGCCGGCGCACTGCTGTTCGCAGCTCCCGCCGTGGCCCAGGCCTATGTCCCCACCGCCCCCGGCACGCAGACCGTGACCATCAACAACAGCGGTCCCGTCACCTTCAACGTCGCGCCGGGCGCCACCGTGAACTTCGTTCTCGTGGGCTACAACGCCAACCAGGCCGGTCTCGCCACGGCGAACCTGCCCGTCAGCTCCAAGTCGATCACGAAGGTCGCCGACGCTTCGGGTTCGGCCACCGTTGCCGTCACGCTCCCCGCCGACCGCCGCGGCACCTACACGCTGTCCGCTACGCCCACCGGTGGCGCCGCTGGTGGCACCAACGCCGGCGGCAGCACCGGCCTCCCCGCGACCGGCTTCGACGCCAACTCGATGCTCGGCATCTGGGTCGGCGGCGGCGCTCTCGTCCTCGCCGGTGGCACGATCGCCGTGGCCACCACGGTTCGTCGCAACCGCGCCGAGGCTAAGGCCTGACGCACCACACGTTCCGGAAGGGGCGCCGTCGACTTCGGTCGGCGGCGCCCCTTCTTCGTTCATCCAGACCGAGGTCGGCGCCACCGCCTGGCATCCGTCCCTCCCCGTCAACCCTCCGCTCCCCCGGGCTCACCGCGGTTGACTCGAACCATGCACACGACCACGACCGCTCCCCTCGACAACGACGGACGCGACGCCGACACCCCGCCCACCCTGCCCTTCGTGCACATGTGGACCGGACTCGACGGCAAGAGCCGGCTCGATGAGTCGGTGCTGCGAGGCTTCGGGCTGCAGAGCGTCGGCGGTGGGGCCGACCCGCAGTGGATGCGGCCGTTCCCCGGCGAGGTGTCGGCGGTGCTATTCGCGGCGCTCCCGGTCGGGTGGGTGGGGCAGTGGCATCCCTCTCCTCATCCTCAGTGGGTGATCCCGCTGCGGGGGCGCTGGTTCCTCGAGACGCAAGACGGCTCACGCGTCGAGATGGGGCCCGGCGACATCCACTTCGGGCAGGATCTCGAGACCACCGAGGTGGACGGTGAAGAGGGGCACCTCTCGGGCACCGTGGGAGACGAGCCGTGCCTGCAGCTGCTCATCCAGTTCGCGTCGTCGCCGGCCGCGCCGACACCCCACCCTTTCGGCTGAACGCGTCAACCCGGCTCGCCCCGCGGCGCGCACCCGTTTGACTGGAACCATGCCCCGTATCTCCGTCGACGGTCAGATCCTGCAAAGTGCCCGCTCCCCCGAGGCGGTCGACGTCGCTCCCCCACGCGTCTGGAACGAACGCCTCGCCGCCGTCTTGCCGCCCACCTCGCGCCTGCTCTCGCTCTACGCCGACGCCACGTGGGCAGAGGGACCGGTGTGGTGGCCCGAAGAGAGCTCGCTCATCTTCAGCGACGTAATTGGGCGGCGCACTCTCGCCTGGCGCGAAGACGGCACCATCGTCACGGTGCGTGACCGCTCGAACTTCGCCAACGGAAACGCGATGGACGCCGACGGCCGCCTCGTCCAGGCCGAACACGGGCGCCGCGGCATCAGCCGCACCGACGAGAACGGCACTGAATTGCTCGTCGACGCCTTCGAGGGCGAGCCCCTGAACTCTCCGAACGACCTGGTCGTGGCATCCGATGGCTGGATCTGGTTCACCGACCCCACCTACGGCATCTCGGATCCGCGCGAGGGATACCCCGCCGACCCCGCACTCCCCCACCAGAGCGTCTACCGCTGGCGGGACGGCGACGGCCTGCAGCGCATGATCGACCTCGACCAACCCAACGGACTGGCCTTCAGCCGCGACGAGAGCACCCTGTACGTCGCCGAGTCGAACGCCGAGCGGCTCCCCCGCGTCGTCGCGTGCAGCTGGGACGGCGAAACCCTCGGCGCCCCGCGCACCTTCGCGACGGTGGATGCCGGCATTCCCGACGGGTTCGTCGTCGACAGCCGCGACTGGCTCTGGATCTCGAGCGAAGCCGGCGTGGTCATCGTCGATGAGACGGGCGCGCGCCTGGGCGTCATTCCCACCCCGCACGTCGTGAGCAACTGCACCTTCGACGCCGACGAGAAGCGCCTGTTCATCACGGGCGACAGCGACCTCTGGATGGTGGAGCTCGCGTGACCGACGTCGAGATGGCGCGCATCCCCGCCGGCCGCGTGCTGCGCGGCGACCTGCGGGGCGCAGAGCGGCGCGAGATCATCGTCGACGCCTTCGAGATCGGCGTGTACGCCATCACCGAAGAGCAGATGGCCGAGCTGCTCGGCATCCCTTCTCGCTCTCCGCGGCGCCCGGCGACGCAGCTGAGCTGGCTGCGGGCGATCCGGCTGTGCAATGCCCTGAGCGAGTGGGAGGGGCTCGACCCCGTCTACTCGTTCGACGGCGAGGTGGTCACGGGCGATCCCGACTCCGACGGCTTCCGCCTGCCCACCGAAGACGAATGGGAGTACGCGTGCCGCGCGGGCTCGACCTCGTCGGCCTACGGGCCGGTCCGCGAGGTGGCGTGGACGGCGGCAGACGGCCTGCGCGCCCCCGCCGAGGTCGGAGGACGGATGCCGAACCTCCACGGCCTCTTCGACACCCTCGGCAACGTGTGGGAATGGTGCGCCAACCTGTACGACCCCGAGAGCGAGAGCGACGCCCGCGTCTTCCGCGGGGGCGGGTGGTCGGACGCCCCGGCCCAGGTACGGGCGACGGCCCGACGCGGAGGGCGACAGCGCGACGCCTTCGACGACGTGGGCGTGCGCGTGGCGCGCGGGCCGGTCACCGCGCGCTGAGCCTCAGTCGTCGGTCGTGATCGACTCGGTCAGCGAGTCCATGAACGCGACGATGGTGTCGAGCTCGCCGTCGTCGAAACGCTCGGCCACATCGCGCATGGCACCCAGACGCGAGCCGAAGTGCTGGAAGAACTCCCGACGTGACTTGTCGGTCAGCACGACCACGCGCGCCCGACCATCGGAGGGATGAGGCAGACGCTCCAGGTGCCCCGATGCGACGAGCCGATCGATGAGCTTCGTGGTCGACGCGGTGGAGATACGCAGGTGGGTCGCCACATCGTGGGGACTGACCATCTGACCCCGGTGCTCGCGGATGGTGAGCATGCGCAGCGTCGCGAGATCGCTGGCGTTCATGTCCATCTCGCCCTTCATGCCCGAATGCATGCGGTCGAGGGCGTCGCTGAGTGTTTGAACGGCGCGTAAGGTGTGGGTCACGGCGGGCCTCGTACCAGAGGCCGACACGGCTTTCGTCACGGTGGACACCCCCTTTCGGCGTCGGTATAGTCAAGCCTACATCGCTAGCTAAACTAGCAAACGGGAGGCACGATGAGCGAGACCGAATATGTCGTCCTCCTGGACGACTTCGGCAACGAGATCGGCACGGCGCCCAAGGCTACCGTGCACGACACCGATACCCCCCTGCACCTGGCCTTCTCGTGCCACGTCCTCAACACCGCCGGTGAGGTTCTCGTCACGCGTCGCGCCCTGCACAAGAAGACCTGGCCCGGCGTCTGGACCAACTCGTTCTGCGGCCACCCCGGCCCCTCCGAGCCATCGCTGTCGGCCGTCCACCGTCGTGCCGCCCACGAAGTGGGCCTGGTCATCCGCGACCTCGAGCTGGCCCTCCCGACCTTCCGCTACCGCGCCGTCGACGCGAGCGGCATCGTCGAGAACGAGATCTGCCCCGTCTACATCGCCCGCGCCGACGTCGACCCCGACCCGAACCCCGACGAGGTCGCAGAATACCGCTGGGTCGACCCGCTCGAACTCGCCGCTTCGCTCGAGTCGACGCCGTGGGCGTTCAGCCCGTGGCTCGTGCTGCAAGCGCAGCAGCTCCACCTCTTCCAGACCCCTCACGCCGTGCGGCGCGCCTCATGATCCGTCTCGAATCCACCCCCGTCGCCCGCCAGGGCATCGACCGCGAGATCGACGGAGCGCTCTCACGCCTCCAGCGCCGCGCGACGAACCTCGGCGACGGCGCCCGGTACCTGGCATCCGCGATCCGTCGAGCGACGGAGGGCGGAAAGCGCTTTCGCCCCCTGCTCGTGGTCTCGGCCTTCGAAACGCTCTGGGGCGACGACGACCACCGCATCGGCGTGTACCAGGTCGCCGCGGCCTTCGAGCTGCTGCACACCGCCTTCGTCATCCACGACGACGTGATCGACCACGACACCGAGCGCCGCGGCCTGCCCAACGTCGGCGGAGAATTCCGCCAGCGCGGGCTCAAGAAGGGGGCGGATGCCGACGGCTCGGCGCTGCTCGGAGACGCCGCCGCGATCCTCGCCGGAGACCTCCTGCTGCACGAGGCCGGACGCATGATCGCCCTCGCGCAGCTTCCCGACCACATGCGCCAGCCGCTGCTGGAGATGCTCGACGACGCCGTGCTCATCTCGGCGATGGGCGAGCTCTCCGACGTGGAGCACGCCGTCTCACCCGGTGAGGTCGACGCCGACGCGGTACTGCGCACCACGCGCGACAAGACCGCCGCGTACTCGTTCTCGGCGCCGCTGCAGGCCGGAGGGCTCATCGCCGGCGCCCCGAGCCCCTCGGTCTACGCTCTAGAGCGGTTCGGCCAGCGGCTGGGCCTGGCGTACCAGCTCGTCGACGACCTCATCGGCGCCTTCGGATCGTCGGCGGTGTCGGGCAAAGAAGAGGGCTGCGACCTTCGCGAGGCGAAGAAGACCCACCTCATCTCGCTCGCCCGCAAGACCCCCAAGTGGCCCGAAGTGAGCGAGGCCCTGGCCCAGGCCCACACCGGTCCGATCGCCGTGCGCGCCGCGCAGGAGGCCCTCTCCGAGTCGGGCGCCCGCGCCGAGCTCGAGTGCCTCATCTTCGACACCCTCGAAGAGACCCTCGACATCGTCGACTCCTCGACCCTGCCCGAGGCCTGCAAAGACATGCTGCGCAACCTCGTGCGCGCCGTGCAGGAGCGCATTCCGTGAGTCATGCGCCCACGGGCCTCGAGCTGTACTCCCAGACCGCCGACGACGCCGCCGCCGCGGTGATCTCCCGCTACTCCACCTCGTTCGGCATCGCCGCGCGCCTGCTCGGGCCCCGCCCGCGCCCGCACGTGCGCAACATCTACGCGCTCGTGCGCGTGGCCGATGAGATCGTCGACGGGCCCGCCCACGACGCGGGGCTCAGCCCCGAGCGGGAGCGCGCGGTGCTCGACGGGCTCGAGACCGAGGTGCGGGATGCCATCGCCACCGGCTTCAGCGCCAACCTCATCGTCCACGCCTTCGCGCGGACGGCGCGGGAGTGCGGCATCACCGACGAGCTGATCGCCCCGTTCTTCGCGTCGATGCGCACCGACCTCGACACCGCCGAGCACGACGACCTGTCGCACGACGCCTACGTCTACGGCTCGGCCGAGGTCGTCGGGCTCATGTGCCTGCAGGTGTTCGTCAACGCCGGCATGACCGCTCCGGCCGCGCCCGCCGCCGACCTCGTCGACGGAGCACGGCGCCTGGGCGCGGCTTTCCAAGACGTGAACTTCCTCCGCGACCTCGCCGACGACGCCAATCGCCTCGGCCGCGACTACCTCGACGGCGCGGCCGATGACGAACGCCGGGTCGCGGTTCTCGATCGCATCGACGCCGACCTCGCCGCCGCGGCATCCGTCATCCGCCACCTGCCGCCCGACTGCCGCGCCGCGGTCACCACGGCGCACGACCTGTTCGCCGAGCTGTCTCGCCGCCTTCGCTCCTCCCCCGTCGGCGCCCCGCGCGTGCGCGTTCCCGACGGCGTCAAAGCCACCCTTGCCGCCCGCGCCCTTCTGGGCCGCCCCCCGAAAGGTTCACGCTCATGAGCGCCCAGCGCATTGTCGTCGTCGGAGGCGGGATCGCCGGTCTCGGTACCGCCGCCCTGCTCGCCGACCGAGGACACGACGTCCACCTCTTCGAGGCGCGTGACGCCATCGGTGGCCGCGCGGGATCGTGGGAGAAAGACGGCTTCCGCTTCGACACCGGCCCCAGCTGGTACCTCATGCCCGAGGTGTTCGACCACTTCTTCCGCCTACTCGGGACGAGCGCCGACGAGCAGCTCGACCTCGTGCGCCTCGACCCGGCCTACCGCGTCTACGGCCCTCCCGGAAAGGGCGAGCCGATCGACATCGTCTCGGGCCGCGAGGCCGTGCGCGCGCTGTTCGAAGAGCACGAGCCCGGTTCGGGTGCGAACCTCGAGGCCTACCTCGACTCGGCGAAGGACGCCTACGAGCTGTCGACGTCGAAGTTCCTCTACGACCCCTACTCGTCGACCAAGGGCCTGCGCGACCCCGCGCTCGTGAAGCGCCTTCCCACCCTGATCCCGCTGCTGACGCGCACGCTGTGGAAGCGCGTCACCACGGACTTCAAGAACACCCGGCTGCAGCAGATCCTCGCGTACCCCGCGGTGTTCCTCGGCGGATCGCCCTTCGAGGTGCCGAGCCTCTACCACCTCATGAGCCACCTCGACCTGGGAGACGGCGTGCTGTACCCCAAGGGCGGCATGACCGAGATCATCACGGCCATCGAGAAGCTGGCGCGCGAGCGCGGCGTCACGATCGAGACCTCGGCCCCCGTCGAGGCGATCATCACCGAGTCGGGCACCGCTCGCGGCGTGCGGCTCGCCGACGGTCGAGTGATCGCAGCGGATGCCGTGGTCTCGGGCGCCGATCTGCACCACACCGAGAACGACCTGCTCGAGGCGAAGGACCGCCAGTACCCCGAGAAGTGGTGGAAGGACAAGGTGCCGAGCCCCGGCGCCCTGCTGCTGCTGCTCGGAGTGAAGGGCGAGCTGCCGCAGCTCACCCACCACACGCTGCTGTTCACCGACGACTGGCACACGAACTTCGACGCCATCTTCGGCGAGAACAAGCGCATCCCCGACCCCGCGTCGATCTACATCTGCCGACCCAGCGCCTCGGACGACTCCGTCGCCCCCGAGGGCCACGAGAACCTGTTCGTCCTCGTCCCCGTGCCCGCAGACCCCGACAGCGGGCGTGGCGGCGTCTCGGGCGCCGGCGACGAGCGCATCGAGAAGGCCGCGGACCGTGTCATCGCCCAGATCGGCGAGTGGACCGGCATCCCGGATCTGGCCGAACGGGTCGTCGTGCGCAAGTCGATCGCGCCCGAGGACTTCAAGGAAGACCTGCACGCGTGGCACGGCAACTCGCTGGGACTGGCGCACACTCTGAATCAGAGCGCGATATTCCGCCCCAAAAACCGCTCGCGCAAGGTCGACAACCTCTACTACGCGGGAACCTCGGTGCTGCCGGGCATCGGCCTGCCGATGTGCCTCATCTCGGCGGAGCTCGTGGTCAAGCGCCTGACCGGCGACACCACGGCCGGTCCCCTGGCGGAACCCGCGCGCGCGGCGGTCTGACATGCCCGGGATCTACCTGGGCGCGATCCTCTTCTCGTTGACGGGCATGATGCTGATCGACTGGAAGTACTCGCTCGCGCTGCGGGTCGCTCCGTGGCGCACCGCTCTGGCCGTGGTGGCGGGGACGGTGTTCTTCCTCGCCTGGGACCTCGTCGGGATCGTGACGGGCGTGTTCGTGAAGGGCGAGAGCCCGCTGTTCGTCGGGATCGTGCTCGCGCCGCACCTGCCGCTCGAGGAAGTGTTCTTCCTGCTCTTCCTGAGCTACCTGGCGGTGGTGATGTTCGCCGTGTTCGAGCGACGGGCGGCGTCTCGACGCTCCGGCGCCGCGGCGGTCGAGAGGCGACCCGGGTGACGTATCCGCTCATCGTGCTGCCGTTCGTCGTCGTGACCGTCATCGTCACCCTCGCAACGGTGAAGCGGCCGCGGTTCCGGGAGCGCATGGCATCCTCCGGTCTCACCGCCCTGGTGCTGGTGGGACTCACGCTCGTGTTCGACAACCTCATGATCGCCGTCGACCTGTTCTCGTATCCTCAGGAGCACCTGAGCGGCCTGAAGCTCGGGCTCGCGCCCATCGAGGACTTCGCCTATCCCCTTTGCGCCGCGTTCCTCCTGCCGGCGCTGTACACACTCCTCGCTCCCCTGCCCTCGAAGGACACCGCATGACCGCTCCCGCTGCCCTCACCCCCGGCCGCGTGCTGCGGGAGCTGTTCGTGTCGTCGCGACCGGTCAGCTGGATCAACACCGCATTCCCTTTCGCGGCCGCCTATCTGCTGACCACGCGGACGATCGATGCGCCGTTGATCATCGGCATCCTGTTCTTCCTTGTTCCCTACAACCTCGCGATGTACGGCGTGAACGACGTGTTCGACTACGAGTCCGACCTGCGCAACCCCCGCAAGGGCGGCACGCACGGCGCCGTGCTCGACAAACGGATGCACACGATCACGCTGTGGGCCTCGGCGCTGACGTGCCTGCCGTTCGTGGCGTACCTGGTGGTGATCGGGTCGCCGCTGTCGTGGCTCGTGCTGGCGCTGAGCCTGTTCTTCGTCGTGTTCTACTCCGCGCCGCCCCTGCGGCTCAAGGAGCGGCCGTTCGCGGACTCGATGACGAGCAGCATCCACTTCTTCTCTCCCGCGGTGTACGGCCTGGTGCTCGCCGGGGCCGTGTGGACGCCGCAGCTCGTGTTCGTGCTGGTCGCTTTCGCGTTGTGGGGTATCGCCTCTCACGCTTTCGGCGCCGTGCAGGACGTCGAGGCCGACCGCGCGGCCGACATCTCGTCGATCGCGACCGCCCGCGGAGCCCGCTGGACCGTGCGCTTCGCCCTCGTCGCATACGCCCTGGCCGGCGTGGCCATGCTGTTCACCGCCTGGCCCGGCCCGCTGGCCGCCATGCTGGTGGTGCCCTACCTGGTGGTGTGCTGGCCGTACCGCAACGTCACGGATGCCGACAGCGACCGCGCCACCGCGGGCTGGAACCGCTTCTTGTGGCTGAACCAGATCGCCGGTTTCGGCACGACGATGCTGCTGATCTGGTGGTGGTTCCTCACCGCGTGAGCGCGGGCGGGGCGCGGGGGTGTGCGAGGGGCGGTGGGTTCCGCGCGGCGGGCGGGCGCCGGCATCCGGTGTCCCCCGTTGAGTGTCCAAAACACCCGGACGAAATCCGAAACCGTCCGGGTGTTTTGGACACTCAACGTCGTTCACGCGGGGTGCACCTCGGGCACGGCGCGGGACGCGGGCCGGCGCGGGCCGGGCGCCGGCACGCCGGGCGCGGCGCGGGACACGGGTCCGGATGCCGGCACCCCGGCCTTGAACGTCCAAGACACGCCGAGTGCAGGGCGAGGCATGCGGCGTGTTCTGGACACTCGACCGGGGGGGCGGCGCGGGCACGGCTCGGGACGCGGGGACCGGATGCCGGAACCCCGGCGGCGAGTGTCCATGACACGCCGGGTGCGGGGCGCGGTGTGCGGCGTGCTCTGGGCACTCGACCGGGGGACGACCGCGGCACATCCAGGATGGCGTGGTCCGGCGCGACGGGAACGGCCCGCGCGAAACGACGACGCCCGCGTCCCGCGAAGATGCGGGACGCGGGCGTCGAGGGAGTGGATCAGCCCGCGGGCGTGGACGAGGGGGCGGGGGTCGGCGAGGTCGTCGCCGTGCCACCCTGGCCCTGCGACTCGAGGTCCAGCAGGCGCTGGACGGCCGCGGTGAGACGGGCATCCTGCGTCGCGAAGCCCGCGAGGTCGCCGCTGGTCAGCGCTGCCTGACGCGCGGTCAGGGCATCTCGCGCCTCTTGCAGGGCAGCCGCGTAGTCGCCCGTCGGAGCCGGAGTACCAGATGATCCGCCCGTGCCGCTGTTCTGGTCGCTCGGGGTGACGGTCTCGTCGCCGGTGTTGGCTCCGGAATCACCGCCGAACAGCGTGTCGAGTGCCTCGCTCAGCGTGTTCTCGAACGCGATCTTGTTACCGAACGCGACGAGCACGCGTCTGAGCTGCGGCAGCTTCGTATCACCGGACGACTGGACGAACACCGGCTGCACGTACAGCAGGCCACCGCCGACCGGGAGCGTCAGCAGGTTTCCGTTGAGCACCTGCGACTGCCCCTGTTTCAAGATGTTGATCTGAGACGAGACGTTCGTATCGGAGTCGAAGGTGTTCTGCACCTGGCCGGGTCCGGGGACCGTCGTGGACGCATCGATGACGAGCATCCGGAGTTTGCCGTAGTCCGGGCGCTTGGTGCCCTGCTGATTACCGGCGTTGGAGTCGACGGCGAGATAGCCCGTGAGCACGTTTCTCGCCTGTCCGCCCTGGGATGCCGGGATGAAGCTCGTGAACATCGAGTACGACGGGTCGTCCTGGTTCGGCATCTTCATCGTCAGGTAGTACGGCGGCTGGAAGGTCGCCGGGTCCTGCGGGTCGTTCGGGGTCGTCCAACGGTTGTCCTGCTGGAAGAACGAACGGGCGTCATCGACGTGATAGACACCGAGCATCGAGCGCTGGACCTTCATGAGGTCGGTCGGGTAGCGCACGTGGCTCATGAGGTCGGCAGACATGTCGGTCCACGGCTTGAGGGTCGTGGGGTAGACGTTCTGCCACGCCTTGAGCAGCGGGTCCTGGTCGTCCCACGCGTACAGGCTCACCGAGCCGTCGTAAGCGTCGACCGTCGCCTTGACCGAGTTGCGGATGTAGTTGATGTCGTCCAGCGCGTAGGTCGGAGCGGGGTTGTTCGAGTCGGCGATGGCCCGCGACAGCGAGACGCCCGAGGAGTACGGGTAGTTCGCACTCGTGGTGTAGCCGTCGATGACCCACTTGATGCGCCCGTCGACGACCGTGGGGTACGGGTCGCTGTCGAGCGTCAGGTACGGCGCGAGCTTCTGCACGCGCTGCTTGGGATCACGGTCGTAGAGGATCTGCGAGTCGGAGTTGACGTAGTCCGAGAAGAGGATCTGCTCCGACTGGAACTTCAGCGCGTAGATGAGGCGGTTGAAGACGTTTCCGACACTCGGTCCGCCGTTGCCGGCGAAGGTCGTACGCGTCTCGGTACCGCCGTCGGCGCCGAGCGGGTAGTCGAGCTCGATCGGCTCGCCACCCTCGGGTCCACCGACGATGGAGTACGGCGGCGACTGCTCACCGAAGTACACCCGGGGCTCGTAGTTGAGGTCGGTCAGGAAGCCGGTGCCGGGAATGGCCTGCTCGAGGAAGACCGGGTCGCCGTCGGCGGTGCGCTCGTTACCGGCGGCTGCGACCATGCCGTAGCCGTGGGTGTAGACGAGGGTCGTGTTCTGCCACGAGGCCGCGTCGCCGAGCTGGCCGATGTTGAGCTCGCGGAGCGAGACCACCGTGTCCTGCGTCTGGCCGTTGATCGTGTAGCGGTCGACGTCGAGCGGGGTGTTGAACTGGTAGTACGCGCGGTACTGCTCGAGCTGGCGGACCGTCGGCCCGATGATCGCCGGGTCCATGATGCGCAGCTGCGCGGTGGACTCGGCATCGTTGCGCAGCTGACCCGCCTGCGCGGTCGTCGTCGCCTGGAAGTTCTCTTTCTCGATGCTGTCGAGGCCGTAGGCGGCCTTCGTCCCGTCGAGGTTGCGCTGGTAGTACTGGCTCTCGAGGGCGAGCTCGTTCGGGCGCACCTGGAACGTGGTGACCGCCCAGGGGATGGCAGCTCCCACCACGATCGCCGAGACGACCAGCAACGCGGTACCGATCAGCGGGTAGCGCCAGCGACCGAGGAAGGCCGTGACGAAGAACGCCAGGGCCACGATGACGGCCGCGATCGCGAGGATCGTCTGGCCGGGGATGACGGCATTGGTGCCGACGTAACCGGGGCCCGTGATGCGCTCCGACGGCTCGACGAGCGTGCGGAAACGGTCGAGCCAGAGGCTCGCACCCTGCAGCAGCAGGTACACACCGGCGAGGATCGCGAGCTGGATGCGCGCGGCCTTCGAGATGCGGAGCTCTCGCTGGCCGACCCGCACCGAGCCGTAGAGGTACGACACCACACCCGTGAGCAGGAGGCACACCAGCACCACGGCCGACGCGAACCCGAGGGCAGCGGCGTAGAACGGCATCCCGAACAGATAGAAACCGGTGTCGAGACCGAACTGGGGGTCGGTGGTGGACGTGGAGACGCCGTTCAGCCACAGCCACGTGGTCTCCCACTGGGCGGAGGCGGCGAAGCCGGCGAAGAAGCCGAAGAAGATCGGAATGCCCCACATGGCGAGGCGGCGCAGCGGCTCGACGACCTCCTGGTAGCGGTCGAGCTGCGAGCTCAGACGCGCATACACCGGGCGGAGCCGGTAGGCGAGCTGGATGACACCCCACACGGGCAACGCCATCGCGAGGAAACCGACCACGAACATCACGCTGCGGGCGAGCCACTGGGTGGTCAGCACGGTGGTGAAGCCCAGCTGCGAGAACCACAGCCAGTCGGAGTACAGGTTCGCGAAGACGAAGAACGCCACGACGAGAACCGCGATCACCGCCAGGGTGATCGAGATGATCCGTCGGGAGCGGTTAGGGGGCGTGGCCTGATTCGGCGCCGAGGTCGTGGTCACCCGTCCATCCTAGGCGCGCCCTGCCTGGGGTTCGCCGTGAAAGATCGATCACGAAGTACACGTCGGCAGGGCGTCGAGATCCCCTCCGTCGCGGATGGTCTCGAGCACGGTGAGCGACTGCTTCAAGGTCGAGGTGGAGAACACTCGGATGCCGTCGGGCACGTGGCCCACGACCTCGTTGCAGTTCTCCTCGGGGGCGAGGAACCAGGTGGCCCCGGCATCCCGCGCTCCGTAGAGCTTCTGACGGATGCCGCCGATCGGGCCCACGTTCCCGTCGGCGTCGATCGTGCCGGTGCCGGCGATGTGCTGGCCGCCGGTGAGGTCGCCGGGCGACATCTTGTCGATGATCCCGAGGGCGAACATCATGCCGGCGCTGGGGCCGCCGACATCGTTGAGCTGGATCTTCACGTCGACGGGGAGGTCGAACGTCATCATCAGCCCCACGCCCAGCAGGTACTGCGTCTGGCCGTTCACCTCGGTCTGACGGGGAGTGATAGAGATCGTGGATGCCGTGCCGTCACGCTCGTAACCGACGCTCACGGCCTGACCCGCGGCCTTCTGCACCGCAGCGCGGATGTCGTCGATGTTCGAGACGGCGGTGTCGTCGACCGAGGTGATGACATCGTTCTGCTGCAGCTTGTCTTTCGCGGCGCCGGAGTCGTCGATCGTGCCGACCGCGATCTGCTGCCGGACGTCGTAGCCGAGCTCGCGGAGAGCGGCCGCGCTCGCCTCGAGCTGAGAGTCGGTCATTAGGGCGGCGTTCTCGCTGTTGCGCTGCTCGGTGCTCTGCCCCGCGGGGAAGATGCGATCGATCGGCACGACGGCGCGCGAGCTGTCGAACCAGGCCGAGGCCAGCTCGATCCACGACGGGGTGTGCTCGCGGTTGCCGCTGACCTGCACGGTGAGCAGGTCGAGCTGACCGCTGCTGGTGGAGTCCTTCTCGTCGCCCTCGGGCACCGAGATGAGCGGAACCTGCTGGCCGTCGGCGGAGGCCGTGGTGCCGAGGGTGTTGTAGACCGGGCCCGGCTGCTGGATGACGTATGCCGAGGGCAGGAACGTCATCACGAACAGCACGATGACCGCGATGGTGAGAGACCACACGCCCACGACGGTGCCGCGCCGCCACCGCTGACGCGGGGCGGGCACGACGGAGACGTTCTCATCGAACAGGGTCACGGTCTCAATCCTTTGCCGGGTCGTTCGCGCGCGGCGTAAGCGGCCCGGGGGCCGAGCCGACTGATGCGGGGAAGCGTGCGACTAGCGTAGAACCCGTTCCCCCAGACCTGGCTGAAAGGCGGCTCACGTGGCAGACGACAACCCCGGCGGCGACCGGAGCCCCGAGGACGAGTTCCAGGAACTCATGCGCCGTCTCATGTCCGGAGACGTCAGCGGCATCGACCCCGAGCAGCTCTCCCGTCTGTCGGGCATGCAGATCGACCCCGCCATGCTGCAGGCCGTCATGAACCAGTTGCAGGGCGCCTTCGCCGGCACGCAGGAGGGCGTCGACTGGAGCCTGGCCGAGCGCCAGGCCCTGCACATCGCCAACCAGGACGGCCTCGGCGTGACCACCGGTCAGCGCACCGATCTCGACCAGGCGTTCACCCTCGCGGCCCTGTGGCTGGGCGAGGCGACCTCGATCAGCGACCTGCCGCGTCCCCCGCGCGCCGTCACGCGCGGCGCGTGGGTGAGTGCGACCCTCCCGATCTGGCAGGAGCTCGCCGAACCCGTCGCCACGAGCATCGCCGACGCGCTCACCGCCGCCCTCGGCCAGCAGGCACCCGACGACATGCAGGACATGATCGCCGGTGCCGGTCGCCTCATGCGCACCGTGGGCGGTTCGCTCTTCGCCACGCAGCTCGGCCAGGTCGTCGGCCGGCTGTCCACCGAGGTCGTGGGTGGCGGAGATGTCGGCATCCCGGTCATGCCCGACGGCGACGCGGCGATCCTTCCGCAGAACTTCGCCGACTTCGGCCGCGACCTCGAGATCCCCGAGGATCAGCTGGCGCTGTACCTGGCCACGCGCGAGCTGGCGCACGCGCGCCTGTTCCGTCACGCGCGCTGGCTGCGCCTGCACGTGATCTCGCAGGTGCGCGACTTCGCGCACGGGATCCGCGTCGACACCGACGCCCTCGAGGACCTCGCCTCGCGCTTCGACCCCTCGCAGCCCGAAGAGCTGCGCGGCGCCCTCGAGAGCGGTGCGCTGCTGCCCGAGCGCTCCGAAGAGCAGACCGCAGCTCTCACGCGCCTCGAGAACCTGCTCGCGACGATCGAAGGCTGGGTCGACGTGGTCACCGAGGACGCGACCTCGCGCTTGCCCTCGGCCGCTCGCATCGCCGAGGCGGTTCGTCGTCGTCGCGCGGTGGGCGGGCCCGCTGAACAGGCGCTCGGCTCGCTCGTCGGCCTCGAACTGCGCCCCCGTCGCATGCGGGAAGCCGCGGCCATGTGGCGCGCCGTCACCGACGCCGTGGGCGTCGACGGTCGAGACGGGCTGTGGGACTACCCCGACCTCATGCCCTCGTCGGAAGACATCGACGACCCCGCGGCGTTGATCGCGCGACTGACCGCGGCCTCCCGCGGAGAAGCGGCTCCGTCGGACGCGATGGACGACGCCCTCGCGCAGCTGTTGGCCGAAGAGGCCGACGGTGGGCGGCGCGACGGTGGTTCGGGAAGCGGGAGCCCGGATGCCGGGACCCCGGACGACGGCACGGATGCGGGTGGGACGCGGGAGCATGGCGACGGTCCCCTCGGCGGCGGCGACGACGGAGCGGCGCCGGGAGATCAGCGGCCGGTGTGAGCACTTCGGCGGGCTGAAGCCCGTCGTGTCGTGACGCCCGTGGGGAGGATGACATTCCTCCACACGGGCGTCACGCATTTTTCGCCCTGGGGACAACGGCATCCGAGATCTCCGCAGACGCGATGATCGGGCGATGATCAGACTCGATTCCGCTGCTCCCCCGCTCTGGCGTTCCGATGGGAGCGTGCAGTTCGGCGCCCCCGCGGTAGCCGTCTCGCCCTTCACCGGCTCGTGGGTCGACGTCGTCGTCGCGGCGCTGGCGGACGGGACGAGTGCGGCCGCGGTCCGGGGTCTCGCCCGCGTGCACGGGGCCGAGGACGGAGCCGCCGACGCTCTGCTCGCGGCGGTGGCTCCGGCGTTGGCGCGAAGGTCACGGCATCCGCCCCTCGCCCTTCAGGTCGACGATGACCTGCCGCCGCGAGCCGCCCGAGCCGTCTTGGCGGCATTGCCCCCGCGCACCCGCGTCGTGGCGTGGGCGGGGACGGCGACCGAGAGCGTCGCTCCCGGAACACGGGTGGTGCTGCTGGCCGCACACCGGGTCGACCCCCGCAGAGCGGGGCCGCTCGTCCGCGACGACGTGACGCACCTGCCGCTCGTGCTCGACGGGTCGAGTGCCCGGATCGGGCCCGTCGTGGTGCCGGGACAGACGGCGTGCCTCGCGTGTCTCGACGCGGACCAGCGCCGCGACGACCCGGAGTGGGCGACCGTCGCCGCTCAGCTGGTGGGACGACCGCGGCCCGAGATCGACGTGGCGCTGGCGGCCGAGGCCGGACGGGCGGCGCGGTTCCTGCTCACCGCTCCGATCGGGCAGACGACGCGCTCGCTGCGCCTGCGCGCCGATTCGTTCCGGCGGGCCTGGGCGCTGCATCGGCCGAGCGCAGACTGCCACTGCCGATCTCTCGAAGAAAGCGCGACGGGGACCGTTCCATCCGCCCTCGACCCCGTGCCCAGCTCACGGACAGCGTTCGTGCGGCCCGCGTGACGCCCACGTACGCGAGGCGCCGCTCTTCGTCGACCGCTTCGAAGGTCTTGGCGTACGAGATCGGCAGCAGCCCTTCGCTGAATCCCACGAGGTACACGTGATCCCACTCCAGCCCCTTCGCCGCGTGCAGCGTCGCGAGCGTCACCGTCCGCGTCGTCGGCTCGTGCTGATCGCGCGCACGCGCCTGCAGATCGTCGGTGAACGCGCGCAGGTCGGTGCCGTGCGGCGCTTCCTCCGCCAGGCGCAGGATGGCGGCGCGCGCCTCCCACGCCTCGCGGAGCGCGCCGCCCGCCTCGGGCGGGTCGTCGGTGAGCCCGACGCTGCGGAGCACGTCGCGGACGGTCGGAAGGAACCCGGTCTCGAGCGGCGCCACGGACGCGGCGCGAAGCGCCATGAGAGCCTGCCGAACCTCGGGAAGGTCGAAGAACTTGCGGCCGCCCAGGACGGACGCCGCGACACCCACCTTCGCGAGGGCCGAGATCAACCCCGCGGACTGCGCGTGCGAGCGGTACAGAACCGCGATGTCGTGGGGATCGACGCCGCGCGCGAGCGAGTCGCGGATCGAGGCCGCGACCGCAGAGGCCTCGTCTTCATCGTCGTCGAAGGCGCGCACGGTCGGCGTGGGCGTGTCGTCTTCGCTGGCCGCGACGAGCTCGAGGGCGCCGGCGCGACCCCTCATGAGGTCGTTGGCGACGGCGAGCACCGGAGCCGTCGAGCGGTAGTTGCGCTCGAGACGCACGACACGCGCATCTTCATGCGTGCGCTCGAACTCGAGCAGGTACCGCGCGTCGGCGCCGGTGAACGAGTACACCGTCTGGCTCGCGTCACCGACGACGCACAGGTCGCGACGATCGCCCAGCCAGAGCTCGAGCAGGCGGTTCTGCAGCGGCGAGACGTCCTGGTACTCATCCACGGTGAAGTGCCGATACTGCTCGCGTACGGCCGCGGCGACCCGCGGTTCGGCCTCGATCATGCCGGCGCAGGTCAGCAGGACGTCTTCGAAGTCCATCTGGCGGCGCTCGTCCTTGAGCTTCTCGTACGCGCTCTGCAGGGCCACGACCTGGTCGACGCTGAGACGACCGACGCCGTCGGGGCGGTCCGCCGCGTACTGCTCGATGGAGCGCAGAGTCACCTTGCGCCACTCGATCGCCGACGCGACGTCGCGCAGAGTCGCGGTGTCGGGGGCCAGTCCCACGCCGTCGGCCGCGTGCGCGAGCATGCGCACCTTGTTGTCGATGATCGAAGGCGCCTGATCACCGGCGAGCGTCGGCCAGAAGAAATTGACCTGCGCGAGAGCGGCGGCGTGGAACGTGCGGGCCGAGACCCCCGCGACCCCGAGCGCACGCAGACGCCCGCGCATCTCCCCCGCGGCCTTGGCGGTGAACGTCACGGCCATCACGCGCTGCGGCGAGTAGGCGCCCGTGTCGACACCGTGAGCGATGCGGCGCGTGATCACGCGCGTCTTGCCGGTGCCCGCACCCGCGAGAACGCAGACCGGACCGCGAAGCGCACGCGCCGCCTCGAGCTGGTGCTCGTCGAGTCCCTCGAGCGGCGCGGTCATGCGACGCCCCGGTACCAGTCGTCGATCAAGCGACGAGCGATGGATGCCGGGCCCGGGAGCATCGCCGTGCCCTCGCCGCGAAGGGCGGCGCCGATCTCTTCGCGGTCGAACCAGCGGACCTCGACGATCTCCTCACCGTCGGCTTCCGCTTCAGCGTCGTCGACGACGACCGCTCGAAAGCCCAGCATGAGCGAACGGGGGTACGGCCAGGCCTGCGAACCGCGGTACGCGATGTCGCGGAGACGAACACCGGCTTCCTCGCCGACCTCGCGGGTGACCGCATCCTCGAGCGACTCCCCCGCCTCGGCGAACCCGGCGAAGCAGGAGTACCGGTCACCTCCCCAGGCGGCGTTCGCGCCGAGAAGGATCCGATCGTCACCGGTCGCCGAGGTCACCAGCACGATCACCGCCGGATCGGTGCGCGGGAAGTGCTCACGCCCGCAGACAGGACAGTGCCGCGACCAGCCGGCGTGGCGCAGCTCTGTCGCCGAGCCGCACGCCGGGCAGAACGCGGCATCGCGCAGCCACCCCGCCAGAGCGACGGCGGTGGTGAGCAGTTCGGCTTCACCGTCGGGCAGGTCGCCTCCGGCCGCGCGGAGGGGTGCCCACTCGGCATCCGGAACGAGGTCGTCGGGGGCGCCGGCGGTCAGGGCCGCGAGGACGACCGCGGTGTGATCGGGAGTGCGGCCGAGAAACGCCCACTCCTGGACGTGCTCTCTCCCGATCCGCGCCTGCGAGCCCAAGACCAAGTGTCCGTCGCGCAGCGGCGCCGCATCGCGACGGATGGCGAGGACCAGGGTGCTCGGTTCAGACAGGACGCGCTCGAGCAGGGTCTCGTCGTCGCGCTCACCGCCCGCGCGGTCGACGGTCAACGGGACCTCGGACGGCGAAGACGCGGGACGCGGCATCGAACACCTCTCTGACGGCGGGCACGGGTGGGCGGTCGCCAGACCGACCTGCTCGGTGAAGGGCGTGGCGCGGGCCGGTGAAGGAAGGCCCGACCTACCCTGGGGGCATGGCACGCTCGCCCCTCATTTTAGCCGCGTCGGCGACGACGGCCCTGCCCGGCGCAGCCTTCTCGAACGTCAGCGCTCTGACCGAGAACGCCGCCGGCCGTTTCGATGCCGCGCTGGCCCGCACCGCCGACGGGCGCGAGGTCGTCATCCGCATGCCCGCCGGCGAAGAAGGCGCTCCCGACCTCGCCGCGGAGTCACGAGCGCTGCACGCTCTGACGGCGGGCGTTCGCGCCCTCCTCCCCTTCGCCGTGCCCGAGGTGATCGGCGAGAGCGGTTCCGGAACGCAGCGTGTCCTCATCGTCGATCGCATCGACGGATACCGCATCGACCCGGCGCACCTCCCCAAGGGCCCCGGGTACGCGCCGGCGATCGGCGGGGCGCTGGCCGCAGTCCACGCGCTCCCCGTGTCGATCGTCCGCACCGACGGATTGCCCGTGCGCTCTCCCGAGCAGGTGCGGGACGACGTCAAACGACTCCTCGACCGCGCTGACGCCACCGGTCGCGTCAGCGACGACCTCATGCTGCGGTGGCGCCGCGCCCTCGACGTCGACGAGCTGTGGCGCTTCGAGTCGGCGGTCGTCCTGGGCGGCGCGACGAGCTCGTCCATCCTCCTCGCCGACGATGAGGACGAGATCCCCCACGTGGTCGGCATCCTGGACTGGGCCGGCCTCAGCGTCGGCGATCCGGCCGTCGACCTGCGCTGGTTGGCATCCGCTCCCCTCGCCGCCGACGACGTCCACGCCGGATACGCCGCGGCCGGCGATCGCTCCCCCGACCCCCTGCTGCGCGAACGCGCGCGGTTCTACGCGGAGCTCGAATTCGCGCGCTGGCTCGTGCACGGACACGACGCCGGCGAGACCGACGTCGTCGCCGACGCCGTCGCGTTGCTCGATGCCCTGGCCGACGGCGTGCGCGGCGACCACATCGTGCCCGACTCGCGAAGCGACATCGACGACGCGATGGCCCTCGTCGAGAGCGTTCCCCCGGTCTCCGCCCCGGCCGCCGTCGACACCTCGATGCAGACCGACGCCTACGACCCCGAAGCGTTGTCGCTGTACCTGTCGGCGGAGCGCGATCGCGCCACCGCCGCTGAGGCGCTCGCCGAAGCGCTCGCGAACGCGAAAGAGTCGGATGCCGACAGCGGCGCGATCCACGTCGACCGGCTGCCCGTCCCCGACAGCGTCGAGCCCGGCGAGACCGAGCCCCTCGACCTCGACGGGTGGGAGGACAAGACTCCCGAGACCCGGAACGACCGTGGCCAGGCTCCCGCGCTGAGCGGCGACACCGACGCGACCTCGCTGTGGTCACGCTCTGCCGTGTCGACAGACCCCGCCGAGCCCGCCGTCCGCGAAGAGGGCGCACCGGGTACGGACGCAACGGCGTCCGACGCCTCGCGCGATTCCGGCGCCGCGCACACCGACGATGAAGAAGACGCCGCTCGCGCGAGCCGCGCCGCGCTGCGCCGCTGGGGCGTCTCCGGCGACGGGGCCTGACGGGCGTCGTCGCTCTGCTGTCGCCGCTCGTCGCCGTCGACCTGGTTCGCGACGGTGGCCGGGGGCGGCTCTTTCTCGCGCCTCAACCGGCACATCGTGCCTCGAGCCGCGCGGGGTGCGACCGGGTCACGTGACCGGGCTGTGACCGAGTCGGCAGATCCGAGCAGCGGTCTTGCGCGTCGCTGCCCGAAACCTCTCACGCGTACGTTTCCCGGTCTGGACGGCCCGCGCCCTCACCCCCGCAGCACCAGCTCATCGCCGACGTAAAAGAGGGCGACGTCGATCAGGTCGAGGTCGATACCGTGCTTGGCGTGATAGGCCTCGCGATAGAGCTCGAGCTGCAGCATGCGCGAACGACGCTCGGACTCGCTGGCGGGTGGGCGCCCCGTCTTCCAGTCGACGATCTCGTACCGCTCGCCGCGGCGGTACACGGCATCCAGCTTGCAGATGACGACGTGCTCGCGCCCGTCGAGGCGCGTCGTGACGAAGTCGATCTCGGTCTCGACCTCGAGAGGCCGCAGTGCGGCCCACTCCGAGCGTTCGAAGCATTCCCGCAACCGCTGCAGTTCGACGGCATCAGCTGCGGACGCTCCCGCTTCGTCATCGCCCCACAGACCGTCGTCGTCGAGCCCGACACCCGCTCCGACCAGCCCGGAGCGCTGCTCGACCCAGGCGTGGAAGAGCGTTCCGAGGCGCGTCTGCCGATAGGGGCGCTCCGGCATGGGCCGGCGAAGATCCTCGACCGCGCGTCCGTAGTCGTCGACGAAATCCTTGAAACGAGAGGCTGGGATACGCGTCGGAGCCGGCGTATGCACGGGCCGGAGCCGCTCGGCACGCTCCGCGAGCAGCAGCTCGAGGTCGTCATCGGCGTCGACCGGCGTCGCCGCGCGCGCAGCGGTGACGGCCCCGACCGCGGCCGAGATCGCCGTGCGTCGGGCCCCGAGCGGGTCGAGCGGCCAGTGCAGCAGGCGTCGCTCACCGTCGTAGGGGTCGTCTCCCGCCTCGTCGATGAACAGCTCCGCCCCGAGCGCCTCAGCGGCCTCGTCGAGGAAGACGCTGGGCCGGCGAGGGCGCTTCGTGCCCGACCAACTCGAGCCCGAGAGCATGAGGTGGTCGCGGGCTCGGGTGAACGCCACGTAGGCGAGGCGTCGGTCCTCTTCGAGCTGGCGGGCTCGGTTGTCGGCGACGAACGCGTCGATCGCCGCCTTCAGCTCTTGCTGCGTCTGGGCCCCGCGCCATCCGAACACCGGAAGCCACGCAGAATCGCCTCGGAACTGCGAGGGGAGGATGCCAAAACCCAGCCACCCCTTCGTGTCACGCGGAAGCGAGGGCAATTCGTCGGTCACGAGGCGCACGACGGCCACGGCATCCCACTCCAGGCCCTTCGAACCGTGGATCGTGAGGAGCTGGACGACGTCGTCCTCGGGCGGCTCGGTACGCGGCGCGAACTCGTCGGCCTGCTCGGCGTGATCGAGCCACGCCAACAGGCTCGAGACGGAGCCGGACTCGTCCGCCGCCAGGAACCCGCGGATCTCGTCGACGAAAGCGCGCAACTGCGCCGAGGCGATACGGGCAGGTCCGCGTGCCTCGTTCGCGGCGAGTTCGATGTCGAGACGCAGCTCCGCCTCGATGAGGCGGATGAGCTCGGGGATCGGGGCACCGACGCTCCTGCGGAGGGCTGCGAACACCGCACCGGCTTCCCGGAGGCGCGCACGGCCTTCGGGAGTGATGTCGGTCAGCCACCCGTGGCCGTCGGTCTGGCGGGTGACGAAATCGAGAGCGTCGACCAGCGACGCGCGATCGGCCCCCGGCGTCGAGCGCAGGCGGTCCACGACCTCGGGGGCGAGCGGTTGCAGGGCGACGTCGTGTGTCGCTAGCCGCCTCGCGACTTGAGCGAGGGCGCGCAGATCGGCCAACCCCACCGCCCACCGCGGTCCGGAGAGCAGACGGATCAGAGCCGACCCCGCCTCGGGGTCGCTGATGACCCGCAGCACCGACACCACGTCGACGACCTCCGGGGTCGTCAGCAGGCCGCCGAGCCCGAGGATGCGGTGAGGGATGCCACGCCGCCCGAGCGCATCACCGAAGCGCACCATGTGCTTCTTGCTGCGGAAGAGCACGGCGCCGGTCGTCCCGCGCCCCTCGGCGGCGCGCGCCGCACGGACGCCGACGAACCACGACGCGACGCGGTCGGCCTCGGCGTCGAGATCGTTCTCGAAGGCGATCTCGACCACACCCTCGGGCGCGCCGGGACGCGACCGCAGCTCTTCAACGGCCACGGCCGCCCGGTGGGCGAGGGGCGCGAGCACGGCATTGGCGACGTCGAGCACACGGGCGCTGTTGCGCCAACTGGTGAGCAGCGCGAAGCGCTGGCATCCGCCCTCCGGAGCGAAGGCATCGGGGAAGCCGCCGAGGTTTCCCGCGCTCGCTCCGCGCCACGCGTAGATCGCCTGGTGCGGGTCGCCGACCGCCATGACACCGGTACCCCCGAACAGGGTGGCCAACAGGTCGGTCTGGACGACCGACGTGTCCTGGTACTCATCGAGCAGGACCACACGGTAGCGCGCTCTCAGCTCCTCGACGACCGCGGGATGCTCCTGCGCGATGCGCAAGGCCCCCGCCACCTGGTCGGCGAAGTCCATGACGCCCAGGCGCGCCTTCTCACGGTCGTAGTCGGCGGCGAGGCGCGCGAGCAACGACAGAGCCGACACACGCGACGCGGCGTCGGCCACCTCTTTGTAGACGGTGACGCGTGCCGAGGTCGACGGACGCTCGACGATACGAGCGAACTCGTCGGGGAACGCGGCGAGCTCGTCGAGGTCGACGAGATTGTCGACGCCGTCGCGAGCAATGCGCAGAGCCGCGTCGATGAGTGTGCGAGGCGACTCCTGCCGTTCCTCCAGGCGCGGGTCATCGGAGGTGAACACGACCCGGCGCATGAGCAGCCAGGCCGCGGACTCCGAGAGCACGGCAGCCTCGGAGTCGCGGCCGATGCGCAGGCCGTGCTCACGCACGATCGAGTCGGCGAAGCTGTTGTAGGTCGACACGGTGGGCCGGTGCAACAGCTGGTCGCCGTCGTCGAGGCCGGGGTCGTCCGCGCCGACCTCGGCGGCGAGGGCGTCGAGAACCTCGAGACGGGCGGCATCTGCGCGCGCCCCTTCGACCCGTGCGAGTTCGGCGAACACCGACAGGCGACCCGCCTCGTGCAGCGCCGGAAGAGCACCCAGCAGTCCGCGCGTCTCGAACTCCGACAGACGCTGCAACCGCCGCTGGATGCGCTCGGCGAGCTCGCCCGCGGCCTTTCGGGTGAAGGTCAGCCCGAGTACCTCGTCGCGACGGACCAGTCCGTTCGCGACGAGCCAGACCACGCGACCGGCCATGGTCTCGGTCTTGCCGCTACCCGCACCGGCGACGACGAGGGCGGGCGCGAGAGGCGCTTCGATCACCGCGGTCTGCTCGATCGTGGGCGGGAACTGTCCGAGGGCGGCGGCGATGGTTGCCGCGGAAAGCACGACGGTCACGATGCGCTCACCGCCGACACCGTGTGGATGCGGCACAACCCGTAAGAGAACTCGTCCCGGCAGTGCACCTCGTACGGCGCGGCGAAACTGGTGCCGCGCATCACCTCGACCGCCCGCTGCACGCGTTCGACGAACTGGCCGCGCTGTTCGTCGTCGAACGGCTTTTGCGTCGGCTCCGCGTAGTCCTTCTTCGCCGCGGTGGGGCGCAGGACGAGCAGTTTCGCACCGCCCGACGGCAACCCGGCAACCTGCTCGATCGCCCCGGACGAGAACGCCAACTGGTACGCGGCGAGCTGCGGGTTGTCGGCGACCTTGGCATCCGTCTGGGGTTCGCTCTTACCCGTCTTGAGGTCGACGATCACGACCTCCCCCGAGGGCGTCACCTCGACGCGGTCGATGTCGCCGCTCAGCACGGCGCCGTGTTCGCCGGCATCGGGAATGGGGATCGGCACCTCGAAGTGCCGCTCGGCGCCGATCAGGCGTCCGCCCGCATCATCGAACCGGCGCAGATAGGCCGCCAGACGCCGCACGAGCTCGCGCGCTCGCGTACGTTCGGCGCGCTCGCGCCAGACCGCGTCGAACGCCAACTCGCCCCAGCGTTCGTCGACCACCGCCCAGAGGTCGTCTTCAGACGACGATGCCGCCGTCTCGAGCGCCGCATGGATGATGGTGCCGATGCCCGCCGTCGTCCCGCCCCGGTCGCCGCCGAGGTCGGCGATGACCCAGTCGAGCTCGCACTCCTCGAGGGCGTGCAGGCGCGACGGCGAGACGCGGACGTCTTCGCGCGTCAGATCGCGCAACGGCGCCGACGACGTGGGAGCAGCCACGCCGTACCACTCCTCGGGCGCGGCGCCGGCGACACCCGCCGCGGCGAGCAGCGCCAACTGTCCGGCCGCGTGGGTGCGATCGGCAACGGCGACGCGCGGCGCGGTGAGCGAGCGGCGATGCCGCGCCACGAGACCACGAAGCGACAGGGGATGCTCGGGAATGGATGCCGCCGGCTCGGGCGTCGGGAGCATCTCGAACAGCACGCTGGGACCGGTGTCGTCGTCGTCGACCGCGGTGACCACCAGTAGTGACCCCGCCCTGCTGAGGGCGCGGACGAAGAGGCGTAGCTCATCGTGCATCGCCGCACGGCGGCGATCGAGCGTGCCCGCGGCGGGGAGGTCGGGGTTCTGCACCGCGTCGACAAGTCGCCACGTTTCGAGCAGGCCGCCGCGCAGACGGGTGTTGGGCCAGACGCCGTCCTGCACCCCGGCGACGATGACGGTGTCGAACGCCGTACCGGCGGCGGCCGCGGGGGTCAGCACGCGGACCGTGTCGACCACGGCGGGCAGTTCGATGCGGTCTTCGGCGACGTCGCTGTCGAGCACCGCGCGCAGGAAGACAGAGGCCTCCCCGTCGGGCTCACGCTCGGTGAACCGCTTCGCGGCCTGGAACAGCGCGACGATCGCGTCGAGGTCGCGCTCCGCCTGCTCGGCGATCGGCCCGTGCCCGCGCACCGCCTCGCGCCAGGTCCGCGACAGGCCGCTGCGCTCCCACGCGGTCCACAGCAGTTCGTGCGGGGTCGCGTGCGACAGCGCCTGCGCGCGGAGTGCGGCGAGGGTCTCGCCCAGCCGTGCGGCGCGGCGTGCTTCGCGCGTGTCGACGGCCTCGAGCTCGAGTGGGAAACGCACGCCGGAGACGAGCAGCTCGGTCGCGGTGCGCGCGCCCCCGGCACCGACCTCGTCGTGGCGGAGCGCCGTGCGCAGGCGCCGCAGCTCGATCGGATCGAGGCCGCCGAAGGTGCCGATCAGCGCGTCGACCACCTCGTCGGCGACCCATTCGTCGGGATCTTTCATGCCGAGCTCGACCAGTCCGACGAGATCGCGGACCGGCCGCTGCACGCCCAGGGCCAGCCCGGGACCGCTCGCGCGCGCGGGCACCTCTCGTGCGGCGAGCTCGGCTTCGAGGGTCGCGACCTGCCGCGAGTCATGCGCGATCACGGCGCACGAGCCCCACGGGACGCCCTCGAGAACGTGCCGTTCGCGCAGCAGGCGGGCGATGGCGTCGGCTTCCTCCGCCGGCGACCGCAGCAGGTAGGTGCGGACCGAGCCCTGCGGCGCGGCGCCCGAGGGAGCACGTCGGTGCGCGACGATCCCGGCCGCACCGATGCGCGTCACCACGCGACGGACGAGGTCGATCTGCTCCGGTGTCCCGCGGTGGGGCTCTCCGAGAGCGGCGACGGTACCGAGCTCACGGGCGAGGCGAGCGAAGTTCTCGGGCGTCGCTCCGCGGAAGGCTCCCGACCCGACGTCGGGGTCGCCGAACGCGACCACCCCGATGCCGAGGGCTCGACACGCGCGCAGCAGATCGATACCGCCGGCGGTGAGCTCTTGCGCGTCGTCGACGAGGATGCAGCGCAACGTGGCGAACCGCCCCAGAAGCGCGCGATCCGCGCGGGCCTCGTCGAGCACGGCGACGGCCTCGCGAGCGAGGTCGGCCGCGTCGCGGTGCGTGCCGCGCATCGCCGAGCGCACGGCCCGGTACTCGTCGGCGAACGACGCGAGAGAGGCCCAGACCGGCAGCTCCCACCGCTGCGCCAGCTGGATCAGGTCGTCGGAGCCGATGCCCAGGTCGGTGCACTCCGCGAGGAACGCCCGGAGGTCGCCCCGGAAACCGCGGGTCGCTCGAATGACGGGCCCGAGCCACGCGGGCCAACGCGACGCGCCCTCGAGCTCGTCGAGGGCATCGCCCTCGAGCAGATCGCGGATGATCTGGTCTTCGTCTCCGCCGGTGAGAAGCTGCGGGGGTTCGACCCCCCGCCGGACTTCGGCGCCGCGGACGAGCTGGAACGCGAACGACGCCACCGACCGGGCGAGAGCGCCCGAGGTCGCCCGCGCGACGGCGAGGGCGAGGGGATCGCGCAAGGCCGTCGCCGCGGGTCGCGTGGGCGTGAGCACCAACACCTCGTCGGGGTCGACTCCGGATGCCACGAGCTCACGCACACGAGCGAGCAGCGTGGTCGTCTTGCCCGAGCCGGGAGCCCCGACGACCACACCGCTCGCGGTCGCGGGCCAGTCGACGACGACGCGCTGCTCGGCGTCGAGCGCACCTCCCCGAGCGGGAGATGCGTCGAGGGCGACGGCATCCGGGATCTGCATGTCTCCACGCTAATCGCGACCTCCGACATCGCCGGGTTCGACGCCGCGTCCGCTCCGGTCGCCGTCGGCGCGAGGCGCGTTCGCCGTCCGCGAAGCGGGCCCTCCCGCGAGCTCGGGTGTCGGATGCCTGCCCTAGAGTCGAATCACGCGCCGGGCCGACCGCGGCCCGCGGGGAAAGGACGCATCGTGGAGATCCGCATCGGAATCACCAACACCGGCCGCGAGCTGAACTTCGAGACGAACGAGAGCTCGGACGCCGTGAAGTCGGCCGTCGCCGCCGCCCTCGACAACTCCGCCAGCCACGTGTCCTTCACCGATGTGAAGGGCAACTCCTACCTCGTTCCGACCGCCAACCTCGCGTTCGTCGAACTCGGCACCGAAGAGTCGCGCCGCGTCGGCTTCGTCGCCTGACACTCGAACCGTGCAGATCCTGCTCGGTCTGATCATCGGCGCGGTCATCGGCCTCGCCGTGCACTTCGCGCTGCCGCACCGCCACCTCCGCGGCGTCGTTCTCGCCCCTCTGGCGGGCGCGGCCGCGGCGGCGGTCGTGTGGACCGCCTTGACGTGGATGGGTCTCGGGGTCGACTCGCCGATCCTGTGGATCGTCGCCGTCCTGGCGCCGGCCGCCACGACTCTCGCGCTCGTGCCGCTGCTCACTCGTTCGCGCATCGCCCGCGACGAGGCCGATCGCGTGCGCCTGGGCGTCTGAACCTCTCGAGAGACCAGCGGATGCCGGCACCCGGCGTCGTCCAGACACTGTGCGGTGCATCGACAGGCGTGGTGCCTCACCCCGTCGCGCAGACCGTGGTGACGCTCGTTACGCGGCGAGCCCCATGGCATCCATCCGCCTCGCGTGAGCACCCATCAGCTCGCTGAACACGGGCTCGACCTTGGCCTCCTCGGCGCGGTCGAGGTGTCCGTGGCGGAGGGCCGTGCGGGCGACGAGCAGGGTGTCGCCGACGAGACGACGCCCCCAGAGCGCCAGTAGCCAGCGCCACTCCTCGTCGCTCTCGATCGTCGCTCCGAGGATGTCGACGATCGCCTGACGGTCGTCATCGGCCTGCAGGATGCGCGCGACCCGGCGACCGGTGTCGCCGTAGCTCGACGACAGCGCGAGATAGAAGTCGTCGAGGAGTCCCGCCGTGATGTGCACCGTGAGCATGGTCTCTTGGGGGCGAACGCCGTGCGTGTTGCGGCGGAAGGCGTCGAGCGACTCGCGGAACGGCAGCATGAGCTGCGTCGGATCGGCCCCGCGTTCGCGGATCAGCGCGACGAGCTCCTGGTGCTTGATGAGCGCCGCTCCCGCCGCGCGGGAGAGCGACTCCTTCTCGGCGAGTTCGGGGGTCAGGGCGATCAGCTCGCTGAGCGTCTCGAAGAACCCGAGCTGCAGATAGGCGGCTTGACCGAGAAACGTCTCGATCTCGGGGGCGAGCTCGGCGAAGTCGACGCGCATGGCCTCGCCCAGGTCTCCGCGCGAGCGCAGCTGGAGCGTACGGCCCACCGGGCGCTGGCGACGACGGAACCACTCGAACACGTACGACAGCCTAGGCGTCGGGGGCTGCCGAGACACGCCGGGTAGAGTGGAGAAGCCCCGGCGTCGGATCGGGGCCCCGCGCCTGTGGACGAGTGAGGCGTGGATACGACTCCCCCAGGCGGTCTCTCGCCGCCGGAACAGGCACGCACTATGACGACTTTCGCCGATCTCGGCATCGACCAGGACATCGTCGATGCCCTGGCCTCCAAGGGCATCGTCGATGCCTTCCCCATCCAGGAGCAGACGATTCCCCTCGGCCTCCCCGGCCAGGACATCATCGGTCAGGCCAAGACCGGCACCGGGAAGACCTTCGGCTTCGGCATCCCCGTGGTCCAGCGCCTGGGGCTCAACCCCGAGCCCGGCGTCAAGGCACTCATCGTCGTCCCCACGCGCGAGCTCGCCGTCCAGGTCTACGAAGACATGGACATGCTGACCAGCAACCGCTCGACCAGCGTCGTCGCCATCTACGGCGGCAAGGCGTACGAGGGGCAGATCGACCAGCTCAAGGCCGGCGCGCAGATCGTCGTCGGAACGCCCGGTCGCCTCATCGACCTCGCGAACCAGCGCCTGCTCGACCTGTCGAACGCGACGGAGGTCGTGCTCGACGAGGCCGACAAGATGCTCGACCTCGGCTTCCTCGCCGACATCGAGAAGATCTTCTCGAAGGTCCCGCCCGTGCGTCACACGCAGCTGTTCTCGGCGACCATGCCCGGCCCCATCGTCGCCCTCGCGCGTCGCTTCATGTCGAACCCCATCCACATGCGCGCCAACGACCCCGACGAGGGCCTGACGCAGGCGAACATCAAGCACCTGGTCTACCGCGCGCACTCGCTCGACAAAGACGAGGTCATCGCCCGCATCCTGCAGTCGGAGGGCCGCGAGAAGGCGGTCATCTTCACGCGCACCAAGCGCGCTGCGCAGAAGCTCGTCGACGAGCTCGGCGACCGCGGCTTCAACGCCGCCGCCGTCCACGGCGACATGAGCCAGGAGGCCCGCGAGCGCTCGATGGCTGCGTTCAAGGCGGGCAAAAAAGACGTCCTGATCGCCACCGACGTCGCCGCCCGCGGTATCGACGTCAACGACGTCACCCACGTGATCAACCACACGATCCCCGACGACGAGAAGACCTACCTGCACCGCGCCGGTCGTACCGGTCGCGCCGGCAACACCGGTATCGCCGTGACCTTCGTCGACTGGGACGACCTGCACAAGTGGGCGCTCATCAACCGCGCCCTGGAGTTCGGCCAGCCCGAGCCCACCGAGACCTACTCGTCGAGCCCGCACCTCTACACCGACCTCAACATCCCCGAGGGCACCAAGGGCCGCCTCGTGACGGCACCGAAGGCCGTCGCGCCCAAGCAGGTCGAGAAGAAGAACGAGAGCCCGGATGCCGAGGGCACCCGCGCCCCGCGCCGTCGCCGTCGCGGTGGTTCGTCGTCCGAGAGCACCGCCCCCGCCGGCGACAGCGCCTCGCGCGAAGAGGGTGGCGCCGGCACGCACGACGGTGCCGGCAAGGAGCACCACGACGGCAACGCAGCCCCGCGCCGTCGCCGCCGTCGCCGCGGAGGCGGCAGCTCGGGAACGCCGACGGCCCCCGTCGCCTGACGCGTCTTACACGGAACGGCACCGACCCCCACCGCGGGGTCGGCGCCGTTCGCGTATGAACCGGCATCCGGAATCGTCGACCTCGGGCGTCGGTTGCTCGGCGCGGACCGACGCGACCAGGCGCGCGGCGCCGCCACGCGGTCACCGACCCACGCATAAACGCCCTCCGCACGCAGAAACACGCGCTCCCCGCGTTTCCCCGCGCGAACAGCGTTTATGCGTGACCCACCGCGACCGCTGCACACCGCCCGCCGCTGCACGCCGCCACCGCTGCACACCGCCACCGCCCGCCGCCGCCCGACCACCCCGGCCCGCTCCCACCCCGGCCGCAACTCACACCGAACGCTCCGGCACGCCCCCGCCCCGCGTTCGACACGCATAAACGCCCTCCGCACGCAGAAACACGCGCTCCCCGCGTTTCCCCGCGCAAACAGCGTTTATGCGTGCCCCACCGCCACCGCTGCACATCACGACGCGCGCCGAGCGACAGACGCCCGCACCGAGCCACAGACACCCACGCCGAGCAACAGACGCCCGCGCCGCCCCCGCCGCCCGCCCATCCGCACGCGACACCCGGCCACTCCCGCACTCCGCGGGCAGCCCCTACGGGAAGACCGGCGCCGTCCCGCGGCCCAGGGCGAAGATCCGCGCGACCATGTCGTCGGCCGTCGTGTTCTCGCCCGGGACGTTGGGCTTGCCGAGCCCGTGGTAGTCGCTCGAGCCGGTGACGATGAGGTCGCGCTCGGCGGCGAGATCGGCGAGCAGGGCCGTGGGCTCGGGCAGGTTCTCGCGGTGCGCGAGCTCGAAGCCCGCCAGGCCCGCGTCGAGCATCGCGTGCAGCACGCTGTCGGGCAGCAGCGACCGCCCCGCCGGGTGAGCGATGATCGGCACGCCGCCCGCGCCAACGACGAGCTCGACCGCGGTCACCGGGTCGGGGGCGTACAGCGCGACGTAGTAGTCGCCGGAGGGATGCAGGATGCCGGCGAACGCCTCGGTCCGGTCGGCGACGATGCCGCGGGCGACGAGAGCGTCGGCGATGTGCGGACGCCCGACGGTCGCGCCGTCGGTGGTCTGGGCGAGGATGTCGTCCCACGCGATGTCGTAATCGTGGGAGATGCGCTCGGCCATGATCTGCGCCCGATCCAGCCGCGAGGAGCGGATGCGGTCGGTCATGGCGCGAAGCGCCGTGTCGTCGGGGTCGACGAGGTAGGCCAGCAGGTGGACGCTGCGCCACCGGTGCCGGGCCGACAGCTCCATGCCGGGCACGAACGTCATCCCGAGCGAGGTCGCCGCCTCGGCGGCCTCTGCCCACCCCGACGTCGTGTCGTGGTCGGTGAGGGCGGCGGTGTGCAGACCGTGACGGTGGGCGGCGGCCATGACCTGCGCGGGCGGCTCGGTTCCGTCGGAGTGCGAGGAATGCAGGTGCAGGTCGCTCGGACCCTCGAATCGCCGTTCACGCTGCACCCGTCGAGCGTAGCGCCCCGTATTCGCGGAGGTCGCGCTCAACCGGCATCCGTGGATCTCTCAGACGGCTCCCCTATGGTCGGGTGCGTGCGTCGTCTGGTCGGTCTCCTGGTCGCGCTCGCTTTCGCGGCGGGTGCCGCGGTGCTCACGTGGCCCTCGGCGTTCGGGGCCGAGCGCACCTTCCCCCTGGCGCAGGTCATCTCGTTCCGTGCGCCGCTGGCGGCCGCCTTCATCGCCGCAACGCTGCTCATGCTGCTGTTCGCGCTGATCCGCCCGATCCGGGCCCTCGCCTTCGTCCTCGCGGTCGTCTTCGCTCTCGCGGGCGGTGTCAACGTCTCACTGCTCTCGCAGCGCGGCCTGGGATCGGAGGAGATGCCGGCCAAGACGGCGTCGAGCCTGCGCATCATGACGTGGAACACCGCCGGTTCGGCCACCTCGGCCGAGTCGATCGCGCAGTTCGCGGTGGGTATGCAGGCCGACGTCGTGACCCTCCCCGAGACCACGATCGAGACGGGGGCTGAGGTCGCCGAGCTCATGCGCGACATGGGCCAGCCGATGTGGGCGCACCACGCCGAGTACGGCGAGTACGGCATCACCGGATGGGATGCCACCTCCACCACCGTCCTCATCAAGCCCGAGCTGGGCGAGTACTCCGTCATCCAGTCCTCGCTCGACGGATCGAGCAACACCTCGACCGTCCCGAGCGCCGTGGCCATGCCCGTCTCGGGAGATGGCCCGATCATCGTGGCCGCCCACGCCGTCGCGCCGCGACAGGAGTACATGACGCAGTGGCGCAGCGACCTGCAGTGGCTGGCCGACCAGTGCGCGACCGACAACGTGATCCTCGCGGGCGACTTCAACGCGACCCTCGATCACATGACCGGGATGGGCGTCGACGGTGGCACCCTGGGCCGCTGCCACGACGCCGCGTCCGAGAGCGGCAACGGCGGTGTGGGCACGTGGCCGACGAGCGCTCCCGCCCTGCTGGGCGCGCCGATCGATCACGTCATGGCCACACCCGACTGGACGGTCTCGGCGTCGGTCGTCATGCGCACGCTCGACGGCTCGGGCAGCGACCACCGCCCGATCGTCGTGCAGCTCGAGCGCACGGGCGGCTGACCGCGCCCGCGACGCACGTCCCTCCTCGACCGGATGCCGACTCCACGGCACCGGCGCGGGCGGGACGCCCCGGTTCGGCGCAGGACGAAACCCCCGCCACGGCGCACCCGGCCGCGCGCGCCGATCGGCGTCGTGCACGCGACGCCCGACGGTGCGAGACTGGAACGATGGACGCCCCCTCCACCAGCGACACGACCGCGACGACCGCCGAGCCTCAGATCCCCGAATCGCAGACTGCCGAACCGCAGTCCGCGGACGTCGAGCTCGACGCCCCCAGCAACCGCAAGGCCCCGTTCCCGCGCGGATTCCTCGACACGATCTCGACCGGGTGGGCCGAGCACCCCGCCGCGCTCCCCGAGCCGCGCGAGCAGGCCGCCTGGGCTGCACGTCGCCGAGCCCGCGTATCGGAGGCCTTTCTCGGCCAGCGCGTCGTCGTACCCGCCGGTGGGCTGAAGCAGCGCAGCAACGACACCGACTACCCCTTCCGCGCGCACTCCGCCTTCGCACACCTCACCGGCTGGGGCAGCGACGCCGAGCCCGACGCCGTCCTCGTCTTCGAACCGCGTGACGACGGTCACGAGGCCGTGCTGTACTTCCGCGAGCGTGCCGACCGCACCACGGCGGAGTTCTACTCGGATGCCACGGTCGGCGAGTTCTGGATCGGCCCCCGCCCCGCCCTCGACGGCGTCGCCGCCGATCTGGACCTGGCCACCGCGCACCTCGAGGACTTCCAGGTCGGCGAGAACGACCGCACGGTCGGCGACGACGACGAGGTCACCCGGTTCGTCTCGGAGCTGCGCCTGGTGAAGGACGAGTACGAGCTCGCCGAGCTGGCCCTGGCCGTCGAGGTGACCGGCCGCGGGTTCGACGACATCGTCGCCGAGCTCCCCCGCATCATCGCGCACCCGCGCGGCGAGCGTCTGGTCGAGGGCGTGTTCCACCAGCGCGCCCGCTCCGACGGCAACAGCGTCGGCTACGACACCATCGCCGCCTCGGGCCCGCACGCCTGTTACCTGCACTGGACGCGCAACGACGGCGCGGTCAAGCCCGGAGATCTGATCCTCGTCGACGCCGGCGTCGAGGTCGACAGCCTCTACACCGCGGACATCACCCGCACGCTGCCGGTCTCGGGCACCTTCACCGACATCCAGCGCCGCATCTACGAGACGGTCCGCGAGGCCGCAGACGCCTCCTTCGCCGCCGCGAAGGTCGGCGTACCGTTCCGGCGCCTGCACGAGGCCGCGATGGAGGTCATCGCCGCGCGCGTCGCCGAGTGGGGCCTGCTTCCCGTCACGGCCGAGGAGGCCCTCGACGCCGACAAGGGCGGCCAGCACCGTCGCTACATGGTGCACGGCACGAGCCACCACCTCGGAATCGACGTCCACGACTGCGCCCAGGCCCGTCGCGACATGTACTACGACGGTCTGCTCGAGCCCGGCATGGCGTTCACGATCGAGCCCGGCCTGTACTTCCAGATCGACGACCTCACCGTCCCCGAGGAGTACCGCGGCATCGGCGCGCGCATCGAGGACGACATCGTCATGACGGCAGACGGTCCGGTGAACCTGTCGGCAGGCATCCCCCGCACGGCCGACGAGGTCGAGGAGTGGATCGCCCGGCTGTCGCGATGACGTTCACGCCGCCGGCATCGTTCACCACCCGGCCGACGCTGCGAGGCACCTTCGGGATGTCGGCGTCGACGCATTGGACGGCGACGGCCACCGCGCAGGCGGTGCTCGAGCGCGGAGGAAACGCGTTCGACGCCGCCGTCGCGGCCGGCTTCGTGCTGCACCTCGTCGAGCCGCACCTGAACGGCCCCGGGGGTGACCTGGTCGCCCTCGTGCGACCGGCCGGAGCGGCTGAGCCCGTCGTTCTCATGGGTCAGGGCCCGGCACCGGCCGCCGCCACCATCGAGCACTTCCTCGGACGCGGGCTCGACCTGGTCCCGGGCTCGGGCGGCCTCGCGGCGACAGTGCCCGGCGGCGTCGACGCGTGGTTGCTGCTGCTGCGCGATCACGGCACGTGGGAGCTCGCCGACGTCCTCTCCTTCGCCACGGGCTACGCGCGCGACGGACACCCGCTAGTCGCGGGAGCCGCCGCCACGATCGGCCGCGTCGCCGACCTGTTCCGCGACCATTGGTCTTCGTCGAAAGACCAGTGGATGCCGACCGGCGAGCCGCCCGCACCCGACACGCTGGTCCGCAATACGGCGTGGGCCGATGTGCTCGACTCGCTCGTGGCCGCGGGCCATGACGCCGCCGACCGGGAGTCGCGTATCGACGCCGCGCGCGAGCGCTGGATGAGCGAGGTGCTCCCCCGGGCGGCGACGTTCCTGCACGAGCCGCACCGGCACGCCGATGGCGGCGATCATCCCGGCATCCTGACGACCGCAGACCTCGCGTCGTGGCGCGCGTCGTTCGAAACCGCCGTGTCGGTGTCGTTCCGCGGATGGGACGTGTTCAAGGCGGGCGCCTGGTCGCAGGGACCAGCTCTGCTCCACACGCTCCGTCTGATCGAGGACGCGGACGACGTGGATCCCGGCTCGGTGGAGGGGGCGCACCTGCTGCTCGAGGCGCAGAAGCTCGCCTATGCCGATCGCGATGCGTGGTTCGGCGACACCGACGAAGCCGCAGAGGCCGCCGCCCTGCTGAGCGACGAGTACGTCGCGACACGGCGCGCCCTCCTCGGGCCGGATGCCTCCGCCGAACTTCGCCCCGGCTCCCCCGATGGTCGCGAGCCGGTCCTGCCTCCGCTGCGCACGACGCAGCGGGTCGCGTCCGGGTCCACGGGGGAACCGACGGTCGATCGCTCGGGCCAGACCCGAGGGGACACCTGCCACCTCGACGTGATCGATCGCTGGGGCAACGCGATCTCGGCCACCCCGTCCGGCGGCTGGCTGCAGTCCTCCCCCACCGTCCCCGAACTCGGGTTCTGCCTGGGCACGCGACTGCAGATGGTGGTGCTGGAGCCCGGGCACCCGGCATCCCTCGTTCCCGGTCGCCGCCCGCGGACCACCCTCACCCCGACGTTGCTGACGCGCGGCGACGAGGTCGTCGCGCTCGGCTCCCCCGGCGGCGACCAGCAAGACCAGTGGCAGCTCCCCGTGCTGCTGCGCCTGCTCGTCGGCGGCTACTCCCCGCAACAGGCGATCGATGCCCCGACCCTGCACACCACGGCGCTCGTCGACTCGTTCTGGCCGCGCACGTGGTCGCCGGCGGGAGCGGTGGTAGAAGATCGCCTGGGCGAAGACCTGATCGCCGGCCTCGAGCGGCGCGGACACCGCGTGCGCCGGGCCGGGGACTGGGCTCTCGGGCGCGTCAGCGCGGTCGGTCGCGACACCGACGGACTGCTGTGGGCAGCCGCGAACCCGCGCGGTGCGCAGGGGTACGCCGCCGGTCGCTGACGCGGCTAAACCCCCCGCGCGAACCCGGCGACGACGCTCGCCAGCCCGGCGCCGATCTCGTCGGCCGGGCGGCGCGCGCCTTTGACTTCGAAGGAGTGATTGCCGCCGGCGACCCAGTGCACGCGGGCGTCCTGGCACGACGCGACCACCTCTTCGAACTGCTCCCGCGGATCGATGAACGGGTCGTTCTCGCCCTCGACGAAGAGCTGGGGCACCGTGATGCGCGGGAGGTGCTCGCGGCGCGGCTTCTCGGGTCGCCCCGGCGGATGCAGCGGATAGCCCAGGTACGCCAGGCCCGCGGGAGAGATCACACCCTCGGCGGCGGCGACGGATGCCATGCGCCCGCCGTACGACTTACCCGCGGCGGTGAAGGGTCCGGGCTCGGCTGAAGCGAGCCAGGCCTGCACGCCGACCCAGGTGGCGAGGGCGTGCGCGGCGGGTCCGGGCATACGCCGGCCCGCCTCGACGTAGGGGAACACGAATCGCAGGACCGAGACCCCCTCGGTCACCAGCGCATCGGAGAGACCCGTCAAGAACGGGTGTTCCATGCCGGCGCCCGCCCCGTGCGCCAAAGCGACGGTCGCCGAGGAGTCGGGGGCAGCGGACCACAGCCCCGACACCTCGGTGTCGCCCGTCGGCAGCGCGACGGCGATGCGGACGGGCTCGGCGCTCACCGCTCGGTGGGGGCGGGGTGCTCGTCGGAGCCGTCGCGAGCGTCGGCGGGACGCTCGGCGTCTCGCTGGTCGTCCGCGGGGCGCTCAGCCGGCGGCGCGATCCGCTCGCCGAACCGCGGCGGCTCGTCGTCGCGCGGGGCGGGGGCCTGAGTCGGCGCGGGCGGACGCGGAGGGGCGACCGGCGCGGCCGTGCCCGGGGCAACGCGCTCGCCGTACTGCGGCGGGGAGGTGTCGGGCGCCGCCGGGCGCGAGGCAACGCTGCGACCGGTGCCGGCACCCGAGGGGCCGACGATCCCGCGGGCCTTGTGGACGCTCGGGGCCGCGACGCACACGTCGTAGTGGTCGGCGGTGACCTGCATGACCGAGGCGAAGTCCCGACGTCGGCGCACGATCGAATACGTGCCGATGCTGAGGATCATGCCGAGCGCCATACCGACCAGCAGAACGCCGACGAAGGCGGAGATCTGCACGGTCGGCATCCCGAGCACAAAGATGAAAGCGAACAGCAGGCCGAGCATGAGGCCGTTCAGCGCTCCCGAGCGGGCCGCCGTGGCGTAGCCGAGCTTGCCGGTGATGCGCTCGATGGAACGCAGACCCGAGCCGACGATCGCGATGTCGCGAGCGGGTACTTCTCCGGCGATGAGAGAGGACACGGCCTTCTGCGCCTGCTCGTAGGTCGGGAACGAGGCGATCTTCTCGCCGACCTCGTCGCGGCCGGCACCCGGACGCTGCGCGAACATACTCATTTCACCATCCTGTCACGCGCGCCTGACCGTTCCACCGGTGTTGCATAGGAGGTGCGGACTACGCTGGTCCAGTGAGCACGCAAAGGGTATTCGTCGCCCGCTTGGCGGGCTGCACGGTGTTCGACCCGGCGGGAGACCGTCTGGGTAAGGTGCGCGACGTCGTGGTGATCTACCGCGCGTCCGCCGCGCCGCGCGTCGTGGGGCTCGTCGTCGAGATTCCCGGACGGCGACATGTGTTCGTGTCCATCGGGCGCGTCACCTCCATACAGGCCGGTCAGGTCATCACGACCGGCCTGATCAACGTGCGCCGCTTCCAACAGCGCGGGGGCGAGGTGCGTGTCATGGCGGAGATGCTCGGCCGTCGCGTGCGCCTCGTCGACGGTTCCGGCACCGCCGTGATCGAGGACGTCGCGATCGAGCGCAACCGCCTGGGCGAGTGGGATGTGGGGCAGCTGTTCCTCCGCCGCCCGCGCACGAGCGCGTCGCCCTTCGCCAAGGGCGCGACGACCTTCGCCGCGTGGGGCGAGGTGCGCGAGAACCAGACGCCCGGCGAGGCGCAGTCCGCCGAGCAGCTGGTTGCGACCTATTCCGAGCTCAAGCCGGCCGACCTCGCCAACACGCTGCTCGATCTTCCCGAGGAGCGCCTCATCGAGGTCGCCGAAGAGCTGAGCGACGACCGCCTGGCCGACGCCCTCGAGGAGATGCCCGAGGACGAGCAGGTGCACATCCTCGAGCAGCTCGGGGACGAACGCGCCGCCGACATCCTCGATGCCATGGAGCCCGACGACGCGGCCGACCTTCTCGGTCAGCTCCCCGAGTCGCGCTCCGAGCAGCTGCTCGACCTCATGGAGCCGGAAGAGGCCGACGACGTCCGCGCCCTCCTGCAATACGGCCCCGACACCGCGGGTGGTCTCATGACGCCGGAGCCCATCGTGCTCTCGGCCGACGCGACGGTGGCCGAGGCCCTGGCCCTCATCCGGCGGCACGAGCTGCACCCCGCCCTCGCGGCATCCGTCTTCATCACCCTGCCCCCGTACGAGACGCCCACCGGGCGTCTGCTCGGCACGGTCCACTTCCAGCGCATGCTGCGTTACCCGCCGCACGAGCGCCTGGGCGCGATTATCGACGACACGCTCGAGCCGGTCACCGCAGACGCCACCGCGGCCGAGGTCGCCCGTCTGCTCGCGAGCTACAACCTCGTGTCGCTGCCCGTGGTCGATCAGGCGCACCGCCTCGTCGGCTGCGTGAGCGTCGACGACGTGCTCGACTACCTGCTGCCCGACGACTGGCGCACGCACGACAGCGACGATCCGAGACCCCGGACGACCACGAGGTCCACCGCGACCGCGAGCATCCCCCAGATCACCCCGCAGACCCCGAGGAGGCGCTGATGGCACGCAACAACCGCAAGCCCGCTCTCGACGCCCCGCGCGGCCGCACCGGCGTCCTGGCCCCGCGCGCTCCGCAGCCCTCGCGCGACCGCTTCGGACGGTTCACCGAGTGGGTCGCCCGCGCGATGGGGACGCCCACCTTCCTGCTGTCGCTGACGCTGTTCTGCGTGGTGTGGATGGGCTGGAACTCGATCGCGCCCGACGAGTTGCGTTTCGACTCCGCAGCGATCGGCTTCACCGCGCTGACGCTCGTGCTCTCGCTCCAGGCCTCGTACGCCGCTCCCCTGATCCTGCTCGCGCAGAACCGACAGGACGACCGCGACCGCGTGCAGATCGAGCAGGACCGTCAGCGTGCCGAGCGAAACCTCGCCGACACCGAGTACCTCGCCCGCGAGATCGTGGCGCTGCGCATGGCCGTGCGCGACCTGACCGACGAGGTCATCACGAAGGACACGCTGCGCGCCGAACTGAAAGCGGCGCTCGAGCGCCTCGACGACCACGACGACGCTCCTCGGCCCGCCTCGTGACCGACGCCCTCGCCGAGAGCGTTCGCCGAGCGGTCGCCGCCGTCACCGATCCGGAACTACGACGGCCGCTCGGCGAGCTCGACATGGTGCGCGAGATCACGGTCTCGGGTGCGTCCGCCGAGGTGGGCATCGCCCTGACGATCGTCGGCTGCCCCGCCGCGGATCGCATCGAAAGAGACGTCCGGGATGCCGCGGCCTCGGTCGCCGGCATCGACGCGGTCGACGTGCGGGTCGGGGTGATGTCGCCCGACGAGCGCAAGGCCCTCACCGAGAAGCTGCGCGGTGGGCGCGCGAAGCGCGAGATGCCTTTCGGCCCGGACTCGCTCACGCGCGTGATCGCCGTCACGAGCGGTAAGGGCGGAGTGGGCAAGTCGACCATCACCGCGAACCTCGCCGTGGCGCTCGCGGCGAAGGGGCTTCGCGTCGGGCTGATCGACGCGGACGTGCACGGATTCTCGATCCCGGGCCTTCTCGGCCTCGTCGACGACGACGGCCTGCCGCCGGCCCCCACCAAGCTCGACGACCTGATCCTGCCACCCGTGGCGTACGGGGTGAAGGTCATCTCGATCGGCATGTTCCTGCGGCGACCCGGAGAGGACGCCGCGGGAGCCGTCGCTTGGCGCGGACCGATGCTGCACCGCACCGTTCAGCAGTTCCTCACCGACGTGTTCTTCGGCGACCTCGACGTGCTGCTGCTCGACATGCCTCCGGGCACGGGCGACGTCGCGATCTCGGTGGGGCAGCTGCTCCCCCATGCCGATGTGCTGGTCGTCACGACCCCGCAGGCGGCGGCCGCCGAGGTGGCCGTCCGCTCGGGGCTCGTCGCACGCCAGACCGGCCAGCATCCGATCGGGGTGATCGAGAACATGGCGGCCATGACCCTCCCCGACGGCACCGTGCTCGACCTGTTCGGCGCGGGCGGCGGCGAGGAGGTGGCACGCGCCCTGTCGAGCGACGACGTGCGCGTGCCACTGCTGGCATCCGTGCCGCTCAGCCCCGCGCTCCGCGCCGGCGGTGACGACGGACGACCCGTGGTCCTGTCGCAGCCCGACGACCCTGCCGCTCGCGCGATCGACGCCGCCGCCTCGGCATTGGCCGTGCGCCCGCGGGGTCTCGCGGGCAAAGCGCTCCGCCTGAACGTCTGACCCTCGCCGCCACCCGTCACGGTGCGACCCCGGGCCACGGCATCCGGATCGCACTCTCCGCCGCGCCGCCACGGCGAGCCGCTCCCGCCACGAGAACAGGGCGACGCCACGAGAACAGGGCCATTCGTGGCGGATCGGCCTGTTCCGGTGACATCCCCTGTTCTGGTGACACGCGGTCTGACGCCGCCCCGACCAGTTCCGGCCTCTTCGACAGCCTCAGGGACCTCCGCCCGGGGCAGCCGCCGGAATCCGCGTCAGGTCGCCTCGTCGTCGAACGGCGGGAGCTCGCCCGCCACGAAGGGGGTGGATGCCGGTTTCTCGCGCGCTGCGAGAGCGGCGGCGCCCGCGGCACGCATGGTCGCCGTCGGGGTGTCGTCGAGCAGCGCCTCGCGGATGATGCGGCGCGGGTCGTACTGACGCGGGTCGAGCTTCTTCCAGTCGACGTCGTCGAACTCCGGGCCCATCTCGTCGCGCATCCGCGTGCGCGCACCCTGAAGCGTCTCTTTCGCACGCTTGGTGAACTTGGCCAACGCCTCCGCGTAGCGCGGGAGGCGCTCGGGGCCGACGAGGACCGCTGCGATCACGCCGATCAGCATCAGCTTCTCGATCGTGAGGCCGAAGAACATGGGACCAGATTACCGGCCTCGCCTAGGGGGCGAGCGACCATCGGCCGTCTAGCCTGATCTGAGGAGGTCCACGTGAGCGGTCATGAGGCGAACGAACGGTTCGTGCAGGAGTCGACGGTCGAGCCCGAGCACATCGCTCGCGCCCGGGCGCACGCGCTCGAGCTCGGAGCGGCGCCGATCAGCCCCGCGGTCGGAGCCCAGGCGGCCGTGATCTCGGCGGCATCCCGTGCTCTCAACATCGTCGAGGTCGGCACCGGAGGCGGAGTTTCGGGCCTGTGGCTGCTGCACGGCTCGCCCCGTGCGACGATCACGACGATCGACAGCGAGCCGGAGCACCTCGGGGCCGCCCGCTCCGCGTTCATCGACGCCCGCGTACCCGCCGCGCGCGCCCGGTTCATCACCGGTCGGGCCTCCGACGTCCTGCCGCGCATGAACGAGGCGTCGTACGACATCGTCTTCATCGACGCCGACCCCGAGGGCGTCATCGAGTACGTCGAGCACGGTCTGCGCCTCGTGCGCGCCGGCGGAACGGTGCTCATCCCCCGTGTCCTCGCGCACGGTGCGGCCGACCCGGTGCGCCGCGGTCCGGTGACCACGGCCTACCGTTCGCTCATCCAGGAGGTGCAGTCCTCCCCCGCCGTCATCGGCGCACTGTCGACCACCGGCGAAGGGCTGCTGCAGCTCACGACGCGGCCGACCGAGGTCTGAGTCTTCCGAACGCACGAAGAAGGCCGGCCCCCGAAGGGACCGGCCTTTTCTGCGTCGATGGTCGTCAGGCGGTGACGACACCACCGAGCACGTCGTAGAGTTCCTTCGCCTCGGCGTCGTTCACCGAGACGACGAGTCGCCCGCCACCCTCGAGCGGCACGCGCACGATGATCAACCGGCCCTCCTTCACGGCCTCCATCGGTCCGTCGCCGGTACGCGGCTTCATGGCTGCCATCGCGGCCCCCTTTTCGTCGTTGGTCTGCCTGAGAAGTTTACCGGTATCCTGCGCGGCGGGTCGTACCGCGTGGTCGACGGACGTGAACGGGGATCAGGGAATCTGCCAGTACGCGTTCGCGAGGGCGTACATGTTGTAGATCCACCACCACTGTCCGAGCAGAGCGAGAGCGAGGACGCCGATCCGCCATCGGCGTGATTGCGGCACCGCGAGAGCCCCCCACAACGGCGAGATCGGCACCAGCAACCGGAAGATGCTCGACTGCGGGAAGAACACCAGCAGCAGGTAGACCAGGTAGCTCGCCGACCACAGTCGCACCTCGATGCCGAGGCGCTTCACCTGCGGGGAGAACAGCAACAGCGCGGCCACGGCCAGCACGAGCACTGCCAGGAAAACGTATCCCGTCGCCGCGCCCAGCCCCCAGCGGGCGAACCAGAATCCCGCGGCCTGCACGAACCCGTCGACGGGGAGGAACCCGCCGCTCGAATCGCCGAGCCAGTTGCGTCGCCACGCGAGCTCGGTGGCGAGATACGCGCCGGGGTCGCCGGTGACGAAGCCCGCGATCGCCTGCCACGCGAAGCCCACGACGACCGAGAGTCCGCCCAGGGCCACGAGGTGCGCGATATCGCGCGTCGGCAGCGGATCCGTCCGACGATGGAGGAAGCGATGGATGCCGTAGAGCCCGAGGAACAGGGCGAAAGCGAGGATGCCGGGGCGTGTGAAACCCATCGCGGGAACGAGCAGGTAGAGCCAGGTCCATTGCCGCCGCTGAACACACCGGATAGCGAGGAAGAGTAAGAAGAGGAACAACGCCTCGGCGTACCCCACCTGGAACAGGGCTGCCAGCGGCCCGCACGCGAAGAAGACCACGGCCCACATCGCAGCCGACGCGCCGATGCGCTCGCGCAGCAGGGAGTGCAGCACGAGACAGGCTCCGTAGCCCGCGGCCAGCGAGATCGTTATGGCCCCCGCGCCCCACGACCCGAGCAGGAAGCCCAGCCCGGCCGAGAGGTACGAATACAGGGGCATGAACGCCCAGGCGTTCTCGGCGACGTGACCGCCCGCGGCGATCGGCAGATCCACCGGGTACCCCGACACCGCGGCGAGCCAGTACCACTGCGCGTCCCACCCCAGGGCGAGCTTCTCGAGCGAGGGCGCGATGCCGTAGCGCGAACCCGGGCCCGACAGCGCTGACGCGAGAAGGAAGAAGCCCGTCGTGACCACGCGCGCAGCGATGTAGACGATCGCGATGCGCGCCGCCAGGGGCAGACGCTCCCCCCAGGCGACCCGCGTGCGCGTCGTGGCCGCGGTGGTCACGACCCGCTCAACCAGGCACGCAGGCCTTGCTCGACGGCGTCGATCTGCGCGAGCGGCACGCGCTCCTCGTCGTGGTGCGCGAGATGCGGGTCGCCGGGGCCGTAGTTGACGGCCGGGATGCCGAGGGCCGAGAACCGCGCCACATCGGTCCAGCCGTACTTGGGTTTCGGCGTCGCGCCCACGGCATCCACGAAGTCTCTCGCGAGAGCCGCGTCGAGGCCCGGGCGAGCGCCCTCGGCCACGTCGACGATCTCGACGTCGAAGCCGGTGAACACGTCGGTGACGACGCGGATCGCAGCCGCGGCGTCGCGGCTCGGAGCGAAGCGGTAGTTGACCTCGACGGCGCACGCGTCGGGGATGACGTTGCCCGCGACACCGCCCGAGATGCTCACGGCATTGAGGCCCTCGCGGTAGACGAGACCCTCGACCTCGATCTCGCGGGCTCGGTACTCGGCCAGGCGCGCGAGGATCGGCGCCGCCTTGTGGATCGCGTTCTCGCCGATCCACGAGCGGGCGCTGTGCGCGCGTACGCCCTCGGTGCGCACGATCGCGCGAAGCGTTCCGTTGCAGCCGCCCTCGACCTCGCCGTTGCTGGGCTCGCCGAGGATGGCGAAGTCGCCCTCGAACAGATCCGGGCGGTTGCGCGACAGCCGACCGAGGCCGTTCAGAGCGGAGTCGACCTCTTCGTGGTCGTACCACATCCACGTGATGTCGACCGGGGGCTCGGTGAGCTCGGCGGCGAGCTTGAGCTGCACCGCGACGCCGGCCTTCATGTCGACCGTCCCGCGCCCCCAGATGACCTCGACCCCGTCGACCGTGCGGTCCTCGACGGGGAGGTTCCGGTTGATCGGCACGGTGTCGATATGCCCGGCGATCACGACCCGGCGCTCGCGCCCCAGATTGGTGCGGGCGACGATGGTGTCGCCATCGCGGATGACCTCGAGATGGACGTACGCGGAGACGGCGGCCTCGATGGCATCCGCGAGAGGGGTCTCATCTCCCGAGACGCTGTGGATGTCGCAGACCGCTCGGGTGAGGGCGGCCGAGGACTGGGTGAGGTCGAGCGCGAGCATGCCCCGATCTTCGCACAGGCGGTGCCCCACTACCCTGGGACCGTGAGCAACGAACGACGCATCAGCGCTGCCGGCCTCTCGACACGAACCACCGGGGGGACAGTGCTCGATGCCTGGTTCCCGAAGCCGGTCCTGGGCGACTCGAACGACCTGGATGCCGAGAAGGCGGCGCTCGCATCCTCCACGGGCCCCGATGAGCGACGCGGAGTCGTCGTCGAGACGGTGTCCCTCACGATCGACGCCGACGAGGCCCCCGCCTCGACGATCGATGCCTACCTGCGTCTGCACGCGCTGTCGCACCTGCTCGTGCGCCCCAACGAGATCAACCTCGACGGGATCTTCGGCCACCTTCCCAACGTCGCCTGGACCAACGCCGGCCCCGTGCACCCCGACGACGCGGCCCGGCTGCTGCCGCAGCTCAAGCGTCACGGTATCGAGCTGCAGGGTCTCGACAAGTTCCCGCGCCTCACCGACTACGTGCTCCCCGCGGGCGTGCGCATCGCCGACGCTTCGCGTGTGCGCCTGGGCGCGCACCTCTCCCCCGGCACGACCGTGATGCACGAGGGCTTCGTCAACTTCAACGCCGGCACGCTCGGCTCCTCGATGATCGAGGGCCGCGTGTCGCAGGGCGTCGTCATCGGTGACGGCACCGACATCGGCGGCGGCGCCTCGATCATGGGCACACTGTCGGGCGGCGGCACCCACCGCGTCTCGATCGGAGCGCGCACGCTGCTCGGCGCGAACGCGGGTATCGGTATCTCGCTCGGCGACGACTGCGTCGTCGAGGCGGGTCTGTACGTCACCGCCGGAACGAAGGTGAAGGTCGGTGACGAGACGATCAAGGCCGGGGAGCTTTCCGGCCGCGACGGCATCCTGTTCCGCCGCAACTCGCTCACCGGCACCGTCGAGGCCTCGGCCCGCGCGGGTGTCGGCGTCACCCTCAACGAGGCGCTGCACGCCTGAGGCGCGACACGCCTGAGGCGCGACACGCCTGAGGCGCGATCGCTCGGGCCGGGGCGGTGCGGGCATTGCGTCGCCGCGGGGTGTCGCGCTGCGTCGACGTCCCGCTGCCTCCCCACCCCGCGCATAAACGCGATCCGCGCTCAGAAACGCGAGCACAGCGCGTTTACGCGCGGTGAGAGTGTTTATGCCGCGGCCGAACCCACCGGGGGGCCACCGCGCGCAACGCTGTACCCGGGGCGCGACGCGGCCGGCCCGCGGCATCCGCCCCTCACGCATAAACGCTCCCCGCGCGCACAAACACGCTCTCCTCGCGTTTACGCGCGCCAAGAGCGTTTATGCGTGCAGCCGAACCCACCGACGTGCCCGCCGCGCGCAGCGCCCTACCCACACGAGCCCACCGCGCGCAGCGCTGCACCCGGGGCGCGACGCGCCCGGCCCACGGCATCCGCCCCTCACGCATAAACGCTCCCCGCGCACACAAACACGCTCTCCTCGCGTTTGCGCGCGCCAAGAGCGTTTATGCGTGCAGCCGAACCCACCGACGTGCCCGCCGCGCGCAGCGCCCTACCCACCAGGGCCCACGAGGCCCAGCGCCGCACCCGCGGAACCCGCCGCGCGCAGCGCCGCGCCCTTGGCGCTCGCCCCGCGCACGGCGAAACGCCCCGCCCCTCGCGAGAGGGACGGGGCGTTTCGGATTCGGTCAGACGCCGGGATAGTTCCGCTCGGCGGCACCCGTGTACAGCTGCTGCGGGCGACCGATCTTGGTCTGCGGGTCGGTAATGGCCTCGCGCCACTGCGCGAGCCAGCCGGGCAGGCGTCCGATCGCGAACAGCACGGTGAACATGCGCGTGGGGAACCCCATCGCCTTGTAGATCACGCCGGTGTAGAAGTCGACGTTCGGGTAGAGGCGACGCTCCTTGAAGTAGTCGTCCTCGAGAGCGATCTGCTCGAGCTCTTTGGCGAGGTCGAGCAACGGGTCGCTGACGCCGAGGGCCTCGAGCACCTCGTCGGCCGACTCCTTGACGAGCTTGGCGCGCGGGTCGTAGTTCTTGTAGACGCGGTGACCGAAGCCCATGAGCTTGACGCCCTGCTCCTTGTTCTTCACCCGCTCGACGAAGCGCTCGACGCTCTCGCCCGAGTCGCGGATGCGCGCGAGCATCTGCAGCACGGCTTCGTTCGCGCCGCCGTGCAGGGGACCCGAGAGCGCCTGGATACCGGCCGAGATCGAAGCGAACTGGTTGGCCCCTGTCGAGCCGACGAGGCGCACGGTCGAGGTCGACGCGTTCTGCTCGTGGTCCTCGTGGAGCATAAGCAATAGGTCGAGGGCCTTCGTCATGACGGGGTTGGCCTCGAAGGGCTCGCTGTGCACGCCGAAGTTCAGCTTGAGGAAGTTGTCGACGAAGCCGAGCGAGTTGTCGGGGTAGAGGAAGGCCTGACCGATGCTCTTCTTGTGCGCGTAGGCCGCGATCACGGGGAGCTTCGCGAGCATGCGCACCGTGTTGAGCTCAACGTGCTCGGGGTTGTGCGGGTCGGACTCTGCCTCGTAGTAGGTCGAGAGCGCGGCCGTCGCGGCCGACAGCACCGACATGGGGTGCGCCGTCGGGGGCAGAGCCGAGAACAGGCTCTTGAGGTCTTCGTGCAGCAGCGTGTGACGGCGGATGCGCTCGTCGAAGGACGCCAGCTCGGATGCCGACGGCAGCTCGCCGTAGATGAGCAGCCACGCGACCTCGAGGTAGGTGCTGTTCTTCGCCAGCTGCTCGATCGGGTAGCCGCGGTAGCGGAGGATGCCCTGGTCACCGTCGATGTAGGTGATGTCGGACTTGGTCGACGCCGTGTTGACGAAACCATAGTCGAGCGTGGTGTGACCGGTCTGCTTCGTCAGCGACGCGATGTCGATGCTCGGAACGCCGTCGGTGCCTCGCAGGACCGGGAATTCGGCGGTGGTGCCCCCTACCGTGAGAGTGGCCTTGTCCTGCTGCGTGCCCGCGTCGCTCACCGCGCCTCCTTGCGATTTCTGGTCGCCCGTGTGGTCGAACGCGGGGGCTTGCGGCACCCCGCGATCTTCTCGACCGATGGATGCCACGGGGGTGTCATCCTGGTCGGCCTTCGCCCGGAGGGTCACCCGAGCACAAGGCTTTTACAGCCTAGTAGGCCCACCGACGTACGGATGACACCGCCTGAGGAGGTTGCCCTCCTCGGCCGAGACCGTCGCCACGACGGCGATGAAGGACGACGACCCGTGATCGACGTCGTCGCGCGGGAGCCGCGACTGCCCGGCATCCGACGGGGTGAACATCTCGAGCGATTCTCGGCGTGACGTCGCCGCTCTCGGTCCCGTCTCAGTCGGGCATCTCGCGCGATCGCCCGGCGTAGACGGCCGGAGTCACCCCGAAACGACGGCGGAACGCCGAGATGAAACTGCTGACCGAGTCGTATCCGACCGCGGGGGCCACGACGTGCACCGGTTCTCCCTGCAGCAGAAGACCCACGGCGGCGTGCAGGCGCGCGCGCACGCGCCACTCGCGGAAGGTGCGCCCGGTGTCGGCGACGAAGGCCCGCGCGACGGTTCTGGCGCTCACACCCACCTCGGCCGCCCAGGCGTCCAGGTCGCGCTCGTCGTCGGGCCGGTCCAGCAGGGCGACGGCAACGGCCCGTGCCCGCGGGTCCTGCGGCAGCGCGACGACCTCGCGCGCGACGGGAGCCTCGGCGACGAGGTCGCTCAGGATCGCGAAGCACGACTGGCGGCGCCCCTCTGCACGATCGCCCGCGGCGAGGTGGCTCAGCAGGGCGCCGCCGAGCGGGTCGAGGGCGAGCACCCGGGCGCGCTCCCACCCCGTGCGCGCGGGCCGGTGACGCTGGTCGACGTAGGCGCTGACGAGTTCCCCCGGCTCGGTGAAGCGCATCTCGTGGAGGACGCCGGCGGGGATCCAGACCTGGTGGTCGCGGCGCAGGTGCCAGCGGTCGGCCCCGACCGAGACCTCCATGGAGCCGGACGCCATCCAGGCGAGCTGATCCTCCTCGTGGCGGTGCGGGTCGAAACCGGCGCCGGCACTGACCGACGTCGAGATCACCGCGAATTCCGCCGATGTCCAGTGGCGACTATGGGTGGCCTCGGATATGGCATCCGTCGATCCGGGATGTTCGCTACGCGACATCACGGTGTCGTGATCCAGCACCGAATGTCTCCTCACGACGATGGCGGCCAAGGTAAGGCAAGGCTAACCTAGCGGCGCCCGTCCCATCGACCCGAGAGTCCGCATGCCTGCTCCCCGCCATCGCTCCCGCCCCGTGCGCCTCGCCGCACTGGGCTCCGTCCTCGCCGTCGCCGCGGCCCTGCTCGCCGGCTGTGGCAGCACTGCCGAGGCCGGCGCCCGTAACGCCACCTACTCGACACAGCCGAGCGACACCTTCCCCGTGACGGTCACCCACCAGTTCGGCGAGACGACCGTCACAGCCGAGCCGCAACGTGTCGTCGTGGTCGGCCTGACTGAGCAGGACGTCCTGCTCGAGCTCGGCACGCCCCCGGTCGCCACGACCGAGTGGTACGGCGAACAGCCCTATGCCGTCTGGCCCTGGGCCACGGATCTGCTCAACGGCGCCGAGCCCACCGTGCTCTCCGCGACCGACGGCCTCGAGTTCGAGAAGATCGCCTCTCTCGAGCCCGATCTCATCGTCGGCACGAACGCCAAGCTGACCGCCGACGACTACACCAAGCTCAGCGCCATCGCCCCCACGATCGCGAGCGTCGCCGGCACCGAGGGCTACTTCTCGGACTGGAAGGGACAGACCCGTCAGATCGCGCAGGCGATGGGGCGCAGCGCCGAGGGCGAGAGCCTGATCACCGGAATCGAAGAGAAGTACGCGGCAGCCGCCGCGGCGCACCCCGAGTTCGCGGGCAAGACCGCGTCGTTCTCGCAGGGCGGCCCGTGGCAGGGCAGCATCTACGTCTACCCCGACGGCTTGAACACCGATTTCCTCACCGATCTGGGCTTCGTGATCACGCCGGGGCTCGACAAGTACGTGCAGCAGAAGGGCGCGCAGGCGCTCATCTCGGGTGAGAACATGTCGCTCATCGACGCCGACGTCATCGTCTTCGCCACCGAGAGCGCCGAGTCGCTGCCCGCGCTGCTCGACTTCGGCACGACCCGCTCGTTGAGCGCGGTCGCCGGCGGCCGAGCCGTGTACACCGACGCGGAGCTGGCCGGAGCCATCTACTTCCTCACCCCGCTGAGCCAGAAGTACGCTCTCGACGAGCTCGTGCCGCGCCTCGAAAAGGCCGTCGCGGGGACCTCGCCGCAGAGCGTCGAGGGCTGATCCTCCGGTGACACCCTCGCCGTCGGTCGCGTCGCGCCCCAGCGCGCGGCGCGACCGCCTCCCCTCGCTCCCACGGCGTCGGCGGGCCGCCGGTCTCGTCATCGCCGTGCTGGCGCTCGCCCTAGCGGCGGGCCTGAGCATCGCGGTCGGCTCGAACGCGCTCGGCCCCACCGAGATATGGCACGCGCTGACCAGCCCCGACGGCGGTGTCGGCGATCAGATCGTGCTCGACCTGCGCCTGCCGCGCACGATCGCCGCGATCGTCGCCGGAGTGGCCCTGGGCCTCGCCGGCGCCCTGATCCAGGCCTTCACCCGCAATCCGCTGGGCGATCCCGGCATCCTGGGGGTGGATGCCGGAGCAGCCCTGTTCGTCGCCGTCGGCGTCGTGCTGGGGGCCGTGACGGCACTGCAGTTCCTACCGTGGGCTTTCGGAGGCGCACTGCTGGTCACGGTGACGGTGTACGCGATCGGCGGTGTCGGACGCGGCGGGCCCGACCCGGTGCGCCTGACCCTGGCCGGTGTGGCCGTCGGAGCCGTCCTGATGGGGATCACCAGCGCGATGATGCTGCTGGATCCGGTGACCTTCGCGCGACTGCGCGGCTGGAGCGCCGGGTCGTTCGTGGAGCGCGGCTGGGACGTCATCGTTCCCGTGCTGCCCTTCGTCGGAACCGGCGTCGTCGTTGCCCTCGCGTGCGCGCGGTCGCTGAACGCCCTGGGCCTCGGCGACGACCTGGCCGCCTCCCTCGGCACGCGCCTCGTGCGCACGCGCGTGCTGTCGGTCGTCGCGATCACCGTGCTCGCCGGGTCGGCGACCGCGATCGCCGGCCCCATCGCCTTCGTCGGGCTCATGGCCCCGCACGTCGCGCGCTGGATCGTCGGCCCCGACCAGCGCTGGATCCTGCCGTACACGATGGTCATCGCCCCCACCGTGCTGCTGCTCTCCGATGTGATCGGGCGGGTGGTGCTGTGGCCGAGCGAGGTTCCCGTGGGCATCGTCACCGCGTTCGTGGGCGCGCCCGTGCTCATCGCGCTCGTCCGGCGCGCGAAGGCGAGCAGCCTGTGACCGCCCTCTCCCCCGGCTCCAATCGGCCGGAAGCAGGTCGCGGTCTCGCGGGCGGCCCCCGCACCGTCGTCGTGCGCCACGGGCTGCTGTCGCTGCGCCTGCGCGTGCGCACCCTCGCGGTCGGCGGCGCCATCGCCGCGGTCGCCCTCGCGCTGGCGATCCTCGCCCTGTGCCTGGGCGACCTGGCGCTCACCCCCGGCCAGGTGGTCGGCGCCCTGCTCGGGATCGACGGCGGCTTCACCGCCACCGTCGTGCGCGAGTGGCGTCTGCCGCGCGTGCTCGCGGCCCTGATCTTCGGTGCCGCCCTGGGCGTCTCGGGCGCGGTGTTCCAGTCGCTCACCCGCAATCCGCTGGCCAGCCCCGACGTCATCGGTCTGTCCGCGGGCTCGTACGCCGGCGGGCTCAGCGTCATCCTCCTGGTCGGGGCCGGTGCCGGCACTGTCGCGGTGTCGGGAGGCGCGATCGGCGGCGGTCTCGTCGCGGCTGCTCTCGTCTACGCGCTCGCGTACCGCCGCGGCATCCAGGGTTTCCGTCTGATCGTGGTGGGCATCGGTGTCTCCGCCATGCTGCAGGCGCTCAGCACGTACCTGCTGCTGCGCGCGAAGGTCGAGGTCGCGATGATCGCCGCGGTGTGGGGCGCGGGTTCGCTCTCGCCGGTCGGCTGGTCTCAGGTGCTGCCCGCCACCGGGGTCATCGTCGCCGCGTGCGCTGCGCTGGGGCTGTTCTCCCGTGCTCTGTCGCGCCTCGAGCTCGGCGACGATGCCGCCCGGGCACTCGGCATCCGGGTCGAGAAATCGAGGCTGGGGCTGGTCGTCTGCGCCGTCGCACTCACCGCCGCGGTCACCGCGTCCGCCGGTCCGATCGCCTTCGTGGCGTTGGCCGCCCCGCAGATCGCCCTCCGTCTGACCCGCACCGCGGGCATCGCTCTCGCACCATCGGCGCTCGTCGGGGCGGTCGTGCTGCTCGCGTCCGACATCGTCGCCCAGCACGTGCTGCCCATTCCCCTGCCCGTGGGCCTGGTCACGGTCGTCGTCGGCGGGCTCTACCTCGTCTGGCTCCTCATCCACGAAACCCGGAGACGCGCATGACCGCTCCCGCCCGCCTCACCGCCCAGGGCCTCACGATCGGCTACGACCGGCGGGTGATCTCCGAGAACCTATCGATCGCCATCCCCGACGGATCGTTCACCGTGATCGTGGGGGCGAACGCCAGCGGCAAATCGACCCTGCTGCGCGCGCTCGCCCGCCTGCTCGCGCCGACCGCGGGCGTGGTGCGCCTCGACGACCGGCCGCTGGGCGAGTACCAGCCGAAGGAGCTGGCGCGCGCGGTGGGTCTGCTGCCGCAGACCTCGCTCGCCCCCGACGGCATAACGGTCATCGACCTCGTCGCCCGCGGACGGCATCCGCACCAGGGGTTCTTGCGGCAGTGGTCGATCGACGACGAAGCGGCGGTGACCGAGGCGATGGATGCCACGGGCACGGCCGATCTGTCGGGGCGGCTCGTGTCGGAACTCTCCGGCGGCCAGCGCCAGCGCGTCTGGATCGCCATGGCCCTGGCCCAGCAGACGCCCATCCTGCTGCTCGACGAACCCACGACGTTCCTCGACATCGCGCACCAGATCGAGCTGATGGAACTGCTCACCGATCTCAACGCCCAGGGGCGCACCCTCGTCGCGGTGCTCCACGACCTCAACCAGGCGGCCCGCTACGGCACCCATCTCATCGCCGTGAAAGACGGATGCGTCGTCGCCGAGGGCGCCCCGGCCGAGGTCGTGACGGCAGAGATGGTCGAGGAGGTCTTCGGGCTGCGCTGCGTGGTCACCCCCGATCCCGTCTCGGGGTCGCCCGCCGTGTCCGCCCTCGGACGGGATCGAACGGCGCCGCGATGAGGATGCTGCTTCAGGCGCCTACGGAGCCGATTCCCACGCGTGCACTGCCCGTGACCGATCGGACCACGCCACGCGGGCTGACGTGGCGGGTGGTGCGGGCTGCTCCCCGCTACTCGGTTCCCGCCGCCGCGCTGTCGATCACGCATCAGGTGGGCGAGGCCCTCGTCCCCGTCATCATGGGTCTCGCCATCGAGCGAGCGGTCGCCACCGGCGATCCGCTGCAGCTGGTGCTATGGCTCGGCCTGCTGGCGGCCGACTTCCTGATGCTGTCGTTCTCGTGGCGCTTCGGTTCGCGACTGGCCGAGCTCGGCACGCTCGCGGTGCAGCATCGCCTGCGCACGACGGTCGCCGCTCATCTGATGCGGCGGGCGCCACGCGCGGGCCGCCCCTCGGAGCAGCCGGGCGTCGCCCTCTCGCTCGCCACCTCGGATGCGAATCGTCTTTCGGAGGCCGTGTCCATCGGCGTGTACCCGGTCGGTCAGCTGGCCGCGGTGCTCTTCGGCGGCGCGGTGCTGCTCACCCTGTCGTGGCCCCTCGGGCTGGCCGTGCTCGTGGGCGCTCCGTTGCTGCTGTGGCTCACCGAGCGTGCGGGCCGGACCCTGCGCGACCGCAGCGGCGCCGAGCAGCGGGCCGCGGCCGCCGCCGCCGGCCGGGCGGCCGACCTGCTCAGCGGCTACCGTGTCATCCGCGGTATCGGCGCCGAGGCCGAGGCCGCGCGCCGCTACCGACAGGCCAGCCGGACCGCTCTGGCCGACACCGTGCGCGCCCGACGGGCCGAGGGCGTGTTCGGCGGGGCGATGAGCATCGTGACGGGCCTGTTCCTCACCGCGATCGCCGTCTGCGCGGCCGTCCTCGCACTGTCGGGATCGCTGAGCGTCGGCGCCTTCGTCGCGGTCGTGGGCCTCGCGCAGTTCCTCATCGACCCGCTCCGGGTGCTGGCGCTGTACACCGGGGCGTGGTGGGCCTCGTCGACGGCGTCCGCGGCACGCCTGCTCGACGTGCTCCGCGACACCGAACCCGACGTCGAGGGCGTCGAAGCGTCCCGCGCGCCCGCGCGCCCGGCCGAACAGAGCCTGCTCGCGGCCGGTTCGCCCACCGACGACCTCGCTGACGACCTCGCCGTTCGCCCGGGCGAGTTCGTCGTCGTCGCGTGCGCCGGCGAACGGTCCGTGGCGGTCGCCGCTGCCCTGCGCGCACGGCATCCGGATGCCCTCCACGCCCCGCACGTGGCGCACCTGTTCGCCGGAACCGTGGCCGAGAACGTCGCCCCGCCGGGAGCGGATGCCGAGACCCTGGCGGCCGCTCTGCGCGCGGCCGCGTGCGACGATCTCGCCGGAATCCTTCCCCAGGGGCTCGACAGTCGCGTCGGCGAGAACGGCACGGCACTCTCGGGGGGCCAACGTCAACGCGTCGCTCTGGCCCGGGCACTCGCACACGACCCCGATCTGCTCGTGCTGCACGACCCGACGACCGCGGTCGACGCCGTCACCGAGGCGCGCATCGCCGAAGGGGTGCACGCGTCTCGTCGCCACCGTCGCACCCTCGTCGTCACTCGCGCGCCCGCATTCGCCGCCGTCGCCGATCGCGTCGTGCACGTCGCCGAAGGAGACGACGCGTGAGCGTTCCGCTGCCCCTCGCCCCCGCCGGGGCGGTCGCGCGAGAGATGTGGCGCGCGTTCCCCCGGGGCTGGTGGCGACTGCCCGCACTCTTCGTCGTCGTGCTCGCCGCCGCGGCCGCCGGCGTCGTCGGTCCGCTCGCGCTCGGCGCGGTCGTCGATGCGATCGGCGCGGGTGGCGATGATCCGGGACTGGCCTGGACGCTCGCGGCGGTGATGGCCGGTGCCGTCGTGCTGGCGTCGGTGCTCACCGCCGTCGGGGCGGTATCGGCCTCGCGGCTGTTCGAGCACGCCCTCGCCTCCCTGCGCGAGCGCATGGTCGACACCGCCCTGCACCTGCCGCCGGCGCGCATCGAACGCGCGGGCACCGGAGATCTCGTCGCCCGGGCCGGAGACGACGTCGCGGAGGTCTCGGACGCGATCCCGCAGGTCGTGCCGGCGCTGGTCGGGTCCGCCTTCACGATCGTGGTGACGCTCGTCGGCATGGCCGCCATCGACCCGTGGTACGCCGTCGCGCTCGTCGTGGTGACGCCCCTGCACGTCTTCGCCGTGCGCCGGTACCTGCGCGCTGCGCCCGCGGTGTACGCGGCCGAACGCGCCGCCATGTCCGATCGCGCTCAGCACCTGCTCGACGCGCTCCGGGGACTCGAGACCGTACGCGCCTACCGCACGGAATCCGCCCACCTGTCGCGCATCTCGACGGCGTCCTGGGCGGTCGTGCGGTGGAGCATGCGCGCGCGCGGCATCCAGAACCTGTTCTTCGCGCGCCTGAACGCGGCCGAGTTCCTCGGCATGGCCGGGCTGCTCGTCGCCGGCTTCGTCCTGGTGGCGAACGGGGCGGGAACGATCGGCGGCACGACCGCGGCAATGCTGCTTTTCCTGCGCCTGTTCGGGCCGATCAACCAGCTCCTGTTCGTCGTCGACGACCTGCAGTCGGCCCTCGCCTCGCTTTCGCGCATCGTCGGCGTGATCCGCGCCGGGGCGCAGAACGCGCCCGTCGCGCGCCGCGACGACGAGCGGCCGGACCGCGGCACCGCAGCAGACGACGACCTCGTGCTGCAGGGCATCACGCACGCCTACGAAAGTGGTCACCCGGTGCTGCACGACGTGTCGGTGCGCGTCGCCTCGGGCACCACCGTGGCCGTGGTCGGCGCCTCAGGGACCGGCAAGTCCACGCTTGCGGCCATCGCCGCGGGTGTCCACGATCCGGTCGCGGGCAGGGTGCGTCGCCCCGGCAGGGTGGCCCTCGTCACGCAGGACGTGCACGTCTTCGACACCGACCTGCGCGAGAACCTCACCCTGGCCGCCCCCGACGCGGGCGACGACGATCTCGTCGAGGCGCTGCGGCGCGTGGGCGCGGGCGGCCTCGTGGCGCGCCTCGCCCGGGGGCTGGACGAACCCGTCGGCGCCTCGGGCACCCCGCTCTCGCCCGCCGAGGCACAGCTGATCGCCCTCGCGCGCGTGTCGTTGAGCGACCCCGCCGTCGTCGTGCTCGACGAGGCGACGGCCGAGGCCGGATCGGCCGAGGCGGGCCGACTCGAGGATGCCGCGCTCGCGATCGTGGAGGGACGCACCGCCCTCGTCGTCGCGCACCGGCTCAGCCAGGCCGCCCGCGCCGACCGCGTCGTGCTGCTCGAGGCCGGCCGCATCCGCGAAGAGGGCACGCACGACGAACTGCGCGAGGCCGACGGCCCCTACGCGCGCCTCTGGGAGGCGTGGAACCGCTCGAGCTGAATCAGGGAGTCAAGCGCTCGGCCGCGGCGGCGATGCGCTCGTCTGTCGCCGTCAGCGAGAAGCGCACGTGGTTCGGGAAGTGCGCGCCGTAGAAGTGCCCGGGACCGACCAGGATGCCGAGGTCGGCGAGTCGGTCCACGCTCTCCCAGGCGTCGCGCCCCTCGGTCGCCCACAGGTACAGGCCACCCTCGCTGCGGTCGATGGTGAAGCCGGCGGCCTCGACGGCGGGCTTGAGGACCGCCCGACGGCGAGCGTAGCGTTCGCGCTGCTCTGCCACGTGCGCATCGTCGCCGAGAGCGACGGTCATCGCGCGCTGCACGGGCGCGGGCGGCATGAGACCGAGGTGCTTCCGCCCGTTCAGCAGACGCGCCACGAGAGCGGCGTCACCGGCCAGGAACGCCGCACGATACCCGGCGAGATTCGACTGTTTGCTCAGCGAGTAGACCGAGAGCACATCCGTGAGATCGCCGTCCACGACGGCCGGATCGAGAACGCTCGGGACGGGCTGCGCGTCCCACGGGGCATCCCAGCCGAGCTCGGCGTAGCACTCGTCGGAGGCCAGGACGGCACCGATCTCGCGCGCCCGGGTCACGGCATCCCGAAGCTCGTCCGTCGACAGGACGCGGCCGTCGGGGTTGCCCGGCGAGTTGATCCAGACCAGACGCGTGTGGGCGGGCCACTCGGAGGGATCGTCGGATGCCACGGGCTCGGCGCCGACGAGACGCGCGCCGACCTCGTAGGTGGGGTAGGCCGCTCGGGGGTGCACGACGGCATCGCCCGGGCCGAGGCCCAGAAGCAGCGGCAGCAGGGCCACGAGCTCTTTCGAGCCCACGGTCGGCAGGACGTTCACCGCGCTCAGACCCGGAACGCCGCGGCGGCGCTCGTACCAGTCGGCGATCGCCTCACGCAGCGCCGGAGTGCCCGCGGTGGCCGGGTAGGCGTGCGCATCGGTCGCGTCGGCCAGGGCCTCGGCGATCACGACGGGGGTCGGATCGACGGGCGAGCCGATCGACAGATCCACGATGCCGTCGGGGTGTCGCCGCGCGCGCTCCGCGTAGGGGGCGACGGCGTCCCACGGGTAGTCGGCGAGGTCGGCGACGCCCACGGCTCAGTGGCTCTGCGGGGGCAGCGCGGTGATGACGGGGTGGTCCTTGGCGATCACGCCGACCTTGGCCGCTCCACCGGGCGATCCGATGTCATCGAAGAACTCGACGTTGGCCTTGTAGTAGTCGGACCACTCTTCGGGGAGGTCGTCCTCGTAGTAGATGGCTTCAACGGGGCAGACCGGCTCGCACGCACCGCAGTCGACGCACTCGTCGGGGTGGATGTAGAGCGATCGTTCACCCTCGTAGATGCAGTCGACGGGACACTCATCGATGCAGGCGCGGTCTTTGACATCGACACACGGGAGGGCGATCACGTAAGTCACCCGCCCAGTCTAATCGCGCCGAGGCGATCGCCTCCGCCGACGGGCCCTCGGGCCTAAGATTCGACCGGACGCGCGGGGGTCTGGAGCTTGGAGAAGTCGGGCCACAACGCCACGAGCACCATCAGGGCGGGGCCGACGACCGTCCACACCAGCGGAATCCATTCCGTGCCCGCCGTGGGCGCCGCCACGATCGCGGAGCCGCCCGGGCCCACCTGCGAGAAGAGATAGGTCGCGGCGGTGATGCCGAGCCCGCCGGCGAGGGCGTTGACGCGGTCGCCGGTGAGGGTACGCAAGGCGATGAGCAGCGCGGCGCTGCCGATCGTCGCGAGGATCAGACCGACCGGCACCGGGCCGACGAGGAAGGCCTGGCCGACGGTACCGGCGGCTCCGTAGAAGGCTCCGACGAGCAGGGCCACCACCCAGCCGACGACGCGAAGAATCGTGGAAGTCACCGCCCGAGTCTAGGCGGGACGGCTATGCGCGCAGCGCGAGCCCCCTCACGCCGCCCACCCCCAGAGCCGCAGCAGCGCGGCGGTGACGGCGGCGGCGGCCACCACGACGAGGAACGGCGCACGCGCCCACAGCAGCAGCGCGGCGACACCGACGGCCGGGAGCCGCGCATCGACCACGACGGCGGCCCCCGCCCCCAGCGTCTGCACCATCACGAGCGCCGCGAGCAGGGCGACGGTGAGGAGGTCCGCGACGCGGGCCGGACGGGGAGAGTCGAGCCAGTGCGCCGGAAGCAGGTACCCGATCGCCTTGAGCGCGACGCAGATGACGGATGCCAGGAGCACCGCGGTCCACAGGGTCATGGCATCCGCTCCTCTCCCGTCGACGCCTTCGCGGCCCGCGGGTCGAACAGGCCCACCGCGACGGCGACTCCGGCCGCAGCGATCACCGGGATGCCCGGCATGAGCCAGGGCGTGAGCAGCGCCGCGACGACCGCCGCTCCCGCCGCGACGGCCAGGGGCTGTCGTCCGCGCAGGCGCGGCCAGAGCAGGGCGAGGAACGCGGCCGCCGCGGCGGCGTCGAGACCGTAGGAGCGCGGGTCGCCGAGCACGTCGCCGAGAAGCGCTCCCAGCAGGGTCGAGAGATTCCACCCGACCCAGATCGCGATCCCCGTCACCCAGAAGCCGGCCTGGCGTGCGCGGGGTGCATCCTGGGCGAGGCCGACGGCCACCGACTCGTCGATCGTGAAGTGCGTCGCCGACAGCTTGCGCCAGAACCCACCCGCGACGACCGGAGCCATGCGCATCGCGTACGCCGCGTTGCGAACGCCCAGCAGGGCCGAGGAGGCGATGGCCGCGGGGGCGGCGGCCGCTCCCCCGGCGGCGACGACGCCGACGAAGGCGAACTGCGATCCCCCCGTGAACATCAGCAGGCTCAGCACGCAGGTCTGCCAGATGTCGAGACCGGATGCCACGGACAGGGCCCCGAACGAGATGCCGTAGGCACTCGTGGCGAGGGCGACCGCGAGCCCTTGCCGGGTCGCCACCCCCTCGGGTGTTCGGTAGAACGAACGCATGAGCATCATCGTGAACGATAGTGGCGTGTTCGTCAAATCGAACGATCGGCAGCGATAATGAACACATGAGCGATCTGAGCAACCGCATCGCCGCGAGCCTGCGACGCGAGCGGGAGAGACGCGATCTCAGCGTGTCCGAGCTGGCGCGGCGCGCCGGAGTCGCCAAAGCGACCGTGTCACAGCTCGAGAACGGCGGCGGGAACCCGAGTGTCGAAACGCTCTGGGCCCTGGCCTCCGCTCTCGGGATCACCTTCGCCGACCTCGTCGATGAGGGCGCGCACTCCCCCACCCTGATCCGCGCCGGAGAAGAGGGAACCGCCGTGGCGTCCTCGGCATCGGAGTACGTCGCCGTGCTGCTGTCGGCGAGTCCGCCGCACGCGCGCCGCGACATCTACCTGCTCTCCGCCGAGCCCGGACAGCCCCGCCGATCCGACCCTCACCCCCGGGGGACGGTCGAGCACCTCGTCATGGTGTCGGGTCGCGGCCTCGTCGGCCCCGCCGATGCCCCCTATGAGCTCTCCCCCGGCGACTACCTCTCGTACGCAGGCGACTCCCCGCACGTCTTCGAGGCGCTCACACCCGGCATGAGCGCCGTGTGCGTCGTCGAGTCGCGCTGACGGCCATCGCCCGGGGCCGGGGCCGGCATCCCGATCGAGTGTCCATGACATGCCGAGCCATCGCACCCCGGCACGGCGCCTTCTGAACACTCGACGTCGGTCGTCGCCCGGCACCGACGGCGCGCTCGCACGTCCGGCGCCGTCACGTTCCCGTCATGACGCGACGGCACCGTCGGCAGCCGGTCGAGTGTCCAAGACACCCGAGACGGAGTTCAGACCGGTCCGGGTGTTCTGGACACTCAACGGGCGGAAAAAGCCGAACGGCCCCGCTCAGCACGGGGCTGGGCGGGGCCGTTCGCGAGCGGGATCGCTCAGGCGTTGGCATCCTGACGCTTCAGGCGCGAGGCGGTGCGGCCGCGCTCGGTCGCGTCGAGCACGACCTTGCGGATGCGCACCTTCTCGGGCGTGACCTCGACGCATTCGTCGTCGCGCGCGAACTCGAGCGACTCCTCCAGCGTCAGCAGGCGCGGGGGCGTCATCGATTCGAAGGAGTCGGAGGTCGACGAACGCATGTTCGTCAGCTTCTTCTCTTTGGTGATGTTGACGTCCATGTCGTCGGCGCGGGAGTTCTCGCCGATGACCATGCCCTCGTAGACCTCTTCGGTGGGCTGCACGAAGAAGCTCATGCGCTCCTGCAGAGCGATCATCGCGAAGGGGGTCACGACACCCATGCGGTCGGCCACGATCGAGCCGTTCTGACGGGTGGTGATCGAACCCGCCCAGTCGTCGTAGCCGTGCGAGATGGCGTTGGCGATACCGGTACCGCGGGTGATCGTGAGGAACTCGCTGCGGAAGCCGATGAGACCGCGCGAGGGGACGACGAACTCCATGCGCACCCAGCCGGTGCCGTGGTTGGTCATGTTGTCCATGCGGCCCTTACGGGCGGCCATGAGCTGCGTGATGGCGCCGAGGTGCTCTTCGGGCGCATCGATGGTCAGGTGCTCGAAGGGCTCCTTGAGCTTGCCGTCTTCACCGCGCTTGGTGACCACCTGCGGCTTGCCGACCGTGAGCTCGAAGCCCTCGCGGCGCATGTTCTCGACGAGGATGGCCAGCGCGAGCTCGCCGCGACCCTGGACCTCCCACGCATCGGGGCGTCCGATGTCGACGACCTTGAGCGAGACGTTACCGATGAGCTCGCGGTCGAGGCGGTCCTTGACCATGCGCGCGGTGAGCTTGTGGCCCTTGACCTTGCCCATGAGGGGCGAGGTGTTGGTGCCGATGGTCATGGAGATGGCCGGGTCGTCGACCGTGATCGCCTTCAGCGGGCGGACGTCTTCGGGGTCGGCGATGGTCTCGCCGATGGTGATGTCGGGGAATCCGGCGATGGCGACGATGTCGCCGGGGCCGGCGTCTTCGGCGGGGTAGCGCTCGAGGGCGCGGGTCTTGAGCAGCTCGGTGACACGAGCATTGCTGGTGGTGCCGTCGGCGCGCACCCAGGCCACGGTCTGCCCCTTCTTCAGCGTGCCGTTGAAGACGCGCAGCAGCGCGAGGCGGCCGAGGAACGGCGAGGAGTCGAGGTTGGTGACCCAGGCCTGCAGGGGCGCCTCGTCGTCGAAGGCCGGAGCCGGGACGTGCTCGAGGATCGCGGCGAACAGGGGCTCGAGGTCGTCGTTGTCGGGCAGCGACCCGTTGTCGGGGCGGTTGAGCGAAGCGGCGCCCGCGCGGCCGGAGGCGTACACGACCGGCACGTCGAGCAGGGCGTCGACATCGAGGTCGGGCACGTCGTCGACGAGATCGGACGCGAGGCCGAGCAGGAGGTCGTGCGCCTCTTCTTCGACCTCGGCGATGCGCGCGTCGGGGCGATCGGTCTTGTTGACCAGCAGGATCACGGGGAGCTTCGCCTCGAGAGCCTTGCGCAGCACGAAGCGCGTCTGGGGCAGCGGGCCCTCGGACGCGTCGACGAGCAGCACGACGCCGTCGACCATGGACAGACCGCGCTCGACCTCGCCGCCGAAGTCGGCGTGACCGGGGGTGTCGATGACGTTGATCGTCACCGGCACGTCCGAGTGGATGCCGTTGTACGTGATCGCCGTGTTCTTGGCGAGGATCGTGATGCCCTTTTCGCGCTCGAGATCGTTCGAGTCCATCGCGCGCTCTTCGACGTGCGCGTGGTCGCCGAACGAGCCGGTCTGGCGGAGCATGGCGTCGACGAGGGTCGTCTTGCCGTGGTCGACGTGCGCGACGATCGCGACGTTACGGAGGTCAGGACGAAGGGCGTGCGCCATGGAGGGTCTCCAGGAAAATTCGGGGTGATGCCCGGAATCGGGCCTGCCTAGTCTACCGGGCGCCTACGACACTCCCGGGCAGGAGACGTTCAGGAAGCGCGGCGGCGTGAAAAAGGGGCGGGATCCCGCGGGATCCCGCCCCTCTCGGTCAACGGATCACGAGTTGGCGAAGCCCACGATGGTCCAGTCGATGGTCTCGAACTGGGTCGCGCCCCAGTTCACGAGGCCCTGCTTGACGGCGTAGACGTTCGGCAGCGGCGCGATCGGGATGATCGGCACGGACTCCCAGAGCACCTTGTCGATCTCCTGGGCGGTCTGCAGGCGCGCGTCGGGGTCGAGCTCCGCGTTGGCCTTGGCCCACAGGGCGTCCAGACGCGGGTCGGCGATACCGGTGTAGTTCTGCGCCGAGTCGACCGGGGTGAACAGCGACCGGGTCGACGAGATCGGGTACGCGGTGCCCTGCCACGAGAACGTCACCATCTCGAAGTCGCCCTTGATGATGTAGTCCGAGAAGTAGCTGCCGACGGGGACCGAGACGAGCTCGACGGGGATACCGACCTCGGCCAGGTCCGCCTGGATCTGCTCGGCGCGCTGGATGTTCGTCGTGGTGTCGGCCGGAACCGTCACCTTGAACGACAGGGCGGTGCCGTCCTTCTTCCAGGAGTCGCCGTCCTTGGTGTAGCCGGCGGCCTCGAGGTACTTGGTACCCGCGTCGACGTCGTACGGCAGGGAGTCGTCGGTGTAGCCGTCCTGGCCGGGCATGAAGATGTAGCTGCCCTGGGTGATGGCGGGGACGCCCACCGGCGAGTTCGCGTTGTTCGCGATCTGTCCGCGGTTGACGATGGATGCCACGGCCTTGCGGACGTTGACGTCGGCGAGCGGTCCGCTCGAGGCGCGCATGGTGATGTGCGTCCAGGTCAGACCGTTGGACGCCTGGATCTCGGCGCCCGGGACGTTCTGGGCCGTCTGGTACAGGTCGGCGTTGGAGCTGATGTTCAGCGCGTCGATCTCACCGTTGCTGAACGAGGTGCCCTGCTGGCTCTGGCTCACGGCACGGAAGACGACCGAGTCGAGCTTGGGCTTGTCACCCCACCAGTTGGGGTTTGGCTCGAGCGTCGCGACACCGGCCGTCGAGTCGAAGCTCGCGAGCTTGAAGGGGCCCGAGGACGGGAGCGCCTTGGTGAGGTACCCGGTGTTGAAGGTGTTCGGGTCGTTGGCGACGCTCGCGGGCAGCACCTGGCCGAACAGGCTCTGCCAGTCGGCGAACACCGACGAGAAGGTGATGACGACGTCGAACTGGTCGGTGCCCTGCTCGACGGAGGAGATCTGGTCCCAGCCGGTCGTCGAGATGACGACGTACGCAGGGTTGCTGCCGTTGTTGGCCTTCCAGGTGGCCTGGTAATCAGCGACGGTGATGGGCGTGCCGTCTTCCCACTTGGCATCCGGGTTGAGCTTGATCTCGACCTTCTGGGGGTCGGTGCTGGTCAGCTCGACGGAGGACGCGTAGTTCTTGTCGACGACGGGCTTGCCGTCCTCGCCGATCCGGATGGGGCCACCCTGCATCGCGGCGACGATGTTGTTGGTGTTGACCTCGTTGCCGTCGATCTGGAAGTTGTTCCAGTTCACGGGCATGGAATCGACCGCGAGAGTGAGCGTGCCGCCGTCCTTGACGTCGGAGGCGTCGGCGCGAACCCACGCGGTCGAGGGCAGGGAGTTCTGGTCTTCGGGGTTGGCCGAAGGGGCCGCCGTGTTGCCCGGCGCGCACCCGGCGATCGCCAGGGCCGCGGCGCTCAGCAGCGCGAGAGCGCTGAGAGCCTTCGCTTTACGCATTCTCATGTGATCAATCCTCTCGTTGGTGATCGGGAAGGGCCCCCGCCGACGTGGTGCCGTCGGTCGGGGACGTTCGGGGGGATCCGACCGACACCGTCTCGAGGACGAGGTCGGATCGTTCGGCGTAGTGGCACGCCACCTGGGAGTGCGCCTGGGTGCGCAAGCCCGGGTCGTCGTTGTCGCACCGGCGCCGGTCCGCGTCGGGCAGCAGGCGGTAGAGCGGGCACCGCGTGCGGAAGCGGCATCCCGAGATCTCCTGCGTGGGACTCGGAAGGTCGCCGTCGAGCAGGATGCGCGTACGCGCACGCTCGATGCGCGGATCCGGGATGGGAGCCGCCGAGATGAGGGCCTTGGTGTACGGATGCCGGGGGTCGTCGAACACCTCGTCGACGGGGCCCTGCTCGACGATGCGTCCGAGGTACATGACCGAGACGTCGTCCGCGATCTGACGCACCACCGCGAGGTCGTGCGCGACGAACAAGAACGAGAGCCCGAGTCGCTCCTTCAGGTCTTCGAGCAGGTTGATCACACCGGCCTGGATCGACACGTCGAGCGCCGAGACCGGCTCGTCGAGGACGACGACCGCGGGGTCGGTCGCCAGAGCCCGCGCGATGCCGATGCGCTGACGCTGCCCGCCCGAGAACTCGTGCGGATAGCGGTCGGACATGTTCGGGTCGAGCCCCACGAGGTCGAGCAGCTCCCGCATCTTGCGATCGCGTTCGGCACGCGGGACGCCCTGCACCAGCAGCGGTTCGGTGATGACCTCGCCGACCGGCAGGCGCGGGTCGATCGCGCCCATCGGATCCTGGAAGACGATCTGGATCCCCTTGCGCAGCACCGCCTTGTCTCTGCGGTTGACCGTGGCGACGTCGGTGCCGTTGATGTGGATGCTGCCGCTCTGCGGGGCGACCATCTCCATGATCTCGAGGATCGTGGTGGTCTTGCCGCAGCCCGACTCCCCCACCAGGCCCATCGTGCGACCCGGTTGGATCGAGAACGAGATGCCGTCGACGGCGCGGACCGTGCCGACGCGACGAGGGAAGACCGAGCCCTTCATGAGCGGGAAATGCTTTACGAGGTTGGTGACCTCGACGGCGGGGGTCACGTCGGGGCGCAGCGGCGGGATCTCACCCAGCGCCTCGGGTCGCGGGAAGATATCGGGCCGCGCAAGGGCGCCGGAGGCGATCTCACCGGAGCGGATGCACGCCGCGACATGGTCGGGCACCGTCCCGTGGACCTCCAGGACGGGCTCGATGTCGTGGCACGCGTCGATCGCGATCGGGCAGCGCGCGGCGAACGGGCACCCCTTCGGGAGGGCGGCGAGGGACGGCGGGCGCCCCTCGAGCGGGACCAGTCTGTGCGAACCCGCGGTCTGCATGTTCGGCACCGAGCGCAGCAGGCCCACCGTGTACGGCATGTGCGGATCGTGGAAGATCTCGTCGACCGTCCCTCGCTCGACGAGCTTGCCGGCGTACATGACCGCGACACGGTCGGCGTGACCGGCGACGACGCCCAGGTCGTGCGTGATGAGCACCACGGCGGCGCCCGTCACCTCCCGGGCCTTCTGCAGCACCTCGAGGATCTGCGCCTGAATGGTGACGTCGAGAGCCGTGGTCGGCTCGTCGGCGATGATCACGCGCGGGTCGTTCGCGATCGCCATGGCGATCATCGCGCGTTGACGCATACCGCCCGAGAACTCGTGGGGGTACGCGCGGGCCCGACGCTCGGCATCCGGGATGCCGACGAGCTTGAGCAGCTCGACGCTGCGAGCCTGCGCCGCCTGGGCGCTCAGAGCGCGATCGTGCAGACGGAGTCCCTCGGAGATCTGGTCGCCGACCGTGTAGACCGGGGTCAGTGCCGACAGGGGGTCCTGGAAGACCATCGCCAGCTCGGCGCCGCGGATCTTCGACAGCTGCCCGTCGTTCATCCCGAGCAGGGAGCGCCCATCGTAGAGGATGTCGCCCTCGACCTGCGCGTTCGAGGGCAGCAGCCCCATCACGGCGAGCGACGACACGCTCTTCCCGGAGCCGGACTCCCCCACGATTCCGAGGAACTCGCCCTCGTGCACGTCGTACGAGATGCCGCGGACCGCACGGACCGGAGCGCCGTCACGCTGCGGGAAAGTGACGCTGAGGTCGCGGACCGACAGCAGCGGCGAGCAGCCGGTCGAGGACAGCATGGTGGCGGATCGGGTGTCAGTCACGGTTCGCTCCCGAGGTGGGGTCGATGGCGTCGCGCAGGGCGTCGCCGATGAGGCTGATGGCCAGGAGCAGCACGATCAGCACGCCGGCGGGGTACACGAACAGCCACGGGCGGGTCACCGCGGCCGACGTGCCCGACGCGAGCAGTGTGCCGAGCGAGACGTCAGGCGCCTGGACGCCGAAGCCGAAGTAGCTGAGCGAGGTCTCGGCCATGATGGCCGAGACGATGCCGAGGGTCGCGTCGATGATGAGCAGCGACGCGATGTTGGGAATGATGTGGCGGCCCAGGATCTGCCGGGTCGGCATGCCCATGTAGCGCGCCGCGCGGACGAAATCGCGGTTGCGCAGCGACCGCGTCTGGTTGCGCACGACCTGGGCGAGGATCATCCAGCTGAACACCGCGAGGAAGAACGTCAGCGCCAGCCACGACAGGCCGCGTGTCAGCGGGCTCAGCAGCACGAGGATGAAGAACGACGGGATGACGAGCAGAAGGTGGATGAGCCACCCGATGACCGCGTCGATCTTGCCGCCGAGGTAGCCGGCGAGCGAACCCACGGCCGCCGCGATCAGCGTGGCGCCGATACCGGCGAGGGCGCCGATGATGAGCGACTTCTGCAGACCCACGAGGGTTTGGGCGTAGATGTCCTGACCGATGCCGTTGGTGCCGAACCAGTGCAGTTGGGTGGGCCCGAGACCGACGTTGAGGAAATCGCGCTGGGTCGCGTCGTAGGGGTACAGCAGCGGGCCGACGAAGGCCCAGAGCACGATGAAGACGAGGATGCTCGCCCCCACCCAGAAGCGCGGCATCTTGCGCAGGCGCGAGCGGACGAGCGCTCCGCGCGAGAGCGGCTTGCGGTCGCGGGTGACAGGGCTGGTGGCGACGAGCGATCCGTCGAGGGCCTCTTCCTGCATGGTCATGTCAGCTCCTCACTCTCGGGTCGAGTGCGGCGTAGAGCACCTCGGACAGAGTCGACGACAGCAGCACCAGCACGGCGACGAACAGGGTCGAACCCGCCACGGCGTTGATGTCCTGCTGGGTGACGGCGTTGAGCTGGAACTGCCCCATGCCTCGCCACGAGAAGACGATCTCGAGCATGGTGGAACCGGCGATCAGGGTGCCGAAGCTGTAGGCGAAGAAGGTGGACATCGGGATGAGCGCGATGCGCACCCCGTGGCGGAAGAGCGCCTGGGTGCGCGGCAATCCCTTCGCGCGGGCCGTGCGGATGTAGTCGGCCCCAAGCACGTCGAGCATCATGCTGCGCTGGTACCGCGAGTACGACGCGGCGCTGATGAGCACCAGCGCGAGGGTCGGCAGCAACAGGTGCACCGCGCGGTCGGCGACCATCGGCCAGAACCCCTCGACCCCCGCGGTGTACTCCCCCGTGAAGCGGATGAGCTGAGTGCCCGCGGCGTTGTTGAGGTTGGTCGCACCGATCATCAGGAGAACGCCGATGACGAAGGTCGGCGTCGCGAAGACGAGGTACGAGGCATAGGTCGTCACCTGATCGGTGGCACGGTACTGGCGCACCGCTCCCCACACGCCGATGAGGACACCGACGACGGCACCGATCAGCGATCCGATCAGCAGAAGACGAAGGCTGGTTCCGGCGCGCGTCGCGATCTCGGTCATGACGTCCTGGCCGCCGATCGTGTTGCCGAGCGAGAACTTCGTGAACAGGTTCACGAGCCAGTTCCACAACCGCACGAGGATCGGCACGTCGGGGTTGGCGCCGAGAGCATCCAGGCTCGCGACGATCGACTCCTGAGGGGGACGCGGGTTCATACCGTAGAAGCGGTCCTGGGGTCGCAGCAGAGCACTACCGAGCACGTACGCCAGGCACGTCGCCAGCAGGCTCAGGACGGCGTAGTTCACGAACCGTCGTAGAACGTACAGCGTCATGAGGTGCGCGAGCCCGTCCGGAACACATCGGGGGTCAGCATCATGGGTGGTCCTCTCGCCTTCGAGATCCCCGCCTATTCGTTTGCCTGGCTAAGGATCTTCAGCGACCCTACGTCGGCTTCCCATGAAACGCGTGCCGGGGGAACACACTTTTCACGACCGTAACAAAGCTCTTACATGGCGCTTTGTCACCACGGTCTCCATCGAGCGCAGCATCGCGCTCAGCCGAGACCGCCTGAGATGAACAAAGCGATGATAACCCAGCAGATCAGAACCAGCAGGGAAATGACCGAGGGAATGTCCCACGAGCGGCGCACGACACCGCTCTTCGAGGCAGTGCGGCGCGCGGTCTCCCACGCCTCCTGAATGAGCTGCAGATCACGGATCGCGGGAGGCTCGCGACGACCCCGTGAGTCGTCGCGACGCAGCGGCGGTCGGCCGGGACGCCCCGCGACGGGGCCGCCGAACGCCTTCACGACGCGCGGCTCGTCGGTACGGATCTCGAGCTGCCAGCGCATGTCGATATCGGCGACACGCGCCCAGGCGACGTCGACGACGCGCAGCGGATTGTGGATGCGGATGCCATCGGCATCGATGCGCACGTGAGGGGCGAAGAGCAGGGCGTAGACGGCCCACAGCGCCAACAGCACCCACGGCGCCAGCAGGAGCATCTCGCCGACGCCGGCGCGGAGCGCGGCATCCCCCAAGAGCACGACCGCGAGCACCGCGCCGACGATCAGGCCCACGATCGACGACGGGGCGCGGAACACCCGTGGGTGCTCCGCGCCCCGAAAGCGCTCGTCGCGTGTCACGCGCCGCCCAGTGAGAGCGAGGCGCCGGGAATGGCGTCGAGCAGGCGCTGCGTGTACTCCTGCGACGGCTGGGCGAAGATCTCGTCGACCGTGCCCTGCTCCACGAGCTTGCCGCGCTCCATGACGCACACCAGGTCGGCGGCGACGCGGACGACGGCGAGGTCGTGCGTGATGAACAGGTACGTCAGCCCCAGCTCGGACTGCAGCTCCGCCAGCAGCTGGAGGATCTGCGCCTGCACGAGCACGTCGAGAGCCGAGACGGCCTCGTCGAGCACGAGGATGTCGGGCTTGAGCGCGAGCGCACGCGCGATGGCGACGCGCTGACGCTGTCCGCCGGACAGCTCGTTCGGATAGCGGGATGCCAGCTCCTGCGGCAGAGCGACCTGCTCGAGCAGCTCTTCCACACGGGCGCGGCGCGAGGCACCGTCACCCACCTTGTGGATGTTGAGCGGCTCCGCGATCAGGTTGCCGATGCTGCGGAGCGGGTCGAGCGAGCCGTACGGATCCTGGAAGACCGGCTGCATGCGGCGGCGGAGGTTGAAGGTGTCCTTCGCGTTCAGCTTGCCGGTGTTGACGCCGTCGACCTCGATCGAGCCCGAGGTGGGTTCCTCGAGCTTGAGCACCATCTTCGCGATCGTCGACTTGCCGGAGCCCGACTCGCCGACGAGGGCGAGCGTCTTGCCACGCGGGATCTCGAACGAGACCCCGTCGACGGCGCGGAACTGCTCGCTGCGGAACCCGCCCTGGCGGATCTTGTACTCCTTGACGAGGTCGGTGACCTTGACCGTCGCGGGAGCGTCGATGTCGGACTCGCGCAGGATGCCGCGGTCCTCCACCTTCGCCTGGATGCGCTGCGAAGCGATGCTGGGGGCGGCCGCCACCAGTCGCTGCGTGTACGGGTGCTGCGGGTTCTCGAGGATCTCGCGGCTGGGACCCGACTCGACGATCTCGCCCTGGTTCATCACGACGATCGTGTCGGCGCGCTCCGCGGCGAGCCCCAGGTCGTGCGTGATGAGCAGCACCGAGGTGCCCCGCTCCCGAGTGAGGGATGCCATGTGGTCGAGGATGACGCGCTGCACGGTGACGTCGAGAGCCGAGGTCGGCTCGTCGGCGATCAGCAGCTTCGGGTCAGCCGCGAGGCCGATACCGATGAGCGCGCGCTGGCGCATACCGCCCGAGAACTGGTGCGGGTACTGGTGCAGTCGACGCTCGGCGTCGGCGAGACCGGCCTGCTTCAGCACCTCGATCGCGCGCTGCTCGACCTCTTTGCGGCCGGTGGCTATGCCGTTCGCGCGGATCGCCTCCTTGACCTGGAAGCCGATGCTCCACACGGGGTTCAGGTTCGACATCGGGTCCTGCGGGACGTAGCCGATGTCCCTGCCGCGTACCGACTCGAACTGCGTCTGGCTGAGGTCGGTCAGCTCGCGCCCGTCGAGGGTGATGCTGCCGGCGGTGACGTGTCCGGTGCCGGGGAGCAGACCGATGACCGCAGACGCGGTCGTCGACTTGCCCGAACCGGACTCACCCACGATGGCGACGGTCTGACCGGGATACACGTCGAGGCTGACTCCGTGCAGGACCTCGCGCGTACCGCCTTCTCCCTCGAACGCGACCTTCAGGTCGCGCACGGACAGCAGCGGCGTCATGGTGGCGTCGCTCATCGGCGGGCCCTCGCTCTCGGGTCGATGGCGTCTCGGATGAGCTCGCCCAGCAGGATGAAGGCCAGCACCGTGACCGTCAGGGCGACAGACGGCCAGATCAGGGCCAGCGGCGCGATACGCAAGGACTGCTGCGCCTGACTGATGTCGTTACCCCACGACATGGTGTCGCCGCCCAGGCCGACACCGAGGAACGACAGCGTCGCCTCCGCGACGATGGCCGCCGCGAGGCTGATCGTGGTGACCACGAGCAGAGGGGCGATCGCGTTCGGGATGACGTGCGTCAGCAGCGTGCGGAAACGCGTCTGACCGAGCGCCTGCGAGGCCGCGACGTAGTCGGCCTGACGCACGCGCAGTACCTCGGCGCGCACCACGCGCGCCGTCGACGCCCACGCGAACCCGCCGATCGCGAACGCCAGGGTGACGACGTTGCGGTACTGCGAGAACACGCTCATCACGACGATGGCCGCGAGGATGTAGGGAATCGAGAAGAAGATGTCGCCGACGCGCGAGATGACCGCGTCGAGCCATCCGCCGTAGAAGCCCGACAACGCACCCATGATCAGGCCGATGATCGTGCCGATCGCGGTTGCGAGCAGACCGACCGACAGCGACGTACGCGCTCCCCACACGATGCGGGAGAAGGTGTCGCACCCCTGGAACGTGAAGCCCAGGATGTGGCCCGAGGCGGGACCGGCGTTGCTGTTGGACAGCTGGCAGTCGTTGTTAGGCGGCACCTGGGTGAACAGCGTCGGCCACACGGCCATCAGGATGACGACGGCCATGACGGCCAGCGCGATCCAGAACGTGGGGCGGCGACGGAGGTCGCGCCACGCGTCGAGCCAGAGGTTGCTCTTACGGGCGGCGACGCGAACGGCGTCGACCGAGATGGTCTCGGTCTTGATCGGCGCGACATAGTGCGGCGCCGGGAACTGACTACTTGACATAGCGGATCCTCGGGTCCAGGAGGCCGTACAGGAGGTCGACGACGAGGTTGACCAGCACGTAGATGATGACGAAGACGGTCACGAACGAAACGACCGTGGGTCCCTCGCCGCGGATGGTGGCCTGGTACAGCGTGTTGCCGACACCGGGGATGTTGAAGATGCCCTCGGTGACGGTGGCGCCGACGAGGAGCACCCCGAAGTTCGTCGCGGAGTTCGTGATGACCGGGATGAGAGAGTTGCGCAGCACGTGCACGGGGATGACGCGGCGACGCGACAAGCCCTTGCTGTAGGCGGTACGCACCCAGTCCTGGTTCAGCGTGTCGATGACCGAGCCGCGCATCAGGCGCATGCTCGTGGCGAAGAGGCTGAAGCCCAACACGATGGCCGGCAACCACAGATCGCCCCAGTTGTTCTGGGCACCCACCGTGGGTTTGAACCAGCCGAGCTGGATCGCCAGGAAGTACTGGGCGAGGAAGCACGCCACGAAGATCGGCAGGGCGACGAACAACAGGGCGACGATGAGCGCCACGTTGTCGAACAGCTTGCCCTTGCGGATCGCCGAGATGGTGCCGACCACGACGGCCAGGACGAGCTCGATGGCCAGGGCCATCACCGCGAGGCGACCGGTCACGGGGAGCGTGCGCGCAAGCACCTCGTTGACGGACTGGCCCGAGAAGGTGGTGCCGAGGTCGCCGCGGAAGATCCCGCCGATGTACAGGAAGTACTGGACGATGAAGGGCTGGTCGAGGTGGTACTGCGCGCGCAGGGCTTCGACGACCTGGGGCGCGGGGGTCTTGTCGCCGAAGAGGCCGAGGATCGGGTCCCCCGGCATGGCGAAGACCATGAAGTAGATCAGCAGGGTGGCCCCGAAGAACACGGGGAGGACCTGCAGCAGACGTCTGAGGATGTAGCCGAGCATCCGCTCTCTTTTCGAACGTGGGAAACGCCTCATCCGACGTTTTTAGGGGGGCGTGGGCCACGAAAGGGCCCGTGCCGTTTTATCACACGTCGTGATGAGGCCTGGCTGGCAGACCGCGAGGCGGTGACGAATCCGTCACCGCCTCGCGGGTGAGATCGGAAGGGTTACTTCGTGATCTCGTAGTACAGCGGAACCGAGTTCCACCCGAACTGGACGTTGTTGACGCCCTCGGCGTAGCCGCCGGTGACGTTGGAGTACCAGAGCGGGATGGCCGGGAGGTCCTTCAGCAGGATCTCCTGAGCCTTCGCGAAGTCGGCGTTCTGCGCCTCGAGGTCGGTCTCGGCGATGCCGGCCGTGATCTGCGCGTCGAACTCGGGGTTCGAGTAGTCACCGTCGTTCGACGAGGCACCCGTGGCGTACAGCGGTGCGAGGAAGTTGTACGCACCGGGGTAGTCGGCCTGCCAGCCCGAACGGAAGGTGGTCTCGATGCTGCGGTTGGTGACCGCCGAGCGCAGTTCCTTGAACGTCGGGTAGGGCGCACCGGAGGAGTCGATGCCGAGGGTGTTCTTCAGCGAGTTCGTCACCGCGTCGACCCAGGACTGGTGTCCGCCGTCGGCGTTGTAGGCGATCTGGAGCGAGCCGGTCCAGGGCGAGATGGCGTCGGCCTGGGCCCACAGCTGCTTCGCCTTGTCCGCGTCGAACTTCAGCACGTCGGAGCCCGACAGCGAGTCCGACCAGCCCGCGATGACCGGCGAGGTGAAGTCGCTGGCCGGGGTGCGCGAGCCCTGGAAGATCGTCTTGGTGATCTCGTCGCGGTTGATGGCCATCGAGATGGCCTGGCGACGGAGCTGGCCCTCTTCGCCGCTGAAGTGCGCGAGACGCTCGGGGATCGTGAACGACTGGAAGATCGCCGCCGGCTGGTTGACCGCGCGGTCGCCCAGGTCGGACTGGAACGTGGCCAGCGACGACGAGGGAACGCCGTCGATCACGTCGACGTTGCCACCGAGCAGGTCGGCGTACGCGGCATCCTGGGTGGCGTAGAAGATGATCGAGAGACCACCGTTCTCGACCGTGCGACCGCCCTGGTAGTCGTCGTTCTTGACGAGGTCGATCTGCACGTTGTGCTGCCAGGCACCCTCGCCCTTGAGCTTGTAGGGGCCGTTGCCGATCGGGTTCTCACCGAAAGCGGCCATGTCGTTGAACGCGACGTCGGGCAGCGGGAAGAACGCCGAGTAGCCCAGGCGCAGCGCGAAGTCGGCGGCCGGCTTCGACAGTGCGATCGTGAAGGTGTAGTCGTCGACCTTCTGCAGACCCGTGAGCTCGGAGTCAGCGTCGTAGCTGAAGCCCACGATGTCCTCGAAGAACGAGCTGCTGACCTGGTTGTTCGACAGCTGAGCGCCGTAGTTCCACGCCTTGATGAAGTTGTCGGCCTTGACCTCGGTGCCGTCCGTGAACTTCTGGCCCTTCTTCAGGGTCACCGTGAGGTTCTGGGGGTCGTTGGTGACGATGGACTCTGCCATGTCGTTGACCGGGGCGCCGGTTCCGTCGTAGTAGACCAGACCCGCGAAGATCGAGTCGAGGATCTTTCCTCCACCGACCTCGTTGGTGTTGGTGGGGATCAGCGGGTTCTGCGGCTCGGAGCCGTTCGTCCGAATGATCGCCGTGGCGTCGCCGCCCGATGACGAGCCGCCGCCGTTGTCTCCGCCGCCCGAGCAGCCGGCGAGCATAAGCCCGACAGCTCCCAGCAGGGCGAGGCCGGAGAGGGCAATCTTGTTGCGCTTCACAGTTCCTCCAGGGAAGGGATGATCGTCGCCCATGCAGGGCTTTCGCGCAGCACAAGGCGCGTGAAAGATCCGTCGGGCAGGATGAGAACACACTAGGCACGTTTACCCAGGTGCCCCAAACTCCTCTGAAAAACGTTACACAGCATTTACTCGAGAGGCTCTCCATGGAGCAATCTGACAAGCCGGGCCGGTCACGCGGTGCCGCGGACTGGACGTATCCTCCGGCCATCGAGCGCACGGACTCCTACCGACGACGCCGGCTCGGGTGGGAGATCGCCATCGTGCTGCTCGTCAGCGTCGGTCAGTCCGCGATCTACTCGGTCGTCTCCTTCGTGCGTGCGGCGACGCGCGCTCCGATCTCGCAGCAGCAGACGCAGCTGAATCCCTCGCGCAGTGCCGAGCCGCTGTGGGACGCGATCTATCAGTTCCTCGACATCTTCTTCTCGCTGGCCCTGGTGGCCCTCGCCGTCTACCTGCTGTGGGAGCCGGCGAACAACGCGCTGCGCCGCATCGGCCTCGATTTCCGCCGTTTCGGCGGTGACACCGCCCGAGGGATCCTGCTGGTGATCTTGATCGGCGCCCCGGGAATCGGCGTGTACGCCATCGGCCGCGCACTCGGCCAGAGCATCGCGGTGATCCCCGCTCCCCTGGACTCGTCGTGGTGGGTCATCGCGCTGCTCATCCTTGCGGCGTTGCGCGCCGGTCTCACCGAAGAGGTCATCTTCCTGGGGTTCCTCTTCGACCGCCTGCGACGTCTCGGCTGGTCGTGGACGTGGATCATCGCGTCCACGGCCCTGCTGCGTGGCAGTTACCACCTGTACCAAGGATGGCCCTCGGCGCTCGGCAACGTGGTCATGGGACTGGTCTTCGGCTGGTGCTACAAGCGGTGGGGGCGCGTGATGCCCCTCGTCATCGCGCACACGATCATCGACATCGTCGCCTTCGTGGGATACCCCCTCGCGGCAGCGTGGTGGCCCGGGATCTTCGCTCCCACCCCCGCGCCGTCTCCGAGCTCCTGAGAATCAGGACTGAGGCGGCGACCACGTCCAGAACGCCGGTGGCAGCCCGTTGGGCTCGGAGGTGTAGGTCACTCCCTCCACACCCGCGGCGTTGACCACGGCGCCCGTCCGCTCGAGCAGCGGCACTCCCGCGTAGGCGGCGAACAGCGAGCGGTCGATGAGCTTCGCCTCCGACAGCACGTCGACGGGATCGGTGTGCGTGGTGAGGTCGTCGAAAAGCTCCTCGGTGTCGCCTCCGTCGATGCCCTCGGCGATGCGGTCGCGTGCCGAGCGGTAGAGGCTCTCATCCTCGCCGACCCAGGTGAGGGTGGCATCCGGGACCTCCGTCGCCGTCGCCGCGCGGACGGCGATCCCGGCCTTGGCGGCCATCGACACGAGGCGGGGGAAGACCAGCGCCGCCGTCGCGTCGGTGGTGTCGTAGGCGACGCGGAGCACGGCCGCTCGGTCGCCGAGGGCGGAGCGGGCGGCGTTCACGTCGGCCCCGGTCCCGGGTGCCCCGTTCCCCGACACGAGGTCGTTGTAGAGCTGGCCGGTCGCCGGTGAGGAGAGGAAGGACTGCAGGGGCTGCGCGTCGGGGCGGACAGCACCGAGGACGTCCTGGACGAGGGACGAACGGTCGAGCGACAGAGTCGTCGCCTGCCGGAGGTCGGAAGCCGTCGTCGTGGCGAACCGCAGTTGCAGCGTCTCGGACGTGGGCCCCACCTGCACGTTGAGTCCGGCGTCGGTCAGGGTCTTGTGTTCGGCGACGTCGAGATCGCCGACATTGGCCACATCCACCGTGCCCGCTTCGAGCGCCGACAACTGCGCCGCCCGATCCGGGAAGAACCGGACGGTGAGGCCTTCGAGGCCCGGGAAATGCGCGCCCTGGTAGCTGTCGCGTCGAGCGAGCTGCAGGGTGTCGGCCGTGATCTCGGAGACGGTCCACGGGCCCGAGGACACGACACCGGCGGGATCGGGGGTGGTCCCCGGTGCGACGTCGAAACCGGTGTTCCACGCCTGCGCGGCGGCGGCCAGCACGGGGTTCGGCGCAACCGGCGCCTTCGGATCGCCCTCGGGCACGGTGAGGATGGCGGTGAGCAGATCCTTCACGCTCACACCCGCTCGCTGCGCGACGACGTGCACGGGCCGGTCGAGCAGCCACTGCCTGTTCCAGTCCGCGAAAGGCTGGTCGTACGTGAGTATGAGCGTGTCGTTCGCCCGATCGAGGCGGGGCCGCGTCGTCCGAGCGTTCGGGTCGGCCGGCAGAGCGGTGTCGAAGTAGCGCGTGCCCGAGACCAGCTGCCCGTTGGCGTCGTAGGTGGCGTCGTCGAAGAAGTGCGAGGTGACGGCCCACCCGAACAGCAGGTCGTCGAGGGTCACCGGGGTGCCGTCCGACCAGACCCGGTCGGAGAACAGCTCGTAACTGACGGTGAGCGGGTCACCGTCGACGCGGGTGATGCGTCCGAGCCCGTTGTTCGGCACGACCTGCAGGTTGCCGTCGAGGGAGCCCAGCTTCTCGTCGAGAAGGGCCGACACCGCCCGATTGGCAGCGGTGTCGCCGGTGGCGCTGGCGGCGTTGAAGCTGGTGAGGGAGCCGACGACGCCGACGGTCAGGCTCGTGCGCTGTTCTTTCGCCGGCTCAGGCGCCGGGTCGGTGGCCGAGCAACCGGCCAGCGCGAGACCAGCGGCGACGAGGAGGGCGATCACCCGTCCCGGGCCGCCACGGCGTGGATTCGGTCGAGGAACGTCGTTCAGCCCGTGGTGCACAGGGGCACTTTACTAAACGCCTCCTGAGGATCTCCCCGGTCTGCTGCGCGTCCCCCTAGAACGACGAAACGGCATCCCGTTCAGCCCCCACCGCGAGGTGCGGAAGGAGCGTTGGGGGGGATGCCGTCTCGTCGAGGGACGGGCAGGGGTCAGGCGAACGCCTCCGGCGGCGGGCACGAGCAGACCAGGTTGCGGTCGCCGTAGGCCTGGTCGATGCGGCGCACGGGAGGCCAGTACTTGCCGCGGATCAGCGAGCGGACGGGGTACACGGCGGTCTCGCGAGAGTACGGGTGGTCCCACTCCCCCACGACCACGGTCTCCGCCGTGTGCGGAGCGTTCACGAGGGGGTTGTCGTCGGCGGGCCACTCGCCAGCCGCGACGGCGAGGGCCTCGTGCTTGATGGCGATCATGGCATCCACGAAGCGATCCAGCTCGGCGAGGTCCTCGCTCTCGGTGGGCTCGACCATCAGGGTGCCGGCGACCGGGAACGACATCGTGGGCGCGTGGAAGCCGTAGTCGATGAGGCGCTTGGCCACGTCGTCGACCGTGACACCCGTCTGCTCCTTGAGCGGACGCAGGTCGAGGATGCACTCGTGCGCGACCAGACCGCCCTCGCCCGCGTACAGCACCGGGTAGTGCTCGCGCAGGCGTGCGGCGATGTAGTTCGCCGAGAGCACCGCCGCGGCTGTGGCCTGGCGGAGTCCTTCTGCGCCCATCATGCGGACGTACGCCCATGAGATGGGCAGAATGCCCGCCGAGCCGTGCGGGGCAGCCGAAACCGGACCGCCGTCGAACGTGCCGCCGGCGTGGTCGGCGCGCTGCGAGAACGGGTGAGAGGGCAGATAGGGCGCGAGGTGAGCCTTCGCCGCCACCGGTCCCACGCCCGGGCCGCCCCCGCCGTGAGGGATGGCGAACGTCTTGTGCAGGTTCAGGTGCGACACGTCGCCGCCCAGGTCGCCGAAGCGGGCGAAACCGAGCAGCGCGTTGAGGTTGGCGCCGTCGACGTACACCTGTCCGCCGGCATCGTGCACGGCCTGCGTGATCTCGAGCACATCGTGCTCGTACACCCCGTGGGTCGAGGGGTACGTGATCATCAGGGCTGACAGCTCGGCCGCGTGCTGCGCGATCTTGGCCCGCAGGTCGCCGAGGTCGACGTTGCCGGCCTCGTCGCACGCGACGACGACGACCTTCATGCCCGCGAGGATCGCGGAAGCGGCGTTGGTGCCGTGGGCCGACGACGGGATGAGGCACACCGTGCGCTCGGTGTCGCCGTTCGCGAGGTGGTACCCGCGAATCGCGAGGAGCCCGGCGAGCTCTCCCTGCGACCCGGCGTTCGGCTGCAGCGACACCGCGTCGTACCCGGTGACCTCGGCGAGCCAACGCTCGAGCTGGTCGATCATCTCGAGGTAACCGTGTACGTCGGCCTCGGGCGCGAAGGGGTGCACGCGCGAGAACTCCGGCCACGACACAGCCGCCATCTCGGTGGCCGCGTTCAGCTTCATCGTGCACGAGCCCAACGGGATCATGCCGCGATCGAGCGCGTAGTCGCGATCGGCGAGGGTCTTGAGGTACCGCATCATCGCCGTCTCGCTGCGATGAGCGTGGAAGACGGGGTGCGTGAGGAACTCGTCGTCGCGGTGCAGGGCGTCATCGATCCCCCGCAGCGCCACTCCATCGGGCAGCTCGCCGCCCGAGAGACCGAAGGCGTCCATAACGACCGAGATATCGGCATCCGTCGTCGTCTCGTCCACCGAGACGCCCACGGTCGCGTCGTCGACCCACAGCAGCTGATAACCACGCTCGCGCGCGCGGTCGACGACGTCCTGCGCGCGCCCAGGAACGTGCACGCGCACCGTGTCGAAGAACGCGTCGCTCACGAGCGTCAGGTCATGAGAGCGGAGTGCGGATGCCAGGGCGTCGGCCTTGCGCGCGACCTGCGTCGCGATCGCGCGGAGCCCGTTGGGACCGTGGTACACCGCGTACATCGCCGCCATCACGGCCAGCAGCACCTGAGCGGTGCAGATGTTCGACGTCGCCTTCTCGCGGCGGATGTGCTGCTCGCGCGTCTGCAGCGAGAGGCGGTAGGCGGGGGCGCCGACGGCATCCTGGGACACTCCGACGAGACGGCCCGGCAGCTGACGCTCGAGGCCCGCCCGCACGGCCATGTAACCGGCGTGGGGTCCGCCGAAGCCGAGCGGCACACCGAAGCGCTGGGTCGTGCCGACCGCGACATCGGCGCCGAGCGCGCCCGGTGAGCGCAGCAGGGTGAGCGCGAGCAGGTCGGCCGCGGCGACGACGAGACCGCCCTTCGCGTGCATCGTCTCAGCGACGGTCGAGAAGTCCCAGACGCGTCCTGTCGCGCCCGGGTACTGCACGAAGGCGCCGAACGCCTCGGGCAGCTCGCCCGCGAACGAAGTCTCTTCGATGCGGATGCCGACGGCCGCGGCACGGTGGTGCAGCAGTGCCTTGGTCTGCGGCAGGGCGTCGACGTCGACGAGGAAGAGGTCAGTCTTCGCCTTCGACGCGCGACGGGCCACGAGCATGCCCTCGACGACCGCCGTGGACTCGTCGAGCATCGAGGCGTTCGCCGTGGCGAGGCCCGTGAGGTCGGTGACCATCGTCTGGAAGTTGATGAGCGCCTCGAGCCGGCCCTGCGAGATCTCGGGCTGGTACGGCGTGTAGGCCGTGTACCAGGACGGGTTCTCGAGCACGTTCCGTGCGATCACCGAGGGGGTGAACGTGTCGTAGTAGCCGAGGCCGATCAGGGGGCGGGCCGAGCGGTTCGCGGTCGCGAGCTCACGGAGTTCTGCGAGCGACTCGGCCTCGGTGGCCGCGGGCGGGATCGAGCTGGTCGCGCGGGGCTGGACGTGGATGGATGCCGGGACCGCGGTCTCGACGAGCGCCTCGACGCTGTCGTAGCCGACGGTCTCGAGCATGCGGGCCTGGGCCGCCGCGTCGACACCGATGTGGCGGTCGACGAACACCGCGGGCGTTCCCGCGTCGGTGCGCGGAGGAAGAAGAGTGCTCACGCGGTGAGCTCCTCGTAGGCGGCACGGTCGAGCAGGTCGGCGGGGAGCTCGCCGTCGACGCGGATCTTGATGAGCCAGCCTCCGTCGAAGGGCTCGGCGTTGACCAGGGAGGGGTCGTCGACGACCGCGTCGTTCACCTCGACGACGGTGCCGCTCAGGGGCGCGTAGAGCTCGCCGACCGACTTGGTCGACTCGATCTCGCCGCAGACGTCGCCGGCCGAGACGGTCGAATCGGCGCCGGGCAGCTCGACGAAGACGACGTCGCCGAGCTTGTCGGCGGCGAAGTCGGTGATGCCGACGGTGGCGATGTCGCCCTCGAGGGCGATCCACTCGTGCTCGGACGTGTAGCTGAGGGCGGTGAGGTCGGTCATGCGTTTCTCCGATAGAAGGGAAGGGCGGTGACGGTCGCGGGGATGCGGGTTCCGCGCACGTCGATGGTCAGTTCGGTTCCGAGTTCGGATGCCGCGGGGGCGACGAACGCCATCGCGACGGGGTGGCCGAGAGTGGGGCTGAGGGCTCCGCTGGTGATTTCTCCGACGGTGTCGTCGCCGAGCAGCACGGTGTAGCCGGCGCGGCCTGCGCGACGGCCTTCCGACACGAGACCCACGAGCACCGGGGCGTCGGCGGGGCCGGACGACAGTCCGTCCTTGCCGACGAACGACTCCTTGTCGACGGCGACGACGCGCCCGAGACCCGCCTGCGCGGGCACGATGTCGCGCGAGAGCTCGTGGCCGTACAGCGGCATGCCCGCCTCGAGGCGGAGTGTGTCGCGCGCGGCGAGACCGCACGGAACGAGGCCCCGATCGGAGCCCGCGGCGAGCGCGGCGTCCCACAGGGCGGCCGCGTTCGCGGTGGGGATCATGAGCTCGTAACCGTCTTCGCCCGTGTAGCCGGTGCGGGCCACGAAGAGCGGCACGCCGTCGAAGGTCCCCTCGGTCCAGGCGTAGTAGCCGAGCTCGTCGAGGGCGGTTCCGGTGATCTCCACTCCCGGGGTGGAGCTCAGGATGCCGCGCGCCTCGGGACCCTGGAGGGCGATGAGGGCGTAGTCGTCGGTGACGTCTTCGACGAAGAGGCCGTCGGCCGCCGAGATCCACGTGCGCTGGGCGAGGTCGAAGGCCGAGGCCACGGCATCCCGGTTTCCCGCGTTCGAGATGACGAGGAAGCTCCGCTCCCCCGTGCGGTAGACGATGACGTCGTCGACGATGCCGCCGCTCTCGGCGAGGACCAGAGAGTACTTCGCCTTGCCGATCTTCATGGTCGAGAGACGCCCGGCGAGCACGTAGTCCAGGAACGCGGCGGCTGCCTCCCCGTCGACGCGGAACTCGGCCATGTGCGAGATGTCGAACAGGCCGGCGGCTTCACGCACGGCGCGGTGTTCGGCGAGGTCGGAGGTGTAGCGCACGGGCATGTTCCAACCGCCGAAGTCGGTGAACGAGGCGCCGAGGGCCTCGTGCCGATCGTTCAGTGGCGACGTGCGCGGTGGAGCGGGGGTTTCGGTCATGAGTTCTGCCGTTCGCGATGACGGACAGACGTCGGACGACGCCTGGAGAACTCCCCCTCTGTCATGGACCTGAGAGTTTCACCCGCGCGGTCGAGGACGAGCGCGGGCTTTCACCGTCGGTGGACCCGGGACGGTGCATCCGGGTCTCTTTCCAGAGTGGCCCGATCGACGCGGTACGCGTACCTGAGAGATTGGCGGGGAGGCTTGCTCCTTCGGTGCCCGGCTGAATTCGCCGGAGCTCTCCCGCATCGATCATGGGGCCGGTGTGGACTTGTGGGGTCAGCCTAGCGGAGCTTGAGAGAGTGTCGTGAGATGTTCAGCCGTTGTCCTGCTTCCGTAATTCTCGGGCGTCTCCAGGGACGCAGAGGGAGGTGCCTGCGATGTAGTAGTCGCCGGGGGCCGTTGAGAACGACAGACCCGCCACGGTCCCGCCCGAGGCGTACACGACGTAGAGCGGCGTATCGACGACGCGCACCTGCATGCCGAGCGAACGCCAGTAGTCGGCGATGACCTTGGCGTCGGCACCCCGGTCACTGTCCGGAGCGGGTGCCCCGTAGCCATATGAGTAATTGACGCGCTGCCCTTGTTGATCGCCGCAATCGCCGACCTCGGGCGCGTGATCGCGGTTCCACCCCGCGACATTGAGCTGGGCCGCACTGTCTTCGATGGTTGAGACGAGAGCGTCACGGGCCTCAGCGGGAGTCATGCTGTCTTCCTTCGATTGCGCACAGCCGGCCAAAGTGATCGGTGAGATGAGGACGAGCGCTCCGAGCACCATCGCAAGGACGGGCCGACTAGTTCGAAAAGCCATTCGTCAATCCTTCGATCAGCGCTTTCTGCAGCGGGGTCGGAGCTGGCGGAACATAAGGCGACACGAGATCACCACGTCCGGTCGTGGCGAGGGCCACGTTGCGCAAAGACTCCGTCTGCTTGTCAAGATAACCCCCCTCATCCGAGGTGACTGCGCCATGATCGTTGACCGCGCGCAGCGCTCCGTCTCCGGCGACGCTGAATGCGTGTGATCCAAAATCCGGGCTGATCGGATTGACGGAATGGTCAGGAGCCAGACGCCCTGTCCACGCCCACTGATCGCCTCGAGCAGGATCTACCGCCCAAACGTCCTGGGCCTGCCCCGAGAACACGGAATCCGCATGTATGTCCGACGCCGAATCAATGTTCGTCGGCAAACCTGCTGAACCTAGCGTGACGAAGGAGTCGACGTGGACCTGGTCTTGAGTCAGAGCCAGAGACGCCGTGGTGGTCCCGTAGGAATGCGCCACAATGTTTACGTGCGCTCCGGAGTTGACGTGGTCAAGGGAACGCAAGTCACGAGCGAGGTTCGCTGCTCCCGCGTCAGCCAGGTCGTTATGCATGACGTCGAAGCCTCCCTCCATGATCGGAACGGGCGGGGTCTTGTACCCGATCCAGGCCACGGTCGCATGGGAATGGCCCGGATCCGCGCGGTCTTGCTGATCGAGAAGGTTCTGAGCGGCGCGCGACCAACCGTCCATCCCCTCGGTCGTGGTTCCCATGCCGGGCACCGCGTACGTGATGTTGTCCGCGGTGTCGAGATCGCCGATGGATATCGCGGCGAGAGGGGGCGAGTCCCCCGTGAGAGTGAGGAGGTGCCGAGGGGTGCCGCCGGCGGGTGACGTCAGCGACGACTCGATATTCTCAAGACCCTCCACCCGAGAGCGCGCACGATCGAGCCGCTCGGCATACGCCTCGGCGGCGGCCTGTCCCCCGACGATCTCGTCGTATGTCGGCGGCTTCTCCGCCTCGGCCAGCGCCGCGCGCGCGTCTGCGAGCTGGTCCGCGAGCCAGATGCGGTTCGCCTCGTCGCGAGCGGCGTAGGCGACTCCCCCGAGGTTGCCGATGATCGCCGGCGCGGCGTGGATGAGCGCGTCTTTCTGCGCCGCGTCAAGCTGCGCCCACCAGGGCGCGACTGCCGCCGGCTCTGCCTGGGCGAGAATCCCGGCGAGGCTCGGCCGGGCCCGCAGAAGAGCGGCCAGACTCCCGGCGTCCGCGCCGGCGAGAGCATCGAGCACCTGGCCGGGGTTCGCACAACCCGTCAAGAGAGCCGCCCACTCGTCGGCGCCGAGGCCGGGCACGGCGATGGCGGCGCGAAGCTTGGCAGTCGCCTTCTGCGCGGCATCGCGGAGTGCCGCACGCGCATCCGCGAGGATCGCTTTGGCCTCTGCTCGCGGTCCGGAGCCGAGGAACGCTCGTCGGTCCGGCCCGAGCCAACCGGTGGGCGTGGCGGATGGCTCTTGGAAAGCCGCAGCGTCGAGCGCGTCGGCTCTGTCCCACAGATCGACGGCGTCTCCCGCCCTTGCCCGTGCAGCATCGATCGCGGCGGCGACGTCTTCGAGTGCCGATTCACCGTGCCGGAAGGCGGTCGCCATGGCCGACCAACCGGACGCCACCGCCCTCACACGCGTCCCATAGGCATCGGCCGCTTCGCCGGTCCAGCCCGAGATCGACTGCGTCGCACGGAGCGCCGTCCCGACCTCGTCGGCGTTCTGCTCGCGCACCCGCCACACGGAGGCCGCCCGGTACAGAGAGGCGACATCGCCGGGGATGAGGGCGGACGGGTCTCGGGTCTCACCGAGCTCGGCGGTCATTCGATGACCCACCCCTCGACGGCGCCCAACGCGCGCACGTCGGCCTGGCTGGTGGCATCCAGGTTCTCGAACATGTCCGCGACCTCGCGCAACCCCGTCACGAGTGCCTCGACACCACGGCGACGCTCGGCGGTGCAGTCATTCATGCACCCGACGAACTCCGCCAGGGCAAGACTCAGATCGGGCTGATCGGCGACGGAGAAGCCCCAAACGTCGGGCTCGTCGGGAACGACGCCGACCATCTTCGCCGCCACCCGCCGCACCTCATCGACGGATATCGAGATGTCCCCCATGCGCAGGAGCATAGACAGATCACGCAGCGATACAGGGCGCTAGAGGGAAATTTCACCCGCCCCACGGCCGACGGCCCTCGTCGCCGGCGGAGCAGAAAGCGCACACCGAAGCAGGCAGCGTGTTGGCGCTCCCCACCGCCCCAGGCGCGGAGGCGGCTCAGCCGCGCGTGCAGCTCCCGGACGCCACGGGTGCCGACAACGACCCCATCTGGGCCATCACGGGTTCCAGCTCGGCCGGGGTCATGGCGTAGCCGACGTCGTCATCGGTGTCGGAGCGGGCGAAGACGATGCCCGCGACCTGACCCGAGGTGGTCAGAAGCGGTCCGCCCGAATTGCCCGGGCGCACGATACCGGCCAAGGCGTAGATGTCGCGCGGAGCTCGGGAGTCGTCGTAGATGTCGGGGACGGGGACCGTGCCCTCCGACAGGATCTGCGCGCTGCCGGAGGTGAACGGACCGCCGCCCGGGTAGCCCTGCACCACGGCGGGAGCCCCCACCGCGAGCGTCTCGGCGATCGGCAGAGCCGCGGCATCCAGTCCATCGACCGAGATCACGGCGATGTCGTCGATGGGGTCGAAGTACACGACGCGCCCCTCGCGCGCCGGGCGGCCCGGGAGCTCCACGAGCGGGGTGTCGACCCCCGCGACGACGTGCGCGTTGGTGACCACGCGATCGTCGGCGACCACGAAGCCCGAGCCGCTCGAGGTGATGCCGCAGGCGTACGCGGTGCCCGAGATCCGCGCCACCGATTGCGCCGCCTGCGTCAGCGCAGGATCGTCGAGGGCGATGCTCGGGGTGGTCGGCACGGGGCCGATCTGGATGAGTTCGCCCAGGCGAGGGATACCGTCGGCGAAGATCGTTCCGCGCAACTCGGCGAGCGCGCCGCGCACGGGAGCGGGCGTCAGGTTGTCGATCGTGCGCACCACCGCGGAGGAGCCGAGAGCTGCGGAGACGACGGGGACCCCGACCGGGGTGAGGGAGCCGGCGACGAACGAGATCGCGAGCGCGGCGGCCGCGACGTTGACCACCCCGCCGAGGAGTCGCTCGGGGATGCGCAGCTTGATGCGGTCGGCTCCTCGACGGAAGAAACCGCCCACGGCGCTGCCGAGGCCCGAGCCGATCACGAGCAGCGCGATGCCCGCGCCGATCATGGCGGGTCCGCGCCAGGCGAGGTCGGTGACCCACTGCCCCACGAACGGAAGCGCCCAATAGGCGGCGACGGCGCCGAGGGCGAGGCCCGCGAAGAAGCCGATGGTGGCGAGAAAGCCCCGAGAGAGCCCCGCGACGAGTGCGACCGCCAGAAGGGCGATCAGGGCGATGTCGACGATCGGCATCCGACCTCCTGTATTCGCATCGAGGCTAGATCGCCCGTCTGGGAGAACCCTTTCGACGCGCGGACCGCGCGTCCCGGCATCGGGGATTCGCCCTTCGAGTCGAGATGACACTAAGATCGATCCCGGAGATATGGTCACCATGACACGAACCCCTCGCCCCGAGTCCCGCGACGCCGACGTGCGCGTCGCGGTGTCGACCGTCATCTTCAGCGTCCGCCGGAACGAACACGACGAACCGGTCCTGTCCCTCCCCCTCGTCCGCCGCACCCGCGACCCGTTCGATGGGAGGTGGGCGCTGCCCGGCGGCTGGCTCGACGCAACCGAAGAGCTCGACACAGCGGCATCCCGCACCCTCGCCGAGACGACCGGCCTCACCCCCAGCTATCTCGAGCAGCTCTACGCGTTCGGGGCCGTCGACCGCTCCCCCACGCGCGTGGTCTCGATCGTGTACTGGGCACTGTTGCGCTCCGACGAGGTCGATGCGCAGGTCGCCGCGCACGCGCGGGAGGGCGATGCGCCCGAGAATGTGGAATGGTTCGACGCGACCGACCTGCCGGCCCTGGCTTTCGACCACAACGACATCGTCGAGTACACGCTCTGGCGCCTGCGCAACAAGGCCGGTTACAGCCGCATCGCGCACGGGTTGCTGCCCGACGAGTTCACGCTCGCCGACCTGCGCGAGGTGACCGAGTCGATTCTCGGCAGACGGCTCGATCCCGCCAACTTCCGTCGGCAGGTCGACATCTCCGACACGCTCATCCCGACCGAGCGCTTCCGCACCGGAAGCCATCGTCCCGCCCGCCTGTACCGCTACAACCGCGATGTGGAGCTGGCCGACCGCGGCCCGCTCCGCTCCCGTCACTGATCGGAACGCCCATGTCCGCCACCCCCCTCACCCTGCAGCCCCGTCCCGCGATCGACCCGAGCGTCGACCACGCGATCCAGGCGATCGTCGCCGGCGCCTCCACCGACGCGACCTGCACCACCGATCTCGCGGCCGGGCCCTGGGATTTCGACACGCGCCCCGGCTACGGCCCCGGCTCGTCGATGGGCGACGTCATCCCCACCGGAGCGCCTCGGCAGGGCGAGCTGCCGCAGCAATACCGCGACGCGTCCGACGACGAGCTCGACGCCCGCATCCGCGCGGCGAAAGAGACGCTCGGCGACCGAGTCGTCGTGCTCGGGCACTTCTACCAGCGCGAAGAGGTCGTGCGACACGCCGACTACGTGGGCGACTCGTTCCAGCTCGCCAACGCCGCGAAGGACCGCCCCGAGGCCGAGGCCATCGTGTTCTGCGGGGTGCACTTCATGGCCGAGACCGCCGACCTGCTCTCGCGCCCCGAGCAGGCGGTGATTCTCCCGAACCTCGCCGCCGGCTGCTCCATGGCCGACATGGCCGACATCGACCAGGTCGAGGAGTGCTGGGAACAGCTCGAAGACGTGCTGGGTGATCTCGAGACCTCGGATGCCGAGGGCTTGGTCCCCGTGATCCCGGTGACGTATATGAACTCGAGCGCGGCCATCAAGGGCTTCGTGGGGCGTCACGGCGGGATCGTCTGCACCTCCTCCAACGCCCGTACGGTGCTCGAGTGGGCGTTCGCACGGGGACGCCGGGTGCTGTTCTTCCCGGATCAGCACCTGGGCCGGAACACCGCCAAGGCGATGGGTGTGCCCCTCGAGCAGATGCCGATGTGGAACCCGCGCAAGCCCCTCGGCGGCTCCTCCGACGCTCAGATCATCGACAGCCGCGTCATCCTGTGGCACGGCTTCTGCTCGGTGCACCGCCGCTTCACCGTCGACCAGATCGACAAGGCGCGCGCCGAGCACCCCGGCGTCCGCGTGATCGTGCACCCGGAATGCCCGATGGACGTGGTCGATGCCGCCGATGAGGCGGGTTCGACGGACATCATCCGCAGGGCCATCGCCGCGGCGACCGAACCCACCACCTTCGCGATCGGCACCGAGATCAACCTCGTGCAGCGCTTGGCCGCCCAGTACCCGCAGCACGAGATCTTCTGCCTCGACCCGGTCGTCTGCCCCTGTTCGACGATGTACCGCATCCACCCGGGCTATCTCGCGTGGGTGCTCGAGTCGCTCGTCGAAGGCACCGTCGTCAACCGCATCACCGTCCCCACCGACGTCGCCGAGCCCGCCACCGTCGCGCTCGAGCGCATGCTCGCTGCGAAGCCGAACGGTGCGGTGAAGTGATCACCGTCGTCGTGGTGGGCAGCGGCATCGCCGGTCTCACGGCGGCGCTGCACGCATTCGAGAACGGATGCCGTGTCACGGTCGTGACGAAGGGCGCCCTGCCCGACACGAACACGCGGTGGGCGCAGGGCGGGATCGCCGCGGTGACCTCCCCCACCGACTCGGTGGGCTCGCACGCGGCCGACACGATCACCGCGGGCGCGGGACTTAGCGACCCCGCCGCCGTCGACGTGCTGGTCGGCGAAGGACCGCAGCGGATCGCGGAGCTCGTCGCGCGCGGGGTCGGTTTCGACCGCGCCGACGACGGCGACTTCTCGCGCGGGCTCGAGGCCGCTCATGCGGTCCCCCGTGTGCTGCACGCCGGCGGCGACGCGACCGGAGCCGCCATTCAGGCCGCTCTCGGTGCAGCCGTGCGTGCCGCAGCTATCGAGGTTCGCGGGCACGCCCTTCTGCGCGACCTGGTCGTCGCGGGGGGCCGGGTGACGGGCGTCGAGCTCGACGGCGGCGAGCGCCTCGATGCCGACGCGGTCATCCTCGCCACCGGAGGCGCGGGCCAGCTCTACTCCCACACCACCAACCCCCTCGGCGCCACCGGGGACGGGATCGCCGCGGCGTTGCGCGCGGGAGCCGCTGTCGCCGACCTCGAGTTCGTGCAGTTCCATCCCACGGCCCTGGCCGTCGGCATCCCGTTCCTCGTCTCGGAGGCGGTGCGCGGAGAGGGCGCCGTGCTCATCGACGACACCGGCCGCCGGTTCACCTTCGACTCCCACCCCGACGGCGAACTCGCCCCGCGCGACATCGTCGCCCGCGCCAACGCCCGGGCGATGACCACACAGGACGGTCGGCCCGTCCGGCTGGATGCCACTGCCCTGGGCTCCGAGCGACTCGCACGGCGCTTTCCCACGATCGACGCCGCGGTACGCGATCGCGGGCTCGACTGGAGCCGCGATCCTATCCCCGTGACCCCCGCGGCGCACTACCTCATGGGCGGGATCGTCACCGATCTCGACGGACGGACCACCGTGCCCGGGCTCTACGCGGTCGGAGAGGCGGCGCGCACCGGCGTGCACGGGGCGAACCGCTTGGCGTCCAACTCGCTCCTCGAAGGAGCGGTGTTCGGAGCGCGAGCCGGAGACGCCGTGCCTCGCGGCGGCGAGTGGCCGGGCTTCCCCGTGCGCGAGGTCCCGCCTCTCGACGTCGCCCCCGCGGTGGACGCTCCCCCCTTCTCGCGCCGCGCCCTGCAGGAGCTCCTGTGGGCCGAGGCGGGTCTCGTGCGCGAGGCCGCGGGCCTGGGGCGCGCCGCCGCGGTGCTCGCCGCGTGGGATGCCGACGCCGCACCGCGCAGCGTCGAAGATGCGAACCTCCTCCTCCTCGCCACGCGCGTCGTGGCCGCGGCCCGTGCGCGCGAGACCTCGGTGGGCGCGCACTTCCGCTCCGATACCGAGCCCTCGGCATCCCTCATCGAACCCCAGGAGGTCCTCGCATGCTGACCCGCGCCACGATCGATCGGATCGTCTCGGCAGCCCTCGACGAGGACGCCCCCTGGGGCGACCTCACCAGCGAGACGCTCATCCCGGAACACGCGACCGCGCGCGCCGAGCTCGTCTCCCGCGTCGAGGGCGTGTTCAGCGGCTCTGCGGTGTTCGTCGCCGCCTTCACGCTCACCGACTCCTCGATCACCGTCGAGATGCAGATCGCCGACGGCGAGCGGTTCGCTCCCGGCGACACCCTCGCCGTGGTCACCGGACCCGCGCGAGGCGTGCTCACGGCCGAGCGCGTCGGTCTCAACTTCGTGCAGCGCATGTCGGGGATCGCAACCCTCACCGCGCGCTACGTCGCCGAGGTCGCCCACACCGGCGCCCGCATCGTCGACACACGCAAGACCACGCCGGGCCTGCGCGCGATCGAACGTCAGGCCGTCCGCGACGGCGGCGGCCACAACCATCGCTTCTCGCTGTCGGATGCCGTCATGGCCAAGGACAACCACCTCGCGGTGCTGACCGCGAGCGGACTGTCAGTGACGCAGGCACTCGAGAGCGCCATCGCGCGACTCCCCCACACCACGCACGTCGAGGTCGAGGTCGACCGGCTCGAGCAGATCGACGCGGTGCTCGCCGCCGGCGTCGGCACGATCATGCTCGACAACTTCTCACTCGACGATCTGCGCACCGGTGTCGCCCGTGTCGCCGGAGCAGCCCAGGTCGAGGCCTCGGGGGGCGTGACGCTTCAGACCGTGCGCGCCATCGCCGAGACCGGCGTCGATGTCATCTCGGTCGGCGCGCTGACGCACTCGGCATCCGCCCTCGATCTGGGCCTGGACATCCGCATCGAGACGGCGTGAGCCTGTACCTGGACAACGCCGCCACCACCCCCGTGCGCCCCGAGGTGCTCGAGGCCATGGCCCCCTTCCTCACGCGGTTCTTCGGCAACCCGTCGAGCCACCACGAGGTCGGTGAAGCTGCGGCATCCGCTCTCGACGAGGCTCGCGCGCAGGTCGCGGCCGTCCTCGGCTTCCGCGCGGGAGACGTGGTCTTCACCTCCGGCGGCACCGAGTCGAACAACGCCGCGATCAAGGGGCTCGTGCTGGGGTCGGGGCGTTCGCACCTCGTCACGACGGCGATCGAGCACGAGTCCGTGCTGGCCTCGGCCGATTACCTGTCACGCCTGCACGGGGTGCGCGTGACCCACGCTCCGGTCGATGACACCGGCTCGCTGATGCCCGAGGCGCTCGCCGAAATGCTGCGCGACGACACGGCGCTCGTCAGCGTGGGCTACGCCAACAACGAGATCGGAACGGTTCAGGACGCCGCGGCCCTCGCGGCCGTCGCTCACGAACGCGGGATTCCCCTCCATCTCGACGCCGTCCAGGCCGCCGGGTGGCTCCCCCTGGCGGGACTCGGAGCGGATGCCATGACCGTCGCCGGTCACAAGATCGGTGCGCCGAAGGGCACCGGGATCCTCGCCGTGCGCGGGCGCCTCCCGTTCGAGCCTCTGCTGCACGGGGGCGGGCAGGAACGCGGTCGACGCTCGGGCACCCCCGACGTCGCGGGGGCGGTGGCCATCGCCACGGCGCTGACGCTCGCCGAGGCGGAGCGCACCGCCGATGCCCTGCGGGTGGGAGCCCTGCGCGAGGCCTTCACCGCGCGCGTGCTCGCCACGGTGCCCGGCGCGCGTCTCACCGGCCACCCGGAGCGCAGACTCCCCGGTACCGCCAGCTTCGTCTTCCCGGGCACGAACGGCGAGACCGTGTTGCTCGAGCTGGAGCGTCGCGGAGTCGTCTCGTCGAGCGGCTCGGCGTGTGCTGCGGGCAGCGACGAGGCCTCGCACGTGCTCCTCGCCGTGGGTCTCGATCACGACGACGCCCGCACCGCCGTGCGCTTCACGCTGCCGCACAGATGGACCGGTTCTCTCGATGCCGTCGCAGATGCCGTCGCCGTCGCCGTAACCGCCGTAGGCTCGCGCGGGTGAGTTCCACCCCCGTCACCGTCATCGTCCCCGGATTCGACGTCGCCCCCTTCGCGGAGGAAGCCCTCGGGTCGTTGCGCGCACAGACGCACCGGCACTGGACCGCCGTCCTCGTCGACGACGCCTCGACAGACGACACGGCCCGCATCTTCGCCGATGCCGCCTCCGCCGACCCCCGCTTCCGGCTCGAACAGCACACCGAACAACGTGGGCTGGGTGCCGCGCGCAACTCCGGTCTCTCGCACGTCGACACCCCCTACATCGCGTTCCTCGACGCCGACGACCGCTTCCGCCCCGACGCGCTCACGCGCCTGGCCGACACGCTCGATCGCACCGGCAGCGACTTCGCCGTCGGCGCATACGTCCGTCTGCGGCCGGATGCCGACACCCCCGGCTACACCGCGGGCGAGGTGCAGCCGTGGGTCACGGCATCCACTTCTCCTGCCCGCGCGCGCACGACGATCGCGGAGCATCCCGCGGCCTCGGGCAACATCGTGGCGTGGTCGAAGATGAGCCGCGCGGAGTTCTGGCGGGCGAACGGCCTGCGTTTCCCCGAGGGGCGCTACTACGAGGACCAGGTGCTCACGCAGCGCATGTACACGGGGGCAACCGCGTTCGATGTCATCCCCGACGTCGTCGTCGACTGGCGTCAGCGCCGAGAGGGCGGGTCGATCACCCAGCGGCTCGGTGAGCTCGACGTTCTGCGCGACTATCTCGACGCGCTCGGTGAGGGGATCGCGGTGCTGCGCGAGGCCGGGGCCGAGGCTGCGGTGAAGGAGCGCGGAGCGCTGATCCGCACGCTCGACCTTCCGCCGCTGCACCGCATCGCCGAGACGCACCCCGACCCGGCCTACGGCATCGCGCTCGAGGCGTTCCTCGAGACGCTGCCCGGCTGACACTCCCTCGGCCACAGCGCCGGCCGGATTCGCGCCGGCCGGGTTCGGGCCGGCCGGGTTCGCGCCGGCCCGAGTTCGCGAGACTGCAAGACGCTGACATCTCCGCTGCAGGCTGACACCGGATTGTCAGCGGTATGCCATCTCACGAACCCGATACCGGAACCGGAACCAGACAGAACCGTCGCAGCTCAGGCAGGCGCCTCGTCGGCGCGACGGACGGGGAGCGCGGCGTGCGCGAGACCCGCGGCGTCGTGCTGCTCTTCGGCGAGGACGAACGAGGCGGCGAGCTGCTCGGCCGCGAGGCTCGCGTACAGACCCCCCGCAGCCAGCAGCTCGGAATGCGTCCCCGATTCGACGATGCGACCGGCATCTACGACGTGGATCCGGTCGGCGCTGATGACCGTCGAGAGTCGGTGTGCGATCGACAGCGTCGTGCGCCCGCGCGAGGCGGTCTCGAGCGCTTCTTGCACGATGCGCTCCGAGACGGTGTCGAGGGCGCTCGTCGCTTCGTCGAGCAACAACACCGGCGGGTCTTTCAGCAGCACGCGCGCGATGGCGATGCGCTGCTTCTCGCCGCCCGAGAGCCGGTACCCGCGCTCGCCGACAATCGTGTCGTACCCCGCCTCGAACGAGGCGATCACGTGGTGGATGTTGGCCGCGCGGCAGGCGGCTTCGATCTCGTCATCGGTGGCGTCGGGCCGGGCGTAACGCAGATTCTCGCGCACGCTCGCGTGGAAGAGGTACGTCTCTTGCGAGACGATGCCGATCTCGTCGATGATCGATGCCCGCTCGAGGGTGCGCACGTCTGCTCCGGAGAACATCACCGCTCCGCCGGTCGCCTCGTACATACGAGGGGTGAGATAGAGGATCGTCGTCTTTCCCGCTCCCGAGGGGCCGACGAAGGCGACGTGCTGCCCCGGCTCGACGGTGAACGAGACGCCGTCGAGCGTGGGCCGCGCCTGCACGGATGCATCGGGGTAGCGGAACTCGACGTCACGGAACTCGATGCGCCCCACGGGGCCGGGGGCCGCCGAGACGGGCAGGGCATCGGGCACGTCGACGATCGCCGGACGCAGGTCGAGGTACTCGAAGATGCGGGCGAACAGCGCCGAAGAGGTCTGCACGTCGAGCGCGACGCGCATGAGCCCCATCAGGGGCATGAGCAACCGCGCCTGCACCGTGGTGAAGGCGACGATCGTTCCGGCTGTGATCGCTCCCGCTCCCCCGCCGATGAGGTACCCGGCCACGAGGTAGATGACCGCCGGCACACTCGACATGATCACCTGGACGACGGCGAAGAAGCCCTGACCGCTCATGGCCCGGCGCACCTGCAGGCGCACCTGGTTGTCGTTCTCGGCGTCGAAGCGCGCGGACTCGGTTCGCTGACGGTTGAAGGACTTCGACAGCAGGATGCCGGACACGCTCAGCGTCTCTTGCGTGATCGCCGACAGCTCGGACAGCGACTCCTGCGTCTCTCCCGCGATGCGCGCCCGCACCTGACCGACGCGGCGCTGGACGAAGAGCAGGAACGGCATGAGCGCGACGGCGATGAGGGTGAGACGCCAGTCGATGAGGATCATCGCCACGAGTGACGCGATGACCGTGACGGCGTTGCCGAGGATGCTGGTGACGGTGTTGGTCAGCACCCCCGAGACGCCGCCCACGTCGTTCTGAAGTCGTGACTGGATGACGCCCGTCTTCGTGCGCGTGAAGAAGCCGAGCTCCATGTTCTGAAGGTGGTCGAACAGACGCGTGCGCAGGTCGCCCGTGACCCGGTTCCCCACGGTCGCGGTGAGCCAGGTCTGACCGACGTTGAGTGCGGCCGAGACGAGGAACAGACCGATCATGACGCTCACGAGGACCGCGAGGAGCTGCAGGTCGGGGCTCGATCCATCGACGGGGAACAGCGCGTCGTCGAAGATGCGCTGCACGAGCAGCGGCGGGATGACGGCCACGGCCGCGCCGACGACGACGAGCAGCGCGGTGAACCCGATGCGCCCGCGATAGGGCCGGAACAGGTCGACGACACGGCGCCCGAGGTTCTGCACCCGCGGAGCCTGAGCGTTGCGGCGGCGCTGCATGTCCGCGTCCACGCCGCGGAACATGCTGCCGCCCATCCCCATGCTCATGTTCGTCAGCCTACGTCCGACCGCCGACGGTGAGCGCCGGGGCGGCGATGTCGGACGCCCCCGATAGGGTCGCTTGCGGATGACCTCGAATCCGTTATCTCGATGTCGGAATACCTCGGGCCGCGCACCCGTTGTCTCCGTCGCAGTCGCCCTCCGTGGCGCCACGAAGCCCCCCGCATGTAAAGGACCTCGTCATGGCCGCCACCGGCACCATTCCCGTCTCCCGAGCGAGCACCGCGTCGTCGCCGTCGCACCGCTCCGGTCCCGTCATCGCCCTGCTCGTCGTCGCCGCGTTCGTCGTCATCCTCAACGAGACCACGATGTCGGTCGCGCTTCCGGCGATCATGGCCGACTTCGGCATCAGCGCCGCCACCGGTCAGTGGCTCACCTCGGCGTTCTTGTTGACGATGGCCGTCATCATCCCCCTGACCGGCTTCCTCCTCGAGCGCTTCCCCATTCGCGTGGTGTTCTTCAGCGCGATGAGCGTCTTCGCGCTGGGCACCCTGGTCGCCGCGCTCGCGCCGGTGTTCGGGGTCCTGCTGGCGGGTCGCATCATTCAGGCCATGGGCACCGGGGTGATGATGCCGCTGCTGTTCACCACGGTGCTGAACCTCGTCCCGGCGAACCGACGCGGTCGCATCATGGGCGTGGTGACGATCGTCATCGCCGTCGCACCCGCCGTGGGCCCGACGGTGTCGGGGCTCATCCTGTCGGTCCTGACCTGGCACGCGATCTTCTGGCTGATCCTCCCTATCGCTCTGCTCTCCATCGCGCTCGGCGCCCGCTGGGTCCGCAACGTCACCCAGACCCGCCCGGACGCGCGCTTCGACGTGCTCTCCGTCGTCCTGTCGGCGATCGGCTTCGGTGGCCTGGTCTACGGCCTCAGCGCCATCGGAGAATCGGCCTCCGGGCACACGTCCGTGCCGGTGTGGATCCCCCTCGCCGTCGGAGCGGTCTTCGTCACCGTGTTCGTCATCCGTCAGCTCCGACTGCAGCGGTCCGACTCCGCGCTGCTCGACCTGCGCGTGTTCCAGAGCCCGTCGTTCCGGCTCGCGGTACCCCTGGTCGCGATCGTGATGGCCGCTCTGTTCGGCTCGCTCATCCTGCTGCCCATCTTCCTGCAGCAGGCGCTCGGCCTCAGCAGCCTCACGGTCGGCCTCATGCTGCTCCCGGGCGGCGTGCTCATGGGCGTCATGGCGCCGATCGTCGGCCGCCTCTTCGATCGCTTCGGGCCGACTCCCCTCGTCATCCCCGGAATGCTGATCGCCGCCGCCGTGCTGTGGACGATGGCTCTGACCTTCGACCTGGGCACCCCCATCTGGTGGATCGTCACGGTCTACCTCGGCCTCAACCTCGGACTCGGCCTGGTCTTCACCCCGTTGATGACCTCCGCGCTGGGCTCTCTCCCCCGCCGCCTGTACTCGCACGGCAGCGCCGTCGTGGGCACCGCTCAGCAGGTCGCCGGAGCCGCGGGCACGGCCGGTTTCGTCGCGATCATGACCGTCTTCTCGAGCACCGCCCTCGCCGGTGGTGTCGACCAGGCCGGCGCCGTCGCGTCAGGTGTGCACGCGTCGTTCCTCGTCGGAGCCGTGATCGCCTCGGCCGCCGTCGTCCTCGCGTGCTTCGTGCGCAAGCCGGCGGAGGCGGAAGAGACCGACGCGCCCGTCAGCGCGCATTGAGTCCACACGAAGTCGGGGTCGACTGATCGGTCTCGCCCTCCCGGCCCAACGAACCGCCGTCGTGTCGGGGCACGCGCACAACCGCGTCAAGGCGACGGACACGTCGGGATGGACGACGCGGGCGCGATATGACGCGTGCGGCGCGGACTCAGAGAGAACAGGAACCGCCGCCGCAGCACTGCGACGCGGCGGGCTTGTCGTCGCTCTCACCCTCGACAGCGGGAGCGTTCAGCAGCGCGATCAGCGGCTTGGACGCGGTGGTCGCGTCGGACGTGGTGTCAGCGGACATGCGCCCCATGCTACGCCTGCGCGCGGTCACCGGGGCCGGCGTCGGCGATAACGCCGCGCTCCGGCATCCGCAACCCCCGCCCCTCCGGTCGAGACGCTTTCTAGCGTGGGAACCCCGATCGAGAAAGAGAGGCTTTCCATGACTGATCTCAGCGGCAAGCGCATCGCATTCCTGCTCACCGACGGCTTCGAGGACAGCGAGCTCACCAGCCCGTGGGATGCCGTGACCTCCGCCGGCGCCGAGGCCGTTCTGGTCTCGCCGAGCGAAGGCAGCATCACGGGCGAGAACGGCCACCAGCAGAAGGTCGACCTCTCGGTCGCGGGTGCCTCCGCGGGTGACTTCGATGCTCTCGTCCTGCCCGGCGGCGTGCAGAACGCCGACGACATCCGCATCGTGAAGGATGCCGTGTCGTTCACCCGCGACTTCTTCGACCAGCACAAGCCGGTCGCCGTCATCTGCCATGGCGGGTGGATCCTCACCGAGGCCGACGTTCTGAAGGGCCGCACGCTCACGAGCTACCCGACGCTGCAGACCGACCTGCGCAACGCCGGCGCCACCTGGGTCGACGAAGAAGTACACGTCGACCAGGGTCTCGTCTCGAGCCGCAACCCCGGCGACCTGCCCGCGTTCACCGCGAAGCTCGTCGAAGAGGTCGCAGAGGGCACGCACTCGCGACAGACTGCCTGACCCCTTTGTCGGCGAGGGCCCCGGACATCGTTCCGGGGCCTTCGCTCGTTCCCGGCCTGCCACACGGCGGCCGAGAGGACTCGCCGAGCGATCACCTCCGCTCCCTCTCGCGCACTCGCCCGCATCCACGAGGGCGGCTCTGCCGCTCAATCGTCGGCCGGCAGCGCCTGACACACGGGGCACCACTGCCCGCCGCCTTTGGTACCGGGGATGTCCTCGATCACTCCACCGCAATCCGGGCACGGCTCGCCCGTGCGCCCGTGCACGCGCATCGACGCGACTTTCGCCGCCTTCTGCTCTGCGATCGGCACGCCGCGACGCGCGAGCACCGCAGCGGTGAGGGTGTCGTGCAGAGCATGGTGGAGCCGCGTGACGTCGTCCTCGCTCAGTGCGGCCGCGTGGGCCGTCGGACGCAGCCGCGCGGCGAAGAGGATCTCATCGGAGTACGCGTTACCGATCCCCGCGAGAGTCTCCTGCTCCTGCAGCAACGCCTTGAGCTGCTTGCGCCGACGGCCGAGGGCCTCGGAGAGCATCTCGCGCGAATAGGCCGGGCTGGCGGCATCCGGTCCGAGCTTCGCGACCGAGGGCACCTCGTCGGCCGCGTCGACGACGTGCAACTGCACCGAGAGCCACTCGCCGGCATCGGTGATACCCAGGATCCCGTGCTCGAAGGTCACCCGAGCGATCACGGCCGCAAGGGGCGCAGGCTCATCGTTCGGCGCGGACTCGTCCCACGTCGCCCAACCGGCGCGGCCGAAGCCCACCCCCACGTGCACGCCGCCGAGATCGAGGTCGATGTGCTTGCCGTGGCGGGTGATTGCGGTCATCGTCCGGCCCACGATCTCGTCGAGGGGACGCGCACGGGTTTTCAGCGCACGCCCCTCGACGAGCTCGACGCCCGTCACCTGACGACCGGTCAGTCTCTCGCGCAGGAACAGCGCGAGCGCTTCGACCTCGGGAGCCTCAGGCACGGGTCACCGCGATCACGACTCCGCCGACGCCGGGGGCGTGCTCGGGGCCGGGTTCGAGGGCGTCGAGGTGGGCTCGTCCGCCTGTCGAGAGTGCGCGAACGAATCCGCCATGACGCGGCCCTGAATGATCTGCGTCAGGTCGATGCCGGTCGCCGCGCGCACGGCCTCGAACGACGAACGCAGGCCGGTGGCCGACTCCGCCGCGAGATGACCGCTCGCGCCCTCCCCTCCGAGGACGGTGATGTTACCGACCCGGTCGTACCCCTTGGCGAACTCGGCCATCATCGGCACGAGAGCCTCGAGGGCGCGCTGCGCGAGCAGGGCCTCCTGATTGTGAGACAGGGCTTCGGCCTCGGCGCGGATCGCCTCGGCACGGGCTTCACCGGCGAGACGGACGGCCTGGGCGTCGGCCTCCGCGCGCACGCGAACGGCGGCCGCCTCTTGCTCGGCGATCTCGGCACGGGCCTGGGCGGCCTTGATCTGCGCATAGGCCTCGGCGTCGGCATCCTTCTGACGCTGGTACAGGTCGGCGTCGGCGACGCGCGAGACCTCGGACTCCAAGCGGGCCTGGGTGTTCTGCGCCTCTTGCTGCAGAACGGCCTGACGACGCTCGGCGCGCGTGAGGGCCTCGGCCTGCTCGGCCTCGGCGTTGGCCCGACCGACCTCGGCCTTCGCCGCCGCGCTGTTCTTGTCGAGCTTGGTCTGCTCGATCAGGTTCGCCTCGTCGGTGGCGATCTGACGGGCGCGGATCTCGCGGACGGCATTGATGCGGGCGACCTCGGCCTCGCGCTTGACGCGCTCGACCTCGGTCGCGCCCAGGGCCGAAATGTAGCCGTTGCTGTCGGTGACGCCTTGAATCTGGAAGGAGTCCAGAATCAGCCCCTGCGACGACAGGTCACCCTTGATGCCCTCGGCGATCTGGTCCGAAAGTCGCTGACGATCGCGCATCAGTTCTTCGACGGTCAGCGTCGCGACAACCCCGCGCAAGGCGCCTTCGAGCTGCTCGGTCGTGAACTGCTCGATCGCTTTGTCCTGGGAGGCGAAACGCTCGGCCGCGCGACGCACCTGTTCGGGGTCGGAACCGATCTTCACCAGGGCCACGCCGCTGACGTTGACCGTGACGCCGTTCGACGACTGAGCCGTGGGCTCCATCTTGATCTGACGTGCGCGCAACGAGATCATCTCGCCGCGCTGCGTCAGCGGATTCACGATGGCGCCGCCACCGGTGATGACGGTGATGCGCGAGGACTCCCCGTCGGCCCCCCTCTGCCGCTTTCCGACGATGACCAGCGCTTCGTCGGCCTTGGCAACGCGGTACCACCCGCGTATCAAGCCCGCGATGATCAAAAGGACGACGACGACAACGACGAGTGCGATGACCACGACGATGCCGATCGCCCCCAGAGCAGCAAATTCCATGGTTCTCCTTCGACAGGCGCCGCGAACCGCGGCGCGGGGGAATTCCCTCCAACCTATCCGGGCGCCTTCGGGCGCTGTCCACCCCTTCCGCGCACGATTCTCGTCCCCGGCGGGGTGGGGAGGAGCGTACCGTTGGAGGTGGGCGGCCCGAACCGCCCCAGAAGGGTCCCCCATGAAGATCGTTTCGTCGCAGGACTGGCGAGATGCCATCCGCTTCGATGCTCCCGTGCTCGTCGCCGAGGTCGTTCCCGGCGAAGCCACCCGCTGCGTCGCCTGCGGCACCGATGGTCCGCTGTACGACCGGACCGAGCTGTGGGCGGTCAAGCACCGCCACCCCAAGCACCACGGCGGGTTCGTCCGTTTCTACTGCGAAGAGCACAAGCCCGCCGCTCCCCCGCCGCCGCCCGCCCCGACGATCGAGGCTCGCCGCGCCCGCGCCGCGTCGGCGCCTAAGGAGCGTCGCGCCCCCAGCCTGAAGCCCACCCCGATCACCGATCGCCCCACGCGCGCGATGTGCCCCGACTGCTTCGTCGAGGTCTCGGCCGGTGGCGACTGCGGAATGTGCGGCGCGCAGGTCGTCTGACCGACCGCCCGTACGAACAGAACCGCCCCGGATCGCTCCGGGGCGGTTCTGTCGTTGCGAGGGTCTCAGCGCGCCGAGATCGTCCACCCGGCTTCGTGCGAGGCGCCGGGGTCGAGCGAGACGACACCCGTGTCGAAGTCGTACGCGTCGTCGTTGAACGCGTCGGGCGCGCAGGTCATCGGCTCGACGGCGAGGCCGGCGCGGTGACCCGGCGTCCCCGGGCCGTCCGGCAGGTCGGCCGTGTGAATCTGCACCCACGCGCACTCCCCCGCCCAGCTCATGGCCACACCGCTGCCCGAAGGATCGGTGAGCGTGACGGTCGCGCGGCCGTCGGCATCCCGGATCAGCCCCGTGTAGGCGTGGTCGATCTCGACGGCACCCAGCACCCGCTCCTCGCGGAAGTCGAATCGCTCCGCGTCGGAGGTGACGGATGCCAGCGCCACCGGCGCGAGCCGGTCCGGCGTGACCTCGAGCACGGTGTCGGCCGGCAGGCCGAGCGTCCACTCGTCGAGCGTCGCCGGACCCGCGACGAGATACGGGTGGGGTCCGGTGCCCCAGGGCGCCGGCGTGTCCGACAGGTTGGTGGCGCGAACGGTCTGGGTGAGGCCGCCGGCATCCAATCGGTACGTGGTCGAGACCACCAGCCACCAGGGGTATCCGGCCTGCGCGGTGACGGTCGCGGTGAGCGTCACCGCATCGTCGGACGCCTCGAGCACGTTCCAGTCCACCCACGACAGCAGTCCGTGCAGCGCGTGGCCGCGGTTCGGCTCGGTCAACGGCAGCTGATGCTCGAGACCGTCGAAGTGGTGGATGCCGTCGACCACCCGGTTCGGCCAGGGCGCGAGGGTCGTGCCGCGGTAGGCGGGGCGCAGCTCGTCGGCGTCGAAGGAGACGACGAGGTCGCGGCCCTCGTGCGTGAGAGAACGGAGGGAGGCACCGACGCTCGCGATCGCGGCTTCGTAGCCGTGGGCGCGCAGAACGACGGGGGTACCCGAGACCACGGTGGGGGTCTCGGTGGGAACGGCAGCGGTCATGTCGCCATTATCCCGGCCGCGGCAGGTGCACCCCGGCATCCCGTGCGTCGATTTCATCCGAACAGACGAAATGCCCCGACCCGCGGAGGGGTCGAGGCATTTCGGGGAGGGCGACTTACTTGAAGGCGTCCTTGACGTCTTCGCCGGCCTTCTTGACGTGAGCCTTGGTCTGGTCGGCCTGGCCCTCGGCTTCGAGGCGCTCGTTGTCCGTTGCCTTGCCGGTGGCTTCCTTCGCCTTGCCAGCAATGTTCTCCGCGGCGTTCTTGATCTTGTCGTCGAGTCCCATGGTCGGCTCCTCCCGTTGTGGTCTTCGGGTATCTCCCGATGTGCGTCTACGCTAGGTCGGCCACCCCGCGGGCGAAGGGGGGCTTGAAATTCAGGTCGTGGTGAGGCACGGATGTGAATAGATTCGGAACGTGGGCATTCGTGGGGGACTTTCGTGAGCACTCTGGCCGACTTGGGCGATCTCCTCGAGAAGGCGCCCGACGAGCCTCCGCGCAACGGCCGGGCCGATCGTGTCGTCCTCATCGTGTTCCTCGTCGTCACACTCGTCGTGCTCGGCGGAAGCGGCGGATACGTGTGGTGGGCGTCTGCGGCAGCTCTGCCTGCCCCGACGGTCACCTCGCACGCTCCCACCGCGAACGCCGGGGCTCCGGCATCCCTCGCTGTGCCCTCCGGCGGAGAGACGCTGGTGCGCGTGGACGGCGGCTCCGAGTACCTGGGTCCCGATGCGGCCCAGTCTTTCGTCGCCTCGGGCGGGAACGAGGCACGCTCCCTCGCGAGCATCTTGAAGCTCATCACGGCCCTCGTCGTCCTCGACGCCCACCCGCTGACCGGCCCCACGGATCCCGGTCCGACCATCTCGTACACCGAGGCCGACACCGACCTCTACGACCAGTTCTACGTGCAGGGTGCGGTCATCGCACCGATGCCCGATGGGCTCAAGCTGTCGCTGCACGACTCGCTCACGACCATGCTTCTGCCCTCGGCCGCCAACTACGCCGTCGCCGTCGCCCGGTGGGGTTTCGGTTCCGAGGGGGCGTACGTGTCGGCGGCCCGTTCATGGCTGAGCAAGAACGGCCTGAACGACACCAGGATCGTGGATGCCACGGGCATCGACCCCCGCAATGCCAGCACGCCGACGGATCTGCTCACGCTCGCGGGACTCGCGCAAGCGAACCCCGTCATCGCCCAGATCACCGGCACCCGCTCGGCGCAGATCACCGGCGTCGGCACCGTCTACAACACCAACGATCTGTTGGGCACGCTCGGTATCACGGGTCTGAAGACCGGCAATCTCGGTGACGGCACGTTCAATCTGCTGTTCACTTCGTCGCTCGACGTGGGAATCGGTTCTCCCTTGAAGATCACGGGCGTGCGGCTCAGCGGCGAGACCCATGAGAGCACCGACGCAGATGTGCGGGGGCTGCTGCAGAGCATCAGCGACGGGTTCCACGACATCCCGCTGGGAACCGTCGGCGACGACGTCGGCACGATCACCACGCCGTGGGGATCGAAGGCCTCGCTCGTGCTCGCGCAGACCACCAAGGTCCGGACCTGGTCGGACACCCCGGTGACGGTGACCCTCGATACGACGACCCCCCAGAACTACGCCGACGGCGAGGTGGTCGGTTCGGTCGTCTGGACCGCCGGCCCGAAGACGACTTCCGCCAGCGTCAAGATCTCGGGAGCGATCGAGGAGCCGACCCTGTGGTGGCGCCTCACCCATCCGAGCGAGCTGGGCTGAGCGCCGAGAACGCCCCCGTTCGTCGAGGACGCATCGAAGGGATGCCAAGGCCTGAGCTCTCGACGAGCGAATGCACCCGCGGCCCGTTGAGGCCGACCCGCCCCGCCGGTAGCGTTCGAGGATGAGGCGCTCGGTTTTTCTCCTGACGATCGCGGTTGTTTCCGCCCTCGGGCTCAGCGCCTGCGTCCCGCCGCCGGCTCCGGAACCGGTGACGACGGACGCGGCCACGCCGGCGTTCACACCGACCGTGAAGCCGACCCCGACGCCTTCGCCCACCGCGGGCGCGGTAGCACCGGCGAGCGATGCCGTCCTGATCGTCTCTCTCGACGGCGCCTCCATCGCCGCGGGGTCGACCCTCGAGTACACGCTGAACGCCGTGGACGCCTGGACGGCGGCGCTCGGCACGGCTCCCACGCGGTCGGCAGTGCAAGGCCCCTACGGCGGCGCCCTCGAGCTCACCGCTCTTGAGTGGCCCGGGTTCACGCTGACCGTGCCGAACGACGGATCCACACGGGCCGCCTCCGTTCGCGTGTCCACGCCCACGGTGTCCGGCCATCCGATCGTCACCACGGGGGGCATCGGTGTCGGCTCGACCCGCGCCGAAGCCGTCGCGGCGGGCGCCACGGAGGGCTTCGACTCCACCGAGCTGCGGCTGGACACGCGCGATGCCCCCGGGACGCAGTCGTTGCAGCGCCCGGGCGAGGTCGGCCGCGAGTACGTGATGCTCGTGCTCGACGGCGACTCGGTGGTCCAGATCATCCTGCCGGCGAACGACTTCAGCGACATCTGAGAGGGCGCCCTCCTAGGCTGACCTCATGACCAGCCTCTCCCCCGCCCAGGTCGATCGCGCTGTCGGTGCGGTGCTCGTCTCCGCCGCGGGCGACGCCCTCGGCTCGGCGTACGAGTTCGGCCCCGCGCTCGCCGACGACGTCATCCCCGCTTTCGGCCGCGGCCACTTCGGCCACGGCGAGCGCGAGTGGACCGACGACACGAGCATGGCCGTCCCGATCCTCGACGAACTCGCCGCCGGCCACCGGCTCGAAGACGCCGGGTCGCTTGAGACCATCGTCCGCCGCTGGCAGGAATGGGCTCGCGACGCGCTCGACGTCGGAGCGCAGACGCGCCAGGTTTTGTCCCGCATCCCCGCCGGCGGACGAATGGATGCCATCACCGCGGCCTCTCGTGCCGTGCACGACGCATCGGGTCGCAGCGGAGGCAACGGCTCGCTCATGCGCACCGGACCCCTGGCCCTCGGCTACCTCGAGCGTCCCCGCGAGGAGATGGCCGCGGCGGCCGGAGCCGTCGCTCGCCTGACCCACTGGGAAGACGACAATCTCGACGCGTGCGCCCTGTGGTGCGGGGCCATCCGCCACGGCATCCTGACCGGAGAACTCGACATACGCGCACAACTCGACCTCGTACCCGTCGAACGCCGCGACCGTTGGGCCGACCTCATCGACGCGACCGAGGGGCGGCATCCGCGAGACTTCCGGCAGGCGAACGGCTGGATCGTCCGGGCGTTCCAGGGCGCACTGTCCGCGGTGGCCGGTGCAACCTCGCCCCTCGACGCGATCGAGCGTGCGGTCCGTGGCGGCAACGACACCGACACGGTCGCGGCCATCGCCGGTTCTCTCGCGGGCGCGGTGTGGGGCGCCGAGGCGTTGCCCTCATCCCATGCCGACGGCCTGCACGGCTGGCCGGGGATCGACGGCGCCCAGCTCGCCCGCCGCGCGCAGGCGGCGGTGGGGACCTGACGTCTGCCTAGAACGACGTCGCCACGCTGAAGACCGCGATCAGGATGCCCACCGGAACGAGAACGGCAGCCGCCGCAATTCCGATTCCTATCCAGACCCAGCGTGGCAGGCTGCGCTTGAGCCGGCGCCCCTCCGGACCCATGGATGCCGACAGCCCCGGTACCGCGCGATCGTCGCTGTACCCGTCGGTCTGGGTCCACGCCTTCGCCCCCACCGTGGCCCGGATGCGCGCGAAACGGTCCCAGACCGCGGGGTCGTGCAGGTCGAAGCCACCCGGGCGGTAGACGATGAGCATGTCATCGCGCACCTCGACGTCGAGGTCGCCCGTCTCATCGATCAGCAGAGCCATGAGGTCGGGCGTGAAGACGTACAGGGCGTCGCGCTCGTACCCCTTCGGTGCGAAGAGATGGAAGTGCGTGTCGAAGTCGCCTTCGAGCGAGAGTCGCTGCTTGCGCTGTGGTCGGTGCTGGAGAGACGACAGGATGCCGTCGTTGCTCCGCGCATCGAGAACGAAGTGCGGCAGTTGCCGGGGCAACCGGATCGCCAGGTAGCCGAGGTTGATGCTCTTCACCGGCACATTCACCGAGACGCTCGTCCGAATCGTGACGATCCCGCTCTGGCGGACGTTCTCGGCCTTCCTCGCCCCGCCGACGATCCGGCCGGCCTCCCACCCCGGTCCGGCGATGCGGTCCTGGACGTTGCCCGCCGTGGCGTACTCCCACATGTCACCAGAAAGCGCAGGGGGTTCGGCGGTCGGCTGGTAGGTCCAGCCATTCGCTGCGGCGAAGGAGGCGAGGTCGTCGACGCGGGCGGGCTCGGGGGTGGTCACGTGCCCGACCCTAGCGGTCACTCCGACCCCCACGGAACGCTTCGCAACGCGAGGCATCTCGGGAACGCGCACTCAGGCGCGACGACCCTCATCCGCCGCCGCAGCGACGACATCTGACACGGACACCCACAGCGGCCCCAGCGACGAACAGCATGAGCACGGCAATCCCGAGGGCGACCCCGAGAGCGACCAGCGGGGTGCCCTACGTGCCTGCTAGCCTCCGAATGTCTGCTCGGCAGGGTCTCTGCGTCCGCGTCAGAGCCGACCAACATGGCGCGTCAAAGGCTACCGGTCGTCACTCCCGAGCGGCCACGGCTCGTACTGAACGTCGGCGAATGCGATGACTTCCGCCTGCAGACGCCTCGCGATCTCCGCGCCGGCTTTCCGCCAGGCTTCTCGGGCAGAATCACTTCTCCAACCGTCAAACGGATCGAACTGCGACTCCCACAACGTGTTCCACTCGGCGAGCTCCTTCGTCAGCGCGTCGGACAGCCCGTACATCTCAGGGGTTGTCGTGTACCCGACATCCCAGGTGGGCGTCGAGTTCTCCCAGAGCGGCCAGTCGCGAGAGTAATCAGGGAAGAGACGGATGACACGACGAGCAGGAGGAATGTGCGTCACGGCGACGAGGCTATACCCGAGGTCCAGGGGCTCGACAGAGCGAGGCAACCTTGGGGGAATGAGATCCTGCACGACAACGCGGTACATAATCTCATCAGCCTCGAGCCGTGATGATGCCTGAATTTCTCACGATCCTTCGTTCTCCTCCGCACCTTCGCCGAGAAAGGCTGTTCCGTACATAGGGCATCCGAGAACACTCAACTTCGCGATGAGGTCGACCTCCAGGACGAACCCGCCCTGCATGGTGTCGGAGTCTCCCGACCACCAGATGATCGTCTCTCCACCGTTGCGGAGATCGGCAAGCCGGTCCGCGACGGGGAGCGCCCGTTCCACCAACCGTCTCAGCGCGGAGAACCCGGTTTCGTCCTCGGCATCCGCCCCGAGCGAGTTCTCGTGCAAACTCCAGAGCGTTCGCTGATAGGTCAGATACTGCGGTTTGAGGTTTCGACCGGCACGCCCGGACGGAGTCAGATCGCCGATGTCGCCGAAGCTTTCCGGTTCCAAACCGAGCATGTCGCTGATCTGCGCCACGGTGTAGGTATCGCTGTACACGCACAGAGATGCTCGGTTGTTCCGGATCATGGGCGCAACGTTAGCGCGGGGACCAACCCGGTCCCGTCCCCGGGCGATCCACCCGTCTCGGTCGTCCCGCGAGAGCTCACGACCCTACGGCTGTCACGGCCACGAGATATGTGCGCAGGCGCGCAGCAGGCCGGTCGGCGTGTGCGGGCCGCTTCTGTCGTCTCCGCACTCGCGGAAGACTCAGTTGTTGAAGCGGAACTCCACCACGTCACGTTGTCGATGTCCATGACATCTAGACGAGCGGAACCGTGAATCCACCGGAGAACAGGACCGCACCCAGCCCGCCAAGCGCCAACCCGACCAGCACGACATAGGACAGGGTTCGCATCCACGCCCAGGATCGCCCGGTCCGGGCGGTAAGAATGAGGGCACCCGTCGGTACCAACAGGAGTCCACCGAAGAGCAGCGCGGGAGCCACGCGCACGTCTTCAGGCGGGCACGGATTCGCAAGCGCACACAAAGTCGGGATGCTCTGGGCGCACCACATCACTATCCACGTCGCGAGCGATATTCCGGTTGCAGGCAACACGCGCGCACGGACATTCGGACGTGTCGTGGCATCGAGATACACGGCATCACTCTGCCGCATGTGGACACGCCTCACTAGTTGTTGAAGCGGAACTCCACCACGTCGCCATCCTGCATGACGTAGTCCTTGCCCTCGAGACGCGCCTTGCCCTTCGCGCGGGCGTCGGCGACCGAGCCCAGCTCGACGAGGTCTTCGAACGAGATGACTTCGGCCTTGATGAAGCCCTTCTCGAAGTCGGTGTGGATGACACCGGCGGCCTGCGGCGCCTTCGCGCCCTGCGGGATCGTCCAGGCACGGGCTTCTTTGGGACCGGCGGTGAGGTAGGTCTGAAGGCCGAGCGTGTCGAACCCGATGCGGGCGAGCTGGTCGAGACCGGACTCGTCTTGGCCGGTCGATGCCAGCAGCTCGGCCGCGTCCTCGGGGTCGAGGTCGATCAGCTCCGACTCGATCTTCGCGTCGAGGAACACGGCCTTCGCGGGTGCGACCAACGCGGCGAGCTCGTCCTTGCGCGACTGATCAGTGAGCACGGCCTCGTCGACGTTGAAAACGAAGATGAACGGCTTGGCCGTGAGCAGCCCCAACTCGCGGATCGGTGAGAGGTCGATTCCGGATGCCGACAGCAGCACGCCACGCTGAAGAGCGTCTTGCGCAGCCTGGGCGGCCTCGAGCACGGAGGGGTCGAGCTTCTTGCCCTTGACCTCTTTCTCGTACCGGGTGATGGCCTTCTCGAGCGTCTGGAGGTCGGCGAGCTGCAGCTCGGCGTTGATGGTCTCCATGTCATTGGCCGGGTTGACCGAACCGTCGACGTGGACCACATCGTCGTCGGCGAATCCGCGGACGACCTGAGCGATGGCATCCGCTTCACGGATGTTCGCGAGGAACTGGTTGCCGAGGCCCTCGCCCTCGCTCGCGCCGCGGACGATGCCGGCGATGTCGACGAACGACACCGCAGCGGGCACGAGCCGCTCGCTGCCGAACACGTCGGCGAGCTTCTGCAGGCGCACATCGGGAAGGTTCACGACCCCGACGTTGGGCTCGATGGTGGCGAACGGGTAGTTCGCCGCGAGCACCGAGTTCTTGGTCAGAGCGTTGAAGAGGGTCGATTTTCCGACGTTGGGAAGGCCGACGATTCCGATGGTAAGAGCCACGGGAGTCCAGGTTACCCGGCCCGGAGACCGGCCACTCGCGTCACGGCCGCCGCGCCCGGAACGCGTGGGTCACGTACGGCAACGCGACCGAGCCTGCGTTCACAAGTTCGGGAACGGATGCCACGACTTTATCGACCGCAGCCTCGATGCCCGCGCGCTTCTCGGGGCTCGCCGTGATGATGTCGCTGCGCGAGACGACCAGGTCACGCAACTGCGGCAGGGTGATGCGCCGTTCCCATGACCACTCGCGGTGCTCGAGGTGGGCGTAGGGCTCGGCGACGCGTGGGCCGCCCGTGGCGAGAAGGACCTCGGCGTTCGAGCCGCCCATGGCCGCGGTGAGCCGCCGCACCCAGTCGACCCGGTCGTCGCGGATGTTCCAGATGAGCCCGAGCACTCCCCCGCTGCGCAGCACGCGGGCGGTCTCGAGAGACGCCGGCTCGACGTCGACCCAGTGCCAGGCTTGACCCATGACGACGGCGTCCAGGCCGGAATCGGGCAGGGGCAGATTCTCGGCCGTCCCGACGAACGTGGGCACGCCCCGCGCGTTCTCTCGCAGGGTCGCGAGCATGTCGGCGTCCGGATCCACCGCCACCACGTCGGCGCCGAGCTCGACGACGGCGCGTGTGAGCTTGCCCGTCCCCGCGCCGACGTCGGCCACGCGGAGCGCGCGGCCCGGCTCCCGCACGGGCGCAAGCAACCACGCCACGGCCTCGGCGGGATACCCCGGACGCCCGGATTCGTAGGCGGAGGCCGCCTGCCCGAACGAGGTCGACTTCTCGCGATCGGTCATGTCCCCGACCCTACGCCGCCCCTCCGACATGCCCCGTTCGCGGTCGAAAGGGGTGGCGGGGCGCGAACGACCCGCCGCCCGCGATCCGTCCCGCGGAGTTTGGGGGCGACACGACGTGGGCGGATGCCAGAGGCCGGCGTGTCGTCGATGATCTCCGCGCGACGGCACGGGCAGGCCGCCTCCGGGGTCGGGCAGACATCAGCGGCTGTGCGAACCCGCCCCGGCGCGCCTCCTCCGCGACACGGCGGTCCCGCCGCAGTGTGGTCTCGTGGCTTTGGACTTCACCGCGATCGACTTCGAGACGGCGAACTCCAGTGGTGCGTCGGCGTGCGCGGTGGGTCTTGCCCGTGTCCGCGACGGCCGTGTCGTCGCAACCGCGGCCTGGCTGATAAAGCCTCCCGCCGGTCACGACCACTTCGCCCCGATCAACGTCGGGATCCACGGCATTCAGCCCTCCGACGTGGTGAACGCCCCCGACTGGTCGGCGCAGCTCGAGCGTCTGACCGCTTTCGCGGGAGCCGACGTCCTGGTCGCGCACAACGCAGGCTTCGACATGTCGGTGCTGCGTCGCGCGTGCGCCGCGACCGGCGACGAGTGCCCGCCGTACCGCTACATGTGCAGTGTGCAGATGTCTCGCAAGACGTACACGCTCGATTCGTACCGCCTTCCGCTTGTCGCCGCCGAGGCGGGTTGCTCCCCCTTCGCGCACCACGACGCTCTCGCCGACGCCGTCGCCTGTGCCGAGATCACGATCGACTGCGCCCGCCGCGCGGGCGTCGATGACGTGCACGCCCTGGCTGCGCATCTGGGCGTGCGGGTCTCGCAGATCGTCGCCGAGCCCGCCGAGCGGGCGGTCGCCTAACCCCCATCGGACAGTCTCTCCGGCGATGTCGGAGGTCTGGTGCAAGCTGACCCCATGGATGCCATCGCTCTCGTCTTCGCGATCCTCGCCCTCGCCGTCGGCGTCGTCGGCGGGTGGTTCGTGGGTTCCTCGCGCACCGCCACCCGCCACGCCGTCGGCGAGCAGGCCCTGGGCGCACGGGTGGCCGCGGCCGAGACCGCGCGCGACGGCGTGCAGGCGCAGCTCGACCACCAGATCTCGCTGTACCGCGAGCTCGTGGGTCAATCGCGCGCCGACCAAGCGGCCCGCGAAGAGCGCGAGCGCCGGGAGCAGACCGTACTGCGCGCGCTCGACCCGGTACGCGAGACGCTCGACGCCATGCAGCGCAAGGTCGACGGCCTCGAGCGCGACCGGGTCGAGCAGTACTCCGCCCTCGGCGAGCAACTGCGCCTGTCCCGCGAAGCCGACGAGGCCCTTCGCGCGACCACCGAGTCGCTCGCCTCAGCCATGCGCTCCGGAACCACGCGGGGCGTCTGGGGCGAGACCCAGCTGCGCCGGGTCGTCGAAGCCGCCGGGCTCACGCGCTACGTCGACTTCGACCTGCAGACGGCGATCTCGAGCGACGCCGGTGCTGGTCGCCCCGACATGGTGGTGCGCCTCCCCGGAGGCAAGTCCCTGGCGGTGGATGCCAAGGTCCCCCTCGACGCGTATCTGCAGGCAAGCGCGATTCCGGTGACGGCGCACGGCGACGAGGGGGCCCGTCGTGCGGCGCTTCTCGCCAAGCACGCGAGAGCGGTGCGCGCGCACGTCGATGCTCTGGCGAAGAAGGCGTACTGGGCGGGCCTCACCACGAGCCCGGAGTTCGTCGTGTGCTTCCTCCCGAGCGAGTCGCTGCTCGCGTCGGCCCTCGACGAAGACCCGACCCTGCTCGACTACGCCTTCACGCGACGTGTGGCTCTCGCCTCCCCCGTCAACCTGTGGGCGGTGCTCAAGACCGTCGCGTTCACCTGGACCCAGCAGGACGTGTCCGACGAAGCCCGGACGCTCTTCGCGCTGGGCACGGAGCTGTACGAACGCGTCGGAAAGCTCGCCGAGCACGCGAACGACCTGCGACGGGCGATCGAGAAGACCGTCGACAGCTACAACCGGTTCGCCGGATCGTTGGAGTCGCGGGTACTCGTGACGGCGCGCAAGTTTCCCGGTATCGACGAGACGAAGCTCGACGCGGTTTCCGCGCCCGCCGCTCTCGAAGCGGCACCGCGTCGGTGGACGGCGCCCGAGATGATCGAGATGGGGGACGGCGACGCTCCACGGGAAGACACCGCGGGCGACCAGGCGACGGCGCACGCCGATGTGGGAGCCATTCGCGAGCGGGCGGGTCTCTTCGACGACGAGTCGTAGAGGGTCACGCGCCCATCGCCGCGTTCACAGGAGCGAGCGGAACGACGGCGGTGCGGCTCAGGCGCCGCCGGGAACCCAGCTCAGCAGGCTGACCACGGCGGTCGAAACGGCGACGAACGCGCCGACCATCCACCACGCGCTGACCTCGTGACCCTCGTCGCGACGCACGCGCAACAGCACGTCCGGTCGACGCGCGGGATCGACCGCGCTGGCGATGACCGCCTGTGCACCTGTCTGAGGTGCGGTGTGATTCGTCGGAGCTGCCATGGACGATCCCCCTTCGGGTCTCGGAAGAACACAGCGTCGCCGTTGACACTGCGTTCGATTCTGCCAGACACGGCCTCCTGGGCCGGTCACGCTTGCGTCACGACACGCCCGGCTGTATCTGCACATCGCGGGACTCTCGGCACGTCGCCGGTTCCCCCGGGCGCCGGAGCGTGCTCGGACGCCGGGCCCCCGCCCCACCGCCGGGACGGCATTCCGCTGACAAGACAGTTGCGACTTGCAACCGATCTGTCAGCGAGATGCAGTCTCACGATCAGAGGTGTCTCGGACGGAAAGCCCCCAACACAAGCTCACGACGACATCGCGACACCGACTCCAGAGTCCTAGCGAGACCCCAGCGCCGTGGCGTCAGCACTCGCACATCAGCACCGTGGCGTCAGCACCGTGGCGTCAGCACCGTGGCGTCAGCGCCGTGACGTCAACGCCGTGGCGTCCGCCCAGCGACTCAACGCCGAAGCGTCAGCCCAAACGTCACAGCCACTTCGACGTCAGGTGCTCCGACGAGATGCGGCGAAGCGTTCCCGAGGCGCCACGCAGCACGACGCTCTCGGTGTACAGGAAGTCCCCCTCGCGACGCACACCCTGCACGAGCTGGCCGTCGGTGACGCCCGTCGCGACGAAGATCGTGTTCTTGCCCTTCACCAGACCATCGGCCTCGTAGACCTCGCCGTCGACCTGGAGGCCGGCATCCCGGCCCTTCTCCTTCTCGTCGTCGTTGCGCGGGGCCAGGACACCCTGGATGTGGCCGCCCAGAGCCTTGATCGCGCACGCGGTCACGATGCCCTCGGGGCTGCCGCCGATGCCGACGCACATGTCGGTGCGGGCGTTGTGGCGGGCGGCGTTGATGCCGCCGGCGACGTCACCGTCGCTCATGAGCCGCGTGCCGGCCCCGGCTTCGCGGATCTCGGCGATGAGCTTCTCGTGCCGCGGACGGTTCAACACCGACACCACGATCTCGTCGACGGGCTTGCCGAGCGCCTTCGCCAGGAGGCGGATGTTCTCGGCGATGGGGAGTCGGATGTCGACGACGCCGACTCCGGCCGGGCCCGTGACGAGCTTGTCCATGTAGAAGACGCTCGATGCGTCGAGCATCGTGCCCTGATCCGAGACGGCGATGACCGAGAGGGCGTTCTGGCGCCCCGCGGCGGTCAGCGACGTGCCGTCGATCGGGTCGACGGCCACATCGCACTGGGGTCCGCGGCCGCTGCCGACGCGCTCACCGTTGTAGAGCATGGGCGCGTTGTCCTTCTCGCCCTCACCGATCACGATCGTTCCGTCGAAGTTGACCGTGCTGAAGAACGCGCGCATCGCGTCGACGGCCGCTCCGTCAGCGGCTTCCTTGTCGCCCCGGCCGATGAACGGGACCGCACGGATGGACGCCGCCTCGGTCGCTCTCACCAGCTCGAGCGCCAGGTTGCGGTCGGGGTGCAAAGGGCTCATGTCGGCAGTCAGGCTCACCATGCGGCCACTGTATCCAGCAAAGCGTGGACAATCGCCGGATTTGACCGGATGTGCAACGAAGGAATCACGGTTCTTAACGGTTCGGCAGAAGTGTCCTCTTCCTGCCGTGCCCGCCGCGTCACGATCCGGTGGCTTCGCTAGAGTGACGGTGTCCCGACAACACCAAGGAGCACCTCCATGCCCGTCGCTTCCCCTGAGCAGTACGCCGACATGCTGGACCGCGCGAAGGCCGGCGGCTTCGCGTACCCCGCGATCAACGTCTCGAGCTCGCAGACCATCAACTCCGTGCTCCAGGGCCTGACCGAGGCCGGCTCCGACGGCATCCTGCAGGTCACCACGGGCGGTGCCGACTACTTCGCAGGCCACACCGTCAAGGCCCGCGCCACCGGAGCTCTCGCATTCGCCAAGTACGTGACCGAGGTCGCGAAGAACTACCCCATCACGGTCGCCCTCCACACCGACCACTGCCCCAAGGACGCCCTGCCCGGCTTCGTCCTGCCGCTGCTCGAAGCCTCTGAGGAAGAGGTCAAGGCCGGCCGCAACCCGATCTTCCAGTCGCACATGTGGGACGGCTCGGCCGTTCCTCTCGACGAGAACATCGACATCGCGGCGGAGCTCCTTCCCCGCATGAAGAACATCAACGCCATCCTCGAGATCGAGGTCGGCGTCGTCGGCGGCGAAGAAGACGGCGTGCAGCACGAGGGCTCGAACGAGGCTCTCTACACGACCGTCGCTGACGTGTCCAAGGCCGTCGAGCGCCTCGGTCTCGGCGAGAACGGTCGTTACATCTCGGCCCTCACCTTCGGCAACGTGCACGGTGTGTACAAGCCCGGTGGCGTCAAGCTCCGCCCCGAGCTGCTCGGTGAGATCCAGGAGGGCATCGCCGCCAAGTTCGGCACCGGCGCCAAGCCCCTCGACCTCGTGTTCCACGGCGGCAGCGGCTCGACCGACGAAGAGATCGCCCTCGCGGTCGCCAACGGCGTCGTGAAGATGAACATCGACACCGACACCCAGTACGCCTTCACGCGCTCGATCGCGGGCTACATGTTCTCGAACTACGAGGGCGTGCTCAAGCTCGACGGAGAGGTCGGCAACAAGAAGCTCTACGACCCCCGCGCCTGGGGCAAGGTCGCCGAGTCGGCGATGGCCGTCCGCGTGGTCGAGGCCACGAAGCAGCTCGGCTCGTACGGCCAGTCCCAGCACTGACCGAACACGTCTGCGCGAACGCCCCGGCTCGAGCCGGGGCGTTCGTCGTTTCCGGATGCCGAGCCCCGGGCCGGGCGTTTCGGTCCGGCGAAACACCATCTCGCTGACGATCCGGCGTCAGGCTGCAACCGAACTGTCAGCGAAATGCCGTCTCGGCGCGCCGACCACCCGTGAGACGACGCGGCTCAGCTCCCGTACACCTCGAGCACGGTGGGCGCCCCCTCGGGCGAGGACAGCACCTCGATGGCATCCCCGGCTCGCACGTCGCCCGCGCGACGGACCCGAAGGTACGCGCCGAGCCGCCCCTCGTCGGAGAAGCGCTTCACCCAGCCCCGCGCCGTCGAGCCGCCGACCCATCGCGCGAAGGTCGCGCACGGGGTGCGCGGCATCGTCACCTCGACCTCGACGGTGTCGCCGATGCGCCAGATCTCGCCGACACGCGCACCATTGACGTCGAGTCCCGCGATGCGCAGGTTCTCGCCGAACCAGCCGGGATGCAGCTCGCGATCCAGCTCACGCTCCCAGAACGTCGCGTCTTCCTCGGCGTAGGCGTAGACCGCCTTGTCCGGCCCGCCGTGGTGCTTTCGACTCGCCTGCACGTCGGAGCGGATGCCGAGCTTGCCGACGCGCACGCTCCCCTCGATGGCGCGCTTGTCGATCGCCGTCACCCCGACGGATCCGGAATCCGGGTGCAGGCTGTGGACGGCGCAGACGGCAAACGAGGTGAGGCATGGATCGATGCTAGATCGTCGGAGGACGACGGGCAGACGAGCGGGTCACTCGAACTCCCGCCGCATCACGACGGTGTCGCCGTCGAGCGATCGGATCTCGACCGCACCGATGTTGGAGGCGGAGAGGTCGGTGCCGGCGCTCAGCTCGGTGGTCGAGCCCGGGTCGGCGCGCCAGGTCGAGAGCACGCTCGTCGTGCCCGAGTCGTCGGTGATCGCGAGAGCGTAGGGCCAGCCGCCCGGAGGGGCGTCGAGCACCTGCCCCGTGTACTGGCAGACGAGGTCGATGCGAGTGCCCCAGGGCGCCGACGTGAGCTTGACCGAGGCTTCGAGTGGCGCGCCGGCCACGTCGTCGAGGGCATAGACCGTCCCCGAGGACTGCTGCACCGCACTGTTCACGGCGAAGACGCTCGGCACCGCGACGGCGACCAGGGCGATGGATGCCGCGAGCGTCCACACTGCCACGCGGCGCGTGCGACGACGTCGGGCGGCCTCGACGACGCGTCCCCGCAGAGCCGGGTCGGGTGAGGCCAGCGGAACAGGTCCGGTCGTCGCGCTGAGCGCTCGAGCCCGTTCGGGGGAAAGCCGGGAAAGAAGGCCCGCGGTGGGAGCGAGCTCGGCCACAGACGCTCGGCATTCGGCGCACACCGCCAGGTGAGCCTCGAATTCGGCGCGGTCCGAGGCACACAGGGCCCCCAACACGTAGGCGCCGTCTGACATAGACAGGCGATCGTGTTCGTCGTTCATCGGGTCACCCCCCTCTCCTGCAGCGCGAGCCGCAATGCCCGCACCGCGTAATGCAGTCGCGATTTGACGGTTCCGGCCGGGATGCCGAGCTCCTCGGCGGCCTGAGCGACGCTGCGCCCACCGTAGTAAGCGCTGACGATGACGGCGCGGTGGTCAGGAGTCAGGGTGGCGAGCGCCTCTTCCACGAGGAGGGCGTCGAACATCGCGTCGGTGTCGTCGTCGCGGACCACCTCGGGCAGTTCGTCGACCGGATGCTCGTGCCGACGCCGCGCGCTTCGCGCTTCGTCGATGACGAGGTTGCGGGCGACGGTGTACATCCACGACCGCAGCTTCGCGGGATCGTCGCTCATCACCCGAGGCGTCCGCCAGGCGCGCAGCAGCGTCTCTTGTACGACATCGTCGGCTCCCGCGTGATCACCGGTGAGGCTCACGACGTAGCGCCAGACGGGGGTCGCGTGCGCGTCGTACAGCGCGGTCAGCTGCGCGTGTTCGTCTCGCACCGCGGCATCCCCTTTCCCTCTTCTTCTAGGAACACGGGATGCCGCGCAGAACGGTTCAGTTCGAGACGCTGCCCATGACGGCCGACAAGAACTGCGGATCACTCGCCATGCCGACCAGAGACAGGACGGCGGCGATGACCGTGCTGACCAGCGCCCCGACGATGGGGATCCAGAACGAGATACGCCCGCGCTTCATGGACCGCCAGGTGAACATCGCCGTGAGCAGCCACCCGATGCCGGTGACGGCCGCGGCCGCGGCGCCCCAGAGATATCCGGCCGTGAGGTTCGTGAACGTCGCATCGACCCGGAAGACCCGGGCGAAGTTGTTCGCGTACTCGGGGAAGTTGAGCAGCTGGATGATGCTGGTGACGACCGAGAACAGACCGTAGATGAGCAGGCCGAACGTCACGATCCGGTCGATCTGGCCCCCGCGGGTGGTGAGAGCGGGCATCGGCGAGGGCTTCGCCGCGGCACGCTGTTCGACGACCGGTTCCGGCTGCGGGGCTACGCCGGCCTCGAGGGCCTCGGTCACCTCGGGACGCCGGATGCGCGCGCGCTGCTCTTCGGGGGTGGCGTATTCGCCGTACTGCGGACGAGGGCGGGCCTCGTCGGCCGGAGTGCGCGGCTCGGCGTCGCTCACGCGCGCCCCCGGCCGCCCAGCGCGCGCTCGTCGCGCTTGCCGCTGGAATCCTGTCGCAGCTCCTTGGGGAGCGAGAAGATGAGGTCTTCCTCGGCGGTGCGCACCTCTTCGATGTCGCGGTAGCCCGCTCCCGCGAGCTCGTCGAGCACCTCGGTCACCAGGACCTCGGGGACCGAGGCGCCGCTGGTGACGCCGACCGTCTCGACTCCCTCGAGCCACTCCTGCTTGACCTCGTCGACGTAGTCGACACGGTAGGCGGCCTTGGCGCCGTGCTCGAGGGCGACCTCGACCAGCCGGACGCTGTTGGAGCTGTTCGCCGAACCCACCACGATGACGAGGTCCGCACCGACGGCGACCTTCTTGATCGCGACCTGCCGGTTCTGAGTGGCGTAGCAGATGTCGTCGGAGGGCGGATCCTGCAGCTGCGGGAAGCGCTCGCGCAGGCGCCGCACGGTCTCCATCGTCTCGTCGACGGACAGCGTGGTCTGCGAGAGCCACACCACCTTCGAGGGGTCGCGCACCTCGATGGTGTCGGCGTGGTCGGGAGAGTTCACCACCGTCACGTGCTCGGGGGCCTCGCCGGCCGTGCCCTCGACCTCTTCATGCCCCTCGTGACCGATCAGCAGGATCTCGAAGTCGTCACGGGCGAAGCGCACGGCCTCGCGGTGCACCTTGGTCACGAGCGGGCACGTCGCATCGATCGCCTGCAGGCCCCGGTCGGATGCCGCGGACACGACGGCCGGCGACACACCGTGGGCACTGAACACGACGTGGGCGCCCGAGGGAACCTCGTCGACCTCTTCAACGAAGATCGCACCCTTCTTCTCGAGTTCGGTCACGACGTGGATGTTGTGCACGATCTGCTTGCGCACGTAGACCGGGGCGCCGTAACGCTCGAGGGCCTTCTCGACGGCGATGACCGCGCGGTCGACACCGGCGCAGTAGCCTCGGGGCGCCGCCAGCAGCACCTTCTTCTGGCCCTTCACGGGGATATCCTGGAGCCGCCCGCGTCGACCCGGGATACGGGGAACGGGCAGGTGGACGGCAGGTGAGCTCACGCCTCGATTCTACCGGGACGCCCCTGAACACCGGCCGAACCGCCCCCCTCGACCCTCCGGAGACCATGACTTCGTTTCAGCCCGAGACCATCGCGGGCCAGGCCCCGCCCGCCGACAGCGTGCACCCCCGCGACTCGAGCACCGACGCCCCCACGTCGGTGTCGCGACTGAACGACACGATCCGCGGCTTCATCGAGCGCTGGGGCTCGGTCTGGGTCGAGGGCGAGATCACCTCGTTCAACCGCCGCGGTGGCAACGTCTTCGGGCGCCTCAAAGACCTCGGCACCGAGTCGACGGTCGCTTTCCGCATCTGGTCGAGCACCCTCAACCGCTTGCCGAAAGACCTGAAGGTGGGCGACCACGTCGTCGCGTGCGTGAAGGCCGACTACTTCCCCCGCACCGGCGATTTCTCGTTCGCGATCTCGGCGATGCGGCACGTGGGGCTCGGAGAACAGCTCGAGCGCTTGGAGCGCCTCCGTGTCCAGCTGCGCTCCGAGGGCCTGTTCGACCCGGTGCGCAAGAAGAAGCTGCCGTTCCTCCCCCACTGCATCGGTCTCATCACGGGCGAGAACTCCGACGCCGAAAAGGACGTCCACCGAAACGCCGAGCTCCGCTGGCCTCGCGTGCGCTTTCGCACCCAGCACGCCGCCGTCCAGGGCGACCGGTGCGTCCCCGAGACCCTCGCGGCCCTGAAGATCCTGGATGCCGACCCCGAGGTCGACGTGATCGTGATCGCTCGCGGCGGCGGAGACCCGCAAACGCTGCTCGGTTTCAGCGACGAGCGCTTGCTGCGCGCGGTGGCCGCGGCATCCACTCCCGTCGTCAGCGCCATCGGGCACGAGAACGACCGGCCGCTCCTCGACGAGGTCGCGGACGTGCGCGCCTCGACGCCCACCGACGCCGCCAAGCGCGTGGTGCCCGACGTGAGCGAGCAGCGGGCGCTCGTCTCGCAGCTGCGCGCCCGGCTCACGGGGCGTCTCACCCAACGCGTGCTGCACGACATCGCGCAGCTCGAGCAGATTCGTTCGCGACCGGCCCTGCGCACTCCCCATTCCATGCTCACCTCCCGCGCCCAGGAGCTGTGGATGCTCTCGAACCGCGGGCGCGACATCGTCGACCGCCGCATCGAGGCCGAGCGGCGGCGCACGAGCGAACTGGGCGCGGGGTTGCGCGCGCTCTCGCCGTTGGCGACGCTCGCCCGCGGCTACGCGATCGCCCAGCTGCCCGACGGCTCGGTCCTGCGAGACGCGGCCCAGGCACCCGCCGGCACCGCCCTGCGACTCACGATCGAAGAAGGAACGCTGACCGCCCGCTCGGAGGGCGGCGTCCCCGACGCCGTCGCCCACGGAGCCGCGACCCGCAGCCGTGAGAGCGCGGAGCCGGCCGAATCCTCGGCATCCGTCGATCGTCCGCTCGACGACGAGGCACCCGGCGACGGGGTGTCGGCGGGGCGCGCCTAGAATGGATGCCATGACCGCGACGACCCCCGGCCCCGCCGTCGACGTCGCGAACCTGTCGTTCGAGCAGGCCCGCGACGAACTCGTGCGCGTGGTCGCCGAGCTCGAGCAGGGCGCCCCGACCCTCGAAGAGTCGCTCGCACTGTGGGAACGCGGCGAGAAGCTCTACGCCCGCTGCGAGGAATGGCTGCTCGGCGCGAAGCGTCGCCTCGACGCCGCCCGCGGCGAGGGTGACGACTGATGGCTCGCGTCGTCGCCCACCTCGGCCGACCCGAGACCCCGCAAGAGGCGGCCGACCGCAAGGCCGAGTCCTCGCGTCGGTACCGCTCCAGCAAGACCTTCCGCAATCTGATCGCGGCGCTCATCGTCACCGTCGGTGTGGTGCTGATCGTGGTCGCGGCCGTCCCTCGCGGCGAGCCGGCCCCCCGCCCCGACATCGACGTCTCGGCCCTCGCGTCCGAGATGCAGAGCGACCTGGGTCGACCGGTGCTCTCCCCCTCCCTCGGCGCCGGGTGGCGCGTCAACCAGGCGAGCACCGAGGGCGTCGGCGGCACCGAGGCGTGGACCATGGTCTACGTTCGCTCGGGCGAGAGCGGTTTCCTCCGCGTCGCGCAGGGTTTCGAGGCCGACGAGACGTGGGTCGCTCAGGTGCTCGACGGCACCCGTAGCACCGAGACCACAGAGATCGACGGCATCACGTGGAACGTGTACCGCCCGTCGAATCCCTCCGGCACCGGGAACATCGACTATGCCCTCGCCACCCCGGCCGGGCCCGACTACGTTCTCGTCTACGGCGACGCCGCCCCCGAGACCGCAGCGTTGGCGGCCTCGTCCGTCACGTCTCAGATCGAGCAGTTGAGAGAGATTCCGTGAGCGAGCGCATGACTCCCCGTCAGGTCTGGCAGCAGATGGTGGAGGGCAACGAGCGCTTCGTCTCCGGCGCCCCCGCGCACCCGCGCCAAGACGTCGAACGTCGCACCGAGCTCGCGAGCTCGCAGCATCCGACGGCCGCACTCTTCGGGTGCTCCGACTCGCGCCTCGCGGCCGAGATCATCTTCGACGAGGGCCTCGGCGATCTCTTCGTCGTGCGAAACGCCGGTCAGGTCATCTCCGACTCGGTGATCGGCAGCCTCGAGTACGCCGTGGGCGTGCTCGAGGTTCCCCTCATCGTGGTGCTCGCGCACGACGCCTGCGGGGCGGTGGGCGCGGCCATCGAGAGCACGGGCGTCGACGCCCCGACCCTCCCCGCTTACATCTGGCGGCAGATCGCGCCCATCGTCCCGGCCGTCCGCCGCGTCCAGCGAGCCTCCGCCGTGGACGGCCACCTCCCCGACGTCGTCGACCCAGAACTCGTGGGCCGCGAGCACCTCCGTCACACGGTGGGCGAGTTGCTGCGCGCGTCCGAGCTGATCAGCGAAGCCGTGGCCGAGGGTCGTACCGCCGTCGTCGGCGCCAACTATCGCCTCGATGAGGGCGAAGCCTTCCCCGTCGTCATCGTGGGCGATGTCGACGACCCCCGCGTCGACGACCCTCGGGTCGAAGACGCCCGCATCTGACAACCGAACGAACGACCCGGAGGAACGACGACGTGACCGACATCGAGTACCGCATCGAACACGACACCATGGGTGAGGTGCGGGTACCCAAGGACGCCCTCTACGCCGCGCAGACGCAGCGCGCGGTCGAGAACTTCCCCATCTCGGGCTCGGGCCTCGAGTCGACGCAGATCGCCGCCCTCGCGCGCATCAAGAAGGCCGCCGCCCTCGCCAACAAAGAGCTCGGCACCCTCGACGGAAACATCGCGGATGCCATCGCCCAGGCCGCCGACGAGGTCATCACCGGCACGCACGACGCACATTTCCCGGTCGACACCTACCAGACCGGCAGCGGAACCTCCTCGAACATGAACATGAACGAGGTGCTCGCGACGCTGGCCACCCGTATCCTCGGCGACACGGTCCACCCCAACGACCACGTCAACGCCTCGCAGTCGTCGAACGACGTCTTCCCCACCTCGGTGCACATCGCCGTCACCCAGGCGCTCATCACAGACCTCATCCCGGCGCTCCAGCACCTGTCGGCGGCGCTCGAGACCAAGGCCGAGGCGTGGAAGGGCATCGTGAAGTCGGGCCGCACCCACCTCATGGACGCCACCCCCGTCACCCTCGGCCAGGAGTTCGGCGGCTACGCCCGCCAGATGCGCCTCGGCATCGAGCGCGTCGAGTCCGTGCTCCCCCGCGTCGGCGAGGTCCCCCTCGGCGGCACGGCGGTCGGCACCGGCATCAACACGCCCCTCGGCTTCCCGCAGAAGGTCATCGAGCTGCTCGCGGCCGAGACCCAGCTGCCCATCACCGAGGCCGAGGACCACTTCGAGGCCCAGGCGAACCGCGACGGTCTCGTCGAGGCATCCGGCGCCCTCCGCACGATCGCGGTCTCGCTGACCAAGATCAACAACGACATCCGCTGGATGGGCTCCGGCCCCAACACCGGTCTGGGCGAGCTGCACATCCCCGACCTGCAGCCGGGCTCCTCGATCATGCCCGGCAAGGTCAACCCGGTCGTCCCCGAGGCGACGCTCATGGTGTGCGCGCGGGTCATCGGCAACGACGCGACCGTCGCATGGGCGGGCGCCTCGGGCTCGTTCGAGCTCAACGTCGCCATCCCGGTGATGGGCACCGCGCTCCTGGAGTCCATCCGTCTGCTCTCGAACGCCATGCGGGTCCTCGCCGACAAGACCATCGACGGTCTCGAGGCCAACGTCGCGCGCGCCGAGGCGTTCGCGGGCATGTCCCCCTCGATCGTCACCCCGCTGAACAAGGTCATCGGTTACGAGGCCGCGGCGAAGATCGCGAAGCACGCGGTCGCCAAGGGCATCACGGTACGCGAGGCGGTCGTCGACCTCGGCTACGTCGAGCGCGGCGAGATCACCGAAGAGGTTCTCGACGCCAAACTCGACCTGCTGTCGATGACCCACCCGGGCTGATCACCCCCACCCGCACAACCACGACGCCGAGGCGCGCCATAATCAGAGGATGAGCCGCACGACGAGACCCGTCTCGACGCGCGTGCGCTTCCTCGGCGCCATCCTCGGCGTCGTGCTGCTCGGCATGATCATCGCCGGCGGCGTGACGTTCCTCGTGCAGAGCGAGCGCGTCGTGGCCAACGCCGAGCGCCAGCTCGACGGATTCGTCTCGACCCTGTCGACGAGCAGCCAGGATGCCGCCACGCTCGTCGCCGCGGCCGTTCCCGGCCGGACCGACGGCACCGTGGCGCTCGACGGGGGTCGAGTACTCGCGAGTACGCCGTCCCCACCGGGGCTGTCGATCGGCGACGACGCCGCACTCGTGGCATCCCTCGCCGATGAGATCAGTCTTGGCAACGACCGGGGCCGCGTCGACAGCACCCACGGACCCGTGCTGTATGCCGCGGTGCAGACGCGAGACGGAGTCGCCGTCCAGGTCATCTCCATCGACCAGCGCATGGAACTGGTGACGCTCTCGACGCTCACCTACGGGGTCTCGGGGCTCGTGGTGCTGCTGCTGGTCGCCGTCGCCGGCTGGTTCGTCACGGGGCGCCTGTTCTCTCCCCTCCGGCGCCTGCGCGACACCACCGACGCCATCACCATCGACGACCTCGGCATGCGCTTGCGCGCGCACGGCAACGATGAGATCTCCGACCTGACGACCTCGGTCAACTCGATGCTCGATCGACTGGCGATGTCCGTGGACGCGCAGCGGCAATTGCTCGACGACGTGCGGCACGAGCTGAAGACCCCCATCACGATCGTCCGGGGCCACCTCGAGATGATGGACCCGGCCGACCCCCACGACGTGACCGAGACGCGTGACCTCGGTATCGCCGAACTCGACCGCCTCGCCCGGCTCGTCGACGACATCGACACCCTGGCCGATGTCGAGAGCGGAGCGCTCGAGGCCGCGGTCATCGATGTGGGAGCCCTCACCGACCGCGTCGCGGAACTCGCGGGCGCGATCCCGGGGCACACGTGGACCGTCGAGCAGCGCGCACGTGTTCGCATCCACGGCGACGCAGATCGCCTCGTGCAGGCCTGGCTGCAGCTCGCCGACAACGCGGCGAAGTACACCCCCGAGGGCACCCCGATCGAGATCGGCAGCACCGCCGACGACGTCACGGCGCACCTGTGGGTGCGCGATCACGGCCCCGGCATTCCCCCCGCCGCCCGCCACCGCGTGTTCCGCCGCTTCGACCGCCTGTCGACGGGGCGCGGGGTAGACGGGTCGGGGCTGGGGTTGTCCATCGTGGATGCCATCGCCAAGGCACACGACGGGCACTGCACCGTCGGTGACACCCCCGGCGGCGGCGCGACGGTCGCCCTGCACATCCCCGTGACCGGGGCGCAGTCCCCCGCTGAGCTTCCGACGCCCGTGCGCGCCGGTGACGTCGTCATGCAGAGAGAGGCCACCGGATGACACGCATCCTCATCGCAGAAGACGAGGAACGCATCTCGGCGTTCGTCTCGAAGGGGCTGGAGGCCGCCGGGTATCAGACCCTCATCATCTCCGACGGCGCCGAGGCTCTCGACACCGCCCTGTCAGGCGACATCGACCTCGTCCTGCTCGACGTCGGCCTACCGACGATGGACGGCTTCGAGGTGCTGCGGAGCCTCCGTGGGCAGGGCTCGCAGATCCCCGTCATCATGCTCACCGCCCGCACGAGCACGCGCGATACGGTCGACGGGCTCGACGCCGGCGCAAACGACTACGTCGCCAAGCCGTTCAAGTTCGACGAGCTCCTCGCCCGGGTGCGTTCGCGCATGCGAGAACCCGTCACCGTCGGCCCGATGACCGTGGCACATGGTGACGTCTCGCTCGACGTGCTCGCCCGGCGGGCCACCGTCGGCAGCCGGGAGATCGATCTCAGCGCGAGGGAGTTCTCGTTGGCCGAGGAGTTCATCCGCCATGCCGGTCAGGTGCTCAGCCGTGAGCAGCTCTTGAGCCGCGTGTGGGGAATGGACTTCGACCCCTCGTCGAACGTCGTCGACGTGTACGTGCGCTATCTGAGGGCCAAGATCGGCCAATCCCATATCGTCACCGTGCGCGGCGCGGGTTATCGCTGGGAATGACGCGTACAACCCGAAAACCCCCGGCGGGGGAACCGGGGGTTTTGGGGAGACGCTCACTGTGGTCTTCCGACTCACCCGAAGAGCGGTGACCTGCACGTGACGTTCTCGTGTTTTTCCTGGGGGAACCGCCGAGGCGGGTGACGAGGTCTCCCTCGTCGATGGCTCTACTCTGACGGGCCATCGTGAGAAGGCGGAGAGCCCAAAATGAGAACCCTCTCATCAAGGCGCCAGCGCCGCCGCACCCGGATTTGCCTGGTCGAACGATGCCTACCCCGCCGTTCTGAGCGCGAACGCAAACCGCTTCGACCCGGGCATGCCCGTGTCGCTCCCACATCACGGAAGAGGGGCCGGGATGCCACGGCATCCCGGCCCCTCTTCCGTGACCGTTACGACAGCTCGCCCGCCTCCAGCAGCTCCGTCACGAGGGCGGCGATGGCCGAACGCTCGGACCGCGTGAGCGTCACGTGCCCGAAGAGGCCGTGGCCCTTCAGCGTCTCGATCACCGAGGCGACACCGTCGTGGCGACCGACGCGCAGGTTGTCGCGCTGCCCGACGTCATGCGTGAGCACCACGCGCGAGTTCTGGCCGATGCGGCTGAGCACGGTGAGCAGGACGTTCCGCTCGAGAGACTGCGCCTCGTCGACGATGACGAAAGCATCATGCAACGAACGACCGCGGATATGCGTGAGCGGGAGAACCTCGAGCAGACCCCGCGCGAGCACCTCTTCGAGGACGTTGCCCGACACGACCGAGCCGAGGGTGTCGAAGACCGCCTGGCCCCAGGGACCCATCTTCTCGGCCTGATCGCCGGGAAGGTAACCCAGCTCCTGCCCGCCCACGGCGAACAGCGGTCGGAAGACGATGATCTTCTTCTGCTGCTGACGCTCCAGCACGGCCTCGAGGGCGGCGCACAGCGCCAGCGCCGACTTGCCGGTACCGGCACGACCCCCGAGCGAGACGATGCCCACCTCGGGGTCGAGAAGCAGGTCGAGGGCGATGCGCTGCTCGGCGGACCGGCCGTGCAGTCCGAAGGCGTCGCGATCGCCGCGCACAAGGCGGTACTCCCCCTTGCCGGTGACACGGCCGAGCGCCGAGCCGCGCTCGGAGTGGATGACGAGTCCGGTGTTGATCGGCAGGCCCTTCACCACCTCGCTGACGCCGACCTCGGTCTCGTAGAGATCGGAGATCTCGTCGCCCGATAGATCGATCGACGCGATTCCGGTCCAACCGGAATCCATGGCCTGCTCGGCGAGATACTCCTCGGTACTCAGTCCGAGGGATGCCGCCTTCACCCGCATCGGGAGGTCCTTCGACACCACGGTGACCTCGGCGCCGTCCTGGGCGAGGTTCATCGCGACGGCCAGGATGCGGCTGTCGTTGCCACCCGTGCGCATGCCCGAGGGCAGTACCTGCTGGTCGGTGTTGTTCAGCTCGACGCGAAGGGTGCCACCGGTGCCGACCGGGACGGGGAAGTCCAGGCGGCCGTGCTCGATTCGGAGTTCGTCGAGGTGACGGAGCGCCTGGCGGGCGAAATACCCGATCTCGGGGTCGTGACGTTTTCCCTCGAGCTCGGTGATCACCACGACGGGGATCACCACCGAGTTCTCCGCGAAGCGGAAGAACGCCCGCGGATCGCTCAGCAGGACGGAGGTGTCCAGGACGTACGTGCGCAGGGCCTGATCGACTCCCGCTTCGGACTCGGTGCTCTCGACGACGTGATGCTGGTCGTACGGTGCTCGTGCAGTCACAACCCACTCCCGACCCGGGTGTTCACCCGGTTTTCACGAGTCGACCTGTGGGTCACGAGTCGCGATCCGAAGGTCGACTCGACCGGACTCCGTGTCCGATGAGATCACCGTACGGCCCGTCGACACCACCCGGGGTCGTTAACACGCCGCGAAAGTGACGAGTTCGTAAACAGCATGTTCACGCCGATCCCGTCGTCGAGATCGTTTACTGTCCGAAGCGGCGATCGCGCGCCGCGAAGTCGCGGATCGCGCGGAGGAAGTCCACCTCGCGCAGGTCGGGGCCGAGCGCCTCGACGAAGTAGAACTCCGAGTGCGCCGACTGCCAGAGCAGGAAGTCGCTGAGGCGCTGCTCACCGGAGGTGCGGATCACGAGGTCGGGATCGGCCTGTCCCCCCGTGTACAGGTGCTCCCCGATCTGCTCGGGCGTGAGGCTCGCGGCGAGTTCCTCGAGAGACCCGCCCGACTGGTCGTGCTTCGCGATGATCGAGCGCACGGCATCCACGATCTCGCTACGCCCGCCATAGCCGACGGCGAGATTCACGTGCAGTCCGTCGTGGCCGCGCGTGCGCTCCGTGGCCTCGTGCAGCACCTCGGCGAGCTCGGTGGGCAGCCCCTCGGCCCGCCCCACGTGCTTGACCCGCCAATTCGGCTCGTGCGACAGTTCGGCGGCGAGTTCGGCGATGATCTCGAGCAGATCCTGCAGCTCCTGGCTGTCGCGCTTGACCAGATTGTCGTTCGACAGCAGGTACAGCGACACGACCTCGATACCGAGGTCGTCGCACCAGCGGAGGAACTCGTGCATCTTCGCGGCGCCGGCCCGATGACCGTGCGCCGCGCTGTCGAAGCCCAGCTGACGCGCCCACCGGCGGTTGCCGTCGATCATCATGGCGACGTGGTGCGGCACGGTGGCCGGCATGCGACGGCGAAGGCGCGAGATGTAGAGACGGTAGAGCGGTCCCCGCCCCTCGTTCTTCCGCATGCGCGCCACGCGCCTACGCTACCGCGTCGAGGCTGCCTCGACCTCGGAAACGGGTCATCCTCCCTGGGGGAACGGTGAGCGGATTCCCCATGTTCCGCGCGAAGCATGCTCGCAGACGTAGGGTCGGAGTCGTGACGAGCTCGCCCCCCGCAGATGGCCCCGACATGCCCCAGCTCCCCCTTCTGGAAGCGGGCGCCGTGGGCGCGCAGGCCGATCTCAAGCCCACCTGGCGCGGCTGGATCCACGCCGCGACCTTCCCCGTCGCGATCGCCGGCGGCATCGTGCTGATCGCCCTGGCGCACGGGACCGCGGGCAAGTGGGCCGCAGCCGTGTTCATGGCCACGTCGATGCTGCTGTTCGGCAACTCGGCGCTGTACCACCGCTTCCATTGGAAGCCCCGGACCCTCGCGGTGCTCAAGCGCATCGACCACGCGAACATCCTGCTGCTGATCGCGGGGACCTACACGCCCCTCGCCGTGCTGGCTCTCCCGACGCAGAAGACCGTGCTGCTGCTATCGATCGTGTGGGGCGGGGCGATCCTCGGCATCCTGTTCCGCGTCTTCTGGATCAACGCGCCGCGCTGGCTCTACGTCGCGCTCTATCTCGCGCTCGGGTGGGCGGCCGTGATGTATCTGGGCGACCTGCTCGCGGCGAACGTCGCGATGATGGTGCTGGTCGTCGTGGGCGGCCTGCTCTACACCGGGGGTGCGATCGTCTACGCGCTCAAGAAGCCCAACCCCTGGCCCGGGCACTTCGGCTTCCACGAGATCTTCCACGTGTGCACCGTGCTGGCGTTTCTCTGCCACTGGACGGCGTGCCTGCTCATCGCTCTCGCTCCGGCGTACCACGGAGGCTGAACGACTCGACGCGGCTGCTCAGGCCCTCGGCACGACACGTCGACATCGGGCGACCGATACCGGATGCCGCCCCCTCACGGCCGGTAGTCAGTTGCGGGGAGCGGCCGGGTCGATGTCCTGGTCGTCGGTCGTGGTGGCGTCCTGAGCCGCGCGCGCCTGTTCTTCGGCATCCAGTTCGGCGTTGACCTCTTCGCGGTAACGACCGCGGCGGATGCGACGCAGCATGTCCCATACCAGGAGGAATACCGCGATACCGATGAAAGCGATCGCGGCGAAGCCGAGCGGCCCGGGGGTGACGATCGATTCGTCGGGCGTGACGACCGGGGAGGGTGTGGTCGCGAGAGCGACGATCACGGAGTGCATGGAGTCCTTCGGTCCGGACGGAAGCGCGTAGCCTGGTACTCCAGCCTAAAGCCCGGGGAGACCATGACGACGCAAGCCCTGCTCGACGACCGGTACGGGCGTACGCGTTCGCCCCGGCGACGCATCGTCGGCTGGGCGATCGTCGCGGTGCTCGCCCTCGGCGCCATCGGGTATCTCGGCTATACGACGTTCACGAACAGCGCCGCCTCGGTGACCGCCACCGACACCGGCTTCACCGTCATCGACGACAAGACCGTCTCGAGCAGCTTCCAGATCACCGCCCCCGTGGGAGAACCGGTCGCGTGCGCCCTCGAGGCCCGCGACGAGGACCACGGCACCGTGGGCTGGAGGGTGGTGCAGTACCCGGCATCCGACGACGCATCTCGCGCCTTCACGGAAACGATTCCGACCCTGTCGTTGGCGACCACAGGTTTTGTCAACGCCTGTTGGGTGCCGTAAACTCGCGGAATCACGACGCGCCCCGGCTCGATGCCGGGGCGTTCGACATATCCCCCGCCGACGGCTGCAGACACCGCCGTCAGCGCCTCGACGAAGGAGTACCCGTGTCCAACGACGCTCAGGTGACGTTCCTCACGCAAGACGCCTACGACCGCCTCCACAGCGAGCTGGAGCACCTCTCGACCACGGGCCGCGAAGAGATCGCGAAGCGCATCGAGGCCGCGCGCGAAGAGGGTGACCTCAAGGAGAACGGCGGTTACCACGCCGCGAAAGACGAGCAGGGCAAGCAGGAGGCGCGCATCCGCACCCTCCAGGCTCTCTTGAAAGACGCCAAGGTCGGCGAGGCCCCCGAGAGCCACGGCGTGGTCGAGTCGGGCACCGTCGTCACGGCGATCGTCGCCGGCGGCGAAGAGAAGTTCCTGCTCGGCAACCGCGAGATCGCGGCCAACTCCGAGCTCGACGTCTATAGCGAGGCCTCGCCTCTCGGCACGGCCGTCATGGGCCTCAAAGAGGGCGACAAGGGCTCGTACACCGCGCCCAATGGGAAAGAGATCCAGGTCGAGGTCGTCAAGGTCGAGACCTACTCGGGTCAGTAACCCGCCTTCGTTCGCGAGCCGCTCCCCCGCTGCCGGGGTGGGCGGCTCGCGATGTTTCCGGACCGCCGCGGCCGGGGCCGTGCGACCACGCTGGACGGGCCTCGACCAGCCTCCCGGTCGAGGCCCTGACGCGTCAGTTCGGAACGACGGTCGCGATGAACCCGGCGTTCTCGAGCGTCGCGATCACCAGCGCCCGATGCTCCTCACCGCGTGTCTCGACGCTGAGCTGGAGAATCACCTCGCTGATCTGCAGGCCCTGTCCGTGGCGGGTGTGCAGCACCTCGATGACGTTCGCGCCGACGCCTGCGAGCAGTTCCGATACCCGGGCGAGCTGGCCCGGGCGGTCGGGCAGCGGGATCCGCAGCGACATGTAGCGACCGGATGCCGAGAGCCCGTGCGCCACGACCCGCTGCAACAGGAGGGGGTCGATGTTGCCGCCCGAGAGGATCGTCACCGTGGGGCCGCTGGCCTTCACCTTGCCGGCGAGGATCGCCGCCACGCCCACGGCTCCGGCGGGCTCGACGACCTGCTTGGCGCGCTCGAGGAGCACGAGCAGCGCGCGGGCGATGTCGTCCTCGGTGACGGTCACGACCTCGTCGACGTACTGCCGGATGAGTTCGAACGGCAGGTCGCCGGGGCGGGCGACCGCGATGCCGTCGGCGATCGTCGGGGTGGTCTCGACCTGCATCGGATACCCCGCGGCGAGCGACGAGGGGTAGGCGGCGGAGTTGTGCGCCTGCACGCCGATGATGCGCACCGCTCGGCCCTCGGCTGCGGCACGCGCCTTCACGGCGGCGGCGACTCCCGCGGCGAGCCCTCCCCCGCCGATGCCTACGATGACCGTCTCGAGATCGGGCATGTCCTCGACGAGCTCGAGGCCCAGGGTCCCCTGCCCCACGACGATGTCGCGGTGGTCGAAGGGGTGGATGAGCACGGCACCCGTGCGCTCGGCGAACTCGGCGGCGAGGCGCAGCGGCGTCTCGACGGTCGCGCCCTCGAGGATCACCTCGGCACCGTATCCGCGCGTGGCGAGGAGCTTGGGGACCGGAACACCCAGGGGCATGAAGATCGTGGCTGCGATACCGAGCTGCTGCGCGGCGAGCGCCACGCCCTGCGCGTGGTTACCCGCGGACGCTGCGACGACCCCGCGCGCCCGCTCCTCCTCGGTGAGACGGGACAGGCGGTAGGTCGCTCCGCGGATCTTGAACGATCCGGTGCGCTGCAGGTTCTCGAGCTTGAGGTTGACCGGCACACCGAGGAGCTCGGTCAGGTGCAGCGACTCGTCGAGGGGCGTTCGCGTGATGATGCCGCGCAGGTTCTGCGCGGCATCCTCGAACTCGGCCAGGGTGGGAGTGTCGTTCATGATCTCCTTCCGCGCTCGCGCGGGACGGTCCGCCAGATCAGATCCGGGGATGCCAGGGTCTCACCGTCGCGCTTCCACGCTTTCGTGCTGAGGTAGACGGCGACGACGTTGACGAATGCGGCGAGGGGAACCGCGAACAGGGCGCCGGCGATGCCGCCGATCATCGCGCCTCCTGCGACGACGAGCACCACCGCGAGAGGGTGCACCTTGACGGCCGAGCCCATCAGGATCGGGTGGAGCACATGGCTCTCGAACTGCTGTACCCCGAGGACGACGATGAGCATGAACAGGGCGATGAGCGGGCCGTTGTAGACGAGGGCGATGAAGACCGCGAGCGCCCCGGTCGCGACCGCGCCGACGAACGGGATGAACGCGCCGAGGAAGACGAGCACACCGATCGGGATCGACAGGGGCACGCCGAGCAGGAAGGCGCCGAGACCGATGCCGATCGCGTCGATCGTCGCGACGAGCAGTTGGGTGCGGGCGTAGCTCTTGATGGTCCGCCAGCCGGCGCGACCTGCACCGTCGACCGCTGGTCGGGCGGCGCGCGGGAAGAGGCGCGTCGTCCACCGCCAGATGCCGCCCCCGTCGGCGAGCAGGCACAGCAGGATGAAGAGCGTCAACAGCACGCCGGTCGCGACGTGCCCGATGGTGGAGCCGATCGTGAGGGCCCCGGTCCAAATGACCTCGCCCTGCTGCTGCAGGAAGGTCCCCGCCCGCGTGAGCCCGTCGTCGATCTGCTGAGCGCTCAGATGCAGGGGGCCGCTGATCAAGTACTCGCGGAATTGCTGGACGGATGCCTCGGTCTGCTTGCGCACCGACCCGAACTGCCGCGAGATCTGCCACACGGCGACCCACACCAGACCCGCGATGATCGCGAGCGTGCCCAGCACCGTGACGATGATGGCGAGCCACTTCGGCCAGCGGTGCCGCAGCAGGAAAGAGAACCCGGGCCACACCAGTGCCGAGATCAGCACGGCGACCAGCAGCGGGATCACCAGCAGCTTCAGCTGGATAACGACGAAGATCACCACCGCGAGCGCCGCGGCGATCACCAGCAACCGCCACGCGTACGCTGTCGCCTGCCGCAGACCCGGTGGGACGGGCGGCTGCAGGTCACTCGACACGGTGCGCCGCTTGAGGGCGTCGAGGAAGGACCCTCGCTCGTCGGGACCGGTTCCGCTCATCCCGCCAGCCTACCGCCGCGCCGACTGCGCTCTGGCGGCGATGTCGGAGGGTGTGGGTACGGTGAAACGCATGACCACGACGCTCCGCCGCGCCGACGCTCGCCGCATCGCCCTGGCAGCTCAGGGCTTCGCCCGGCCGCGCCCCGACACGGTGGGAACGCGTCAGATCACCGGTGCGCTGCAGCGCATGCGCATCCTGCAGATCGACTCCGTCAACGTCTTCTCCCGCTCGCACTACATGCCCCTGTTCGCGCGGTTGGGCCCCTACGACCCCGCACTGCTCGACAAGCTCGCCTTCTCGCGCAGGCCGAAATGGGTCGAATCCTGGGCGCACGTGGCATCCCTCGTCTCGGTCGACGACTGGCCCCTGCTGCAGTTCCGTCGGGACGAGCTCCGGGCCAAGTACGAGCGCGACGCGTGGGCCGAGGCGAACCAGCCGCTTCTGCGGTGGTTGCGCGACGAGCTGGCCGACCGCGGTCCACTCCGTCCCGCCGAGATCGAACACGACGCCCGCAGCGGCTCTCGCGGCTCCTGGTGGGGGTGGGACGACGTCAAGAACGGCCTGGAGCGCCTCTGGTTGTTCGGCGATGTCGCCATCGCCGGCCGACGCGGCTTCGAGCGGCGCTACGCCCTCGTCTCCGATGTCCTTCCACCGGCGGCGCTCGAGACCTCCGTTCCCCGCGCCGAGGCGATCAGAGAGCTCGTGCGTCGCGCCGCCATCGCGTACGGCGTCGCCACGGCGGCCGACCTCGCCGACTACTGGCGCATCCGCGATCGACCGGCGGTGATGGCCGGCATCCGCGATCTGGTCGACGCCGGCGAGCTCATCCCCGTCTCTGTCGAGGGCTGGCAGGTCGCCGGTCCACCGGCCAAGGCATGGCTGCACCGCGACGCCGCCCGGCCGCGCAAGGTCGATGCCGCAGCCATCCTCACCCCGTTCGACCCCGTGGTGTGGTTCCGCGACCGCGCCGAGCGGCTGTTCGACTTCGACTACCGCATCGAGATCTACACCCCCGCGCCGCAACGCCGCTTCGGCTACTACTCGCTGCCCGTCCTCGTGGGAGACGACATCGTGGGACGCATCGATCTCAAGGCCGACCGCGCGTCACGCGCTCTGCGCGTTCAGTCCGCGTGGTGGGAGCGCGGGGCGCCGTCGAACGCCGCCGAGCGCCTCGCCGCGGAGCTGCTCACGGCGGCGCGCTGGCAGGGCCTCGACCGCGTCACGGTCTCGCGGTGGGGCGACGCGGCGGAAGATCTGGCCGGGGCCCTGCGCGCCGAGCGGCACGAACACCCCGACGGTCGCGTCAACTGAAACGCGCCCCCTCTGCCGAAGCGGAGGGGGCGCGTCGACTCAGAACTGCACGCGTGGCGGTTCGGCGATCGCTGCGCCGTCGATGACCTCGAAGAACTCCCGCTCGTGGAAGCCGAGCTGACGGGCGAAGAGGTTGTTCGGGAACACCTTGATCTTGGTGTTCAACTCGCGTACGCCGCCGTTGTAGAACCGGCGCGATGCCTGGATCTTGTCCTCGGTGTCGACGATCGAGTGCTGGAGCTGCAGGAAGTTCTGGCTCGCCTGGAGCTGCGGGTACGCCTCGGCGACTGCGAACAGCGACTTCAGCGCCTGCTGCATGTGTCCTTCAGCGACCCCGGCTTCGGCGGGGCTCTGCGCCGACAGCGTCTCGGCCCGAGCGCGCGTGACGTTCTCGAACACGGCCTTCTCGTGCGCCGCGTAGCCCTTCACCGTCTCGATCAAGTTCGGCAGCAGGTCGGCGCGACGTTTGAGCTGAACCGTGATGTCGCTCCACGCCTCGTCGACGCGCACATTGAGCGCGACGAGGCTGTTGTAGGTGGCCCACAGGTAGATGCCAGCGATGACCAGAATGCCGACGATCACGATGACCGGTACGAGCCACTCCCACATAAGTCCCCACACTCCGTTCGGAAGATTGCCCTCCATTGTAACGGCGGGTCGCGCCGCGTTACGGGTGGAGACAGGTACTCCCAGGCGATGCGCACGCAAGAGGAGATGGGTACCCCCGGTGGGACTCGAACCCACACTGAAGCGATTTTAAGTCGCCTGCCTCTGCCATTGGGCTACGGGGGCCCGTGCCCTCCACCGTATCGCGGGTGTCGCCCGCCGACCGTCGACCGTCCCGCGGAGAACAGCGAAGACACGTCGACCGCCGATGCCAACGCCCGGCCTCGCGGTCCCGGGCTCCGCACGACGGCACCCGACGCCCCGGGAACGCCGAGACCCCCGCACCCGGAAGGGCGCGAGGGTCTCGGAACGGACAGTCTTACTTGGCCGCGACGGGCTCCGCCTTCTTCTCAGCCGGCGCTGCGGGCGTCTCGGCGGCGGGGGCCGCCGGACGCGGGCGAGCGGCGAACTCCTCGAACGCGGCGCGAGGCTTCTGCACGGCCTCGAGCGACACGACCTCGCGGCCGTGGACGAAGTTCTGCATCCAGTCGCCGATCACGCGGAACTTGCGCTCCCACGTGGGCATGGCGAGACCGTGGTAGCCGCGGTGTGCGAACCAGGCGATCAGACCGGTCAGGGCGATGTTGCCCGACTGGAACGCGCCGTTGTACAGACCCAGGCCGGCGACGGCGCCGAGGTTCTTGTGGTTGTACTCCTTGGGCTCCTCGCCGCGGAGCACGGCCACGAGGTTCTTCGCCATGAGCTTGCCCTGGCGGACCGCGTGCTGAGCGTTCGGAACGCAGAAGCCGCCCACGCCGCCACCCGACAGATCGGGCACGGCCGACACGTCACCGGCGGCCCAGGCTCCCTCGACGATCTCTTCATCGGTACCGACACGCAGGTCGGGGCGGGTGCGGATGCGACCGCGCTCCTCGACGGGCAGGTCGCTGCCGCGGACGACCGTGGGGTTGGCCATGACGCCGGCGGTCCAGATGATCAGGTCGGTCGGCAGGTTCTCGCCCGTCGACAGCTCGACGACGCCATCGACGGCACCCTTGACCTGCGTGTCGAGGTGCACGAAGGCACCCTTCTTCGCGAGGTCGGCGAGAACCCACTCGCTCGTCTTCTGCGAGACCTCGGGCATGATGCGGCCCATGGCTTCGATGAGGTGGAAGTGCGTGTCATCGAATGCCAGCGTCGGGTACTGCTTGAGCAGCGAAGACGCGTAGGCGCGAAGCTCGGCGAAGACCTCGATACCGGCGAAGCCGCCACCGACGACGACGACGGTCAGCAGACGGTCGCGCTCCGGACCGGCGGGAAGGACCGACGCCTTGTCGAAGTTCGACGTGAGGCGGTCACGGATCGCAACGGCCTCTTCGATGGTCTTGAGCCCGATCGCGTTGTCGGCGATGCCGGGGATCGGGAAGGTGCGCGAGACAGCACCGGCGGTGACGACGATGTGGTCGTAGCTCTGCTCGAAGGTGTCGTCACCGGCGATCGGCGTGATCGTCGCGGTCTTGGTGGCGTGCGAGATGCCCGTGACCTTGCCCGCGATGACCGTGGTGCGCTTGAGGTGGCGGCGGAGGCCGACCACGACGTGGCGGGGCTCGATCTCGCCCGCAGCGACCTCGGGGAGGAAGGGCTGGTACGTCATGTACGGCAGCGGGTCGACGAGCGTGACTTCGGCCTCGCCTCGGCCGAGCAGCTTCTCGAGCTTCCAGGCGGTGTAGAAACCTGCATAGCCCCCACCGACGATGAGGATTCTGGGCACGTTTGTGGTCACGATGTGAGGGACTCCTCGTTTGTGGTGCGGCTCGGCTCGCGGGAGGCGCGCGCCTGTCGGATTCGCCGGGCAGCAGCAGTGACACCGAGCGCAATCATTATAGCGGCCAGTGTGGCAGCACCGAGCGGCAGCGACCCGTAGAGCACGCTATCGCGAGACGGCAGCAGGGGCGAGCCCGCAGCGGGCGCCGCCTCGACGGGCGGGAGCGGCGGGATGACCACCGGCGTCGAGGTCGGCTCCGGCGAGGGCTGCGAATCCGCACGTCGATACAGACGGATCCATTCCTTCAAGCTTCCGAGCGGGTTCTCCGATACGGTCTCGACCCGCGCCGACACCGCGGCCGCGGCATCCACCAGGCCGTAGCCGTACAGCTTGTCGGGACGAGCCGAGGCGCCGGCAGCCGGCTTCGCCGTCTGGATCAGGCGGTTCAGGACGTTGTTGGCATCCATTCCGGGATGCGCGGCGCGAACGAGGGCCGCGATACCGGCGACGATGGGAGCCGCGCCGCTCGTACCGTTCCACTGCACCAGCGAACCGTCCGCCGAGACGCCGATGAGCCGCTCGCTCGGGGCGGAGAGACCGATCGTGATGCCCTGGGTCGACGCGTCATTGCTCGCCGCGCCGGTCGGATCGACGCCGCCGACGGCCAGCACGCCGGGGATGGTAGCCGGGGCCCCCACGCGGTCGGTGCCGCTCCCCCGGTTGCCGGCGGCCACCACGATCACCACGTCGTGGTCGAAGGCGTACTCGAACGCCGTGTCCCAGCTGGTGTCCCAGTCGAGAGTGTTCGTCGTCAACGACATGTTGATGACGGTCGCACCGTTGTCGACCGCCCAGCGGATGGCATCCGCGATCTGGTCCGTGAAGGGTTTCGCGCTCGAGGCTCCGAAGCCGACCGAGATCGACAGCAGCTCGGCCTCGGGCGCGACGCCGATCATGCCGCGGCCGTTGCCGGTCCCGCGGGCTGCGGCGAGCGAGCCCACCCAGCTGCCGTGGTTGGCGTCGACCGCCCCCACCGGGGTGCGTCCATCGGAGGCCCCCACGCCCGACACGTCGGTTCCGCCGACGACCGCCCCGTTGAACTCGGCGGGACCGCGTCCGATACCGGTGTCGATGACCGCGATCTTCTGGCCTGCGCCGCGGGTGGTCTTCCATGCCTCGCGCACGCCGTACTGGTCGATCCAGTACTCGCCGGCACGGACCGAGTCCGTGGGATCCTCCGGCACGGGGTTCGTCGGTGCCTGGGGCGAGGCCGATGCGGGAACCGTCGTGGCCATCGCGGGCATCGCCGTCGCGCCGCACAGCAGCGTCATCACGATGACGGATGCCACGGCGGCGGCGACGCGCTTCATCCGCCTGTCCCGGGGCTTTCGCACTGGCACCGCTCGGGCGACCAGGTGCCGCGCGCGAGGGCGCGGTCGCCGATCGGGTTGACGCCGGGGCCCGCCGCCAGCGCGTGACCCGCGAGAGCGTGCAGGCACTTCACGCGCGTGGGCATGCCCCCGGCCGAGATGCCCGCGATCTCCTCGGGCTCGCCGTAGGCGGCGCGGTCGCGGAGGTACGCCTCGTGCGCCGCGAAGTACTGCTGCTGCAGCTCTTCGTCCTCGGCGAGCTCGTCCGAGAACTCCTTCATGACGTGGCCCGCCTCGAGCACCGACATCGCGGCAGTCGCGGCGGGGTGGGTGAGGTAGTAAAAGGTGGGGAACGGACTGCCGTCGTCGAGCCGCGGCGAGGTCGCCACCACCGTCGGATTGCCGCACACGCAGCGCGCAGCGATTCCCACGACTCCGCGCGGAACACGGCCGAGCTGGGATCGAAGCACGGCCACGTCGGCGTCGGAGGCGGGAGGGAGCGTTGCGGTAGTCATCGCCTCCAGGGTACCCGGCGTCTCCGACAGCCCGCCGAGCCCGCGTCAGCCCGCCGGTGCGTCCGGCACGGGCGTCGGGTCGGGAACGCCGACCGTGACATCGGGAACCGCAACGGGTGTCGCCGCCGACGATGTGAGCGAGCGCACGAGCTGCGCCATCCAGTCGGTGCGGGTCTGGCCCACGTCGCCGCTGACGTCGTCCTGCTCCTGAGGGGTTGCTGAAGCCGGAAGGTCGTTGTCGATCAGGTAGACGACCTCGCCGGGAAAGGTGTAGCCGAGGCGCTCGCGCGCCTGCGTCCGGATGTACGCGGGGTCGGACCACCGGTCGCGCTGCGTCTGCAGATCGGCGACCTCGGACTGGCTCAGCTGCACGGCACTGCGGAGCGCCTGGATCTGCTGACGCTGGTCCATGTAGGTGCCCACGGTCGGCACGAGCACGAAGGTGCCCAGCACCACGAGCCCGAGCATGATCACGACGAAACCCGAGATGCGGACGCGTCCGAGCCACTCGCGCACGTCGACGCGGCGTTCCTCGACAGTCGGCCGGGCCGAGGAGCGCACCGGTCGGGTCGTCGTCTTCGGCGCGCTCTTCGGGGTCTTCTTCGCCGCCTTCGGGGCCTCGGATGCCACGGGGCGTCGAGGAGGCAGTGTCGGTCGCTGCACGGCATCCCTTCCCTCGTCACCCGGATCGGATCTCGAACCGCAGGCGATTCTACGTCGCGGCGATAAGGGCTCCCGGGGACGCGCCGGGGGCTCGGCGTCCGCTCAGCCAAAAGGGAGCGGAACGACGGAAGAGGGGGAGCCAGCCGGCTCCCCCTCTTCGTGTGTCAGACGATCAGCCCTTGAAACGGGGGAACGCCGAGCGGCCCGCGAAGACCGCGGCGTCGCCGAGGTCTTCCTCGATGCGGAGCAGCTGGTTGTACTTGGCGACGCGCTCGCTGCGCGCGGGGGCGCCGGTCTTGATCTGGCCGGCGTTGACGGCGACGGCGAGGTCGGCGATCGTGGTGTCTTCGGTCTCGCCCGAGCGGTGCGACAGCATCGAGGTGTAGCCCGAGCGGGTCGCCAGCGAGATGGCATCGAGCGTCTCGGACAGCGTGCCGATCTGGTTGACCTTGACCAGCAGCGAGTTGGCGACGCCGAGGTCGATGCCCTGCTGCAGGCGCTTCGGGTTGGTGACGAACAGGTCGTCACCGACGAGCTGCACCTTGGAGCCGATGGCATCCGTCAGCTTCTTCCAGCCGTCCCAGTCGTCCTCGGCGAGGGCGTCTTCGATGGTGACGATCGGGAAGTTCGCGACGAGATCGGCGAAGTAGTCGACGAGGGTGTCGACGCTCCACTCCTTGCCCTCGACGGTGTAGACGCCGTCCTTGTAGAACTCGGTTGCGGCGACGTCGAGGCCGACGGCGATGTCCTTGCCCGGGGTGAAGCCGGCCTTCTCGATCGCGCGGATCAGGAAGTCGAGGCCCTCGCGGTTGCTGGGCAGGTCGGGGGCGAAGCCGCCCTCGTCGCCGAGTCCGGTGTTGTACCCCGCGGACTTCAGTTCGCCCTTGAGGACGTGGTAGACCTCGGTACCCCAGCGGAGGGACTCGCCATACGTCTCGGCTCCGATGGGGGCCAGGAAGAACTCCTGGAAGTCGATGCCGTTGTCGGCGTGCTCGCCACCGTTGATGACGTTGAACAGCGGAACGGGCAGCAGGTGCGCGTTGGGACCGCCCAGGTAGCGGAACAGGGGAAGGTCGGCGCTGTCGGCGGCGGCCTTGGCGACGGCCAGCGAGACGCCCAGGATGGCGTTGGCGCCGGTGCGCGACTTGTTCTCGGTGCCGTCGGTCTCGATGAGGATCTCGTCGATGATGCGCTGCTCGCTGGCCTCGACGCCCTCGATGGCGGGGCCGAGCTCATCGACGACCGCGGCGACGGCCTTGAGGACGCCCTTGCCGCTGTAGCGGCTCTTGTCGCCGTCGCGCAGCTCGTAGGCCTCGAACGCTCCGGTGGACGCGCCGGAGGGGACAGCGGCCCGCTGGACGATTCCGTCGTCGAGGAGCACCTCCACCTCGACGGTCGGGTTACCGCGCGAATCCAGAATCTCGCGCGCGTTGACAGCCTCGATAAGTGCCACGAAGGACTCCTCGTTGGTTCTTGAGTGGGAGGGGGCGGAGCGACATCGGTCCGTGGTCGAGTCTAGTGACCGGCTCAGACACTCGTGAGCCGCTGTGTCAATCCGAGTCGGTCTCCGCCGGATCCACCACGATGGCGAGGGCGATCCCGTCCCACCCTTTGCGATCGAGGGTCTGCAGCGCCGTGGCGTCGAAGCGGGGATCGGAACCGAGCATGAGGATGCCGCGGCGAGCGCCCCGAACCTTGGCATCGACCGTGTCGGCGTCGGCGACGTCGCCCCCGCGCACGACGTTGTCGAGCACGACGACCGTTCCCGACCGCCCGAGACGTGCGGCCCAGTCGAGGTACAGCTCGTTCGACTCCTTGTCGGCGTCGATGAAGACGAGGTCGAAGGGCTCCCGGCCCTGCAGCGTCGGCAGAACGTCGGCACCGCGACCCACGAGGACCTCGACCCGGTCCGCGACGCCGGTTCGTTCGAGGTTGCGCTGCGCGATCTCGGCGTTCGCCTGCTCGGCCTCGATCGTCACGACCCGCCCCTGCGCCCCCACGGCCCGCGCGAACCAGAGCGTGGAGTATCCGCCCAGCGTGCCGATCTCGAGCACGCGGCGTGCACCGGCGATGCGTGTGAGCAGATGCAGGAACTTCGCGTTCACGGGGGCGACCTCGATCGCCGGCAATCCCGCGTCGTGCTGGGCCGCGAGAACGGACTCTCCCGCGGGGTCCGCCCCGACCAGGGTCTCGGTCAGGAAGGCGTCGACGTCTTCGGGGGTGGGCACTCCCCCAGCCTGACGGCGTGAGAGGAGTCGGTCAACGCTCTCCGCGCAGATGCGCGCGGGTCATCTCGTCGTATTCCTCGTCGGAGAGGTCGTCGAAGCCCTTCGCTTCCACACGGTCGCTGCGCATCCACCGGATCATGAGGATGACGAGGATCGGCACGTCGGCGAACTCGGCGATGAACCAGATCATGTCGCCCGCGAGGTGCTGGTCGTGCAGCAGTGACGGCCACCACGACACCGATCGCGCGGCATCCGGAACCAGATCCAGCACGTTGTCATTGAGCCGGAGGAGAAGCCCGGGGACGGAGTCGATGAGCAGCTCGACGAACGCGAGCAGGAATTCGATCGCGATGAACGTGCCCGTGTGGACGGCGCCGAGAGCCATCATCGGCAGCACCATCGCGAGCCCGACGAGGGGCACGACGATCCCGAGCGACGCCTCCACGACGGGATTCACGCGCAGGATGCCGGCGAGCGGCGTCAAGAACAGGCAGAACACCGCGGCGATCACGACCGTGGCGACCATGGCGTTGCCGAAGACCCGCGTCAGGCGCGAGGCGAGGAAGCGCTCCCGGAGGCGCGACGGGACGAGATCGAGCGGGCGCCCGGCGGCGATGCCTGCGGGGATCGCGAAGATGAGCAGGGCGACGCGCGTCGAGAACGCCCAGCGCAGCTCCGACGAGTAGACGCCGAGGAACCCGAGCTCGATCACCGCGTAGGGCAGCAATCCGAGAGCGAAGAAACCGACCGTGCGCAGCACCGGCCACGGCTGCCCGCGACGGCGAACGCGCCGAACCCCGAGGAGATAGGCCGAGGATGCGACGAAGAGCACGCCGAGCGTGATCGGATCGGCGCGCCAGGTGCTGAGGAAGACTTCGATGGGAGGCGTGGAAGAACGGTAGATCCGAGAGCTATGCGTCTGCCGGGGATTGGGGCGGGCCGAACTCCGGAGACTCCGCCGCGCGCGGCGCCTCGGCGGCCGGGCGCGCACGCGGGGGCCGCGCGTCCGATGCGCGACTCAGGAGTTCGGCACGCCCCGGGCAGGTCAGCCGCGGCCGGCGTCCTCCGGCGCCCGGGCCTGCTCGAGTGCTGCCAGCACGGCGGGTAGCAGCGACTCCGCCGTTCGGCGGTACCCGAGGGCGCTGGGGTGGAAGCGGTCGACGCTGAACATCTCGTCGGGGCGCTCCGCGAACACCGGCCCCACTGCGCGCGCGAGCCCGACCACCCGGCCGCCCGCACGGTGAACGGCGGTCGCTTGGGCCGCGGCCAGCTGCCGAGACGACCGGGCGGCGAGCGCGCGCAGCGGCTGCGGGATCGCGCGCAGGGTGCCGAGGTCGGGGCACGTGCCGACCACGACGGGCACGCCGCGGGCGCGCAGGTCGCGCACGACGTGTTCGAGCTGCCCCGCCGAACGGGATGCCGGGATCCGGTGCGTCACGTCGTTGCCGCCCACGACGATGACGGCGGCATCCGGCCGATACTCCGGGGGGAGCGAGGCCACCTGTGCAGCGAGGGCCGAGGTCTCCGATCCGACCACCGCGGCGGTGCGAAGGCGCACCGGTCGCCCTGCCTCTCGAGCGATGCCCTTGGCGAGCCGCGCCCCGAGCGTGTCGCGCCGGTGGCCCGCGCCGAGCCCCGCGGCGATCGAGTCACCGAGCACGAGCAGCTCGACCGGCTCGCCCGGGTGCTTCTTCCGTCGCCACACCCGGTCGGCATCGAGCGCCTGCTCGCCGAGGGGCTTGCCGATGCGGCGACGGGCGATCGCGGCCTGTCGGGTGATGAGGGTGCGCAGTCCCACCGCCCCCGCTCCGGCGAGCGCCACCACGGACGCCGCGGTCAGGGTCACCGGTCGACGCGCGCGCATCCTCCGATGACACCCGCCCGTGGTGAACGCCGGGTGGCCGGGCCGTGACGCTCGGACGACGGCGGCTTCCTGGCATCGACCCGAACGGTGCCGTCGAGCTAGAGCGACGCGCGGCGCCCCCGCGCGCGCAGCGCCATGGCGAGAACGAGCACCGCCACGGCGAGCACGATGTCGAGGGCGAGTCCCGCGAGCAGCTCCGTTCGGCCCCCGACACCGGTGAGGGTGACGACACCGCCGATGACGATGACACCGAACGACAGGGCGAGCTGCTGGGCGGTACTGAACATGCCGCCCGACAGGCCGGCGGCCTCGACCGGAACCTCGCGGACCACGAGCTGGGTCAACGGCGAGAAGATGAGCGCCTGACCCGCTCCGAGCAGCACCAGAGCGGGCTGCAGCCACAGACCGATGTCGTTCCCCCACGCGAAGACGAGGGTCGCGGCCATCCCCGCGAGCGCGACGATCTGCACCGAAACGCCGAGGACGAGCGTCGAGTCACCGAGCCGAGCCTGGATGCGCGCGACGGCGAGTGAGACGCCCGCGAACACCACGGCGAAGGGCAGCAACGCCATCCCGGCCTCGAGCGAGCTCAGTCCCCCCGCTTCGACGGCTCGCGGGAAGACGTACAGCAGCGCCGAGTACCCCGCGAAAAAGAGACCCGCGGCGAGGAGGCCCAACTGCAGGGGACGCAGCCTCAGCACGCTCGGCGGCAGCAGCGGCACCCGTCCGGATCGCTCGATCGCGTTCTGGTGCTTCCACATCGCCACGAGGGACACGGCCGCGATCACCAGGGCCACCGCCACCGGCCACGACCAGTTCCAGACCGGCCCGAAGGTCAGGGCGACGGAGGCGGCGAGGATGCCGAGTCCCAGCGCCGCCGTGCCGACCAGGTCGATCGCGACGACCTCGTGCGCGCGAGAGCGCGGCGCCAGGGGGGCGAGGGCGATCGCGGCGACGGCGATAAGGGCGACGACCACGAACACGGCACGCCACCCCTCGACCGGACCGAAGGAGAGCGCCGCCAGGGCACCGCCCGCGACCTGACCGACGGCTGCGCCGATCCCTCCGCTCGCCCCGAACGCGGCGATCGCGCGCGTGCGGGCGGCGCCCTGCGAGGTCGCCTGGATCGTCGCGAGCACCTGCGGCGTGCACAGCGCTGCGCCGACACCCTGCACCACCCGGGCGGCGATCAGCGTCTCGATGGAGGGCGCGAGAGCGCACGCGACCGCGGAGACGAGGAACAGAGCCATCCCCACCACGAACAGCCGGTGCCGACCGAAGCGGTCACCGAGCCTCCCGCCCAGGATGAGCAGGACGGCGAAGGGGATGCCGTATCCCGCGATCACGAGTTCGAGGGCGACATCCCCGGCGCCGAACCGCTCGCGCAGGGTCGGCAGGATCACCGTCACCGCGTTGAAGGCGAACGTCCCCACGCCGGGGCCGAGCAGGAAGCCGAGATAACGCCAGGTGGGTACCTCGACGACCGTTCCCGGGCGGATCGGCACGGGGGCGGTCCCCGAGGCGGGGTGTGCGGAAGTCGTCATGGTGCCAGCATCGAGATCGATCCATCCTGGTACCAGGAGTGCGCTCATCCTGGTACTGCCAGCACTCCCCTGCGGCGGGCGGGAGGTCGCACGCCCGTCCTATGATCGCCGGAGAGGGAGGGATGCCGTGACTCGATCCGACGATGTCCGCGCCGAATTCGCGGGGTTCCTGCGGAGTCGGCGAGCGCGCCTGCGTCCCGCCGACGTCGGGCTGCCCGAGGGAACACGGCGCCGCGTCGCGGGCCTTCGCCGCGAAGAAGTCGCCCAACTCGCCGGAGTCGGCCTCACCTGGTACACCTGGCTCGAACAGGGTCGCCCGATCGCGGCGTCCGCCCAGGTCGTCGCAGCCATCGCCCGCGCGCTCCGCCTGAGCGACGACGAGCGCGATCACCTGTTCGCCCTCGCCGACCTCCCCGTGCCAGACCGCGAGGCGCGGCACTGCGTCGGTGCGACCCACCTCGACCTGCTCGAGAAGCTCCTGCCCTACCCCGCGGCCGTGCAAACCGCGCGTTTCGACATCCGCGCATACAACCGCGCCTATCGGTACCTCTTCGACGACCTCGACGACATGCCGGCCGAGCGACACAATTGCGCCGTGCTGCTCTTCACCGACTCCGAGTGGCAGCGCTCGCACGTCGACCTCGACCACGCTCAGCGGCGGATCGCGGCGCGCCTCCGCGCCGCCTACGGCCGCCACCACGAAGAGCCCTCGTGGCAGCGCTTCATCGCCGAGCTCGAAGAAGAGTCCCCGCGCTTCGCCGAGCTCTGGCGTCTGGGCGACGTCGGGGGCGAGCGCAATGCCAACAAGCACCTCCTGCATGCCCGCGTCGGCGAACTGCACCTGGAGATGTCGAGCCTGTGGATCGACGACGGACTCGGCTCTCGCGTCGTGTGGTTCTCTCCGCGGGATGCCGAGACCGCGGCGCGCCTGGAACGCCTCGCCGCCGAGAGCCCGACGGAGGCGTTGATCAGCGCGGTGGCCTGACGCCGGCCCGCGAGACCCGGAGCGCTCAGCGGCGTCGGGGTCACGGCATCCGTCGACCTCCCGCTCTCACGAAAGCGGCTTGATCTCCAGCGTCTCGGGCGTCGTATCGACGTTCACGGTCGCGAACGACGCGTAACCGTCGGCGGTGGAGCGCTCGAGCAGGGCCTTCATGTTCTTCGGCCGCTGCTCGACGCGTACGCGCGCTCCCCCGCCGATCAGGGCCGTCTTGAGCGACAGCAGTTGGGCGATCGGCACATCGCGGTCGTGCACGAGGACTACGGAGCGCTCGCCTTCGCTGCCGGTCTCGGGCAGCAGGTCGACGATGCGCTCGAAGCCGATCGAGAAGCCGACAGCCGGCACCTGCTGGCCTAGGAAGCGGCCGATCATGCCGTCGTAGCGTCCACCGCCGCCCAGCGAGTAGTCGACGCTCGGGTGGGCGAGCTCGAAGATCGTGCCGGTGTAGTAGCCCATGCCCCGCACCAGGAAGGGGTCGAAGACGAGCGGCACCTCTCCACCGCGTGCCGCGGCGACGGTGTCGCCGAGGTCGACGAGGTGAGCGACGATCTCGTCGGGGATGCCGTCGGGCAACGTGGCGCGGATGCCTGCCTCATCGAACGACGGGACCGACGCGGGACGGTCGAGGTACGCCGCGAAGGCGTCCACGGCGGACGCGTTCACGCCGCGTCCGCGGAGCTCGGCGACGACTCCCGAGGGACCCACCTTGTCGAGCTTGTCGATCGTGATGAGAACGCCCGGTCGCTGGTCCGGCGCGAAGCCGAACACGTCCAGCATCGCGTCGAGAGCGCGACGATCGTTGACGCGGATCGATCCGCCCACGAGCCCGAGCGCGTCGAGCACGTCGAGGCTCGCGATCATGAGCTCGGCTTCGGCCCGCGCCGACGCGTCGCCGATGATGTCGATGTCGCACTGCATGAACTGGCGGTAACGCCCCTTCTGGGGCCGCTCGGCGCGCCACACCGGTGCGATCTGAACCGACCGGAACACCGTCGGCAGCTGCGCGCGGTGGGTTGCGTAGAACCGGGCGAGCGGGACCGTGAGGTCGTAGCGCAAGCCGAGATCGGCGAGCGCCGCTTGGTCATCGGCGGCGGCGCGGATGCCGTCGGCATCCATCCCCCGCTTGAGGATGCTGAACGAGAGCTTCTCGTTGTCCCCGCCGAGGCCGGCGTGAAGGCGGTCGTAATCCTCCATGACCGGGGTCTCGATCTCGTCGAAACCGTGCGCGCGGTAACGCTCGCGGATGACGGCGAGCACGCGCTCGCGGCGGGCCTTGTCTGCGGGGAGGAAGTCGCGCATGCCGCGCGGCGGGTTCACGGATGCCACGAGTCCATTGTTCCAGGGTCGGGGCGATGCTCCGCGCGGCCCTGTTCCGCGGCGGCGCGGCCGGGGGTGGCCGAGACGCAGGCGACAGCCACTCACCGCCCGCGAATCACTTACCCCGACGCGGCCTCGCCGCGTCCCTCGGCCGCGCGCACCTCGGCGCGCAGCGTCCGCAGACGCTCCCGCAGCGCGCGTTCGGCGTCCCAGCCTCGGGCGCGAGCAAGCTGCACGAGAGTCAACAGAGCGTCGCCCAATTCGGCCTCGCTCACGGGGTCCGCCAGACGATGCGGCGGCGCCTGCGCCCCCACCTGCGCCGCCTTCCCCACCAGCTTCTGCGCCAGGGCCAGGGCGGGCATGTGGTCGCTGACCCCGTCGAGCACACTGGTGCGTGTGCTCTTCTCGGCCGCCTTGGCCGCGTTCCAGTGCACGAGGACTTCCTCGGGTGTGGATGCCACGGCATCCGCGAACACGTGCGGATGCCGCCGCACCATCTTCTCGGTGAGTCCCCGAGCCACGTCGTCGATGTCGAAGGGGTCGCGCGCGTGTCCCGCGGCGATCTCCGCGTGGAACAGCACCTGCCACAACAGGTCGCCGAGTTCCTCGCGCAGGTCGGCGCGCGTGCCGGACTCCACCGCGTCGATGACCTCCGCGCTCTCCTCGACCAGGTACGGCACGAGGTCGCGGTGGTCGATCGTCTGGGTCCAGGCGCAGCGTTCGCGCACCGCGCGCATGGTCTCGGCTGCCTCCCGCAGGGCGTCGTCGCTCACGGTTCCTCCCTCCGCGGGCCGGACGGCACCGCTCGCCACGAGTATCCCCCGGGAGGACGCTCACGGGGCCGCCCCCCCGGCATCTGCCATGCGGTCATCTGCTCCGCCCGCTTCTCGCCGAGCGAACGCCCCCGGCCGTCGATGCGCGACCCGTCGCCCGGACGCACTTCCTCCCCGTACCGCCCCTCGGTGCGTCGTTGAAGCCGGAGATTTCCGGATGCCACGCCCCCGTCGCCTCGATTGCTGCGGTCATGACGCCACGCGACCGGAGAAACTCCGGAGTTCGGCGCGCGAAACCGACGCATGCCGTTACACGTGAATCGGTGCACGCTCGACGCCGATAATCTGGGGCGTGTGCGTGAACTGACCCCGACCGAGGCCATCGACCTCGTGGGCCGCTTCGAAGCGGGCCAGGAGCTCCCCGAGCAGATGCGCGCCGACGTGCGCCTGCTCGGATCGCTCCTCGGCCGCGTCCTTCAGGAGAGCGGCTCCCCCGGACTGTACGACGACGTCGAGCGCTTGCGCTCGGCGACGATCCAGGCCTACACCGACGAGACGCCCGAGGCGTTCGAACGCGCCGCCGCGATCGCCGACGGTTTCTCGATCGAGCGAGCCGACGAAGTGGCGCGGGCGTTCACGGCCTACTTCCACCTCGTCAACCTCGTCGAAGAGCACCAGCGCGTACGCGTGCTGAGAGAGCGCGGCGATCAACCGTCGCGCAGCGGCGTTCCCGACACCATCGCGAGCGCCTTCGAGCGTCTCGCGACCGAGGTGGGCCAAGAGACCGCGCTCGCGCGTCTCCAGGCCCTCCGCTTCCACCCGGTCTTCACCGCCCACCCCACCGAGGCCCGCCGTCGCGCCATCTCGACCAGCATCCGGCGCCTCTCGGAGCTGCTCTCGGAGCACGACGACGCCTCCGAGGGAGGAACCGAGAGCCGTCGCACGGAACGCCGGATGCTCGAAGAGATCGACACGCTGTGGCGCACCGCTCCTCTGCGGCGCGAGAAGCCCTCGCCCGTCGACGAGGTCCGCTCGGTCATGTCGGTCTTCGACGAGACCCTGTACACCGCCGTGCCCCGTGTGTACCGCCGCATCGACGACATCCTGCAGGGCGAGAACGCCGGATCCCGCGCCCCGATCGTGAAGCCGTTCGTGCGCGTCGGCTCCTGGGTCGGCGGCGACCGCGACGGCAACCCCTTCGTCACGGCATCCGTCACCCGCAAAGCCGCGGCGATCGCGAGCGAGCACGTCCTGCTCGGGCTCGAACGCACCACTCAGCGTGTGGGCCGAGGTCTGACGCTGGATGCCGAGAGCACCCCGCCCAGCGATGCTCTGATCGCTCTCTGGCACCGTCTACGCGCCGCCGACGAGGACGCCGCGGCCGAGATCGCCGAGCGCTCGCCCGACGAGCCGCACCGCCGGATCCTGCTGCTGCTCGCACGCAAGATCGCCGCGACGCGCACGCGCAACGCCGACCTGGCCTACCGCGACCCCGAGCACCTGCTCACGGACCTGCGCCTGGTGCAGGACTCGTTGGTCGCCGCTGGCGCCGCCCGTCAGGCGTACGGGTCCCTCCAGCGTCTCGTCTGGCAGGTCGAGACGTACGGCTTCCACCTCACCGAGCTCGAGGTGCGCCAGCACTCCGCCGTGCACCGTAAGGTGCTCCAGGAACTCCGATCCGGCGGCGCGCGGAGCGAGCAGACCGACGAGGTGCTCGAGGTCTTCCGCTCGATCGCATACGTCCAGGAGCGATTCGGCCCCCGCGCCGCCGGTCGCTACATCGTCTCGTTCACCCAGTCGGCCGAAGACCTGGCGAATGTGCACGAGCTGGCCACCTACGCGGTGGGCCCCGGCGAAGCCCTCCCCGTTCTCGACGTGATCCCGCTGTTCGAGACGTTCGCCGACCTGCAGGCGGCCCCCGGCATCCTTGCCGAGATCGTTTCGCACCCCTCGTTCGTCAGCCGACTGGATGCCACCGGCAGACGCCTCGAGGTCATGCTGGGGTACTCCGACTCCTCGAAGGACGTCGGCCCCGTCGCAGCCAACCTCGCTCTGTACGAGGCGCAGGCCGAGATCTCGACGTGGGCTGAGGCGGAGGGCATCGAATTGACGCTCTTCCACGGTCGCGGTGGTGCTCTGGGCCGTGGTGGCGGACCGGCGAACTCCGCCATCCTCGCGCAACCCCCGCACTCCGTCGACGGCCGGTTCAAGCTCACCGAGCAGGGCGAGGTCATCTTCGCCCGTTACGGCGACGCCGATATCGCGATGCGTCACATCGACCAGGTGGCGGCTGCCGTGCTGACCGCATCCTCTCCCTCCATCGAACGACGCAATCGCGGCGCGGCAGAAGCATTCGCGGATGTGGCGAGCACGATGGACGTCGCCTCACGCGAGCGTTTCTTCGCCCTGGTGAAGGCGCCCGGCTTCGCGCCGTGGTTCGCCACCGTCACGCCGATGGAGGAGCTCGGACATCTCGCCCTCGGATCTCGCCCCGCCCGCCGCGGTCTGTCGGTCGAGTCCCTCGAGGACCTCCGCGCCATCCCGTGGGTGTTCTCGTGGACGCAGGCGCGCATCAACCTCGCCGGCTGGTTCGGTCTCGGCACCGCGCTCCAGGCCGTCGGCGACGAAGAACGTCTCCGTGACGCGTACGAGCAGTGGCCGTTGTTCCGCACGATGATCGACAACGTGGCGATGAGCCTCGCGAAGGCCGACGAGCGCATCGCTCGCCGTTACCTCGCTCTCGGCGATCGAGACGATCTCGCCCAGCTCGTCATGGACGAGATGCTTCTGACGCGGTCGTGGGTCGAGCGCATCACCGGCGGCGATCTGCTGAGCAACAAGCCGATCCTCCAGCGCGCGGTGAAGATGCGCAGCCCCTACGTCGACGCCCTCTCGCTGCTTCAGCTGCGAGCTCTGCGCGCCCTCCGCGACGCGGACGCCGACAACCCGACTCCGGATGCGGAACATCAGCGCCTCCTGCTCCTCTCGGTGAGCGGAGTCGCGGCCGGTCTACAGAACACCGGCTGAGACACGATCCCTCGCAGAACGCGCCGGCTCCCGGGAGGGGAGCCGGCGCGTTCTGCGTTGACGAGGCGATTCCTCGAGCTGCTTCACCGGTCCGAACCCGTCGGCGGAGCACGACGCGAACGACCTCGCGTGTGCCTCGATCGAACGCACCCGCGGCGCGGAGGATGAGTAGAGAATGCCTACGAGACGAGGGCCGGGGCATGGGCCAGCCCCGTCACCGTGGATGGCACGCAACCACAGGTAGCGAGCACGCGGCAGGCTCACATGCGGTGGGTGTGGTGATGCGTCGGTGGGTGCTTCCCTACGGAAGAACGCGCCGACGCGGTACCGCACCGAAAGTGCCCGTAAATGCGAAATGGCCACCCAACGTTGGGTGGCCATTTCGACTGAAAAGAAGTCCGGCGGTGTCCTACTCTCCCACAGGGTCCCCCCTGCAGTACCATCGGCGCTGAGAGGCTTAGCTTCCGGGTTCGGAATGTAACCGGGCGTTTCCCTCTCGCTATGGCCGCCGAAACACTATTGATGTTTCACAAACCAACAACGACATGATCATTGTTGAGTTCCCGACCGTACATCGAGAACCACTCAGTGGACGCAAGCACCAAAAACAGGTGTGTTATCAAGTCATCGGCTTATTAGTACCGGTCAGCTTCACGTATTACTACGCTTCCACATCCGGCCTATCAACCCAGTAGTCTGGCTGGGAGCCTCTCACCATAAAGGTATGGAAGTCTCATCTTGAGGCCGGCTTCCCGCTTAGATGCTTTCAGCGGTTATCCATCCCGAACGTAGCTAATCAGCGGTGCTCCTGGCGGAACAACTGACACACCAGAGGTTCGTCCAACCCGGTCCTCTCGTACTAGGGTCAGATCCTCTCAAACTTCTTACGCGCGCAGCGGATAGGGACCGAACTGTCTCACGACGTTCTAAACCCAGCTCGCGTACCGCTTTAATGGGCGAACAGCCCAACCCTTGGGACCTACTCCAGCCCCAGGATGCGACGAGCCGACATCGAGGTGCCAAACCATGCCGTCGATATGGACTCTTGGGCAAGATCAGCCTGTTATCCCCGAGGTACCTTTTATCCGTTGAGCGACAGCGCTTCCACAAGCCACTGCCGGATCACTAGTCCCGACTTTCGTCCCTGCTCGACCTGTCAGTCTCACAGTCAAGCTCCCTTGTGCACTTACACTCGCCACCTGATTGCCAACCAGGTTGAGGGAACCTTTGGGCGCCTCCGTTACATTTTGGGAGGCAACCGCCCCAGTTAAACTACCCACCAGGCACTGTCCCTGAACCGGATCACGGTCCTAAGTTAGATATCCAGAGTGACCAGAGTGGTATTTCAACAATGACTCCACACTCACTGGCGTGAATGCTTCACCGTCTCCCACCTATCCTACACAAGCCACACCGAACACCAATACCAAGCTGTAGTAAAGGTCACGGGGTCTTTCCGTCCTGCTGCGCGTAACGAGCATCTTTACTCGTAATGCAATTTCGCCGAGTTCGCGGTTGAGACAGTTGGGAAGTCGTTACGCCATTCGTGCAGGTCGGAACTTACCCGACAAGGAATTTCGCTACCTTAGGATGGTTATAGTTACCACCGCCGTTTACTGGGGCTTAAATTCTCAGCTTCGCCTTACGGCTAACCGGTCCTCTTAACCTTCCAGCACCGGGCAGGCGTCAGTCCGTATACATCGTCTTGCGACTTGGCACGGACCTGTGTTTTTAGTAAACAGTCGCTACCCACTAGTCTCTGCGGCCACCACACCCTTTCGGAGCAAGTCCTAATAAGTGGATGGCCCCCCTTCTCCCGAAGTTACGGGGGCATTTTGCCGAGTTCCTTAACCACGATTCTCTCGATCTCCTTGGTATTCTCTACCTGACCACCTGAGTCGGTTTGGGGTACGGGCGGCTAGAACCTCGCGTCGATGCTTTTCTTGGCAGCATAGGATCACCCACTTTTTATCCGCATCGTGTCTCAGCCTCATGACTCCCGGATTTGCCTAAGAGTCGGCCTACGCACTTGCACCAGGACTACCATCGCCTGGCTTGGGCTACCTTCCTGCGTCACACCTGTTAATACGCTAGCCGCACCAGCATGGGGTCGAGCGTTCACACACACCCGCCTCACCCCGAAGGGATCCGCTAAAGCGTGAGCTAGGACTCTTAGCACCACTGGATTGACTGGGGCGGTTCTTCGCCGGTACGGGAATATCAACCCGTTGTCCATCGACTACGCCTGTCGGCCTCGCCTTAGGTCCCGACTTACCCAGGGAAGATTAGCTTGACCCTGGAACCCTTGGTCTTTCGGAGGACGTGTTTCTCACACGTCTTTCGCTACTCATGCCTGCATTCTCACTCGTGTAGCGTCCACGGCTGGGTCACCCCGCCGCTTCACTCGCCACACGACGCTCTCCTACCCATCAACACGGCTGGACCACGAAGGCCTACCAAAAATGTCAATGCCACAACTTCGGTGGCGTGCTTGAGCCCCGTTACATTGTCGGCGCGGAATCACTTGACCAGTGAGCTATTACGCACTCTTTCAAGGGTGGCTGCTTCTAAGCCAACCTCCTGGTTGTCAAAGCAACTCCACATCCTTTCCCACTTAGCACGCGCTTAGGGACCTTAGTTGGTGGTCTGGGTTGTTTCCCTCTCGACTATGAAGCTTATCCCCCACAGTCTCACTGCTGCGCTCTCACTTACCGGCATTCGGAGTTTGGCTGACGTCAGTAACCTTGTAGGGCCCATCGGCCATCCAGTAGCTCTACCTCCGGCAAGAAACACGCAACGCTGCACCTAAATGCATTTCGGAGAGAACCAGCTATCACGAAGTTTGATTGGCCTTTCACCCCTATCCACAGCTCATCCCCTCAGTTTTCAACCTAAGTGGGTTCGGTCCTCCACGACGTCTTACCGTCGCTTCAACCTGGCCATGGATAGATCACTTCGCTTCGGGTCTAGGACACGCGACTGAATCGCCCTATTCAGACTCGCTTTCGCTACGGCTACCCCACTCGGGTTAACCTCGCCACGTATCGCTAACTCGCAGGCTCATTCTTCAAAAGGCACGCTGTCACCCCTACTAAGGAGGCTCCAACGGTTTGTAAGCAAACGGTTTCAGGTACTATTTCACTCCCCTCCCGGGGTACTTTTCACCTTTCCCTCACGGTACTTGTCCGCTATCGGTCATCTGGGAGTATTTAGGCTTATCAGGTGGTCCTGACAGATTCACACGGGATTTCTCGGGCCCCGTGCTACTTGGGATACTTCTCACGCCAAGAACAGGCATTTCGACTACGGGGTTCGCACCCTCTATGACCGGCCATTCAAAACCGTTCGTCTATACCCTCTTGTCACGTCGATCATTCGGCAGAACAATCAGAAAAGTCCCGCAACCCCCAACATGCAACGCCTGCCGGCTATCACACACGCTAGGTTTAGCCTCTTCCGGTTTCGCTCGCCACTACTTACGGAATCGCTTTTGCTTTCTCTTCCTGTGGGTACTGAGATGTTTCACTTCCCCACGTTCCCTCTACCCGCCCTATATATTCAGGCGGGAGTCACCAGGTACGCACGCGCCCTGGCGGGGTTTCCCCATTCGGACATCCTCGGATCAAAACTCGCTTATCAGTTCCCCGAGGCTTATCGCAGATTGCTACGTCCTTCTTCGGCTCCAGATGCCAAGGCATCCACCGTTTGCTCTTAAAGACTTGAAATCACATGAGTTGAATCGTCAAAAAATTGACTAATGATCTTTAAGATCATCTTCACGACACAACCAAAAAGTCATGTCGAAGATGCTCGCGTCCACTGTGTAGTTCTCAAAGTACGGGCGGTACCCACCCCACACGCCACAACCGTGACAGCAGGGAAGGCCCACGAGGAACAGCCACCAACCACACCAGCCTTCCGACTAGCGCAACCAGCGCCCGGCCCCTCAGGACCCAACAGCGTGCATGTACCCACCCCTCCAACCCGAACCGTTCCCACAGCAAGCTGCGTACTAGACCCGAACCATCGGCATGAGCACCCCATCAAATGTTCCACCCATGAGCTACCAGCAACACACATTCGGTGTTGAACTGGCGCCTGGACACCCACGATTCGAAAACCCCGGATGCCAGATGCTCCTTAGAAAGGAGGTGATCCAGCCGCACCTTCCGGTACGGCTACCTTGTTACGACTTAGTCCTAATTACCGATCCCACCTTCGACGGCTCCCTCCACAAGGGTTAGGCCACCGGCTTCAGGTGTTACCGACTTTCATGACTTGACGGGCGGTGTGTACAAGACCCGGGAACGTATTCACCGCAGCGTTGCTGATCTGCGATTACTAGCGACTCCGACTTCATGAGGTCGAGTTGCAGACCTCAATCCGAACTGGGACCGGCTTTTTGGGATTCGCTCCACCTCACGGTATTGCAGCCCTTTGTACCGGCCATTGTAGCATGCGTGAAGCCCAAGACATAAGGGGCATGATGATTTGACGTCATCCCCACCTTCCTCCGAGTTGACCCCGGCAGTATCCCATGAGTTCCCACCATTACGTGCTGGCAACATAGAACGAGGGTTGCGCTCGTTGCGGGACTTAACCCAACATCTCACGACACGAGCTGACGACAACCATGCACCACCTGTTTACGAGTGTCCAAAGAGTTGACCATTTCTGGCCCGTTCTCGTATATGTCAAGCCTTGGTAAGGTTCTTCGCGTTGCATCGAATTAATCCGCATGCTCCGCCGCTTGTGCGGGTCCCCGTCAATTCCTTTGAGTTTTAGCCTTGCGGCCGTACTCCCCAGGCGGGGAACTTAATGCGTTAGCTGCGTCACGGAAACCGTGGAATGGTCCCCACAACTAGTTCCCAACGTTTACGGGGTGGACTACCAGGGTATCTAAGCCTGTTTGCTCCCCACCCTTTCGCTCCTCAGCGTCAGTTACGGCCCAGAGATCTGCCTTCGCCATCGGTGTTCCTCCTGATATCTGCGCATTCCACCGCTACACCAGGAATTCCAATCTCCCCTACCGCACTCTAGTCTGCCCGTACCCACTGCAGGCCCGAGGTTGAGCCTCGGGATTTCACAGCAGACGCGACAAACCGCCTACGAGCTCTTTACGCCCAATAATTCCGGATAACGCTTGCGCCCTACGTATTACCGCGGCTGCTGGCACGTAGTTAGCCGGCGCTTTTTCTGCAGGTACCGTCACTTACGCTTCTTCCCTGCTAAAAGAGGTTTACAACCCGAAGGCCGTCATCCCTCACGCGGCGTTGCTGCATCAGGCTTCCGCCCATTGTGCAATATTCCCCACTGCTGCCTCCCGTAGGAGTCTGGGCCGTGTCTCAGTCCCAGTGTGGCCGGTCACCCTCTCAGGCCGGCTACCCGTCGACGCCTTGGTGAGCCATTACCTCACCAACAAGCTGATAGGCCGCGAGCCCATCCCAGACCGAAAAATCTTTCCAAACACGACCATGCGATCACGTCTCATATCCAGTATTAGACGCCGTTTCCAGCGCTTATCCCAGAGTCCAGGGCAGGTTGCTCACGTGTTACTCACCCGTTCGCCACTGATCCACCAAGCAAGCTTGGCTTCACCGTTCGACTTGCATGTGTTAAGCACGCCGCCAGCGTTCATCCTGAGCCAGGATCAAACTCTCCGTAAAAAAGAAATGCATACAACCACCGGGAAAACGACAGTCATAGCGAGTTTGAAACTGACCAAAGAGAAAACATCAAAACTGACGAATTCATATGCCAACCCCCGGAAGGGCTGGTCTTTGATCCAAAGGAATTTCTCGCAATCCAACAAAAGTCAGACCGACGAGGAATAAATTGGCATTTGACAAGTGCACGCTGTTGAGTTCTCAAGGAACGGACGCACCCACAGAAACAGTCTCCCGACCTACCCGTGAGGCAATTCACTACCTATTCGATCATTCAAACCTTAAGGCTCTCACCGTGGGACCTCTAAAAGATCAACGTCGTGAAACCCGGTCGAAGACCAGAACCAAAACCCTACACCGAAACGATGAGGTTCTGGGCAGTCCGCCACTTGAGACGAAGCGGGGCCTTCCGGCCTCTCCGCTCTCCCCTGTGGGGCGAACAGGTAATAAGTTACGCGGGAACGACCGACCCGTCGAATCCGGGCACATCTCGGGCGTGTCGCCGGACCGCAGGCGCGGAATCCTGCGGAAACGTCGACGGCCCGGCGCGACCTTCCAGGTCGTCCGGGCCGAACCGCGGGAACGGTATGACGGTCAGGCGACGAGCGTCCATGTCGACGGCGAGGTCATGGCATCCGCGTGTCCCCCGGTGAACTCGATCCCGCCGAAGAACATCGCGCCGATGACCAGAGCGAAGACGAACGCGATCGACAGGAAGAGCACGGCCACGCCGGCGAGGGTGATCAGGAGCGGAAGTCGAGAAGCCATGTCTTCATCCTGCCCTGCTCCCCCGCTCGTTCACCAGGGCTTGCGCCCGGGAACGACCGAAGGCCGGCACCTCCGAGGAGGTACCGGCCTTCAGTGCGGGACGGATCAGCGACCGGAGAGCTTCTCGCGAAGCGCAGCCAGCGACTCGTCGTCGGCGAGGGTGCCCTGGGCGGGCGACTCGGACGAGAAGGATCCACCGAACGAACCGGTGTCCGTCGGGTTGGCTGCCTCGGCCTCGAGGGCCTTGGCGACGGCAGCCTTGTGAGCTTCCCAGCGACCCTGGGCAGCGGCGTACTCCTGCTCCCATGCTTCGCGCTGAGTGTCGAAGCCCTCGAGCCACGCACCCGACTCGGGGTCGAAGCCCTCGGGGTACTTGTACTCGCCACGCTCGTCGTACTCGGTGGCCATGCCGTACAGCGCCGGGTCGAACTCGGTGCCGTTGGGGTCGACCGACTCGTTGGCCTGCTTCAGCGACAGCGAGATGCGGCGACGCTCGAGATCGATGTCGATGATCTTGACGAAGACCTCTTCGCCGACCGACACGACCTGCTCGGCGAGCTCGACGTGCTTACCCGACAGCTCGGAGATGTGCACGAGGCCCTCGATGCCGTCGGCCACGCGGACGAACGCACCGAACGGAACGAGCTTGGTGACCTTGCCCGGAGCGATCTGGCCGATCGCGTGGGTACGGGCGAACACCTGCCACGGGTCTTCCTGCGTCGCCTTGAGCGAGAGCGACACGCGCTCGCGGTCGAGGTCGACCTCGAGGATCTCGACGGTGACCTCCTGGCCCACCTCGACGACCTCGGAGGCGTGCTCGATGTGCTTCCAGGAGAGCTCGGAGACGTGGACGAGACCGTCGACGCCACCCAGGTCGACGAACGCACCGAAGTTGACGATCGACGAGACCGTGCCCTTGCGGACCTGGCCCTTGTGGAGGTTGTTGAGGAACGTGGTGCGCGACTCGGACTGCGTCTGCTCGAGCAGGGCGCGGCGCGAGAGCACGACGTTGTTGCGGTTCTTGTCGAGCTCGAGGATCTTCGCCTCGATCTCCTGGCCGAGGTACGGCGTGAGGTCGCGGACGCGGCGCAGCTCGATGAGCGAGGCCGGGAGGAAGCCACGGAGGCCGATGTCGACGATGAGGCCACCCTTGACGACCTCGATCACGGAACCGGTGACAACACCGTCGTTCTCCTTGATCTTCTCGACGTCGCCCCACGCACGCTCGTACTGCGCGCGCTTCTTGGACAGGATGAGGCGGCCTTCCTTGTCCTCCTTCTGGAGAACGAGGGCCTCGACGTGATCGCCCACGTTGACGACCTCGTTGGGGTCGACGTCGTGCTTGATCGAGAGCTCGCGGGAGGGGATGACGCCCTCGGTCTTGTAACCGACGTCGAGGAGGACCTCGTCGCGGTCGATCTTCACCACGGTGCCTTCGATGAGGTCGCCGTCGTTGAAGAACTTGAGCGTCTTCTCGACCGCGGCCAGGAAGTCTTCGGCCGAGCCGATGTCGTTGATCGCGACCTGCTTGATAGCCGGGGCGGTCGTTGCGGTAGTCATGTAGTGGGTTGTCCTAGTTGGGTGTGGTGTCGGGCTCCGACTCCTGTACCCGTCGGTCCGAAGACCGGGGGCCGTCGGGCTGGGGCCGCCCGAGGGCGAACTCCAACCACGAGTCGAAGCGAAGCGGATTGTTTGTGCGATGCCACGGGCCCGCCAGACAGACGAACCCAGATGTGACACCCCAGTCTAACGCACCGGGCCTGGCGCGTGGTCGCGGGCTCCGCGCACCCGCCGTCGGGCACGTCGTACGGGGACACCCGACCCTGGCGACGGTGACGGACGGAGCCTGAGGCACCGGGAGCTTCGGGCGAGTGATTCGCCTCGGATCGGCGCTTTTGTCTGGCCGGTTTGAGGCGGTCCGCCCAGGTGGCGTCCAGAAACACGTGCCAGGCTCCCCGTCTTGTGCCCGCTGAACGCGGGTCGGACGGTGACACCCGCACCGTCCTCCCTCACGTGAAACCGGTTTTATGCGCTCTGACTCGACGCCCCCCACCAATCGTCGTGACCGCCGCCTCGCCGCCCGCCGCACTCGTCGTCGCCCCGTGACGACGGTGGGCACGCTCGTGCTCGGCGTCGTCGCGGCTGCGGCTCTCACCGGCACCGCGCCGGCTGCCACGGCTTCCCCCGCAGACCTGTCCACGGCGACGTTCTCTCTCGCCTCCTCGATCACTCCCACGGTCCTCGCCGCCAGTCCCGGCCCCGAGAAGACCCAGGCGAAGACCGCCGAAACCGCGGCCTCGACCTCGATCCAGGCTGCCGCCGCCGTGCAGAAGGACATCGCGGCATCCGGTCTCGACATCGGCCAGCCCGCCACGGTCGACACCACCGCTCTGCAGCACGCGACGGATCGTCTGGAGGCGGCGTCCGCGCTTCCCGAAACCTTCCTTCCCGCCCTCGCCCACGACGTCACCGCGGCCACCGCCTCGGTCGACCAGCGCGTGGCGGAGCTGCGCGGCGGCCTTGACGCCGCCGTCGCCAAGAAGGCCGAAGAAGAGGCCGCCGAGAAGGCACGACAGGAGGCCGAGGCCGCTGCTGCCGCGAAGGCCGCCGCAGACAAGGCGGCCGCGGAGAAGACCGAGTCGTCGTCGTCGGGCTCCAACAGCGGTGGAGGCGGCGGATCGTCGGCCCCCATTCCCACAGGCGGCGGATCGGGCGACAACAGCGTCGCGGGTGCTCAGGCCGCTGCTCGCGACATGCTCGCCAGCCGCGGCTGGGGCGACGACCAGATGTCGTGCCTCGTGTCGCTGTGGAACAAGGAGTCGGGCTGGAACTACAAGGCCTACAACTCCGGTAGCGGCGCCTACGGCATCCCGCAGGCTCTCCCCGGCAGCAAGATGTCGTCCGCCGGTGCCGACTGGCAGACCAACGCGGCCACCCAGGTGTCGTGGGGCCTCGGGTACATCTCGGGCCGCTACGGCACGCCGTGCGGCGCGTGGGGCCACTCGCAGTCGACCGGCTGGTACTGAGCCCTCAGCTCCACCGCATCATCGAGCGCGCCGCTCCGGAGAACCCTCCGGTGCGGCGCGCTTCTGCGAGCAGCGAGAGGTTCTCGGGACCGTTGAGCTCGTGCAGGACGGCCGGACCCACGTGCACCTGCCAGGCGCCGTGAAAGCGGAGAGCGTCCGCCCGACGACGACCGATCTCGGAAGGCACGGCGACGAACTGCCGCGACCGGGAGCGTCCCGCGCGCTCGAGGACGCCGCGCACCCACCACGGCCCTCCGCCGCGATCGACCTCCAGCACGAAGCGCGGCGTCCGAATCGGACCGCACAGCTCCTCCAGGGCGATCCCGAACGTCCTCTGATCGGCAAGGCTCGCGTCCGCCATCCGGATCTCGGCGCGGGTGCCATCGGCATCCCTCCGCTCTCGCTCCCAGACGGGCACCGCGAGCGGGGACCGGACGCGCCCACTCTCGGACAGCGCCGTCCACACCACATGCGCCATGTTCCGCAGCGTCGCCGCGGCGTCCCGAGCCTGCCGACGCGTGCGACGCCACGCGGAGAACAGGGGCACGGCCATGACGGCACCGATCAGGATGCTGACTCCCCCCACCGCGACTCCCGCGACGGGTGGCAGGAAGAACGACAACGCGAGCATCGCCGCCGGCGCTCCCGCCGATACTCCGAGCCACCCGCCGAGGGCACGCTCGGCCCGCACCGACGTCGAGAAGACCGGCGTGCGGGCCGGGCGCTCGACCACCGCGGAGAGCTCCTCGCGATCGTCGTACGGGGAGCCGATGCGCCAGGCGGATCGCGTCTCGTTCCGCGGCGGAACTGAGGTCAGGGCGTCGACACGCTCCAGTGACGCACCGGGGGCCTTCTCGAGCACCCCGTCGAGCGCACGACGACGTTCGCGCCCCAGCGCCGCCGGCAGCCCGCGGACGATGCGGTCGGGGTGGTCGGCGTCGAGTCCCCACAGGCCGGCGTGCTTGCGACGGAGGCGGGCGGCATCCGGTTGCGCGTCGAGGGGCGAGTCGGGCGGCAGAAGCGCCGAGACCGTCCAGTTGTGGGCGACCTTCTCGGGCCAGCTCGGATCGCGTCGCAGCGTACGGCCCCGCAACTGCTGCGTCGCTGACGCCGTCGCCACCGCCGTGAGGTCGATCAGGGTGTTCACCGCCGGGCAGTCCCAGCCTTCGCCGAACAGACCGCGCGTGCCCACGACCACCTCGAGCGAGCCGTCGGCGAGCAGCCGGGAGACGGCGCCGACCACACCCGACCCCGTGGTCCCCCGCACCTCGAGGACGGCCCCATCGTCGGGGCAGGGCTCCCCCGTCACCGGGACGCCGAGCTCGCGCGTGAGCGCCGGAAGCAGCGTGTCCGCGTGGCGGACGGCGACGCGCACCGTCGAGGACGTGACGAGGATCGCGCGCAGCGCCGAGGTAACGGCATCCGTCGCCACGATCGAGAACGTGCGGACGGCACCGGCCGAGCCCAGCAGCCCCCCGTGGACGTTGCCGTGGGTGACGTAATCGGTCACGACGAGGGCGCGGAGGCGGTCGCCGAGCTCGGTGCGCTCGCGGGCGAGGATGTCGCACGCTCCCCTGTCCTTCGAGAGGGAGGACGCGAGGACCGTGTCGATCGGGTCGCGGGTGCGCCGCACCCCGCGGTCGGTCAGGGCGAAGCCGAAATCGGCGAGCAGGCGGCGCAGCCGGCGCCAATCGTCGGCGCGCGCGGGGTCGGGGAGCACCCGGTCCAGGGCATATCGACCCAGGAGGCGCAGCGTCTCCTCGGTCGTGGGCGCACGTCGCGCCACGGCGGGAAGACGAGCGGTGAGCGGGTCGTCGGGCGCGACGACGGAGAACATCGCCGCAGCGGCCTCGGCACCGGCGAAGTCGACGGCGAAGGCCGCCGAGAGAGCGGCATCGACCGCGGCATCGGGGTCGGACGACTCGGCGGCGGGCGGCGGGGGCTCCATCTCGGCACCGCCGACCGCGCTCCTCCCCGCGGGAGCGACCGGGGCCGAGACGCCCTCAACGGGCGGTTCGAGGGGATCCGCGGGGGCGGAAGGGGCCGGCGGCTGGAGCACCGCGCGGAGGAACTCTCTCCCGGCGCCCACCGCGAAGGTCGTCCGCAGCGCCTCGGCGAGAGCTTCGGCGTGGGCGGAGAGGAACGCTCTCTCCTCACCCGTCGGTTCGACCACGTGGACGAGGTCGCGGTACGGCGCGAGATCGCCCTCGCGCACGACGGCCGGCACGGGAACCTCGAGATCGACCTCGCCCAGCAACGAGACGTAGTTCTCGTATTCGTTCGCATCCTCGGGCGAAGGAAGTGTGGCCGTGAGTCCGATCACGAGCGGCTCCCGACCCACCGCGCGCGACCGCGCGACGAGCGCCGCGACCACCAGCGCCCAGTGATCGAGGAGGTGGTGGCACTCGTCGAGGACGATGGTCTCGACCCCCGCCTCGACCAGGCGCTCCAACAGCTCGCGCGATCGCGGGTGCAGAGCGGCCGTGAGCGCGGCGGCATCCTGTCTCGCCAGAGTGCGCCGAAGAGCGCGGGAACGAGAGCGGATGCCACGGCCGTACGCCGCGGCATTGCTCTGGCTGAGCGCCTCGAGCCATCCCTCGGCCTGGTCGGGAGTGCGATCGTCGGCGATCAGCTCGTCGACCCAGCGGGCGCGCGCCAGGGCCGCGAAGGGTTCGCTGGAGTCGACCACGCTGATCGCCTGGTACGTCAGGGCGGTGAGGTCGGCGGGGCGGTCGGGGTCGTCCGACACGGCGGCGGCATCGTTCGCCAGCACGCGGGCAGCGCCCACCCACTGCGCCCGGATGGCCGTCGTGGGCGCGAAGACCACGGTGCGGCGCCCCCGGCGTGCGGCGAGGAGGAGCCCGAGCAGAGTCTTCCCGGCACCCGGCGGGGCGACGAGGTGCAGCGGCTCCCCCGCGTCGACGTCGACACGGTCGAGCGCGGCGCGCTGGTAGGCCCGGAGCGTTCCGTCGAATCGCCACGCCGACAGGGGACGGCGTGATTCGGTCGACACCGCGCCAGTCTAGGGAGGGGCCCCCGGCGGGCGGGCGGACCGACACCCGCCGGAGAGGACGACCCGTGGACCTTCGGTGGCTCGACGCTGCCGACGACGACGTGCGGCGGGAGCTGCCGACCACCCCGCCACGGGTGGTGGGCGAACGTGCGCGTGGTCTCGTCGTTCATGGTCGGAACGGCGGTCTCCGGCATCCCGGTGTTCTTCGGCGTCGTCACGCTTCTGAGCATGTTCGCCGGGCGCTGAGCCGGGCGGCATCCTTCGCCGTCCCGCTCGGCTCCGACCCCGTCAGGCGCCGTTGCGTCGAGCGACCCACCCGGCCAGCAGGGCGTGCGAGAGCGGCGCGATCGACACGACCATGAGAATCGTCCCCAGCACCGCCTGCTCGGACTGCAGCAGCACCCCGCCGATGAGCAGGCCCGTGAACAGCACCGACGACACCACTCGGCGCACCATGCGCTCGAGATCGCGCATGCGCCGTTCGATGCGCGGAGTCTGCACCGAGACCGATCCGTCTTCGAACCGCGAGATGAGGTTATCGGCGCGACGCGGGAGGCGCGCGGTCACCGCAGCGACCGCTCCGACCTCGCGGACGAACGCCTGCGCGGTGTTGCCGCTCTCTTCGCGGATGAGGCGCTGGGCGTAGGGCTCGACGGCATCCCAGATGTTGAAGGCCGGATCGAGGGCGCTGCACATGCCGCTCGTGAGCGACATCGCGCGCACGATCAGCAGGAAGTTCTCGGGCAACTGGAACGGCAGCGACCGCACGACGTCGCCGAACTCGATCGCGAAAGAGCGGAACTCGCGCGGATCGACCTCTTGCAGTTCGGCGAAGCCCATGCCACCGAAGCGCGAGAAGAGCTGCGTCATCGCCCGCTCGAGTTGGATCGTGTCGGCCGAGGGCAGCAGGACGCCCACATCGCGGATGCCGTCCACCAGGCCCTTGCCGTCACGGGAGGCGGCCGCGATGAGCACTCGGCGCAGCCCACGGCGCAGGCTCGGCGGGACTTCTCCCATCATGCCGAAGTCGATGAACGTGAACCGCCAAGCCGGGGTGCCGGCATCCGTCGTCCCGGGAAGGGGGGTGACGAAGACGTTGCCGGGATGCGGGTCGGCGTGGAAGAAGCCGTCGTCGAAGAGCTGGTCGAACATGACCTGCGCGAAACGTGCGGCCACCTCGGCCGGATCGATGCCCGCGGCGCGCAGTGCATCGGCGTCGTTGATCTTGATCGCCGTGACGTCCTGCAGGGTCAGGACGCGGCGGGTCGTGCGCTCCCACACGACCTCGGGGACGGCGACACCGCCCTCTCCTCCGAAGTCGGCGGCGAAGCGCTCGGAGTTCGCGGCCTCGTGGAGGTAGTCGATCTCTTCGAGGCTCGTGACGGCGAACTCCTCGACGAGCGAGGGCATGTCGACACGGTCGCGCACCAGGGCGACCTTGCTGAGCCACACGCCGACCTTGCGCAGGGCGCGCAGGTCGACATCGACGATGCGGTCGATGCCGGGGCGCTGGATCTTCAGGACCACGGCGCTCAGGCCGGTCTCGGCGGCGAGATCCTCCGTCAGCACGGCGCGGTGCGCCTGGCCCAGCGAGGCTGCGGCGAGAGGCCGTTCGTCGACGCTCGCGAAGGCGCGCTCCAAAGGCATGCCGAGCTCTTGTTCTGCGCGGGCGCGCATCTGCGCGAACGGGACCGCGGGCACTTCGTCTTGAAGGCCCTCCAGCTGCTTCGTGATGGAGGGCGGCAGGACGTCGAGGCGCGACGACATGAACTGGCCGACCTTGATCATCAGACCGCCCAGGTCGACCGCCAGCACGTGAAAGCGCTGAGCGATGCGTTCGAGCCGCCGGGTGCGGCCCCGGGCGGAGATCCACCCGAGACCGAACCGCGGCAGAAAGAGCTCGAACCACCATGCCTGCACCAGATAGCGCGCCGCGAAACGGGTGATCCGCCGGTAGCGGGCTTTCATGAGGGCGTCGTCGGTCATCGGTTCTCCTGGATGCCGACGGGCGTGGAGCCCCCGTCGAGCGGGCGTGACCTCAACCCTGGGCGAGGATGGAGTAGAGCTTACGGCGGGCCTCGTCGAGGATCTCGACGGCTTGCGCCACCTGCTCTTTGTCGCCCGTGCGTGCGACCTGGGCCGCGGCCTGGGCCAGCTCGACGCCCGCCTTGGGGAGCGCCGTCATGCGCCCGCCGTCACGCGAACCGGCCGACTCCCACGGGGCGGTGCGCTCGGTGGTCTCGTCGCCGGCGGCGGCACGGCCTTCGGCGGTGAGCGAATAGGTCTTGCGGCCGCTTGATTCCTCGGCCTCCACGAGACCCTCGTCGGTCAGCAACTGCAGCGTGGGGTAGACCGAGCCCGGGCTCGGCTTCCAGGACCCACCGCTGCGATCCTCGATCTCGCGGATGATCTGGTACCCGTGCATGGGCTGCTCGAGCAGCAGCGACAGAACCGCCGAGCGCACGTCGCCCTTGTTCATGCGGGGCGTGGAACTGGTCTTCTGCTCGAACTGCGTGCGCAACTGCTCGAGACCCTCGAGGATGTTGGACATCGGCCAGCCGGGGGTGTTGTTGCCACCGCGTCCGCCGAACGCGTCTCCCAGGAATGAACCACTCATGACGACCTCCTTCGCGCGGACCCGATCTGGGCCAGCGATATATAACGATATATCGCTGAGCGCGATCGGGGGTCGTCTTCGAGGGGGTTCTCAGTACCAGTTCATCGCCTGCGAGTGACCCCAGGCGCTGCACGGCGTGCCGTAACCGCGCGAGATGTAATCGAGACCCCAGGCGATCTGGGTGGCGGCGTTGGTCTTCCAGTCGGCACCGAACGTCGCCATCTTGCTGCCGGGGAGCGCCTGCGGGATGCCCGTAGCGCCGCCGTCGTTGTTGTAGGCCTGGTAGTTCCAGCCGGACTCCTTGGTCCACAGCGACGACAGGCAGGAGAACTGATCGCTCCCCCACCCGTACTTCTCGGAGGCGAGTTGGGCCGCGTACGCCTTCGCACCCTCGGTGGTGTTGACGCGTGCCAGCGCGGCCGCGGCGTCGGCCTGACGCTGAGCTTCTGCGGCAGCGGCGGCCTCGGCCTGGCGCTGAGCCTCGGCGGCGGCGTCGGCGGCGGCCTTGTCGGCCTTGGCCTGGTCGAGGCTCCCACTGACCTCCGCCACGCGAGCGTTGACGCGCTCCGTCTCGGCCTGGGCGTTCTGACTCAACGCGGGCACGAGCAGCACGGGGAGCAGATCTCGCGAGTTGAGGCGGTCCACGGCATCCTGCAGCGCGCTCGTGTCGATGGACGCGTCGCCGATCGAGAGCGGGAGACCGGTCGCGGCGACGTCGGACTGCACGGTGCTCGCGCTCGAGAGCGCCGTCTGCGCTCCGTCGAGGGCGGCGCTCGCCCCGGTGCTGACGGCGTCCAGGGTGGGCGCCGTCGAGACGGGCACGGACGTGCTGGGAGCGGAGAACGAGGACGCCGACGCGTCGGGAAGCGACAGGGGCGCGGCCATCGCGAGACCGGTCGTGGCGACCACGCCGAAGGCGAGACCGGCACAGGTCGCCGCCGTGACGAGGGTGCGCCGGGCGCGGTTGACGTGGGTGAGCTTTATATCGGAACGCAGCAAGGGAGATCTTTCGTCGAGGGCGCGCTCGTCGGGATCGAGCACGCTGTCGCGCCGTCGGGTCGGCACGGGCCCCGAGTGTGGGTGCTAGTTCTGGACGTTATCTTTTCGTTACCTGGAAGACCGGTGAGAGCGTAGGGGCCGGGTCACGGTGGGACACGTCGCCTTCGACCGCGATTCCACGCGACATCCGCGCGAGTCGGAAAGCAGCAGAATTGCCCCTCTCACTAGGTGATTCGAGGAAAACACGCGCGCTACGACGCCGCAACATCGACGGAGCGTCGCGCCCGGGTCGACAAGAGGCCGACCCGACGAGGAAAACTTCTCGCCGAATCGGCCTCTTTGCGAAGGCTCTCGCCCACGCAGAGCGTTTTGCGGACTAGCCGCGGTGAGCCCGGTAGTAGTCGAGGAGCGCTCGGGTCGAGGAGTCCTGCGCGGCCAGGGCCTCGTCGTCGCCCTCGATCGCGGGGGCGATCTGAAGGGCGAGCTGCTTGCCGAGTTCGACACCCCACTGGTCGAAGGAGTTGATGCCCCAGATCGTGCCCTGCGTGAAGGTGATGTGCTCGTAGAGCGCGATCAGTTGTCCGAGCACGGAGGGGGTGAGGGAAGGAGCGAAGATCGAGGTCGTCGGGCGGTTGCCCGGGAACGTGCGGGCTGCGACGAGTGCTCCCCGGGTTCCCTCTGCCTCCACCTCTTCGGCGGTCTTGCCGAAGGCCAGCGCCTTGGTCTGCGCGAGGAAATTCGCCAGGAAGAGACCGTGCACGTCGCGACCGTCATCGGCACGGGGGTAGGCCGGGTTCACGAAGGCGATGAAATCCGCGGGGATGAGCCGCGTGCCCTGGTGGATGAGCTGGTAGAAGGCGTGCTGGCCGTTCGTGCCGGGCTCGCCCCAGAACACCTCGCCGGTGTCCGTGGTGACGGGCGTGCCATCCCACCGGACGGACTTGCCGTTGGACTCCATCGTGAGCTGCTGCAGGTACGCCGCGAAGCGGTGCAGCTGCTGCGCGTAGGGCAGCACCGCATGCGACTGCGCGCCCAGGAAGTTCGTGTACCAGACGTTCAGGAGCCCCATGAGGACGGGCACGTTCTGCTCGATCGGGGTGGATGCCACGTGCTCGTCGACCGTGTGGAAACCGGCGAGCAACTCGCGGAAGACGTCGGGACCGAGGGCGACCGCGAGCGACAGCCCGATCGCGGAATCCACGGAGTAACGTCCCCCCACCCAGTCCCAGAACCCGAAGGCGTTGGCGGTGTCGATGCCGAACGCCGAGACCTTGTCGAGGGCGGTGGAGACCGCGACGAAATGGTGGGCCACGGCGTCGGTGCGCGCGGCATCCGAATCGTCGATCGCGCCCTTCTCGGCGAGCTGTGCCCAGAGCCAGTCGCGCGCGAGGCGGGCGTTGGTGAGGGTCTCGAGGGTGGTGAACGTCTTCGACGCGACGACGAAGAGTGTCGTCTCGGGGTCGAGGTCTGCGGTCTTCTGCGCGATGTCGGTGGGGTCGATGTTCGACACGAACCGCGCGTGGATACCGGCGTCGGCGTAGGGAAGGAGAGCCTCGTAGACCATGACCGGTCCGAGGTCGCTGCCACCGATGCCGATGTTGACCACGGTCGTCACCTTCTTACCGGTGACCCCGCGCCATTCGCCCGAGCGCACGCGGTCGGCGAAAGAGCTCAGGCGGTCGAGGACCTCGTGCACGTCGTGGTCGATCTGCTGGCCGTCGACCACGAGGGCGGGCTCGGCGCCGGCGGGACGACGCAGAGCGGTGTGCAGCACGGCGCGGTCCTCGCTGGTGTTGAGGTGCGCGCCGCGGAGCATGTCGGCGAAACGCCCGCGCACACCGGTCTCGTCGGCGAGCGCGACGAGGGCGTCGAGGATCTCCGGGGTGACGAGGTTCTTCGACAGGTCGACGTGGAGATCGCCGACCGTGCGGGTGAGGTCGCGAGTGCGGTCGGCGTCGGAGGCGAACCAGCCGCGCAGATCGGGGGTGAAGCCCTCGCGCAGGGCGCTGAGGCGGGACCAGGCGGAGGTGGTGGTGGGGTCGATAGGCGCAGTCACGGGTTCCACGCTAGCGACCCGCGTCCTTCGCCACGCCGCGGATGACGAAGTACACCGGAAGGGCTACGGGCGACGCACGCCCGAGGAACGTCCTCCGCCGCCGGCGATCGCCTCGGGCAGCGCGATCACTCTCGAGCGATCCCACGGCTCCGTCCACTCGAGGAGATCGAAGAGGCCGTCGAGCAGCATCGCCGTGAACCCCCAGACCGTCTGCAGGCCGCGGGCCGTCTGCAGTGAGAAGGCGGGCCCGCGCCACTCCCGTCCGTCACGCCGGACGACGGTCACCCCACGACGCGCGGGGTCGAGCAGGTCGGCCACGGGGGCTCGGAAGACCGCGGCGGACTCCGCTTCGTCGACGGCGCGGACCGGCGTCGGTCGGACCCACCAGCCGATGACCGGGGTCACCTCGTGCCGAGAGAACGCCAGCGGCACCGGATCGAGCGTCCCCAGCACCTCGACGCCGTGCGGATCGAGCCCGGTCTCCTCGCGGGCTTCACGGAGCGCCGCTGCCACGGCATCCCGATCTCCGGGATCCACCCGACCACCGGGAAAGGCGACCTGACCGGGGTGGGCGCGCAGGGTGCTCGCCCGCGCCAACAGGAGGACGTCGAGATCGCTGGGCACGTTCACCGCCTCGCGAGAGCTCGGGATGCCGTCGAGGACCCCGAACAGGATGAGCACCGCCGCGGCGCGGGCCTCACCCTCGACCGGGACCGCCCGCAGGGCCGGCGAGACGTCGCCGAGCCCCCGGGCGAGGAGGTCTTCGAGTTGGGCGCGGGGAGACGGCATGGATCGAGGCTAGCCGCGGCCTCTGCTCAGCGGGTTCTTAGCGCGGCCCGTTGCAGGCGAAGCCGTCACCGTCGCCATCGAGCTTGTAGACGTCGGCACCGACGACCCGGGCGACACCGTCGAAGTAGGACGGGCCGTTGCCCTTCCCACCCGCGCAGTCGACGTCGGAATCGATGGGCACGCACGCGTCGGCGTAGTTCGGGTCACAGCCCTCGCCGCCGGATGCCGCTTCGACCGGCGCGGGCGGAGGGGGTGCGACGTACGTTCCTCGCGAGGTGACCTCCGCGACCGGCGCGCGACCGACGGATTCGCTGAGCAGAACGCGCTCGGACTCGACCCCGTCGATCGTCGTCACGCGGTAGACCGAGACCTTCTCGCCATCGACGCCCGCCGTCGACACGCGTGACTCTCCCGACGGCAGGGAACCGTCGTCCACCGTCGTCCGTTCGAAGGGCAGGGCGGACGTGACGGTCTGCTCCGACACCGCGACGACGGGTGTCGGCGACGGCGTCTCGGTGGGCGACGACGCCACGAGGCGTCGCGCGTCGCCGGTGGCCGCCGGCTCGGCGGATGAGACGGAAGAAGAGCATCCCGCCGCGAGCAGCACGGTCACGACGACCGCCGTCACCCCCAGGGCGACGTGCCGGGGTCGGTGGGCGCGCAGGCGCGCAGAGATTCGATCGTTCGCAACGGTCATCGTGGTGTTCCCCCCAGAACAGGAGCGCGGCGTCTTCGCCATGCTGATGCTCAGCAGACCAGATCGGAGGCGCCGAGGCAACCACGACTTTCACGCGCCAGCCGCGTCAGGGTCAGCGGCCGCCGGGCATCGCCCCCGCGGCCGCCGTCGTCGTGGTGTCGACGCGAACCGTGAGGGCGACCGTCCACCCCGTGGCGTTGTCTCCGGTCGTCGTGGCGAGTTCGAGCACTCCCCCGTCGTCGCCGAAGACGTTGTCGCTCTCGAGGGAGACGCGGGAGAGGTTGGATGCCGAGGAGGTGTAGGCCGCGTCGGCGTAGACGACGTCGCAGGTCGCGGCGGGCAGGGCCACCTGCGACGTCGCGATGGCGTTGGCGGCGTCGGTGATGGCGTCCGCGTTCGGATACACCTCGAAGTGGATGTGGGGCCAACGCCCGTCGTAACAGGCGGGGAAGATCGAGGTGAAGGAGACGACGCCGTCGGCGCCGACGACCTGAACCCCCCGCAGGTAGGTCTCGTTCTGGATGCCGGACGAGTACATGGAGTATCTTCCCTCGGCGTCGCAGTGCCAGACGTACACCGCGGCCCCGGCGAGGGGGACGTCGCCGTTCGCCATGTCGAGGATGGTGAGGTCGAGCGTCATGGGCACGCCCGCCGCGGTCGCCCCGCCGTCCAGGCTCGAGCGCAGGTCGCTGCGCACGACCCCTGACCTTTCGAGGATGTCGGCGCCGTTCGAGCCGTCACCCGGGTAGGGGCCCGCCGTCTCTTGCGGGATCTCCCCCGCGGGCAGCGCGACAGCCGGTGCGGTCGTCGAGGTGCTCGGGGACGGCGCGCTCAGGGCGGTCGCGCTGGGGCTCGCGGTGGCCGCGGTGCCGGTGGGCGCGCACGCCGCGAGGGTCGCCGTTCCCGCTCCGACGGCGAACAGTCCCAGGAGACGACGGCGGGATACAAGCGTGCGGATGTCGAAGGGCGCACCCTGGTCGACGACCGGCTCGTCGGCTCGGTCGAGCAAGCGGCCCTCGTAGGCGGGACCTTCCGGGGTCATCTGGGTGTCGGGGATGCGGCTCATGGTCGGTTCTCCAAGGTCGAGGCGGGCGTTCCCCCGAGGATGGGGAACGCGGCCTGCCCCCGCCCTCACCGATCCTGTGCGCCGCCTGTGACATGGCATCCCCCGTCGGAAAGACCCGCCCCTCACCGGACACGCGCGTGTGAGGATGAGGAAGGGAGGTGCGCGATGACCGGAGTGCTGCACGCGGTGACCCTCGTCGTGAACATGCCGATCACCAAGATCGACGCACTCGACGCGATCGCCTTCGCCGCCGACGGCGGGGTCGAAGATGCGGGTACCGCCCGCCCCCGCGTCTGGCTCGCCCCGCACGCGTGGGCCGAGGTCGAGATCCCGAAGTTCGCGGATCCCCCGCCGTTCGCCATCGACATCTACTCCGACGTCTCGGGGCAGATCGCGTGGGCGCAGGCCCGGCGTCTGCACGACGCTCTCGAGCGCTTCGGGTGGAACGTCTCGCCGCCGCGGGCGGGCGTGCGGTAGGCGAGGCCGACTCGCGGCTAGCTTGCCGTGGGCGTACTGAAGAGGTTCACGACGTTGCCGTCGGGGTCGCGGACGAGTGCGGACCGGTTGCCCCACGGCATCGTGGTCGGTTCGAGAACGACATCGTCGCCGGTCCGTCGCAGTCTCGCGAACTCGGCGTCGACGTCGGCGACTTCGAACTCGATGAGCACGGATCGATTCGTCGCGGGGACCACAGCATCGCCGAGCATCGCGACGGTGGCGCTGCTCGCGATCGCGAGGTTCACGCCGGAGCCGCGGAACTGCGCGAAGACGGGGGCGGGGCGTTCGGCCGACCGGCCGGTGACCCACTCGTAGAAGGCGACGAGAGCGTCGAGGTCGTCGGTGACGATACGGATGGAGGCAAACGGCATGGCGTTCCTTCGATGGGGTCGACGAGATGAGAGCACCAGCCTCGCGGAGCCTCGCGACACCGTCCTGTCGGTGTTTCGCGAAATCCCCCGACGAAGTTCAGCCCTCGACCACCGACCGCAAGCGCCCGTAGGGGATCGCGAGGTGCGCGGCACGCAGGGCTCGTTGCGGGGGTCGCTCTCGCGTCACCTCGATCGACAGCATCCGGTCTCCTCGAAACGCCCGTACCCCGTCGCGCAGGCGGCACCACGCGATGAGGTACCACCGCCCGTCCTTGCCGATCGATCCCAACGGTTCGACGTCTCGGGTGGACTCTGCGCCGCTGGCGTCCTGGTATCGAAGGCGAACGACACGGTCCGCGCGCAGGGCCGCGGCGAACGCGGACGGTACGACAGCGTCATCCTCACTCTCGAGCAGATGCACGCGCGAAGCGAGCGCGCTGGCACGCGCCGCATCTTCTTCCGGCATGACCGCCAGCAGCTTTCGCATCGCCGTCCGGGCCGAATGCCGGAACGGACTGTGGCGAAGGGTGCCGAGCCCGATCAGCACCGAGAGGGCCTCGTCGAGCGTGAACCCCGCCGGTCCCAGCGTCGCCGACGCGTCGATCACGTACCCGCCGGTGCGGCCCGGCTCCGCCCAGATGGGCAGCCCCGACTGCTGCAGCGCCGCGAGGTCTCTTTCGATGGTCCGAACCGATACCTCGAACCTCTCCGCGAGACGGCGAGCGCTTCGCGGCCGCGGCGAGACGGCCCGAAGCTCCTCCACGAGGCCGTAGAGGCGATCGGTACGATTCACTGCCCCATCATGCGTCACGTCTCCCGCAGGACGACAATGCGGGCGGGTGATCGCGGGGATCAGCCGTCGAGACCCACCAGCACCTCGCTGCGCTCCCACAGCTGCCGAGCGAGAACGGGGTCGTCCGCCAAGCGGCTGGTCTTCGCCTGTTTGTTGTTGGAGTAGAAGCCGCCGGGGGCCCAGTCCACGCCGGGCTTTCCGAGGGCGAGCCACGTCAGACGCGCACCGCCGACCGACGTCGAGGTCATCAGACGTTGGGCGAGCGGACCGCCGTAGAGGAACTTCCACGGCCCATCGCTGGTGGAGCCGAAGTTCGAGGCGATGACGCCCGGATGAAAGGCCACCGCCGACAGCCCCGCATCGCCGAAGCGACGGTTCAGCTCCTTCGTGAACAGCACGTTCGCGAGCTTCGCGTTGCCGTAGGCCGCGGTCGAGGAGTACCGGTGCTCGCCCTGCAGGTCGTCGACGTCGAACCGCGGGAACAGCTTCGCCGCGGCGCTCGAGGTCTGGATCACCGACGCCCGCGACTCCACGAGCCGCTCGCGCAGAAGATCCGTGAGCAGGAACGGCGCGAGGTGGTTCACCTGGAAGGTCATCTCGTACCCGTCTTTGGTGAGCGTGCGCTGCCCGAACACCCCGCCGGCGTTGTTCGCGAGGACGTCGATGCGCGGATAGCGCTCGAGGAGGGATGCCGCGAGCTCGCGCACCTGAGACAGCTCGCTGAAGTCCGCGACGAACGACTCCACCCCGAGCGTCCGGGCCACTCGCGCGGTCTTCTCGGGGTTGCGCCCCACCACGACCACCTCTTCGCCGAGCTGGGCGAGCTGTTTCGCGGACGCGGCGCCGATGCCGTCGCTGGCTCCGGTGATGACGATCGTGCGGGTCATGCGTACCTCCTGGTCGATGGCGCCACGTTAATGCGGGCACCGATGAGAACCGCGGGGCTTGCCCTCGGCATCCGGGGTCGATGAGAACTCACAGCCCGCTCCCAGCCCCGCGGGACCAAAACCGGCGGGCCTCGCGTTCTTACCCATGACGCTCGACACAGGGCGTCATGACGAAGGGATACGCACCGTGAGCACGGAGTACCGGAAGACGTCGGAGGCGCTCAGCCGCCTCACCGACCGCCAGTTCGCCGTCACGCAGGACGACGCGACCGAACCGCCGTTCCGCAACGAGTACTGGGACAACCACGAGGACGGCATCTACGTCGATGTCGTATCGGGACAGCCGCTGTTCTCCTCGACCGACAAGTTCGAAAGCGGCTCGGGCTGGCCGAGCTTCACCAAGCCCATCGACGACGCCGCCGTCGTGAACAAGACCGACCGATCGCTCTGGATGACCCGTACCGAGGTGCGCTCCGCCGGCGCCGACAGCCACCTCGGGCACCTGTTCGACGACGGCCCCCGCGACGCCGGTGGACTGAGATACTGCATGAACTCGGCGGCGATGCGCTTCGTGCCCGTCAGCGAGCTCGAGGCGCAGGGCTACGGCGCGTACCTTCCCCTGTTCCGCGAGAGCCGGGCCTCATGAACCTCTTCCCCTTCCGCAACCGCAAAAGGAGCATCATCATGACCAGCGGACCTTCCGACACCGGCGAGATCACCCGTCGTCCCGGCACCGAGACCGCCGTCCTCGCGGGCGGCTGCTTCTGGGGGGTCGAGGACCTCATCCGTCGCCAGCCCGGTGTGCTCGACACGCGCGTCGGCTACACCGGAGGTCAGAACGACCACGCGACCTACCGCAACCACCCCGGTCACGCCGAGGCCGTCGAGATCGTCTTCGACCCGACGCAGACGTCGTACCGCGACATCCTGGCGTTCTTCTTCCAGATCCACGATCCGTCGACCCTGAACCGTCAGGGCAACGACGTCGGCACGAGCTACCGCTCGGCGATCTTCCCGCTCTCGCCCGAGCAGGAGAAGGTCGCGCGCGACACGATCGCCGACGTCGACGCGTCGGGCATCTGGCCCGCCAAGGCCGTCACCACGATCGAGCCCGAGGCGCCCTTCTGGGAGGCCGAGCCCGAGCACCAGGACTACCTGATCCGCATCCCGAACGGGTACACGTGCCACTTCGTACGCCCCGGTTGGGTGCTGCCCAAGCGCGAGCAAGCCTCCGCGTAAGCGACGAGCGAGGGCCCGGATGCCATGGCATCCGGGCCCTCTGTCGTGTCACGTGACGGCTCGGCTGCGTCTCTCGATCAGCACGGTGTCGCGCCACATGCCGGCAGCGTCGCGGCCGATGCGCTCGCGAACCCCGATGGTGCGGAAACCGTGGCGCGCGTGCAGGGCGAGCGAGGCGTGATTGTCGGCAAAGATCGACGACTGAATCGTCCAGACACCGGCGGCCTCCGTCGAGGCGATGAGGGCCTCGAGCAGCAGGTGACCGATCCCCCGACCGCGGGCGTCGGCCTCGACGTAGACCGAGTGCTCCACGACCCCGCGGTAGACGGGGCGTGCCGACACGGCGGAGACGGCCGCCCACCCGACGACCCGGTCGTCGACGACCGCGACGACGCGATGCGCGACCACCTTGCCCTCGTCGAACTCGCCCCACGTCGCCGGGGGCGCCGTCTCGAACGTCGCGTGGCCGGTCGCGATGCCCTCCGCGTAGATGCGGTGGACCTCCGGCCAATCGTCCGCGGCGAGCGGGCGCAGCGACGCGCTCACGCGCAGCAGGACCCCGCGTCGGTCGTGCACACGCCCGTCTCGGGCAGCACGAGATCGACCTGCCGTGCCGCCACCCGGTCGCCGGCGAGTTCCGCCGCGATCGAGCGCACCTGCTCGTATCCGGTGAGCAGCAGGAAGGTGGGCGCCCGCCCGTAGGACTTCATGCCCGCGAGGAAGAAGTCGGGCTCGGGGTGCGTCAGTTCGGCGACCCCGTGCGGCGGCACGGAGCCGCACGAGTGCAGGTTCGGGTCGATCAGCGGGGCGAGCGCGCGCGGTGCCTCGACGATCTCGTCGAGCCCCACGCGGATCTCGCGCAGCATCGTCAGGTCGGGACGGAATCCCGTGGCGTTGACGATCACGTCGACCTCGAGGGCGAACGCCTCACCCGCGCGGCGGCCGCTGACGCGCACGCCGTCGTCGCACAGCCGCACGTCGTCGATCTCGAACGAGGCGATCTGCTCGACACGGCCATCGGCCACCAGGTCGTGGACCGCCGTGCCGAGGCGTCCGCGCGCGGCGAGGTCGTCGGCGGCGTCGGCGGCCAGGCGTGCGGTGCCGTCGTTGCGCACCGCCCACGACACACGCGTCGCCGGATCCTCCTCGGCGAGAGCGGCGAGGGCGATGAGGGTGTTCGCCGCCGAGTGCCCCGCACCGACGACGAGCACGCGCCGACCGGCGAAGCGGTCGCGGTCGCGTCCGCGCACATCGGGGAGCGCCGTCGTCACGCCATCACCGAGGTCGTCGTGCGCGAGACCCGACGACAGCAGCGACCGCGGCGAGCTCGTGGTGCCCGAGGTGTCGATGACGGCGCGAGCTGTGGCATCCGTCGTCTGCTCGGCCGTGCGCAGTCGCAGCACGAAAGGAGTGGCCGCCCGACCCACCGACCGCGTGCGGTCCATGCCCTGGCGGGCCACGGCCTCGACGCGCGTGCCGTACCGGATGACGGATGCCAGGGCGGCGGTGCGCGCGAGGGGTTCGAGGTAGCCGTCGACCAGCTCGTCTCCGGTGGGGAGTCCCTCGGCATCCGGGGCGGTCCACCCCTCGGCCTCGAGCAGGCGACGCGCGGCGGCGTCGACGACGTAGCGCCATGGCGAGAAGAGACGGGTGTGCCCCCACGCGCGAACGGCCGCTCCGGCGGTGTCGCCCGCTTCGAAGACCACGACCGGCAGCCCGCGTTCGACGAGGTGCGCGGCGGCAGCCAGGCCGACGGGGCCGGCGCCGATGATAGCGACGGGCAGACCCGCGCGGCGATCGGCCTCGAGCCGCGGCGGGACCGTGAGGGTCAGGCTCATGCGTCGACCCCGAGCTCGCGCAGCAGCGTGGTCACCCGCGCCTTGATGTCGTCGCGGATGGGGCGTACCTCGTCGAGACCCTTGCCGGCCGGGTCGGTCAGCTCCCAGTCCTCGTAGCGCTTGCCGGGGAAGATCGGGCACGCGTCTCCGCAGCCCATCGTGATGACGGCGTCGGAGGCACGCACGTCGTCGGTGAGCAGCAGCTGCGGTACCTCGGAGCTGATGTCGATCCCCTCTTCGGCCATCGCGGCCACCGCCATCGGGTTGAGAGCGTCGCCGGGAGCGCTGCCGCCCGAGAGCACGCGTACGCGGTCGCCGCCCAGGGTGCGGGCGTAGCCGGCGGCCATCTGCGAGCGGCCGGCGTTGTGCACGCAGACGAAGAGGATCGTGGCGGTGTCGGACATGGCGATTCCTTCGGCTCGGGTCGAACGGGAACAGCATGACGCAACACATCGACGTTCGTCAATATTGACGTTCATCGATGTGAGGGCGATGATGGATGCCATGACCTCCCCCATCGCCCTGCCCCTGCTCGACGCCGGCTGCTGCGTCTCGTCGAGCGACGCGGCGATGGCCCCGGCCGAAGCGGAGACGCTGGCGAAGACGCTCAAGGCGCTCGCCGATCCGGCGCGGCTGCGGATCGTGTCGATCATCGCCGCGCAAGACGCCGGCGCCACGTGCGCGTGCGACCTGCAGGAACCCCTCGGCCTCTCGCAGCCCACGGTCTCGCACCACACGAAGGTGCTGGTGGATGCCGGCATCCTGACCCGCGAGAAGCGCGGCACCTGGGCGTACTTCTCGCTCGTGCCGGGCGCTCTCGACAGCGTCGCCGCGGCCATCGCGCCCCGTCGCTGACGCCCGCAACCCCCGCTTCCTCTCGCGTTCGCCTGCTTAGGCTCGCGGCATGAGCGAATACGACGTCGTCGTGGTGGGAGCAGGGCTTGCGGGACTCCGCGCCGCGACCCGGCTGGCCGAGGCCGGGCGCGACGTCGTCGTCCTCGAGGCGAACGACGCGGTCGGCGGGCGCGAGCGCACCGACATCGTCGACGGATTCCGCCTCGACCTCGGCTTCCACGTGCTGAACCCGGCGTATCCGGCCGTGCGGCGCTGGGTCGACATCGACGCCCTCGCGCTCCGACGCTTTCCGGTCGCCGTCGGCGTGCGGCTCGACGACCGGGTCGCGCGGTTGGCCCATCCGCTGCGGCATCCGTCATCTCTCCCGACGACTCTCGCGAGCGGGCTCGTCCACCCCGCCGATGTCGCCGCACTCGCACGATGGGTCGGCCCCACCCTGCTGTCGCCGCGGGCCGCGAAGAGGGGCCGCGACTTCTCGCTCGACGAGGGCTGGGACCGGGCCGGGCTACGCGGACCCCTTCGCGAGGCGGTGCTCGAGCCCTTCCTCGCCGGGGTGATCGCCGACGACCGGCAAGAGACCTCCGACGCCTTCGTACGCCTGCTCATCCACAGCTTCGCGCTCGGGCGCCCCGGCGTTCCCGCCGCAGGGATCGGCGCCCTTCCCGCGCAGCTCGCCGACACCGCGCGGCGTGCGGGTGTCGGCATCCGCCTCTCGCACCGCGTCGTGTCGACCCGGCGGCGCACGCGCGGCTGGCACCTCGGGGTGGAGGGCCGGGATGCCGTGACCGCCCGCAGCGTCGTGCTCGCGAGCGGTCTGGATCACGCTCTCGATGCCCCGCACCCCCGCACGCGGGGCCTGCAGACGTGGTGGTTCGCCGCCGACGAGGCCCCCTCGGACGATGCCGCGCTGCGCGTCGACGGACGTCGCCGCGGGCCGATCGTGAACACCGCGGTCATGACCAACACCGCCCCCACGTACGCCCCGCGCGGACAGCACCTCATCCAGGCCACGTGCGTGATGCCGTCGGCCGCCACCGAGCGGGACGTGCGGCGTCAGCTCGGCGAGGTGTGGGAAGCCGACACCCGGCCGTGGCGCCTGCTGCGCCGCGACGACATCACCCACGCGCTCCCCGTGCAGGACCCGCCGCTGCGCCTGCGCCACCGCGTGCGTCTCGACGACGGCCGATACCTCGCCGGCGACCATCGCGACACGGCGTCGATCCAGGGCGCTCTGGTGTCGGGGCAGCGAGCGGCGGAGGCGGTGCTGGGAGACCTCGCGCGGTGAATTCGCGCGGTGAGTTCGCGCGGTCAGCCGGCGCGATGCGCGAGACTTCGCGCGCCACCTCCATCGCGAGACGGCATCTCGCTGACAGCTCCGCTGCAACCTGACGCGGGTTCGTCAGCGAGATGCTGTTTCGCCCCCGCCGCCCGCGCACCGCGCGCTGCTCGGTCCGCGCCGCGACCGGGGAATGCACGGGCGCAGAACCCGAGCTACCCCCGCGCCGCCAACGCCGCCAGCGCGTCGCCGGTCACCCGGCGGGTCGTCCACTCGTCCATCGCCTGGGCGCCGAGCGCGCGGTAGAAGCCGATCGCGGGCTCGTTCCAGTCGAGCACGGTCCATTCCAGACGCGAGTAGCCCTTCTCGAGGCACTCCGCGGCGAGCGCGGCCAAGAGGGCGACGCCGTAGCCGTTCGACCGGTACGGCTCGTGGACGTACAGGTCCTCGAGCCAGATGCCGTGGCGACCGGTCCACGTCGAGTAGGTGAGGAACCAGATCGCGATGGCCCGGATCTCCCCCTCCCTCTCGACGACGAAGGCGAATGCGCGGGCGTCATCGCCGAACAGCGTGTCGGCGATCATCTCGGCGGTGTTGTCGACGGCATCCGGTTCGCGTTCGTAGTCGGCGAGAGCCTGGATGCACGCGAGGATTCCCTCTTCGTCTCCCGCACGAGCGGGGCGCAGCACGGCGCCGTCTTTCAGGTGGGTCATGTCAGGGGCTCCCAGCTCTCGGCCGCGACGCGGCGGAAGTTCCCGCCGAGCACGGCGGCGACGTCGGTGTCTTTCCATCCTCGCGCGGCGAGCGCCGAGCCGAGGAGCACGAAGGTCTCGGGCGGCATCCACTCCATCGGCCCCCACCGGGTGTAGCTCGCATCGTAGAGCTCGGGCATGCGGACCACCTCGTCGCGGAAGGTCTCCCAGTCGAACGAGAAGTCGGTGCTGACGCCCACGTGCTCGCTACCGACGAGCTCGACCGCGTACTCGAGGTGGCGGATCATCGCCTCGAGGGTCGGGGTGTTCGGCCCCAAGAAGATGCCCACGCCGGTGATGCCCACCACTCCCCCGGTGGCTGCCGCCGCGCGCGCCTGGTCGTCGGTGATGTTGCGGGGGTGCTCCCACACGGCGCGCATGTTCGAGTGGCTGAACACGACCGGGCGGGTCGACGCGGCGCACATGTCGAAGGTCGTGCGGGCGCCGACGTGCGAGCCGTCGGGAACCATGCCGCGCCTGTTCATCTCGGCGACGAGATCGCGGCCCCACGCGGTGAGTCCGTCGTCGACCGCGTCGAGGCACCCGCCGCCGGCGCGATTGGCGTGGTTGTAGGTCGGGCCGAGGGTGCGCACTCCGCGGGCGACGAGGGTGGCCACGGCATCCAGGTCGCCCCCGAGGGGGCCGCTGTCTTCGAGGTCGAAGGCCACGGCCGTGTCGCCCCGGGCCGAGACCCGGTCGATGTCGGCCACCGTGGCGGCCAGCTCCAACCCGTCGATCGCGTCCACCTGCGCGCGGAAGGAGTGAAGGAGGGATGCCGTGAGCTCGGGCGTGTGCGGGGCGTAGCCGACGTTGATCGAGACGTAGCCTCCCCCGGCCCCGCGGTAGCGCCGCAGGTCGCCGAGGTCGGCGGACTCGACGAGCTCGACGCAGGCGTGCTGATCCCAGAGCACGTCAGGCCACGACCCGGGCGGAGAGGGCGGGGTCGAGGGCCTCGCGCTCGTCGAAGACGAAGCAGTCGCCGTTCCAGTGCGCGGCGCCCTGGGCCTCGAACCACCCGAGGATCCCGCCCTCGAGCTGGTAGGCCTCGAGCCCCTCGGCCCGCAGATGCAGCGCGGCCTTCTCGCAGCGGATCCCGCCGGTGCAGAAGCTCACCACGGTCTTGCCCTCGAGTTCGTCGCGGTGCGAGTCCGCGGCATCCGGGAACTGGGTGAAGCGGTCGATGCGCCAGTCCTTCGCACCGGCGAACGTGCCGTAGTCGACCTCGAACGCGTTGCGCGTGTCGACGAGCACGACCTCGCGACCCTCGTCGTCGGCGCCCCGGTCGAGCCAGCGGCGCAGAGTGGCGGGGGTGACGACGGGAGCCCTTCCGTCCTGCGGGCGGACCTCGGGCCGGTCCATGCGGATGATCTCGCGCTTGACCTTCACGAGGAGCTTGCCGAAGGGCACCTCGTCCGACCAGCTCTCTTTGGCTCTCAGGGCCGCGAACCGCTCGTCGCAGCGCACCTCGTCGAGGAACCCGCGCACCGCGTCGCCATCGCCCGCGAGGAACAGGTTGATGCCCTCCTCCGCCAGCAGGATCGTTCCGCGCAGCCCCGCCTCGCTCGCGCGCTCGCGAAGGACCGTGCGCAGGGACGCCGGATGATCGATGCGCGTGAACAGATACGCCGAGACGTTGAGGACGGATGCCATGGCATCCACGATACGAAAGGTGCGCGCTGTCGGCCGACGGCGCGGTCGTCAAGCCGGGAGGCTCCGATCGCGCATCGCCTAGCGTGGAAGCACTCGTCCCCGGGAGGAAGCGTGCCTCAAGGCCCCGTTGCGTCGGCCGTCACCGTCTCCGTCGTCATTCCCTGCCGCGACGACGGCGCCCACCTGTGGCGCTGCCTGCGCGCCCTCGCCGCGCAGACGCTCGCGCCGGACGAGGTCGTCGTCGTCGACAACGCCTCGACCGACGACAGCGCCGACATCGCCCGAGCCGCGGGCGCGCGGGTGGTGTTCTGCGGCGAGCGCGGGATCCCCGCCGCAGCCGCGGCGGGCTACGACGCGGCGCGGGGCGAACTCATCCTGCGCCTGGATGCCGACAGCATCCCCACCCCGACGTGGGTGGAGAGCATGGTCGAGGCGCTGAGGGACACGACAGTGGATGCCGTGACCGGCGGCGCCGTGTTCCACGACGGCCCCGCGCGAGGACGGGTGGCGATGGCGCGGCTCTTCCTCGGCACCTACGCCACCTTCGCCACCCCGGCCCTGGGTCACACGCCGCTGTGGGGATCGAACATGGCGTTCCGCCGTCGCGCGTGGGAGGACGTGCGCGGCGAGGTGCACCTCGACCCCGAGCTGCACGACGATCTCGACCTCGCCTATCACCTCGGCCGGCGGCACCGGATCGCGCGGGTGTCGGGCGCGCACATGCGGGTCTCGTCGCGCACGGTCGAACCCCGCCGCTTCGCGCGATGCTTCCGCCGCGGCGCGGGCACGGTGTTCGTGCATTGGCCCGCCGACATCCCCCCGGCCCGGTGGATGCGTCTGGGCATGCGGGGGCGCTCGTGACCGGCATCCTGTTCCCGAACGTCGAGCCGCCCGAGCTGCATGTGATGAGCTTCAACATCCGCCGCCGCTTCGACCGGATCACGTGGCCGCCCGCCGACCGGTGGCCGATGCGCAAAGAACGCCTGCGCACCTTCTTGAGCGCCAACAAGCCGCACCTGCTGGGCACGCAGGAGGCGATGCCCGATCAGGCGCGGTGGGTGCAGGGCGCGCTCGGTTCGGACTACGGACGGATCGGCCTCGGGCGGGGGCCGCGCCGCGACGGCGAGGGCACCCCGCTGTTCTACGACCGCGAGCGCATCGAGGTCGAGGATTGGGAGCAGGTCGCCCTGTCCGATACGCCCGAGGTGCCCGCCTCGACCGGGTGGGGGAACACGATCCCGCGCATCGCGGTCATCGCGCAGCTGCGCGACCGCGCCACCGGCTCCCGGTTCACCTTCGTCAACACGCACTTCGACGCGTTCTCGCGCCGGGCCCGGCGCCGATCGGCGACCTGGCTGCACGAGCTCGTCGCCCGACGCGAGCACCCGTTGCTGTTCACGGCCGACGTGAACGCGCACGTGCGCTCGAGCGAGCTCGCGGACATGTTCGCCGACGGCCTGCTCGTCGACACGTGGTCGTACGCCCCCGCCCGCCGCACCGCCGAGTGGGGCACCTTCAACAACTACGCGGCGCCCAGGATCGGCGCACGACGCATCGACGCTCTGCTGGCAACCCCCGACGTGGGAGTGAGGGCGGTGGGGATCGACCCGCGCCCGACGGGCACGCAGTGGCCGAGCGACCACCTTCCGGTGCAGGCCGTGGTGCGCATCCATCCCCCGGGGACCCCGTGATCCGGGCGATGTATGCGAACCTGAAGCGTCCGCCTCGAAGCCTCACCGACTGGCTGTCCGACGCCGTGCGGGCCCTGGCGATCGTCGTCGTCCTCGCGTCGTCGTTCACCCTGCCGTTCACGGACTTCGCCGTGCTGTCCATGTCGTTGCCCGCCGTCATGCTCTCGCGGATGATCGGTCTGCGGTCGGGGCTCGACCTGATCACGTGCGTCACGGTGTTCGTGGCCGCGGGCAGCAACGTCATCGATCTGTACCGCACCTGGACGGGTTGGGACCTGGTGGTGCACCTGGTGTGCACCGGGGTTCTCGCCGCGATCGCTCTCGTGCTCCTCGACGACGCGGGAGTGATCGGGTCGACCGGCCGCCGCCGCACGCCGATCGTCGTCGCGACGATCGCGGGCCTCGCGCTCAGCGCCGTCTGGGAGATGGTCGAGTGGTTCGGCTACCGCTTCATCACCGACGCGATCTTCGTCACCTACGACGACACCATCGGCGACATGATGGCCGGCGGCGCGGGCGCGCTGATCGCCGGCGTCCTGGCATCGCGGCTGCCGCTCACCCGAGCGGATCGCGCCGCGCTGTGAGGACGCGCCGCGACGCGAGACGGCGTCTCGCGGACGACCGAGGCGTGTGACCGCCGTACCACCGGTGAGAGGCGGCTTCGGCACGATATCGCCGCGTCGGAGCCGGCCTCCGCGCCGGACGAGAAGACCGGCGGCCCCCGAAGGAAGCCGCCGGTCCGGTCTGTCGACGCTCAGATACGACCCGCAACGTCCCGTCCGACGAGGTCGCCATCGGGGTTGGGCTCGCTGAGCTGCTCGCCCGGAGCGGTCGACCCCTCGAGCGGCGGAAGACCGGCCTCGACGCGGGCGCCGAGCTCGGCATCCACGTTCTTCCAGTACTGCACGGCGCGATCGCGCACCTCGGCGCGGGTCACACCGCCGACGTGCCCGGTGATCGTCTCGACCAGGCGGTCGCGCTCCTCGGCCGACATGACCTCGCGCACGAGCGTTCCCGCCTGACCCCAGTCGTCATCCTCGGGGTGGAGGGTCGCCGCCGAGCGCACGAGCTCGCCGTCGCTCTGCCAGCCGCCGTCGCCCGCGCGGCGCGGGTCGGCCGCAGGGCCGCCGACCGAGTTGGGGGCGTAGACGGGCACCTCGGGCGGGTTGTACTCGTAGCGCATGGCGCCTTCCTTCGAGTACGAGTGCACCTCGGTGTGCGGCCGGTTCACCGGCAGCTGCTGGTAGTTCGTGCCCACGCGATAGCGGTGCGCATCGGCGTAGCTGAAGATGCGCGCCTGCAGCATCTTGTCGGGGCTGCCGTCGATGCCGGGTACGAAGTTCGACGGCTCGAAGGCCGCCTGCTCGATCTCGGCGAAGTAGTTGCCCGGATTGCGGTTCAGCTCCATCGTGCCGACCTCGATCTCGGGGTAGTCGCTGTGCGGCCACACCTTGGTCAGATCGAAGGGGTTGAAGCGGTAGGTCTTCGCATCCTCGTACGGCATGATCTGCACCTTGAGCGTCCACGTGGGGAACTCGTTCCGCTCGATCGCGGCGTAGAGATCGCGGATGTGGAAGTCGGCGTCCTGCCCCGCGATCTGATCGGCTTCGTCCTGCGTGAGCGTCTTGTGGCCGAGGTCGGTGTGGAAGTGGTACTTCACCCAGAACCGCTCGCCCTCGGCATTGATCCACTGGTACGTGTGCGACCCGTAGCCGTTCATGTGGCGCCAGGATGCCGGGATCCCGCGGTCGCCCATCAGCCAGGTGACCTGGTGCGCGCTCTCGGGAGAGAGCGTCCAGAAGTCCCACTGCATGGTGTTGTCGCGCAGGTGGCTGCCGGGCAGACGCTTCTGCGAGCGGATGAAGTCGGGGAACTTGATGCCGTCCTTCACGAAGAAGACCGGGGTGTTGTTTCCGACGAGGTCGTAGTTGCCCTCGGTCGTGTAGAACTTCAGCGAGAACCCCCGCGGGTCGCGCCAGGTGTCGGGGCTGCCCTGCTCGCCGGCGACCGACGAGAAACGCGCGAGCATCTCTGTCTCGACGCCCGGCTGGAACAGCGCCGCGCGCGTGTAGGCCGACACGTCACCGGTCGTGCGGAACGTGCCGAACGCCCCGCCGCCCTTGGCGTGGACGACGCGCTCGGGAACGCGCTCGCGGTTGAACTGCGCCAGCTTCTCGATCAGATAGTGGTCGGTGAGAGCGATCGAGCCGTCGGCTCCGACGCTCTGGGAGTGCTCGTCGCTGGCGACGGGGGCTCCGTTGTTGGCAGTGGTCGGCTCGGTCATGGCTCTCCTCACGTCGTGGGCCGAAGACGAAAGGCCCACCTCCACGGTAGGCGGGGCCTCCGACATCGCGGAGGCATTGCGCAATGGGTCTCGACCACGTAGGGCTCCTGAGGCTGTCAATCCCCCGCTGAGCGGTGTCCCACCTCGACAGCATGGCGGGACCGAACGAGAGGAACGAGCACATGTCGAAGGATCTGTCGAAGGGCGACCGCGTCAGCTGGGACACCCCGCAGGGGAAGACCCAGGGCAAGGTCGTGGAGAAGAAGACGAAGGACTTCCAGCACGACGGCCAGAAGTTCACGGCATCCGACGACGAACCGGCCTACATCGTGGAATCGGAGAAGTCCGGCTCGAAGGCCGCGCACAAGGGTTCGGCACTGAACAAGCTGAAGAGCTGAGCGAGCGCGTCGCGTGCCGAACTCCTGAATTCTCGCGTCTGCGCCGCGATACAGCGGTCGCGGACCCGGCCCACCACCGATATCTCAAGAGTTCGGCCCGCCGCCGTCCGCCTCGCGGGCGTCCCGCCGCTTGCGCATCTGCGCCAGGGCCAGCCCGAGCCTGTGGTTGCCGGCCAGCACGTCCTCGTGCCGCTCCAGGAACTCCCAGTAGGCGTCCGTGAAGACCGAGTCCTTGGCGTCCTGAGCCGACGGCCACCACGAGCCCATCTTCTGCAGGTAGGCCCCGCCCGAGACGTACGGCTTCGTCGCGACGAACCCGCCGTCGGCGAACTGGCTCATCCCCATCACGTTGGGGACCATCACCCAGTCGTAGGCATCGACGAACAGAGCGAGGAACCACGCGTTCACCTGCCGCGGCGCGTACCCCTGCAGCAGGAACCAGTTGCCCAGCACCATGAGCCGCTCGATGTGGTGCGCGTAGCCCCAGCGGTGCACCCGTTCGAGCACCGTGCGCACGGGGATCGGGAGGTCCCGCGGCATCCGTTCTGCCGTGTACCAGTACTTCTCGATGCGCTTCTCGAGGTGCAGCGCGTTGACGTGCTCGAGCTTCGGGTGGGCTCGGTACATGCCGCGCATGTACTCGCGCCACCCGATCACCTGACGGAGAAAGCCCTCGACGGATGCCAGGGGGGCATCGGTCCGTGTGGCGGCGGCGACCACTTCTTCTACGGTGAGCAGACCGATGTTCAGCATCGGCGAGATGATCGCGTGGAAGAGGAAGGGCTCGTCGGCCTTCATGGCGTCCTCGTACCGACCGAAGTCGTGGAGGCGCTCGGCGACGAAGACATCGAGCCAGTCGCGGGAGTCCTCGGGGGTGACCGGCAGCCAGAACTCCTCCGCCTTCCCCGGGTGGTCGGGGAACAGTTCGTCGACCTTGGCGATGACCGCCCGTGTGATGTCGTCGTGGTCGACCTGCGGCAGGGGCGGGATCTCCACGCCCTTCTTGGGCAGCGCTTTGCGGTTGTCGGCGTCGAAGTTCCACCGGCGACCGGCGGGCTTGCCCCCGTCCATCAGAATTCCGGTACGCCGACGCTGCCAGTGGTAGAAGTCCTCCATGAGCGGCGTCGGGTGCTCGGCGAACCACCCGTCGACGTCGTCTTCGGGAGTGAGGAACAGGGCGTCCGAGAGGACGTCGGTCTCGACGTCGTGATCCGCGCAGATGCGGGCGATGCGATCGTCCACCGGGCGGTTCGGGTCGCTCATCCAGGTCAGCTCGGTGACCCGGTGTCTCTGCAGCAGGCGCTCGAGACCGGCCTTGAAGGTGAGGTCGTCGTCGAGGGTGATCCGCCGAACGATACGTCCCTCGGCCTCGAGTCGGGCAGCCGTGTGACGCATCGCCGAGATCAGCAGCACGATCTTGTGACGGTGATACGGAAGCTTCGCGAAACGCGGTGCCGACTCGATGAAGAAGAACTCCTGCACCTCGTCGTCCTCGTACGCCGGGTGCTCGGCGAACTGCTGCGTCGCGAGGATCAGCGCGGCCTTCACGCGCGCCGCCTCTGCTTCGCGGCGTTCGCCCGGCAGCCGCGCGAGCAGTACAGCACCTGGTCCCACTGGTCACGGCCGCTCCACCGTTTGCGATCGGTGAACGGGCGTCCGCAGTAGGCGCAGGGCTTGGAGCGCACCTCGGGTCGTGACATGCCGTCATCGTCGCAAAGCGCACCCGCGGCATCCGGGGGCTTGCGCTCGCACGCCGACCCGGTTTGCGCAAGGCCCGCGCGGCGGCGGGCCCGGACGTGGTCCGCTAGCGACATGGATACCGCACCGGAGCGCACGAACGACACCGCCGACGACCCCGACGAGCTCGAGACGGCCGACGCCCCCTCGATCCCCGACACGACCGACGACGGCGACGCCCCGGTCGACAATCCCTCGGGCGGCTGACGCACGAGGAGCCCCGCACCTGTCCGGCGCGGGGCTCCTCGATGGGTCCTCAGTCGGTGAGGTCGAACTTCTCGTTCTCGCCGCCCTTCGGGCGCTGGCCCGTCACCTTCGAGGTGACCAGGGCGATCGCCGTCGCGAGACGTCCCCCCGCGCTACCCCAGTACTCGCCGGTCAGCGCGGACACCTTCAGCAGCGTCACCCCCGGCGACTCGGGGCCGTCGGGGAACCATGCCTCGACGCTCGTCGACCACAGCTCCTTGAGCTTGGCGAGGTCGTCGATCACCTCGGCCTCGCCCGCCAGCGACAGCCAGGTTCCGTCGGTGCTGAACGACAGACCCACCTTCGGTTCGCGGCGCACGTGCTGGACGGCCGAGGCGTGCGTGCCGACGATGAACCAGAGGTCGCCATCGGACTCGCGCTCCTGCACCGTCAGCGGGTGCGCGTGCAGAGCACCGTCCTCGGCGCGGGTGGTGACCATGGCGAAGCGGAACTTCTTCAGCAGTTCGTTGAGCGTTTCGAGCTCGGACGCGGTGGTGGACATGAGACTCCTTCGGTTCGATCCTTCAGCGAATCGCGCGAGATGACGCCGCGCTATGCGTTGACGTCGGCCGCACCGTCTGCTCTGTCGGTGGCCGCCAGCGCATCGAGAGCTTCCAGCGCGTCGCGGGCGCGGCGCACACGCGCGTCGACCTCGTCGTCCCACCAGCGCGGTCCCCGCTCCCCCAGGCCGCGTTTGGCGATTCCCACGCGCTCGCGCGCGGCGGCGACGGCGTCGTCATCGCCGGTCCCCTTCGCCGTGCGCACCGCGGATCGCGCCCGCCCGAGATGCGAGCGCAGACGCACGGCCAGGTCCTCGGGGAGCCGCGGATCGGTCCGTCGCCATCGTCTGCCGTCGATCACGAGCCAACGCTCGTCGTCGGTGGTTTCGTCCGCGGATGCCATGACCCCAGTGCACCCTTCAGACAGGGGTCGCGAAATCTCCCCGGCACAGAGGGGACATCCGTGCTAGCCTCGTCAGTATTCGTTCTGGGACTTGCTTCATCGACGCCCGCCTCATCGCTGAGATGCCGGGCGCACGGCGCCGAGCCGTTTCCGACAGCAATCCCCCCTCTCACCATCGCGTGCCTCGCTCGACGGCTTCGGTCCTCGCCTCGCACTCGCGGAAAGTTCTTGTGTCTCTGCTTCACCCCTCGCCGCTATCGTGGCGCCAGGCCGATCTCGACGTGTACGTCGCGACGGTCGGATCCGACTACGCCGGTTTCGTCGGCGCGGGAACCTCGGGCTTCGAAGCCCAGGGCCCCCTCGGCGAAAATCTCGGTGTCCACACGTCCGTCGACGCGGCTCAGGCCGCCGTCGACGGGCACCGCGTACGCGCCACCACCACGGTGACGCGGCGTCCCCGTCCGCTCCGCACTCGTCGGAGCGGCGCCCACGGCCGCATTGCGGCCCAACATGAATAAAGGAAGAACACGATGGCCACTGGCACCGTGAAATGGTTCAACTCCGAAAAGGGCTACGGCTTCATTGCTCCCGACGACGGCTCCGCCGACCTGTTCGCGCACTTCAGCGCGATCCAGGGCAACGGCTTCAAGGAGCTCACGGAAGCACAGAAGGTCGAATTCGACGCTGAGCAGGGCCCCAAGGGCATGCAGGCGGCGAACATCCGCCCCCTCTAAGCTCCGCTTACCTCGAGAGCCGGGTTCGTCGCCATCGCGACGACCCGGCTTTCGTCGGTTTCCGGCCCCTTTTCGCTCGCTGGGTTTCGGTTTCCCGAGAGCCCGCTGAGCATCGCGACGTATTCCGAGTCGCCCATACGGCCAGCCGTAGTGTGGGCCTCAGCGCGGAGTAGCCGCTCCGCCGTCCACCCCGGTCCTTCCCGATCCGAGGAGCAGAACATAGCCTCCACCGTCGTCGAGTCCCGTCTCGGCCCCGTTCGTCAGACCTACTCCGGTACCACCGAATTCCCCCCGATCACCAAGGCCTACACAGAGCTGTCTCAGGTCGTCCGTGAGAGCGGACTGCTCGTTCGCACGCCGGTGTTCTACTCCGTCGTCGCCGGCGCCATCGTGCTCGGCTTCGCCGGGTGCGTTACCGGCTTCATCCTCCTCGGCGACAGCTGGTTCCAGCTGATCGTCGCAGCGGTCCTCGGCATCCTGTTCACCCAGGTCGCATTCCTCGCCCACGAGGCCGCACACCGTCAGATCTTCGCCTCGGGCCCCGCCAACGACCGCCTGGGCCTGCTCATCGGCAACGGCATCGTGGGCATGAGCCGTTCGTGGTGGGCATCGAAGCACACACGACACCACGCCAACCCGAACCGGGTGGACAAAGACCCCGACATTGAGATCGACACGATCTCTTTCCTCGACGTCGACGCCGCCAAGGCCCGCGGCATCCAACGCTGGATCACCCGGCGTCAGGGCTACCTGTTCTTCCCGCTGCTGGCTTTCGAAGGCATCAACCTGTACGTCCTGGCCTTCCGACACCTTTTCTCGCGCGGCGAGGTCAAGGGGCGCTGGGTCGAGATCGCCCTGCTGACGCTGCGGCACGCGCTCTTCATCGCGCCGATCTTCATCTTCTTGCCGGTCGGTCTCGCCTTCGCGTTCTTCGGCGTCTCGGTCGCGGTGTTCGGCATCTACATGGGAGCGTCCTTCGCCCCCAACCACAAGGGCATGCCGATCATCGCGCCCGGCGCGAAGCTCGACTTCTTCAGCAAGCAGGTGCGCACCTCGCGCAACATCTCCGGCGGCTGGTGGGCCACGTGGCTCATGGGTGGTCTGAACTACCAGATCGAGCACCACCTGTTCCCGAACATGCCGCGAACGCACCTCAGCAAGGCCCGTGTCATCGTGCGCGAACACTGCGCCACCCTGAACGTGCCCTACGTCGAGACCACGCTGTTGCAGTCGTACGGCATCGTCATCGCGTACCTCAACCGGGTCGGCCTCGCCGCCCGCGACCCCTTCGACTGCCCGCTGACCTCTCCGACGCGTCAGCTCAACGTCGAGTAGGCATCCCGATGACGGCGCCGTCCCCTCCGGGGCGGCGCCGTCGTCGTTCACCCGCGCGCGTCCGCCATCGGCGCGGGGCATTCTCCTCCGGCGTCTGTCGCCCTCTCGAAGTGCCACCGCTCGTTGGCGTAGGTCTGGCACAGACCCCACTCGCGTCCGTGATCGATGATCCACAGCTGCGCGTCGAGCGAGCCGATGTCGACGGCGTGACCGGTGACGTGGCTCGACCCCTCGGGCGAGGCGACGTACTGTCGCGCGATCGCTTCGGAGCCGTAGGTGCGGATCGCATCCCCCAGCAGCCACCGCTGGTAGTCGGCGCTGCGCCACCCGCTGGTGACGTCGAAGACGATCCCGTCGACCTCAGCGGCCCGCTGGGCCGCGCGCAGAGCATCGCGCAGCTCACCATCGAGCCCGGTCATCGCGGGGTGCTGATCGTCGTAGACCGTCAGCGGCGCCTCGGCGGGGATCATCCCCTCGGCCTCGGTCGGCGAGAACGGCGCGTGCGCGCTCAGCCCCGCCGACAACGACGACGCCGTGGTCATCGCGAGCACTGCCGCGACCGCGGTGAGGACGACGGCGAGACCGACCGCGACCGCGACGAATGCGATACGGCCGCGAGAGGGGGATCGAGTGCGGGATGCCGAAGATGCCATGCCCCCATTCGAGCCGGGCCCGCGTTGCCGGGCCGTATGGCGGGGACCATACGACGGCGATACGCCAGAGTCGATAGCTCAGTCGCGTGAGACCTCGTGCAGCACCACGTCGCGGATCTCGCCGGCAGAGAGGGTCGCGGTCATGAGGGTGCACGCGGGCTGACGGCGGCGGTCGGTGGGCGAGCCCGGGTTGAGAAGGCGAAGGCCGTTCGGGGTGACGGTATCCCACGGGATGTGGCTGTGCCCGAACACGAGCAGGTCGGCGTCGGGGAATGCGGCATCCATCCGCTTCTCGCGCCCGAGCGACGCCCCGGTCTCGTGCACGACGGCGACCCGCACCCCGTCGATCTCGGCGCGCGCGATCTCGGGCAGGCGCGAACGCAGGTCGTCGCCGTCGTTGTTGCCCCACACACCCAGCACGGGGCCGAGCGTCTCGAGTTCGTCGAGCACGCTCGCGCTCACCCAGTCACCCGCGTGCACGATGAGATCGACGCCGGATGCCGCTTCGCGCACCGCCGCGGGAAGCACGCGCGCCCTCCGGGGAACGTGCGTATCGGCCACGATGAGCAGTCGGGTCGCCATGCCCCCACGCTATCGAGGCCGAGGTTGTCGGGGGCGGGAACGACTCCCACTCCGGGCTCCGGCTCGCGCATACGTCGGCGATACGCCCCCGCACCTACGATGACGGGATGCGCGTGCTGATCGTCGAGGACGAACCCTTTCTCGCCGAGGCCATCCGCGACGGCCTCCGTCTCGAGGCGATCGCGGCCGACATCGCCAGCGACGGCGACGCCGCCCTCGAGGTCCTCGGCTACACCGCCTACGACGTGGTGGTGCTCGATCGCGACATCCCCGGTCCGAACGGCGATGAGATCGCACGCCACCTGAGCGCACAGCCTGCGGCTCCGCGCGTGCTCATGCTCACGGCCGCAGACCGGCTCGACGACAAGGCCAGCGGCTTCGAGAGCGGTGCCGACGACTACCTGACGAAACCGTTCGTTTTGCGCGAGCTGGTGATGCGCCTGCACGCCCTCGCCCGTCGTCCCGCGGCCTCGCTCCCGCCGGTGCTCGAGCAGCACGGCATCCGCCTCGACCCCTTCCGCCGCGAGGTCTATCGCGACGGGCGCTACGTCTCGCTGACCCGCAAGCAGTTCGCGGTGCTCCAGGTCCTCATGGGCGCCGGCGGCGGCGTGGTCAGCGCCGAGGACCTGCTCGAGCGCGCATGGGACGAGAACGCGGATCCGTTCACCAATGCCGTGCGCATCACGATCTCGACGCTGCGCAAACGCCTGGGCGAGCCGTGGCTCATCCAGACGGTCGCGGGTGTCGGCTACCGCATGGGTCCGGTCGATGCGTGAGCGTGCCCCCGGGCTCTCGGTACGACTCAAGCTCACCCTGAGCTACGCGGGCTTCGTCGTGATCGTGGGGATCGCTGTCTTCGTGGTGGGGTTCCTCGTGCTGCGCTTCCTCCCCGAGGGCAACCTGTACTCCCAGAGCGGTCTGTTCACGCCGGGTCGCGGCGACCTCACCGAGGTCTTCGTCCGCTACGCGTGGTACGCCGTGCTCGCGCTGGCGGTCCTCGGCCTCGGCGGCGGCTGGATCGTGTCGGGGATCATGCTGCGTCCGCTGCACCGGATCGCGGATGCCGCCCGCGCGGCGCGGGACGGCGACCTCGCGCACCGCGTCGAGTTGCCGGGGCGTCGTGACGAGCTGACGGACCTCGCCGACACCTTCGACGCGATGCTCGCGCGGGTCGAAGAGACCCTGGACGAGCAGAGGCGCTTCGCCGCGAATGCCTCTCACGAGCTTCGAACACCGCACGCCACGATGCGAACGCTGCTCGAAGTGGCCCGGGTCAATCCCGCCGGCGTAGACGTGGACCAGCTGCTGCACCGCCTCGAGCTCACGAACGAGCGCGCGATCCGTCTGATCGAGGCGATGCTCGCCCTCGCCCGGTCGACACGCGAGGACGCGCTCTCGCTCGAACCGACGGGAGTCGACGATCTCGTCGCGACCGTGGTGGCGGAGGCCGAGGGCGACACCCGGGGTCTCGACCTGGCGATACTCGGCGCCTCGGGCGGGGTGGCGCGGATCGACGAGACGCTCGTGCACCAGGCCGTGACGAACCTGGTCCGCAACGCGCTCGTGCACAACGTGGCGGGCGGCTGGGTGCGCGTCGCGGTGAGCGGCGAGGTCGACGAGGTGGTCGTCGACGTCGTCAACAGCGGCGACACGCTCTCGCACGAGCTCGTCGCCACGCTCCCCGAACCTTTCGTGCGCGCGGTCGGCCGTACGCGCGGGCGCGCCGACGGCACGGGCCTCGGACTCGCGATCGTCGCCTCGATCGCTCGCGCGCACCGTGGCCGCCTCGAGCTGTGGCCCCGCGACGGCGGCGGCCTCCACGCCCGCCTCCGGCTGCCCCGCTGACGACGAGCTCAGCGTCGAGCCGCGTGCCCGCCCCGGGCGGCAGCTCTCATCGCGACGACGAGGACCGTCCCGATCGCGGCGCCGATCGTGTTCGACAGGACATCCTCGGCATCCGGAACCCGACCGGGGATCCCCGCCTGCAGCGTCTCGACCGCGAGCGAGACGAGAGCGCACAGCAGAACGGATGCCGGCGACCACCGCAACGGCAGAAGCAGCGCGAGCGCCGCCCCGAGGGGGACGAAGAACGCGATGTTGAGGGCGACGTCGGCACCAGCGCCGAACATCAGCGCGCGCCACGACGACGGAAGGTGGTCGAGGGCGTCGAGGACGACGGTGCGGGCCGGCCACGCGATCGCGCGGGGCGCGAGGGTGAGCACCCCCACCGCCGCGAGCACGGCCCCCGCCGACAGCACGCGAGCGGAAGTGAAGACGGGACGATCGGACACGCGGACCTCCAGGATCGGGAGATCCCATCCCAGCCTGCGAGGTGTTGCCCCGATGTCTCGGCTCCGGGATACGCGGACGATACGCTCGCGCCACGGCGGGACAATGGGAGCGTGTCCTCTTCGCGCCGTTTCCCCGTGCTCGCCCTCGTCATCGACCTCGTCCTCGTCGTCGTCTTCGCCGCGATCGGGCGGGCGACCCACGACGGCGACGTGCTGGGCCCCGCCGGTTCGGGACTCGCCACCACAGCCTGGCCGTTCGTGGTCGCGTTGCTGGTCGGCTGGCTCGTGACGCGCGCCTGGCGTCGACCCGCCGCCATCGCGAAGACGGGGCTGCCCGTGTGGGCGATCACCGTCGCGCTGGGCATGGTGCTTCGCGCGCTCAGCGGTCAAGGGGTCGCGGTGGCGTTCGTCGTCGTCGCCACGATCACCCTCGCCGTCATGTTGCTGGGGTGGCGCGGGATCGCCCGCCTCGCATCGCGGTCGCGACGGGCGTGAGGCCGGGTCGTACCCGGAGCGAGAGCGGTGGACGACCGGCGCCCCGCTGCCGGTGACGGCGGGTCGTGAGCCGGCCGGTCAGTCCGCGAGGGTCACGTCGACCTGGATCTCGGTCGCGAGACGCTCGAGCTGTGCGACGAGGTCGTCGACGGCGACGTCGGCCGCCACCGTCGCGGTGATGGAGGCCTCGAACAGGCGTCCGCCCGCCATCGCGGCATCCGTGGTCTGCGTCGACATGCGCTCGATACTCGCCCCGTGGGCGCCGAGCGCGGCCGACAGCTCGCGCACGATGCCGGGGCGGTCGTTGCCGACGACGTCGAAGGTGACCGTGCGGCCCGTGGTCTCGGCCGACCCCGCTCCCGCGTGGACGGTCACGGTGAGCGTGCCTGCGAGGCCTTCGAGCGCGGCGCGCACGGCATCGGCGCGGTCGGAGGCCACCGAGACCTCGATGATCCCGGCGAACGCGCCGGCGAGTTCGGCGAGCTCGCTGTTCTCCCAGTTGCCGCCGTGGGCGTCGACGATGTCGGCGACCGCGGACACGAGGCCCGCGCGATCGTCGCCGACGACGGTGAGGACGAGGGTGGTCATGGCGACAGCGTAGCGACACGCGCGCTGCTACCGTAGATGTTCAACCACGGGGGGGGGGTGAGCACGTGATCGCATCGCTGATCGCCGCCCTCAACCTGCTCCTGGCCACCGCCGAGCTGGCGCTGACCCCCGGCGGCGGCGCACCCCTGCTGGCGGTGGCCCTCGCCGCGGCCGTCGTGCTGACCGCGGTCGTCGTGCTCGTCGTCGCTCCGGCCCTCGTCGCCGCCACGCCGCCCCCGTCCGCGCGTCCGATCGACCCCTCGGCATCCCTCGCCCAGAGCGATCCCGACGCCGCGGGTCATCCGCGGCCCCGAGCTCCGGGGTTCGCGGCCCGCGTCGCGTAGCCACCTGCCCCATCGCCTGACGACGGTCCGCAGCGAGGCCGCGACGCCGGTCGCTCGCGTGATCTCCGCGCGCTGGGCGACCGATCAGTCCGTGATCGCTCGCTCTGATGGGATGCCCCGTGGACCTCTTCGCCTTTCCGCCCCTCGCACTGCTGCTCGACCTGACTACTCGCGCCCTCCTCGCCCTCACGTCGTTCTTCGACCCCCTCGCCGGCGGTCTCTCCGCCGCCCTCGCCGTCGTCGTCGTGACGCTCGCGGTAAGGGTCCTGTTGATCCCCGTGGGAGTGTCGCAGGCGCGCGCCGAGCAGACGCGTGCACGCCTCGCCCCGCGACTTCGTGCGCTGCAGGAGCGGTGGCGTAAGGATCCCGAGCGTCTCCAGCGCGAGACGATGCAGCTGTACCGCGACGAAGGCGCCTCCCCCTTCGCGGGCTGCCTTCCCGTGCTGGCCCAGGCACCCGTCGTCGGACTGCTCTACGCGGTGTTCCTGCACCCGCAGGTCGGCGGACACGTCAACACGCTGCTCGCGCACGACGTCTTCGGCGTTCCGCTCGGCCGGAGCCTCGTCGGAGCCCTGTCGGCGGGGACGACGGATGCCGGCACCCTCGCCGTCTTCGCGGTGCTCGTCGCCGTGATCGCCGGGGTGGCCGAACTCACACGTCGACTCCTGCGACCCTCGGTCGATCCGTCGGCGCCCGCGTGGACGACGGGGATGCTCGGCGTCCTGCCGTTCACGACGGCCGTGGTCGCGCTGTTCGCCCCCCTCGCGGCGGGGCTCTACCTCACCGTCACGACCGCGTGGACGTTGGTCCAGCGCCTGCTGCTGCGGCGGCGCTACCCGCTGCCGCGCTGAGTCCCGCCGCGGCGAACGCCCGGTCCCACCTCGGTGCGGCCGAGGCGTTCACCGCCGCCATGGCGAGCACGAGAAGGGCCGCCCCCGCGGGCAAGAGCATCGCGGTGGAGACGGAGACGTTCTCGGCCACCGCCCCGGTCACGGCTGACGACAGCGCCTGCGCGAGGGTCAGGGCCGAGGCGAGGATGGTCATCGTCGAAGCCGTGCGGCCGCGCGGTGCGCGGTGTCCGGCAAGGCTGAAGAGCGTCACGAGCGCCGGGCCGACGCCGATGCCCATGAGGCACAGCACCAGGGTGACGGTCGTCACGGATCCACCGACCGTATAGGCCCCGGCGGACGCGGTCAGCACACTGGCGAACAGCACGAGGCGCCAGCGCAGCGGGAAACGCTCGGGCACGAGGGCGACGGCGAGGGCCAGCACCGCCGACCCCACACCCATCACCCCGTACAGCAGCGCGCCCGCCTCGGGCGCCCCCTGTGCCTCCATGAACGCCGTCAGCGAGGTGAGGGTCGAGCCGAAGAACAGCCCGACGCCGAACACGGCGGCCACGAGCACGAGCATGCGCGGATGCAGCACCTCGCGCAGCGGCGCCATCGCGGTGTGCTCTGAGCGTTCGGGCACGGCGCGGCCGGTGGGGTGGAGGGCGAAGGCGGTCACGAAGACGAAGCTGAGGATCGCGGCCCCGACGATGGGAGCCCAGGCAGCGACCAACGCCGCCAGTACACCGACCACGAAGGGACCGATGACGAACGCCGTCTCATCGGCCGCCGACTCGTAGGCCATGGCCCGAGAGAACGTGCGGTCCCGCCGCTCGGGATGCACCCGCAGACCGATTAGCGCCATCACACGGCTGCGCGACATGGCCGCGGTCTGCGGGCCGGTCATGCCGATCACCGCGGCTGCTCCCAGCAGCAGGGCGTCCGACGTCGCGTACTCCACCACGAGGGGGAAGATCGCCAGCAGGATGCCGTTGGCCAGGCCCACCGGCACGAGCACCCGCCGCTGCCCGTAGCGGTCGGCGAGATCGCCGAGCACGGGACCGGCGACCACGACGCCGAGACCCACCGCCGCGGACGTCAACCCGCCGAGGGCGACGGACCCGCGCGTCGCGACGACGAGGGCGAGGACGCCGACGGTCATCATCGCGAACGGCAGCCGAGCCACGAAAGCGATCGGGAAGTACCAGAAGCCGGTGTGATGGACGAGGGGCCGATCCTCGACGGCGGGCGCTGTCATGACGCGGGTCTCCAGGGAGGGGGCGATGGAACGTGCCGCCTTGCCGGACCGGTAGGTAGTTGCACAGAGTGCGGCGGGGGGATCCCGCGTCCCCATGCTACCGCGGGCGCCTCCCGGGCACCTGGGTGCGCGAGATCAGCCGACGAGGGCGGCGACCGCGGCGATGACCGAGGCCGCCGCCAGCACGAGGGCGAGCCCGATCAGCACCGCGTGCACGATGAGGAACGGCGTGGCCTTGCCCGCGGCGTTCTTCGCGCGGGGGTCTTTCGCCACGCGCACGAAGAAACGCGGCCAGACGACGACGTTGAAGACGGCGTTGGCGAACAGCAGCGCGATGAGGACGGGTTCCATGCTTCGAGCCTAGGCGCCGCGGCTCACCTGACACGTCGACCGCCGCCGCCGCGGATCAGGCCGCGCACGAGATGCAGCGCCGCGCGAAGGGCAGCACCTCGAGACGAGCGTCGGCGATCGGCCGCCCGCAGTTCTCGCACACGCCGAAGGTGCCGGAAGCCACCCGCTGGCGCGCCGCGGCGATCTCGCCGTGCTCCGCTTCGGCGCCCCGCCGCAAGGCATCGACCTGGGCCCACTCCCCCGACAACGTCGAGCCCTCGGGATCGTGCTCGTCGTCGGCGGTCGCGTCGGCGCGATCGTGGCGCAGGCTCGCCTCGTCGTCGAGCAAGCGCGACAGACGGTGCTCCACCTCGCGCTCGCGTTCGTCGAGCATGCGCGTCGCGGTCCTGGCATCCATGCTTCGACGCTAGCCCTCACCACCGACACCGAGGCTGCGGAAAGATCTGTCTATGACCGCACTCCGACGACACTGGACCCCCACCGCCGTGGCCTTCCTCGTGCTGGCCCTGGCCGGCCTCGCGGGCACCTGGACCTTCAACGCCTTCGCGATCGTGCAGATGCGCGACTTCATCGGCGACCTCGTCTCGAGCGGGCCGGCGGTCTCGTCGATCACCGTCGATCTGCTGGTCGTGGCGGTCGCGGGGAGCATCTTCATCATCGTCGAGGGGCGACGGCTCGGTATGCGCTTCACCTGGCTCTACGTGGTGCTCTCGGGGGTGACCGCTTTCGCGTTCACCTTCCCCCTGTTCCTCGCGATGCGCCAGCGCCGGATCACCGCCCTCGCGGCCGAGGGCCCGGCACGCCCGTCGTGAGGCGCACCGGACCCCGGGCCAGCTGCCGCGGTGCCCGACGCTCAGCGAGCGGCGAGACCCTCGCGCAGGCCCTCGATCAGCGGCGTGGTGGGACGCCCGATGATGCGCGAGAGCGAACCGTCGGTCTTCTCCAGTGCGCCGCGAGCGATCGCGTCGTCGATCCCCGCCACGAACGCCGCCGTGCCGGCATCCAGTCCCGCCGCTTTCAGACCCTCCGTCAGCTGCTCGACCGAGACGCGCGTGTAGCTCACCGGACGGCCGAGCACCTCCGTCGCGGCTGCGGCGAGTTCGTCGTAGGTCCACGCGACGTCGCCGCCGACCTCGATCGTGCGGTCGGCGAGGTCGTCGGTGGTGAGGGCGATGGCCGCCGCCTCGGCGTAGTCGCGACGACTCGCGCTGGCGACGCGCGCGTCACCCGTTGCCGCGACGATCTCGCCGGTGTCCGCCGCGCGGGAGACCGCGTCGAGGTAGTTCTCCGTGTACCAGTTGTGGCGGAGGATGGTGGCGCTGACGCCCGCCGCGGCGATCGCCTGCTCGGTCGCCTTGTGATCGGCCCCGAGGGCGTAGTCGATCTCGTCGACGCGGGGGGCGCTGGTGTAGACGAGGCGCTCGACACCGGCGGCGCGGACGGCGTCGATGACGTTGCGGTGGCCCGCGACGCGGTCGGCGTCGGTGCCGGAGATGAGCAGAACGCGGGTCACGCCCTCGAGGGCGGGGGCGATCGTCTCGGGGCGCGCGTAATCGAGCTCGGCGACGGCGATGCCGCGGGCGGCGAGGTCGTCGACCTTGGCGGGGGTGCGCACACCGGCGACGATGTCGGAGGCCGCGATGCCGCGCTCGAGCAGAGCGTCGACGACGAGGCGCCCGAGGTGGCCGGAGGCGGCGGTGACGAGGAGGGTCATGATGGAATCCTTTCGGTGGGTTCGTCGGGCTCAACGCCCCGTGGCTCGTCACATTCCAGAATGCCGGTACCCACTTTCTGGTTAGGTACTTACATGAGCGTCAGTCTTGCGTCGATGCGCGCCGAACACCCCGGACTCTTCGCCGACGGGTGCCCCACACGCACGGTCCTCGATCACGTCATGGGCAAATGGGGGGTCCTGGTGCTGCTCGCCCTCTCGGACGGCACGCAGCGCTGGGGAGCCCTCCGGCGCAACATCGAGGGCATCAGCGAGAAGATGCTCGCGAGCACGCTGAAGACGCTGGAGGCCGACGGCCTCGTCCTCCGCACGGCCTATCCCGAGGTTCCACCCCGCGTCGAGTACGGCCTCACCGACCTCGGGCGCGGCCTCATGACGCACGTCATTCCGCTCATGGGATGGGTCGCCGAGAACGCTGCCGACATCGTCGGACGACGGGAGTGAGGGTGCGCGTCCCCTCCGCCCGCGCCATGCGCGACAGCCTCACCTTCCGCGCCCCGCGGCGCGTGCCGCTGCTGCAGGTCGCCAAATCGGCCATCGCGATCGTGGCCGCATGGCTGCTGGCCGGCTGGCTCGTCCAGGGCCCGCCCCCGATCTTCGCCGCCATCGCCGCGCTGCTGGTGGTCCAGCCGAGCATCAACCAGTCCTTCACGAGGGCGGTCGAGCGCAGCGTCGGGGTGATCGTCGGCGTGCTCATCGCGGCCCTGCTCGGCCTCGTGTTCGGCTCGCACCCGTGGGTCGCGTTGCTCTCGGCGGGAGTCGCCCTGCTGGTCGCGTGGGCGGCGCGCATCTCCGCCGGAGCGACGAACCAGATCGCGATCAGCGCCCTGCTCGTGCTCGCCCTCGGCACGGCGACCCCGAACTACGCCCTCGACCGCGTCCTCGAGACGCTGATCGGCGCGGCCATCGGCATCGTCGTCAACGCCGTGCTCGTTCCCCCCGTCCTCGTCCCCACCGCGCGCACGAAGGTCGACATCCTCGGTCGCGAACTGGCGGCGGCACTGGAGCGTCTCGCAGACGCCCTCGAGACACCGCAGACGTCGGCCTCTGCCGAGGGGCTCCTGCTCGAAGCGCGCCTCCTGCGTCCGGTTCGGGATGCCGCGGCCGACGCGATCCGCGACGGTGCCGACTCGCTGGCGCTGAACCCTCGGAGCGGTCGGCACCGTACCGCCCTCGCGGAGATGGATGCGCTCGTCGAGCGCTTCAGCCCCGTCGTCACGCAGACGATCGGCATGACGCGCGCCGTCTACGACGGCTACGAGCCGACGATCGTCGACGAACCGGCCGTCCGCGCGATCGCCGAGCAGCTGCACCGCGCCGCCCACGACGTGCGGCTGGCGTTCGCCCTCGACGCGGGTCCCGAGCGCGTCGCCGAGGAAGAGCCGGCCCTCACCCGCCCCCTGCAGATCCGCACGCCGTCGACCGCGCACTGGGTGCTCGTGGGCTCTCTGCTCATGGACCTGCACCGCATCCACGAGACGCTGCGCGGCGACCAGGACTGAGAGCGCACGGCCGACCTGGGAACTCGCTCGCTGATCGCGCTCCCCCGGCCCCGCGTCCGCCCGCCCCTGATTGACTGAGCGCATGGGTACCGCGATGTTCCCCCTCGGGGCCGTCCTCTTCCCGCACACGCCCCTCGCGCTGCGGATCTTCGAGGAGCGCTATCTGGTCATGCTTGGGCGTCTGCTCGACGAGACGGATCCCGCCTTCGGCGTCGTCCTCATCGAGCGCGGCAGCGAGACCGGCGGAGGCGACCAGCGCTTCCCCCTCGGGACGATGGCACAGCTGAGCCAGGTCGTGCCGCAGGCCGGACAGATGCAGATCGTCGCTCTCGGAACCGAACGCTTCGAGATCGTCGAGTGGCTCGACGACGACCCCTACCCGCGGGCAGACGTGCGCGCGCTCCCCGATCTCGAGTGGAACGACGCCCTGCTCCCCCTGCTCGAAGAGGCCGAGAGGATCGTCCGTCGTGTCCTGGGCCGCGCCCAGATGTTCGGCGGCACGCGGTGGGATCCCGAGGTGGAGCTGGCCGAGGAACCGCTCCCCCGCGCCTGGCAGGTTGCAGCGATCGCCCCGCTCGGCGAGCTCGATCAAATGGAGCTGCTGCGGTCGGCGACCCTCGGCGGGTTGCTGCGTGCGACCATCGACCTCACGCTCGCGGCCGAGCCGCTGCTCGGCGACCCCGTCCCCGACGGCGTGATCATCGTCGACGACGAGGGCCCGAGCGACGCGGACTGAAACGCACCGCCGCCCGCCACCGCGGGCGGGCAATGCCGGGGCGCCGCATCGCGTCAGCGCCGGCGTCCCGACCAGGAGCCGGCCGGGACGCCGCGCCGAGGAGCGACGTCCCGACTCTCGTCAGTTGAGTTCGCGCACCGACGAGGGGATGACCCCGTCGCCGTAGAGATCGATCGCGAGATCCTGCAGCGAGGTCAGCGCGACCCGCTGAGTGAGCGGACCGTACGAGATCCGGGCGACACCGAGCTTCTCGTACTCGCCGGCCGAGAGCGCCCCGGGGAAGCCGATGACGCTCAGACGCTGCTCTCCCAGACCCTCGACCAGCCGACGGGTCGTCTCCGCGTCCAGAAGACCGGGGACGAACACCGAGGTCGCTCCGGCATCGAGGAAGGCGCGTCCGCGCTTCACGGCATCCGCGATCTTCTCGTCGAGCGGGCGATCGCCGCCCTTGACGAACACGTCGGTGCGCGCGTTGAGCACGAAGGGCACGCCCTCGGCCTCCCCCGCCGCGATGACGGCCTCGACCGCTGCCACCGCCTCGTCGAACGGCTTGACCCGGTCCTCGACGTTGGCGCCGACGATGCCGACGCCGATCGCGCGGCGCGTCGTCTCGCCGGGGTTGCCGAAGCCGGCGTCGAGGTCGGCGGTCACCGGCACATCCACCGCCGCGACGATGCGTCCCACCATGTCGAGCATGACCTCGAGCGGGATGTTCTCGCCGTCCTCGTAACCGAAGGTGGCGGCGATCGAGTGTCCGGCCGTGGCCAGGGCCTTGGTCTCGGGCAGGGCGGCGACCGCACGGGCCGAGACGACGTCCCAGATGTTCACGACCCGCAGGATCTCGGGCGCCGTGTGCAGCTTCGCGAAGGCCTCGGCCTTCTCGCTCAGAGCGTTCATGCCTGTTCTCCGTTCGTGCGACCGGCATCGGCCACGATGGCCTCGGCGATCGGGGTCTGCCCGGCGCCGAAGCGGATGAAGCGCCCCACCGTGGCGGGCTGGAGGAGTACGGCCGCCGCGACGGCCGCGACGTCGGCTCGCGAGACCTCGGCCTTGCCCTGCGGCGCCGTGGTGATGCGACCCGTGGGCTCGTCCGTGGTGAGCGTCCCGGGGCCGAGGATCGTCCAGTCCAGATCGCTGGCGCGCAGGTGGTCGTCGGCCGCGAGCTTCGCATCCGCGTAAGCGAAGAACGCGTCATTGGGGTCGATGCCGTGGTCGGGCGTCGAGCCAATCCACGAGACCATGACGAAGCGCCGCACGCCGGCCTTCGAGGCCGCGTCGATCGCTCGTTGCGCGGCATCGCGGTCGACCGCGTACGTGCGCTCGGCGCTGCCGCCGCCCGCTCCCGCCGACCAGACCACGGCATCCGCTCCCGAGAAGGCCTCGACCATCTCGCCCACATCGGCCTTCTCGACATCGAGCACGAGCGGCGTGGCGCCCGCGCTCTCGATGTCGGACGACTGCTCCGCCGCGCGGATGACCGACGTCGCCTCGTCTCCACGGTCGGCGAGCAGCCGAGCCAGATGGAGGGCCACCTTGCCGTGCCCTCCCACGATCACGATGCGTTCCATGTCACTGTCCTCCTACTTTGTCGATCGACATCTTCAGGATCACTCGATCCGCGCTGTCCGGCGGAGCCGCCTGCTCGGCGTTGCCGTAGCGCCGCCCGAGGCGCACGTAGAACGCCCCTGTCGGGTCGGGCTCGGCCGCGATCAGACGCCCGCGCACCTCGACATAGCGATACGGGCGTTCGGGATCGAACACCATCAGGCTCATCGAGGGGTTGCGCTGCAGGTTGCGGAACTTCTGCCGCGTCGAGGTGTGGGTGAAGAGCAGGTGCTCCCCGTCGAACTCGAACCACATCGGATTGACCTGCACCGTGCCGTCGGGGCGAACGGTACCGAGGCTGCCGTAGTTCGGGTTCTCGAGGAGGTCGCGGTGTTCGTCGAGGATCATCCGTGTCCTTTCGCCGAGGATCCTGGACCGACCCTACGCACCACCCCCGACATGCCCCGCGGGCTTGACGACCCCCGCGAGCGGCTCCGTGTCAGTCGACGTCGCCGTCCACGTAGACCCAGCGCCCGCCGCGCCGCGCGAACCGGCTGCGTTCGCGCAACTCGCCACGCTCACGGCCATGCCGCCATGCGGCGCGGAAGGTCACGGTCGCGGCATCGCCGTCGTCGGAGGCATCCTCGATCACGAGCGCCGTCCACTCCGTGCCGTCGTCGACGACGATGTCGTCGGGGCGGGTACGCGGATGCCATGACCTGGCCAGATGCCCCGCGTCGCCGACCGAGAACGCGGTGTAACGCGAACGCATCAACCGTTCCGCGCTCGGGGCGACCGCGCCGTCCAGGATCGGTCCGCAGCACTCGCCGAAGGGAGCGCGACCGCACGGGCACGCGGCATCCGGTGCCGGACGATACGAGGCGGAGCCGAAGGACATCCGGCCACTCTAGGTCAGCGGGCCACCCCGCGTGCCAGGATCGAGGGCGTGACCGATCGCCTCATGCTCCTCGACACCGCCTCGCTCTATTTCCGCGCGTTCTACGGGGTACCCGAAAAGGTCAAGGCGGCCGACGGCTCGTCGGTGAACGCCGTGCGGGGCCTGCTCGACATGATCGCGAAGCTGGTCACGGCATACGAGCCCTCGCGGCTCGTCGCCTGCTGGGACGACGACTGGCGCCCCGCGTGGCGCGTCGATCTCCTGCCGAGCTACAAGGCCCACCGCGTGGTCGAGGCCGTTCCCGCCGGGCCCGACGTCGAGGAGGTCCCCGATCCGCTCGAAGCGCAGATCCCCCTCATCCGCGAGGCGCTGGCCGTGCTCGGCATCCCCGTGGTGGGCGCCGCCGAGCACGAGGCCGACGACGTCATCGGGGTCCTCGCCACGCGCGCCGACGTCCCGGTCGACGTCGTCACCGGCGACCGCGACCTCTTCCAACTGGTCGACGACGATCGCGGCATCCGGATCGTCTACACCGCTCGAGGGATGAGCAATCTCGAGCTCGTCGACGACGCGGCCGTCTTCACCAAGTACGGCGTCCACGCCAAGCAGTACGCCGACTTCGCGGTGCTGCGCGGCGACCCCTCCGACGGGCTGCCCGGCGTTTCGGGCATCGGCGAGAAGTCCGCGGCGGCGCTGCTCACCGCGTGCGGCGACCTCGACGGCATCCGCGCGGGGGTCCTCGAGGGCACCGCGGGAACACCCGCCCAGCGCGCGAGGATCGCCGCCGCCGCGGACTACCTCGAGGTCGCCCCGACCGTGGTGCGCGTCGCGCGCGAGCTCGACCTCGAGCCCTTCGACGACCGCCTCGGTCCCGTGGACCGGTCCGCCGCCGAAGAACTCGCCGAACGCTGGAACCTCGGATCGTCGATGACGAGGGCGCTGGCCGCCCTCCCCGCCTGAGCGGGCTCAGCGACCGCGCTCGAGCCAGGCGCGCAAGCGCTCGAGCGGCCAGGTCGTGACGATCCGGTCGACGGGCACCTGCAGAGCCTCGGCGCGCGCGGCACCGAAGTCCAGCAGCGACAGCTGACCGGGAGCGTGCGCGTCCGAATCGATCGCGAAGAGGCATCCCGCCTCGATCGCGAGAGCCAGCAGGTCGTCCGGAGGATCCTGTCGCTCGGGTCGCGAATTGATCTCCACCGCCACACCCGAGGCCGCCGCCGCCGCGAAGACCTCGCGCGCATCGAACTCCGATCGAGGTCGCGTCCCCCGCGCTCCCTCCACGAGCCGGCCGGTCACATGCCCGAGCACGTCGACCCGCGGGTCGCTCGCCGCCGCGACGAGCCGTTTCGTCATGGGCCCGCGTTCCATGCGCAGCTTGGAATGAGCGGATGCCACGACCACATCGAGCGCGTGCAGCAGCTCGTCCTCCTGGTCGAGGGCACCGTCGTCGAGGATGTCGACCTCGATGCCGCTGAGGAGCGTGAACCCGTCGCCCCGATGACCGCGCACGATGTCCATCTGCGCGCGGAGCCGCTCGGGCGAGAGTCCGTTCGCGACGGTGAGTCGCGGAGAGTGATCGGTGAGGGCGAGGTACTCGTGACCGAGTCCGCGCGCCGCGTCGACCATGGCCTCGATCGGCGTCAGTCCGTCGGACCACTCGCTGTGGCTGTGCAGGTCGCCTCTCAGCTGCGCCCGCAGCTCGGAGCCTCCCACCGGCGCCGATTCGGCGCGCAGCTTCGCCAGGCGCTCGGGCACCTGGCCCGCGAGCGCCTGCTGGATGACCGAGAAGGTGGACTCGCCGATGCCCGCACGACGACGCAATGCAGGATCGCGCAGTTGCGCGTCGCTCAAGCCCGCGATCGCGGCAGCCGCCGTGCGGAAGGCCTTCGACTTGTACCGCGAGGATCGCTCCCGCTCGAGCAGGTACGCGATCTCCGTGAGCGCGTCGAGCGGGTCCACGGCTACTCCGCCAGCGCTCTCGACGCCTCGACCCAGTCGTCGAGCTTCGCGGAGGCGCGGCCGTCGTCGATGGCGGCCGCGGCATCGGCCATGGCCTCGGCCAGTCGCTCGAGGATCGGACGCTGCACCTGCGCGGCATCCTGGAACAGTCGGAACGACACCAGACCGGCCGCGGCGTTCAGCAGCACGATGTCGCGCACGGCCCCGAGGTCGCCGCCGAGCACGCGCCGCACCACGGCGGCGTTGTGGTCGGGAGACCCACCCAGCAGGTCGTCCATGTCGGCGAGCGGGATGCCGAGATCGCGCGGATCCAGGTCGTGCTCGTGGACGTCACCGCGGCTGATCTCCCACACCCGGCTGTGCCCGGTGGTGGTCAGCTCGTCGAGACCGTCGTCGCCGCGGAACACCAGGGCGGTCGCTCCGCGCGTGCGGAAGACGCCCGTGATGAGCGGAACGCGGTCGAGGTGCGCGACGCCCACCGCATTGGCCTCGGCGCGCGCGGGGTTGCAGAGCGGGCCGAGGAAGTTGAACACCGTCGGCACGCCGAGCTCCGACCGGGTGGCCGCTGCGTGGCGGAAGCCCGGGTGGAAGGCCGAGGCGAAAGCGAAGGTGATGCCCGTGCGGTCCAGGATCTCGGCGACCTTCTCGGGCGACAACGTCAACCCGATCCCCAGAGACGACAACACGTCCGAAGACCCCGAGGCCGAGCTCGCGGCACGGTTGCCGTGCTTGACGACGGGAACGCCGGATGCCGCGGCCACGACAGCCGCCATCGTCGAGATGTTCACGGTGCCGTAGCGGTCGCCGCCCGTACCGACGATGTCGAGGACATCGGCGCGGACCGGGAGGGGCACCGCGGCTTCGAGGATCGCGTCGCGGAAGCCGACGATCTCCTCGACCGTCTCGCCCTTGGCCCGCAGCGCCATGAGGAACCCGCCGAGTTGAGAGGGCGTCGCCTCCCCCGCCATGACCTTGCGCATGGCCCAGGTGGACTCCGACACGCTGAGGTCGTCGCCGGCCAGCAACGACGTGAGGAGATCGGGCCAGGTGAAACGTTCCGCCATGCCATGATCCTTCCACACGCGTGTCGCGCGACAGCGCTCCGCACCCGCCGACGAAACAGCCTCCGTACCGGGGATTACTTGGAGATTCTGAGGCTTCCCTAAGTCTCGACGATGGAATATCGCAGGGTAGGGATGGGAATATCGGGCTCTCGGATCGCGCATAATGGAACGGTGACGACCTCAGCGACGTATTCCCAGGCTGTGCGTGCCGTGAAGCGGCCCGACCCGGTCGCCGTGGGCACCATCGTGTGGCTGGGCAGCGAGGTCATGTTCTTCGCCGGCCTGTTCGCGATCTACTTCACCCTCCGCAGCACGTCGGCCTCTCTGTGGGCCGAAGAGACGCAGCTGCTGAACGTTCCCTTCGCGACCGTCAACACGATCATCCTCGTGCTGTCTTCGGTCACCTGCCAGATGGGCGTCTTCGCCGCGGAGCGGTACCAGCCGTACCGCACCGGCAAGGCCACCGGCTTCCTGAAGTGGGGAATGGTGGAGTGGTTCTACCTCACCTTCATCCTCGGCGCGGTCTTCGTGTCGGGTCAGGTGTGGGAGTACGCGACCCTGGTAGCCGAAGGCATGCCCATCAGCGCCAACCCCTACGCCTCGGCTTTCTACATCACCACCGGCTTCCACGCCCTGCACGTGACGGGTGGCCTCATCGCCTTCCTGCTCGTGATCGGCCGTGCGTACGCCGTGAAGAACTTCGGTCGGAAAGAGATGACCACCTCGATCGTCGTGTCGTACTACTGGCACTTCGTCGACGTCGTCTGGATCGCCCTGTTCTTCGTCATCTACTTCCTCAAGTAAGAGAGCAGTACTCCACATGGCACGCGAGAAGAAGACTCGTCGGGCGTCCGGGCGTCGTAGCCCCCTGGCCGCCGCCGCGCTCATCGGCATCGGACTCCTCCTGACCGGAGGCGTCTACGCCGGCGCATCGGCCGCGATGGCCGCCACCTCCAGCACCCCCACGAGCGAGGCGAACTCGGCGTCGGCGGTCGAAGAAGGGCAGAAGCTCTTCCAGGCCAACTGCGCCACGTGCCATGGTCTCGACCTGCAGGGCAGCCAGCAGGGCCCGTCGCTCTTCGGCGTCGGCGAGCTCTCGGTGCACTTCCAGGTGTCGACCGGTCGTATGCCGTTGCAGGCCCAGGGTCCGCAGGCTCCGGTCAAGCCCGTGCAGTTCACCGAGGAGCAGGTCAACGCGATCGCCGCGTACGTCCAGTCATCGGCCCCCGGCCCGAGCTACCCCACCGAAGACCTGGTCGACGGTCAGGGCGACCTGTCGCACGGCGCAGAGCTCTTCCGCATCAACTGCGCCATGTGCCACAACGTGGCCGGCGCCGGTGGCGCGCTCACCGAGGGCAAGTACGCCCCCGACCTGCACACCACCACCCCGGTCAACATCTACGCGGCCATGGTCACCGGCCCCCAGAACATGCCGGTGTTCAACGACCTGAACCTCACCCCCGAAGACAAGCGCGACGTCATCTCCTACCTGATGTACCTGCAGAAGAGCGACTCGCCCGGTGGCTACGCCCTCGGTTCGCTCGGCCCGGTCTCGGAGGGTCTGTTCATCTGGATCTTCGGTATCGGGGCGCTCATAGCCCTGACCGTGTGGATCACGGCGAAGTCCAACTGACCGTCGTCTTCGACATTACGTAAACGCACGAGGAGCACCATGGCACACGAGGACGACGCACTCGAGCACGAGAGGGCTTCCTGGAAGCCCACCTCGGGGCTCGCCGTCGCGGTTCCCGACGCCGTACAGAACCCCGGCCTTCCCGGCCACCGTCAGCGCATGACCGACCAGGACCCGCAGGCGATGAAGCGTGCGGTTCGCACGGTCTACACCCTGTTCTACTTCTCGGTCGCGGCGAGCATCTGGGCGAGCATCGCCTACATGATCTTCCCGATCGAGTCGGGCGCGCTGATCGACATCCGGTACAACAACCTCTTCATCGGACTCGGCATCGCCTTCGCGCTGCTGGCGATCGGCATCGGCACCATTCACTGGGGCAAGTCGGTCATGTCCGACAAGGAGTACATCGAGGACCGTCACGCCACCCGTGGCCGTGACGAGGTCCGCGAGGGTGCGATCAATGTCTTCGCCGAGGCCGACAAGGACTCGGGGTTCGGACGTCGTGAGATCATTCGCAACTCGATGTTCGCCGCCCTGGCTGCCTCGGTCATCCCGGGTATCACGCTGTTCCGAGGCTTGGCGCCGCAGGACCAGGACCCGGTGAAGCTCCTCAGCCACACCATGTGGAAAGAGGGCATGCGCCTGACGCACGACCCCTCGGGTCGTCCGATCCGCGCGGCGGACGTGACCCTGGGGTCCGCCTTCCACGTGATCCCCGAGGAACTCGCGGGCCTGGGCCACGACGAGGGCTACCTCGAAGAGAAGGCCAAGGCGATCGTTCTGCTCATGCGCATGCAGCCTGAGCAGCTCAACCCCGAGACCAACAATCTGGACTGGTCGTACGACGGCATCATCGCGTACTCGAAGGTCTGCACCCACGTCGGTTGCCCCGTCGCGCTCTACGAGCAGCAGACCCACCACCTCCTGTGCCCCTGCCACCAGTCGCAGTTCGACGTCGCCAACGGTGCGGCCGTCATCTTCGGCCCGGCCGCCCGTCCCCTGCCGCAGCTCCCCATCACCGTCGACGCCGAGGGTTACCTCGTCGCGCAGAGTGACTTCCACGAGCCCGTCGGCCCCAGCTTCTGGGAGCGCTCATGAGCATCGGTACCCATCCCACCGAGAACGTCACCACCGAACCCGCGGTGCACGCGGGTCCCCCCGCGACGAGCGGGCGCGACGGCAAGCCGCTCGGCGGCCGCTTCGTCGGCTCGGTCGCGAACTACATGGACGAGCGCACGAGTATGTCGGGCATCGTCAAGGAGCTCGGCCGCAAGGTCTTCCCCGACCACTGGTCGTTCATGCTCGGCGAGATCGCTCTGTGGAGCTTCGTCGTCGTGCTGCTCTCCGGCACCTTCCTGACGTTCTTCTTCCAGGCCTCGATGGTCGAGACGCACTACAACGGTGCGTACGAGCCCATGCGCGGTATCGCGATGTCCGCCGCCATGGAGTCGGCTCTGCACATCTCGTTCGACCTGCGCGGCGGCCTGCTCGTTCGCCAGATCCACCACTGGGCTGCGCTCGTGTTCGTCGCCGGTATCGGCGTGCACATGCTCCGCGTGTTCTTCACGGGCGCGTTCCGCAAGCCCCGCGAGCTCAACTGGGTCGTCGGCTTCATCCTGTTCATCCTCGCGATGGCCGAGGGCTTCACCGGATACTCGCTCCCTGACGACCTGCTGTCCGGCAACGGCCTGCGCATCATCGACGGCATGATCAAGGGTCTGCCGATCATCGGCACGTGGACGTCGTTCCTGCTCTTCGGTGGCGAGTTCCCCGGTACCGCGATCGTCGGACGCCTCTACACGCTGCACATCCTGCTGCTGCCGGCGATCCTCGTGGCGCTCCTCGCGGTGCACCTCATGCTGATGATCATCAACAAGCACACCCAGTTCGCCGGCCCCGCCCGCACGAACAGCAACGTCGTGGGCTACCCGATGCTCCCGGTCTACGCCTCCAAGATGGGTGGCTTCTTCTTCATCACGTTCGGTGTGATCGTGCTGATCGCTGCTCTCGTGACCATCAACCCCATCTGGAACTACGGTCCGTACGACCCCTCCCCGGTCTCCGCGGGAACGCAGCCCGACTGGTACATCGGCTTCGCCGACGGCATGCTCCGTCTGATCCCGCCGCACCTCGAGTTCGTGCTCTGGGACCACACCTTCTCGTGGAACATCATCATCCCCGTCGGCGTGCTGGGGCTGTTCATCGTCCTGGTTCTCGTGTACCCCTTCATCGAGGCCTGGGTGACCGGAGACAAGCGCGAGCACCACATCGCCCAGCGTCCGCGCAACGCCGCGACGCGCACCGCGATCGGCGCCGCCGGCGTGACGTTCTACGCCGTGATGTGGGCGGCTGCGTCGTCCGACATCATCGCGACGCACTTCCACCTCACGATGGAAGGTGTCATCCACGTCCTGCAGGCCCTGCTGATCCTGGGTCCGATCCTCGCCTACTTCATCGCGAAGCGCGTCTGCATCGCGCTGCAGAAGAAGGACCGCGAGATCGCGCTGCACGGCTATGAGTCCGGTCGCATCGTCCGTCTCCCCGGTGGCGAGTACATCGAGGTCCACCAGCCCGTCGACGAGTACGAGCGCTGGAAGCTGATCGACAACGAGACCTACGAGCCGCTGGTCGTGCGTCCCAACGCCAAGGGTGAGATCCCCTGGTACGAGAACGTCCGCGGTTCCGTGTCGCGCTGGTTCTTCGAGGATCGTCTCGCTCCCCTCACGCAGGCCGAGCTCGACGCCGCGGTGGCTCACCAGCACCACGAACTCGACCACATCGATCACGAAGAGGCCGACGAGATCGCGGGCGCCAACGCTCGTGCCGACGAGGATGGTCGCCCCCGTAACGCGGTGGGTGAGCGTACCGAGGTCGAGATCCCGGCTCCCAAGGGTCTCGAAGAGCGCAACCGCCCGGAGGGCGACAAGAGCGAGTGATCGCCTCCCCCAAGAACCCCGGTGCTTCGGCACCGGGGTTCTTGCGTTCTCCCCGCCGTGCCTCACGTCCGCGAGAGACACGTAGCCCGAGCCACACCTCCATCCACGCGGAGAGGGTCTGGCAGGCAGGCACCGCGGAATGGCATCCGTGCTCCTCCCCCGGCGTGACGCGCTCCCCTAACGTGGGAGACATGACCGACGCTCAGGATTACTTCTCGCGCCGCCTCGCCTTCGAGACCGACCCCAGCGACGTGTACGCGGCCCAGAAGAACGGCGACCGCTTTGTGCTCGTCGACGTGCGCGGCAACGAGGCCTGGGCGCAGGGACGCATCACGGGCGCCGTTCACATGCCGTATCGAGACATCGACGATCGCGCACCTCTCGAGATCGCGCTCGATACCCCCGTCGTGGTGTACTGCTGGAGCCCCGGCTGCAACGCCGGGCAGAAGGGCGCCCTCGCCTTCGCCCGCCTCGGCTACGAGGTCCGCGAGATGATCGGCGGCTACGAGTACTGGGTACGTGAGGGCCAGCCCTTCGAGAACGACCAGGGTCCCTGCGAGCGGGTCTTCGACCCGACGGTCATGGTCGTCCGCTCCTAACCTCGAACACGACACGGGATGCCGTTAGGCTGCCGAGATGCAGCATCCCCCTCTGGAACCGTTCGACTCCGGGTTCGTGGAAAGGCCGGACGGCGCCCGGCTGTATTGGGAGACCTCCGGTAATCCGCGAGGGCGACCAGCGCTCTATCTGCATGGCGGACCCGGAGGGAATCTCGGCAAGGGCGGGTACCGACGCCGGTTCGACCCCGCCCTTCATCTGATCGTCGGGATCGATCAGCGCGGTTGCGGGCGGAGCGAGCCCTGGGCGATGGACGACCTCTCCAGCCTGCAGCATCAGACCATGGACGACCTCCTCGCCGATATCGAGGCGGTGCGGGTGCGTCTCGGCATCGACCGCTGGCTCTGGCACGGAGTGTCGTGGGGATCCACCCTGGCGCTCGCGTACGCCCTCGAGCATCCCGATCGCGTCACGGAGATCGTCAACTTCGCCGTCACGACCGGAGGGCGATGGGAGATCGATTGGATCACCGACGGCATCGCTCCGGTGTTCCCCGAGGCATATGAGCGCCTCCGTTCGCTCCTGCGCGCGGATGAGCGCACGATCGAGGGCTACGCACGGCTCTTGACCCAGGGCGATCCGCACATGCGCCAAGTGGCCGCCGACCAGTGGGACGAGTGGGAGGCCACCCACATGTCCCTGGGCCCGCTCTCCACCCCGGGTCCGCTGCACGACGACGAGCGGCACAGACGAAACTTCGCCACCCTGGTCTCGCACTACTGGGCGCGCGACTGCTTCCTCACCGGTGACGCGGCCATCCTCGCCCGTGCAGAACAGCTCGCCGGCATCCCCGGGGTCCTCGTCCACGGACGGCGTGACATCAGCGGGCCGGCATTGACGGCGTGGAGACTGCACCGCGCCTGGCCAGGATCCCGCCTCGAGATCGTCGAAGAGGACGGCCACGGTGGACCGCGGAGCGCGGAACTCTCTCAAGAAGCGATGGACGCGTTCGCCCGGGCATCGCGATGAACGCCGATCGACGAGACCGAGCCTGACCGGACTCTTCGTTGCCGGACGCGTCAGGCTGTTTCGACGTCCTCGGCGAACCAACGCGCCGCAGAACCGCAGAACACCGGGTCGCCGCCCACCGTCTGATCGTCGTCGACGACATCGCAGACGACGACGGTCACGTTATCGCGCGTGCCGGCCTCGAGCGCGAGCGCCACAGCTGCGGCCGCGGCAGATCGCGGGTCCGCCGCCTCGCCGACGAGGCGGGCGACATCCGCCTCGGGGACGTAGTCGGTCAGGCCGTCGCTGCAGAGCACCCATCTGTCGCCGGCCACCGGCGGACGCTCGGCGACGGAGACGACGTCTCCCTCGGCACCGCCGAGCGAAGCGGTGATGATGTTGCGCCGCGGGTGCGCCTGCGCGGCCTCGGGAGGGATGATCCCGTGGTCGACGAGCGCCTGAACATACGAATCATCACGCGTCTCGCGCGTGAACTCGCCGTCGCGGAGCAGGTACGCCCGCGAGTCGCCGGTGTGCGCGAGCAGCAGCTCGCCGCTCACACTGAGGAAGATACCCGTGAACGTCGTCGCCATGCCCTGCAGCGCAGGGTCACGCTCGACGTGGGCGCGGATGTCCCAGTTCGCTTCGCGGATGCGCACGAGCAAGCCGTCGGCATCCATCCCGCCGCCGCGCGTGGCGACGAGGCGATGAAGGAGCGCAGCAGACGCGAGGTCTCCAGAAGGCCCTCCTCCGACGCCATCTGCCACCGCCGCACCCCAGGACGCCGAGAAAGCGGCGTCCTGGTTGGTGGGACGGTGGGAGCCGGCGTCGGAGACGGCGGCCGCATTCAGCCGAATGGGCACGGGATCAGCGCGCGAAGTACCCGCGGTAGTACTCGTACACCCAGCCGACGATGGCGATGACGAAGATCGCGAATCCGACGGGGACGAGCCAGCTTCCGACGGCAAGACCGATCACCGCGATCGCCGCGGAGGCAGCGAGAACGATGGGCCACCACGACCACGGGCTGAACTCGCCCATCTCGGGGTCACCGTCGTCGATGTCCGCCGTGAGGGTGTCCTCGGGAAGATCACCGCGCTGCGCCTTCATGACGCGCGAGATGTAGAAAGCGATCATCGACGACATCAGTCCGAGGAAGACGAGCGCGACGCTGCCCACCCACTCGACTCCACCGTGCTGGAGAAGACTCCAGACGGTGTAGACGGCGGCGATCAGGAAGCCGAAGACGGCCAGGAGCCACCAGAGTCCAACGTTGGTACGCATTCTTACTTGACCTCTCCAGCCGCAGAGTCGACCACGGGCGCCTCGGGCGCGTCCTTCGCGGGGCCCACGCCGACCGGGATACCGGCCTCGGGGTGGTTCAGATCGAAGGCGGGACGCTCACTGCGGATACGCGGGATCGAGGTGAAGTTGTGACGCGGCGGGGGGCACGAGGTGGCCCACTCGAGCGAGGCACCGTAGCCCCACGGGTCGTCGACCGTCACGCGCGGCGCCTTGCGGGCGGTGATCCAGACGTTCAGGAGGAACGGGATCATCGACGCGCCGAGGATCATCGAGCCGACGGTCGAGAGTTGGTTCTCCCAGGTCCATCCATCAGCGGCCGCGTAGTCGGCGTAGCGACGGACCATGCCGTCGACACCCAGCCAGTGCTGGATGAGGAAGGTCATGTGGAAGCCGATGAACAGCATCCAGAAGTGAACCATGCCCAGACGCTCGTTGAGCATCTTGCCCGTCCACTTCGGCCACCAGAAGTAGAAGCCGGCGAACATCGCGAACACCACGGTGCCGAACACGACGTAGTGGAAGTGGGCCACCACGAAGTACGAGTCGGACAGGTGGAAGTCGAGCGGGGGCGACGCGAGGATGACGCCGGTCAGACCACCGAAGACGAACGACACGAGGAAGCCGAGGGCGAAGACCATGGGCGTCTCGAAGGTGACCGAGCCGCGCCAGAGCGTTCCGATCCAGTTGAAGATCTTCACGCCGGTCGGGACCGCGATCAGCATCGTCATGAGGGCGAAGAACGGCAGCAGCACACCGCCGGTGACGTACATGTGGTGCGCCCACACCGCGACAGACAGGGCCGCGATCGCGATGGTCGCGTACACGAGGGTCTTGTACCCGAAGATCGGCTTGCGGCTGAAGACCGGGAAGATCTCGGAAACGATGCCGAAGAACGGCAGCGCGATGATGTACACCTCGGGGTGTCCGAAGAACCAGAAGAGGTGCTGCCAGAGGAGCACTCCGCCGTTCTCGGGGCTGTAGATGTGGGCGCCGAGCACGCGGTCGGCGGCGGCGGCGAAGATGGCCGCGGCCAGCACGGGGAACGCAAGCAGGATCAGGATGCTGGTGATCAGCGTGTTCCACGAGAAGATCGGCATGCGCCACATCGTCATACCGGGGGCACGCATCGTGAGCACGGTGGTGATGAAGTTGACCGCACCGAGGATCGTGCCGAAACCGCTGATGCCGAGACCGAGCATCCAGAGGTTGCCGCCGACGCCCGGCGAGAAGCTGGCGTTGGCGAGTGGCTGGTAGGCGAACCAGCCGAAGCCGGCCGCGCCCTGCGGGGTGAGGAAGCCGGAGACGGCGATGGTCGACCCGAACAGGAACAGCCAGAACGCGAACGCGTTCAGACGGGGGAACGCCACGTCGGGGGCGCCGATCTGCAACGGCAGCAGCGCGTTCGCGAAGCCCGCGAACAACGGCGTCGCGAACATGAGCAGCATGATCGTGCCGTGCATGGTGAAGAGCTGGTTGTACTGCTCTTTGGTCGGGATGATCTGCATGCCCGGCTCGAACAGCTCGGCGCGGATGATCAGCGCCATGACACCACCGAGCATGAAGAACATGACGGAGGCGATCAGGTACATGTACCCGATGGTCTTGTGGTCGGTGGACGTGATCCACTTGACGACCAGGTTGCCCTTCTGCTCGACACGCGTGGTGCTGAGCAGTGCGGCTTGACGCGGCGGGAGAGTCGTCGGCCGCGAGGGGCCCGTCCCCTGGAGCGGAAGCGTCGTGGCCATGATCACTCGTTCCCTTCGGTACCGGCCGTCGTCAGGTTCTGCAGACGCGACAGGTCGCTGATGTCGCCCACGTCGCCGGCACGGCGCAGCGAGTCGAGGTAGGTGTTGTACTCGTCTTCGCTGACGACCTTGACGTTGAAGAGCATGGCGGAGTGGTACTCACCGCAGAGCTCCGCGCACTTGCCCTCGTACGTGCCTTCACGGGTGGGCGTGAACGACCACTCGTTGTCGCGACCGATGTACATGTCTTTCTTGTAGAGGAAGTCGATGATCCAGAACGAGTGGATGACGTCGCGCGAGCGGAGGTCGATCTTCACGGTCTTGTTCACCGGCAGGTACAGCGTCGGGACGTCCTGGAGGTCGTACCCGTCGGACGTGGCCTTGGCCTGGACGCCCATGGAGTACACGGCGTCGGAGTTGTCTTCCTTCGTGCCGTTGTACTGGAAGTCCCACGCCCACTGCTTGCCGTAGGCGGTGATCGAGACGTCGGGGTTCTCGTACTGCGTCTCGAGCGTGTTCTGGTCGCGCGCCGTGAAGGCGAAGAAGCCCACCACCAGAATGAGCGGCACGACCGTGTAGAAGATCTCGACCGGCATGTTGTAGCGCAGCTGCACCGGCAGACCGGACTGACCCTTGCGACGGCGGTACGCGATGACCGACCACAGCATGAGGCCCCAGGTGATCACACCCACGGCGAGGAGGACAATCCACGAGTTGACCCAGAGCCCTGCGACCATGTCGGTGCGGTTCGTGGCGGCCGGGCCGTCATCGACGAAGCCGGGCAGGAAGCCGTGGAGCTGGGTGGTGGTGCAGCCGGAGAGGGCCGCGACGGATGCGATTCCGAGGGGAAGCGCTGCCCAGCGAAGGCGACGTTTGGAGGGCACAATGCACCTTTCCGGGTCGTGGATGTTGCTCTGACAGTCTAGAGCAACCTCTCACCGTTCTCAGGCCATTCGTCCAGTGCCGAGACATCGAGAGCCCCCGGTTTCCGCGGTGTGATCCGGGATTCCGGGGGCTCTCGATTCGGCGCCGGAGACCGACGTCGGGGTCAGTGGAAACTGTCTCCACAGGCGCAGGAACCCTGCGCGTTGGGGTTGTCGATCGTGAAGCCCTGCTCCGAGATCGTGTCCTTGAAGTCGATGTTGGCGCCGTCGAGGTACGGAACGCTCATGTCGTCGACGATGACCTCGACGCCGTCGAAATCGACGACCTTGTCTCCGTCGAGGTAACGCTCGTCGAAGTACAGCTGGTAGATGAGGCCGGAGCAGCCGCCGGGCTGGACGGCGACGCGCAGGCGCAGGTCGTCGCGGCCCTCCTGCGAGAGCAGGCTCTTCACCTTGTCGGAAGCGGCCGCGGTCAGGCCGACGCCGTGCTCGCGGGTGTCGGCGGAGGACGACAGTGTGGTGTCGGTCATGGCGATGCCCTTCGGTTGTTCGGTCGCGGGGACGGGACGAGTCTACGCCCGTCCCGCCCGCGCGGCCTCGATCAGTGCGAGCGCGCGTTCAGACGCGCGAGCAACAGCGCCTCGGAGACCAACGCGTTGCGGAAGGTCTCGAGGTGCAGCGACTCGTTCGGACTGTGCGCCCGGGCGTGGGGATCTTCCACGCCCGTCACGAGGATCTGCGCCTCCGGGAACTCGCGGACGAGGTCGGAGATGAACGGGATCGACCCGCCGATGCCGACGTCGACGGAGTCGACCCCGTATCCGTCGGCGAACGACGCTCGTGCCTCTTCCACGGCCCACCCGCTCGTGTCGACGAGGAACGAGTCACCGCAGTCGACGTCGCTGAATTCCAACTGCGCTCCGAACGGGGCGTGGGCGCGCAGATGCGCCTCGACCGCGGCGAAGGCCTCTCGGGCGTCCTGCCCGGGGGCCACGCGCGCGCTGATGACCACACTCGTCTGCGGAGAGAGGGTGTTGGATGCCGCCTCGACCGGGGTGGCATCCCAACCGGTGATCGTGATCGACGGCTTGTTCCAGATGCGGCTGAGGATCGAATCGCGTCCGATCGGGCTCACCCCTTCGAGCAGGCCGGATTCGGCGCGGAGCGCGGACTCGTCGTAGGCGGGCGTCTCGGCGTCGCGCACGGCGAGGCCGTCGACCGCGACGGCGCCGTCGTCGTCCCACAGGGTCGCGAGCAGCTTGACCGCGGCGAGCATGGCATCCGGAACCGCCCCGCCCATCATCCCGGAGTGCGACGCGTGTTCGAGAGTGCGCACGGTCAGGGTGAAGCGGGCGTTGCCGCGCAGGGAGACGGTCAGACCGGGGGTGCGCTCGTCCCAGTTGCCGGAGTCGGCGACGACGATCACGTCGGAGCGGAGGACGTCGGCGTTGTCGGCGAGGAACTGCCCGAAGGAGCGCGAGCCGTACTCCTCCTCGCCCTCGATGAAGACGGCGATGCCGAGGTCGAGGTCGTCGCCGAGAACCTCGGAGACGGCCCGGATGGCGCCGACGTGGGCCATGACACCGGCCTTGTCGTCGGCAGCGCCGCGACCGTAGAGTCGCCCGTCGCGGACGGTGGGCTCGAACGGCGGCGAATCCCAGAGCGCCTCGTCTCCGGGGGGCTGCACGTCGTGGTGGGCGTAGAGCAGCACCGTGGGGCGACCGTTTCGGGCCGCGCGCGTGGCGAGAACGGCGGGCTGACCGAACTCCTCGGTTCCGGGGATCGCGGCGCGTTTCACCTCGACGGAATCGAAGACGCCGGTGCCCTCGAGGAGGGCGGCCACGGCGTCTGCGCTCTTCACGAGCGCTGACTGGTCGAAGGCCGGCCATGCGATCGAGGGGATGCGTACGAGGGAGCCGAGATCGGCGAGGGCGGAGGGGATGCCGGCGTCCGCTGCTTTTTGCACAGCGTCCTGCCGGGACAGGTCGAGGGTCATGCGGGTAATCTTAAATCTCCCGATCAGCGAAGCACCGAGGTTTCCCGTGGCCAAGTCCCCCGCACCCGCCCCCAACGACACTCCCGTCGAGCCGACGGAGCTCGGTTCGGGCAAGGGCCGCGCGACGCCGTCGCGCGCCGAGCAGGAGGCCGCCCGCAAGCGTCCGCTCGTGCCCGACACCAAAGAGGCCAAGGCCCGCGCCCGCGCCGAGCTCGCCGCTCAGCGCGAGAAGGCGCGCATCGGAATGGCCGCCGGTGAGGAGAAATACCTCCCCGTGCGCGACCGCGGTCCGCAGCGTCGCTTCGCCCGCGATTTCGTCGACGCCGGGTGGCACCTCGGTGAGGGCGTCATGCCCTTCATGATCCTCGTGATCGTGGCGACCCTGATCCCCGTCTCGTTCTTCCAGTACTGGTCGTTCGTGGCGCTGTGGATCTTCATCCTCTTCGTCGTCGGCGACATGATCATCACGTCGATCCGCATCAAGAAGGCCGCCAAGGAGAAGTTCGGCGAGAGCCGGCTCGAGAAGGGCCTCGGCTGGTACGCCGCGATGCGCACCGTCCAGATGCGCTTCATGCGCCTCCCCAAGGCGCAGGTGAAGCGCGGTCAGTACCCCGTCTGACCCCGGGTTCCACGAAACGGCGCGCCTTCGGGCGCGCCGTTTCTGCGTTGCGGGCCCATCACCCCGTTTCGGCGTTGAGTGTCCAAGACACGCCGCTCGAGAACGTCTGGGCACGGCGTGTTCTGGACACTCGACACGCGTGCCGGCGCCTGCGGGCGGGGTCCGCGCCGGGTCGCGGGAGTGAGAGACGCGTGCGCGGGTCAGCGGGTGCGGGCGAGACCGCGGTTGATCTGGCGGGCCCACAGCGGGCCGCGATAGAGGAATCCGGTGTACCCCTGCACGAGGGTCGCACCGGCGTCGAGGCGCTCGCGCACGTCGGCAGCGGTCTCCACTCCCCCAGCCGAGATCACGACGAACTCCGCCGGGACGACCTCGCGGACGAGCCGGAGCACGTCGACGGCACGCTTCTTCAACGGCGCGCCCGACAGCCCACCGGCGCCCATCGCCTCCACCCTCGCGGCATCCGTGCTCAGACCGGTTCGCGCGATCGTCGTGTTCGTGGCGATGATGCCGGCGAGCCCCGAATCGACGGCGAGGCGCGCGATGTCCTGCACCTCCGCGTCGTCGAGATCCGGGGCGATCTTCACGAGCAGGGGCGTATCGCCCGCGGCATCCCGCACCTCGGTCAGGAGCGGACGCAGCGTCTCGACGGCCTGCAGACCCCGCAGACCGGGAGTGTTGGGAGAGGAGACGTTGACGACGAGGTAGTCGGCGAGAGGGGCGAGCAGTCGCGCGCTGCGGACGTAGTCGGTCGTGGCGTCCTCGACGGCGACCACGCGGCTCTTGCCGATGTTGACGCCGATGATCGGGCGCCGACGCGAACGACGCACGCGGCGCAGTTTCGCCGCGGCCGCGGCCGCACCGTCGTTGTTGAACCCCATGCGGTTGATGACCGCGCGGTCGGCGACCAGGCGGAACAGACGGGGTTTCGGGTTGCCCGGCTGCGGGAGCGCGGTGATGGTCCCCACCTCGACGTGTCCGAACCCGAGGGCTCCGAGGCCACTGACCATCGTGACGTTCTTGTCGAAGCCCGCGGCGACACCGAAAGGCGAGTCGAATACGAGGCCAAGCGCCTCGACCTTCTGTGCGGGCACGGGCGCGGTGAAGCGACGGACGAGGGATGCCACCGGCCCCGCCCCCGCAGCACGGATCACGACCGCGCCGAGATGGTGAGCGAACTCGGGGTCGAGGCGGGTGAGGACCGTACGGAAGAGAAGGGGATACATCCCCGCCAGGTTACTGGACCGGGTCGTCCTCGCCGATCCGTGCCGTCGAGCGCTCGGCGTGGTCGGCCCGGAGCTGAGCGATCGCGACGTCGAAGTCGTCGAGCGAGTCGAACGCCTGATAGACGCTCGCGAAGCGCAAGTAGGCGACCTCGTCGAGCTCGCGCAGCGGACCGAGGATCGACAGACCGATCTCGTTCGCCTCGATCTGCGACGACCCGGTCTGACGGATGTTCTCTTCGACCTGCTGGGCGAGCACCGCCAGGTCGGCATCGGTCACCGGCCGCCCCTGGCACGCCTTGCGGACGCCCGACATGACCTTCTCCCGGCTGAAGGGCTCCACGACACCGGAGCGCTTGATGACGTTGAGGCTGGCGGTTTCCACCGTCGAGAAACGCCCGCCGCACTTGGGACACTGGCGACGTCGACGGATGCTGAGGCCATCGTCGCTCGTGCGCGAGTCGATGACGCGAGAGTCCGGGTTCCGGCAGAAGGGGCAGTGCATGACGCCGCCAGACTACGCGTCGAAGCGCGCGGTCACGGCCTCGCCGTGCGCGGGCAGCGCCTCGGCGTCGGCGAGGGTCACGATGGCATCGCGCACCCGCGCGAGGGCGTCGCGGTCGTACTCGACGACCTGCTGGGGCCGCAGGAAGGTCGCCGCCGACAGACCGGCGCCGTAGCGTGCCTGTCCCCCGGTGGGCAGCACGTGGTTACTGCCCGCGAGATAGTCGCCGAGGCTGACCGGGGTGTAGGGGCCGACGAACACGGCGCCCGCGTTGACGAAGTCCTCGGGCCGCGGGTCGGAGAGGTGCAGCTCGAGATGCTCGGGCGCGTAGGCATTGCTGAACGCGGTGGCCTGGGCGAGGTCGTCGACCAGCACGACGGCCGACTGCGGGCCGTGGAAGGCCGCGGTGACGCGCTCGCTGTGGGGGGTCGCGGCGACGCGGCCAGGCAGAGCCGCGAGCACGGCCTCGGCCAGGTCGGCGGAGGCGGTGACCAGCACGGCGGAGGCCTGCTCGTCGTGCTCGGCCTGGCTGACCAGGTCGGCGGCGACGAGGGAGGGGACGGCGCTGTCGTCGGCGACCACGAGGATCTCGGTCGCTCCGGCCTCGGAGTCCGTTCCGACCCGACCCGCGACGGCGCGCTTGGCGGACGCCACGAAGTTGTTGCCGGGGCCGGTCACCACATCGACCGGGTCGAGCCCGATCTCGCCGACGCCGTGGGCGAAGGCGCCGATCGCTCCCGCGCCGCCCATGGCGTAGACCTCGGTGACGCCTAGAAGCTTGGCGGCGGCGAGGATGACCGGGTGCACGCGTCCGCCGAACGCGGCCTGCGGCGGAGAGGCAAGGGCCACCTCGCGCACTCCCGCCACCTGTGCGGGAACGACGTTCATCACGACGCTCGAAGGATAGACGGCCTTGCCACCCGGGACGTACAGACCCACGCGGCGCACCGGCTGCCACCGCTGGGTCACGCGTGCACCCTCGCCGAGCTCGGTGACGACGGGGGCAGGCACCTGGGCCGCGGACGCGGTGCGCACGCGCGCGATGGCCTCGTCGAGAGCGGCACGGATGCCGGGATCCAGATCGCGCAGGGCTTCGTCGAGGTGGTCGGCTGGCACGCGCAGGGCGTGATCGCTCACCCGGTCGAAACGCGCGGCCTGCTCGCGAAGAGCTTCTTCGCCGCGCCGGGCGACGTCGTCGACCAGCCGGGCGGCGGTGGCGAGGGCCTCGTCGCGGGCGGCGTCGGCTCGCGGGACGACGGCGAGAAGCTCGGCCGGCGAGAGCACGCGGCCGCGGAGATCGATCGTGCGAAGCATGTGTTCCAGGCTACCGGCGCCTGCGAGCCGCCTCGCGCGGGGCGGGCGGCTCGCAGGCTCTGTTCAGCCGCGTGTGACGCCGGAGACGTCGTGCAGGTAGCCGATGCGGCCGTCGTCGTGGCGGACGACGAAGGTCTCGCCGCGGTCCTCGATCACGAGCGCCCACGCCGTGGGACCGATGTGGAAGATCGGTGTGCCGTAGTCGTCTACGATCTCGCGCTGCTCGGGAGCAAGCGCCCAGAACGCCTGCGCGTGCGGGTGGTCTTCGTGAGCGGTGCGCTGCTGGGAGGTGGGCTCGTCGCCCGAGGGGGCCTCCCAGCGCGAGTGATCCTCGCGGTCGTTCGCGCGATCGTCGTCATCGGTCCGCAGCGGAGCGAACACATCGGTGTCGTTGGCGTCGGCATGGGCGGGGAACACGCTGGTCGCCGGTGCCGGGTCGTGCGAGAGATCGGTCGAGCCGGTGTAGCTGCCCGGGACGGGGACGTCCGCCCCGGCCTCGGCGCCCGAGTCGGCGGCCGCCACGGGGGTCGCCGTCTGCTCCGCCGCCTTCGGGGTACGCGGGGTACGCGGGCGCGCCACGACCGGACGGATCGGACGCGCGTTGCGGTGAGCCGGGATCTCTTCTCGACCACGGAAATCGGCCGAGAAGGGCGGGATCAGCGGCGCGAACACGGTGAGGACGACGCCCGCCAGCAGGAGGACGGCCTCGACCCAGATCACCCAGGAGCGCGTCCAGACTCCGTTCGAATCGAAGACCGCGACCGTGTCCCACACCCACGCGATCCACACCAGGGCCGCGACGGCGAAGGCGACGGAGGCGAACTGGTCGATGCCGAGCGAGCCGACGCGCCGGATGCCCTGGGGCGACAGGCGCCGGAGCACGATGAGGCCGACCGCGACGGTGGGAAGGGCGATGGACGGGATCCACCACAGACCCGAGAGCCAGACGTTGGCACCACCGACGAGGACACCGGAGCCCGATTCGAGGATGTTGGTGCGGAAGAACGAGACGAAGAACGCCACGACCCAGATGCCGAGGAGCGCGACCTCGCGAACGGAGAACGGACCGACGCCGTAGTTGGGGCGGTCGGCATGTCCGTCGACCTGCGAGTGAGTGCCGGTGCGGGCGTTCGCGTGCGCCGCGGCGGGTACGGACGCGCCGCGGGATCCGGCGTCGAGAGCGCCGGTGTCGTGGCCTCCCGTGTCGGTCAGATCTGCGACGTCGTCATCGGAGCCCCGTCGACGAGCGCCGGTCGGCTGGTAGGGCGCATCCTCGGTGTGGGATGGGTCGAGTGCGTCGGGGTCGGTGGGCGTGAAGCCGTCGTGGGGGGTCGGATCGGTCACGGTGGTCCTTTCGGAGGGCGGCAAGCGCCCGGTCATCCTAACCAGGGGGTCCCCAGCATCCGCTGGGGTTGCAACTCTTTACGGAGGCGCGTCGATCAGCCGAGGCAGTTCGGGCCGAGGAGGCCCTTGAGCTCGCCGAACAGGTCGGCGGTCACGCGGACGGGCATCGGCACCTCGAACACCTTGGCGGTGCCGCCTTTGTGCAGCTTGAGGACGACCTCGGTCGAACCGGAATGCCGGCGCAGCATCTGCGCGAGCTCGCCGACGAGAGCCTCGTTCGCGCGCTGCTCCGGAACGACGAGGGTGAGCCCGCCCGCATCGTCGAGGCCCTCGAGGTCGGGAGCGAAGGCACTCTGCGCGTGCAGGTTCAGCCCGTCGTCGCGGCGCGAGACCCGACCACGCACCACGAGGATGGAGTCTCCCTGCAGGATCGGCGCGAACTCCGCATAGGTCTTGCCCATGAACATCACGGTCACCTCGCCGTTGAAGTCCTCGACGGTGACCATGCCGTAAGGGTTGCCGCTCTGCTTCGCGACGCGGTGCTGGACACTCGTCAGCAGGCCCGCCACGGTGACCTGGTCGCCGTCCTGGACGTCCTCGGAGGCGAGGAGATCGTGGATCGACGTCGAGGCGTGCTTGGCGAGGGGCACCTCGAGACCGGCCAACGGGTGGTCGGACACGTAGAGCCCGAGCATCTCGCGCTCGAAGGCGAGTTTGTCCTTCTTGGTCCACTCGGGACGCTCGGGGACCTTCTCGACCTGCTGCGGTTCGTCCCACAGAGAGTCGAAGTCGAAACCCACCTCGCCGTTCGCCTCGCGACGCTTGTCGAGCACGGCCCCCTCGCACGCGTCCTCGTGGATCTCGACGAGGGCGCGGCGGGTCGACCCGAGCGAGTCGAAGGCGCCGGCCTTGATGAGCGATTCCACCGTGCGCTTGTTCGCCACGTGCAACGGGACCTTCGACAGGAAGTCGTGGAACGACGTGTACTTGGCATCTTGTCTGGCCGAGACGATCCCGTCGACGACGTTCGTTCCGACGTTGCGGACGGCTCCGAGGCCGAAGCGGATGTCCTCGCCGACGGCCGCGAAGAAGCGGATCGACTCGTTGACGTCGGGCGGCAGCACCTTGATCCCCATGCGACGGCACTCGTTGAGGTAGACCGCCATCTTGTCCTTCGAGTCCCCGACGCTCGTGAGCAGAGCGGCCATGTACTCGGCGGGGTAGTGCGCCTTGAGGTAGGCGGTCCAGTACGACACGAGACCGTAGGCGGCGGTGTGCGCCTTGTTGAAGGCGTAGTCCGCGAACGACTCGAGCACCTTCCACAGCGTCTGCTGCGCGACCTCGCCGAAACCGCGCTCGGTCATGCCGCCGAAGAACGTCTCTTTCTGCTTGTCGAGCTCGCTCTTCTTCTTCTTGCCCATCGCGCGACGCAGCAGGTCGGCCTGGCCGAGGGTGTAGCCGGCGACACGCTGGGCGACGGCCATCACCTGCTCCTGGTAGACGATCAGGCCGTACGTTGTGTCGAGGATGTCCGCCAGCGGTTCTTCGAGCTCGGGGTGGATGGGCTCGATCTCTTGCTGCTTGTTCTTGCGCAGCGCGTAGTTGATGTGCGAGTTCACGCCCATGGGGCCCGGGCGGTACAGCGCGAGCACCGCCGAGATGTCCTCGAAGTTGTCGGGGCGCATGAGACGCAGAAGCGAACGCATCGGCCCGCCATCGAGCTGGAACACACCGAGCGTGTCCCCGCGGGCGAGGAGCTCGTACGAGGCGGGGTCGTCGAGCTCGAGGTCCTCGAGCACGAGGGGGTGACCGCGGTTGGCTTCGATGTTGTCGAGGGCGTCGTTGATGATCGTGAGGTTTCGAAGCCCCAGGAAGTCCATCTTGATCAGGCCGAGCGACTCGCACGCCGGGTAGTCGAACTGCGTGACGATCTGGCCGTCCTGCTCGCGGCGCATGATCGGGATGATGTCGATCAGCGGCTCGCTCGACATGATGACACCGGCCGCGTGCACGCCCCACTGGCGCTTCAGGTTCTCGAGCCCCAGAGCGGTGTCGAAGACCGTCTTGGCCTCGGCATCGGTCTCGATGAGGGTGCGGAACTCGCTCGCCTCTTTGTGCCGGGGATGCTCGGGGTTGAACATGCCGTCAAGCGGCATGTCCTTGCCCATCACAGCCGGGGGCATGGCCTTGGTGAGTCGGTCTCCCATGCTGAAGGGGAATCCGAGCACGCGACCGGCGTCCTTCAGCGCCTGCTTGGCCTTGATCGTGCCGTAGGTCACGATCTGGGCGACGCGCTCGTCGCCGTACTTCTCGGTGACGTATTGGATGACCTCGCCGCGGCGACGGTCGTCGAAGTCGACGTCGAAGTCGGGCATCGAGACGCGGTCGGGGTTGAGGAAGCGCTCGAAGATGAGGCCGTGCTGGAGCGGATCGAGGTCGGTGATCTTCATCGCGTACGCGACCATCGAGCCGGCGCCGGAACCACGGCCGGGACCGACGCGGATCCCGTGGTCCTTCGCCCAGTTGATGAAGTCGGCGACGACGAGGAAGTACCCGGGGAACCCCATCTGGAGGATGACGTCGGTCTCGTACTCGGCCTGCTTGCGCACGGCATCCGGGATGCCGCCGGGGTATCGGTCGTGAAGCCCGTTCTCGACCTCTTTGATCATCCAGCTGCCCTCGGTCTCGCCGTCGGGCACGGGGAAGCGCGGCATGTAGTTGGCCGAGGTGTCGAACTCGACGTCGCAGCGCTCGGCGATGAGCAGCGTGTTGTCGCACGCCTCGGGGTGATCGCGGAACACCTGACGCATCTCGGCGGGCGACTTGACGTAGTAGCCGTCACCGTCGAACTTGAAGCGCTTCGGATCATCGAGCGTCGAGCCCGACTGCACGCAGAGCAGCGCGGCGTGGCTCGTCGCGTCGTGCTGGTGCGTGTAGTGCAGGTCGTTGGTTCCCAGGAGCGGGATGCCGAGATCTTTCGACAGCTTCAGCAGGTCGCCCATGACGCGGCGCTCGATCGAGAGGCCGTGGTCCATGATCTCGGCGAAGTAGTTCTCTTTGCCGAAGATGTCCTGGAACTCGGCGGCCGCGGCCCGGGCGGCTTCGTACTGGCCGAGGCGCAGGCGCGTCTGCACTTCGCCGGACGGGCAGCCGGTGGTGGCGATGAGGCCCTTGCTGTAGGTCTGCAGCAGCTCTCGGTCCATGCGGGGCTTGAAGTAGTAGCCCTCCATGCTCGCCTTGGACGACAGCCGGAAGAGGTTGTGCATGCCCTGCGTCGTCTCCGACAGCAGTGTCATGTGCGTGTACGCACCCGAACCCGAGACGTCGTCGCTCTGCTGTTCGGGCGTGCCCCAGCGCACGCGCGTCTTGTCGGAACGGTGGGTGCCGGGGGTGACGTAGGCCTCGATGCCGATGATCGGCTTGATGCCCGCGTCTTTCGCGGTCTTGTAGAACTCGAAGGCCGCGAAGGTGTTCCCGTGGTCGGTGACGGCGATGGCCGGCATGCCCTGTTTGACGGCCTCTTGGACCATCGGGCCGATGCGGGCCGCACCGTCGAGCATCGAATACTCGCTGTGCACGTGAAGGTGAACGAAGGAGTCTGCTGCCACGGGTCGAGTCTACGTTCGGCCCCCGACATCGATCACGGAAGTTCGCAGCCGGCGCTCAGTTCGACGCGCTCCCCCGGGCGCGTCGCCGGGTTCCCGGCATTCGGTCCGTCCGTCTGCGCCCAGGGAGCGTGCCAATCGTCGGTCAGGCCCCGTCGCCGAGCAGCTCGAGGGCGTGCGCGAGATCCGCGGGGTACGGAGACTCGAACTCCACCCGCTCCCCCGAGCCGGGGTGCGTGAAGGCAAGTCGATGCGCGTGCAGCCACTGGCGCGTAAGACCGAGGCGGGCCGACAGCGTGGGGTCGGCGCCGTACAGGGGGTCGCCGGCGCAAGGGTGGCGGTGGGCCGCCATGTGGACGCGGATCTGGTGCGTGCGTCCGGTCTCGAGATGGATCTCGAGGAGGGAAGCGCGCGGGAACGCCTCGATCGTCTCGTAGTGCGTCACGGAGTCTTTGCCGTCCGGCGTCACGGCGAACTTCCACGAATGATTCGGATGCCGGCCGATCGGCGCGTCGATGGTGCCGGAGAGCGGGTCGGGGTGGCCCTGCACGACCGCGTGGTAGATCTTGTCGACCTCGCGCTCCTTGAAAGCGCTCTTGAGCAGCGTGTAGGCGCGCTCGGTCTTGGCGACCACCATGAGTCCGCTCGTGCCGGCGTCGAGGCGGTGTACGACACCGCGCCGCTCGGCCGGTCCGCTCGTGGCGATGCGGAAGCCCGCCGCGGCGAGGGCGCCGAGCACGGTCGGTCCGTCCCACCCCACGGAGGGGTGGGCTGCGACGCCGGCGGGCTTGTCGACCACGACGATGTCGTCGTCGTCATGCACGATGCCAAGGTCGGGGACCTCGACCGGCACGATCTCGGGTTCTCGCCTGGGCTCCCACTCGACGCTCAGCCAGGTGCCGGCGCGCAGGCGGTCGGAACGGCCGGCCACCCGGCCGTCGACGCTCACGCCACCGGCGTCGGCCACCTCGGCCGCGAACGTGCGCGAGAAGCCGAGCATCTTCGCCAGGCCCTGGTCGATGCGCGTCCCGTCGAGCCCATCGGGGACGGGCAGGCTCCGCGACTCCATGTCAGCGAGCGCCCGGATCGGCGGGGGCTTCGACGTCGCCCTCGGCGGCGTCCGCCGTCGTGCTCGAGGCCTTGGTCTCGCGGGTCCCGTCGAGCTTTAGGCCGAAGAGCACGAGGACGGCCACCGAGATCATCATCGTGACGATGAACATGTCGGCGACGTTGTAGATCGCGGGCATCATCCAGGGCGTCGAAATGAAGTCGACGACGTGACCCACGGGGAACCCGGGCTCTCGCACCAAGCGGTCGGTGAGGTTACCGAGCACACCGCCCAGCAGCAGTCCCAGCACGATGGCCCAGAGACGGGAACGGACACGACGAACGCCCAGATAGACGATCACGCACGCGACCACCGCCAGGGCGATCGTGAAGATCCATGTGACGCTTTCGCCGAGCGAGAACGCCGCACCGGGGTTACGGACGAGATAGAACTGCAGGAAGTCGCCGATGATCGGGACCACGCGCTCCGAAGGGAGGCTGGCGATCGCGGCGTTCTTCGCAAACTGGTCGGCGGCCAGCACCAGCACCGCGAGAATCGCGATGATGATGCCGGCCGCCGCCGTACGCAGAGGAGGTCGACTGCGCAAAGAGTCGGCCTACAGACCGATCGCCGACACCGGCGTCGAGCCCGAGGACGTCGCGGTGGTGTCGAGGTCGCGGAGCTGACCCTCGATGTACGAGCGCAGCTGCGAGCGGTAGTCGCGCTCGAAGTTGCGCAGCTCGGTGATGCGACCCTCGAGCGTGGTGCGCTCCTTCTCGAGACGGGCGCGCTCTTCGCGGCCCTTCTGCTCGGCCTCGGCGACGATGGACGCCGCCTGAGCCTGCGCCTCACCGATGAGCTGGTCGCGCTGGGCCTTGCCCTCGGCGACGTGCTCGTCGTGCAGGCGCTGCGCCAGCTCGATGATGCCGGCGCTCTGGGCGGCGGGCTCGACGTCGTTCGACGGCGCGGAGGCGACGGGGGCCGGAGCGGGCGTCTCGGCGACGACCGGCTCTTCGACCTTGGGGGCCTCGGCGGGGGCTTCGGCGGCGGCCGGGGTGGCCTCGCCGGACTCGTACGCCGCGAGCTTGGTCTTCAGCTCTTCGTTCTCGGCGATCGTCTTGCGCCATTCGACGACGATCTCGTCGAGGAAGTCGTCGACCTCATCGGGGTCGAAGCCCTCCTTGAAGCGGACGTGCTGGAACTGCTTGGTGACGACGTCATCGGGGGTCAGTGCCATGGTGTTTCCTCTTTCGAGAGCTCTGATGTCGGAACTGTGGGGGTGTCGCACCGGGGCGTACCGCTTCGGAACAGCATAGCCGCCGCCCTCCACCGGTGTCGAAGATCACCGGTGAAGAAGCGGCGGCGAAGAGTCACACGGCCGCGAGGGACCGCGTCACACTCAGAAGCATGAAGCAGACGAACATCACGATCGCGAAACCGAAATCGATCGCGATCCCCCCGATGCGCAGGGGTGGGATGAAGCGACGGATCAGCTTGATGGGCGGGTCCGTCACGGTGTAAACGATCTCTGCCAACACCAGCGTGACGCCGCGTGGACGCCATTCACGGTTGAACATCGGGATGTACTCGAGCACGAGGCGCGCGAGCAGGAGCACGATGAAGATGAACAGGATCGCGCTGAGAATGGAGCCGACGAGGCTCAGAACGGCCACTGTTACTGGGACGCGAAGGGCGCAGCTTCAGGGTCGGCCTGCGCGATCGCACCATCGCCGGACACGGCGATGTTCTCGGGCGAGAGCAGGAAGACCTTGCTCGTGACCCGCTCGATGCGACCGTACAGCCCGAGCGAGAGACCGCTCGCGAAGTCGATCAGGCGGCGCGCGTCGGCGTCGCTCATCTGCGACAGGTTGATGATGACCGGGATTCCCTCGCGGAAGTTCTCGGCGATCGTCTGCGCATCGCGGTACTGCTTGGGGTGCACCGTGAGGATCTCGCTCACGGGTCCGGCCGCGGGCTGGCGCACCACGGCGGGACGGTGCAGGGGGGTCACCGGCGCGGACTTCTCGAGGGGAGCGGCAGCGGTGGGCTGCTTGCGCGCCATGGGCTGCGGCGCGGTCTCCTCGTAGGTCTCTTCCTCGTCGGCGAGGCCCAGGTACACCATCGTCTTCTTGAGGGGGTTCGACATCGCATCCTCCGTTCGCTCGTCTGGTCCGAGGCTAGTCGCGCGGGGGCCTCGGGCCCGTGATTGCGGAGCCGATCCGCAGGTGTGTCGCGCCCATTGCGATCGCTTCGGGGAAATCTCCGGTCATCCCGGCCGAGATCCACCGCGCGTCGGCGACGACCGAGCGCACCGCGTCGGCGCAGCGGTGCAGTCGCTCGAAGGCGCGGGCGGGTTCTTCGTCGAGCGGGGCGACGGCCATGACACCGCGAAGGCGCAGCGTCGACAGCCCCGCGACGTGCGCTGCGAGTTCCTCCACGCTCTCGGGAGCGACTCCCCCGCGACCCGGGTCGTCGGTGAGGTTGACCTGCACGAGGACGTCGAGGAGCTCACCCGCGGCACCGGCGGCGTGCAGCGCGTCGGCGATCCGCGATCGGTCGACGGAGTGCACGGCATCCGCCCCCGCTCGCACCGCCCGAGCCTTGTTCGTCTGCGCCTGGCCGATGAAGTGCCAGACGAGATCCGGGATGCCGTCGAGCTCGGCGCGCTTGGCAGTGAGCTCCTGCTGCCGGTTCTCGCCGACGTGCCGCACGCCGAGGGCGTGCAGGTCGGAGACGAGGGATGCCGGGTGGAACTTGGTCACCACGATGCGGGTGATCTCGGCGGGGTCGCGGTTCGCGGCCTCGGCGGCTTCGCGGATGCGCTCGTCGACGGCGGCGAGGCGGTCGGCCAGGGCGGTGTCCATGCTGCTCCTTCGACGACGAGAGCGGGCCCGGTGGAGACCGGACCCGCTCGTCGTACCGTTCGCTCTTACTTCAGGAAGTCGGGCACGTCGAGATCGTCGTCGGCGTAGCCGCCGTCGTACGAGGTCTCGGGCACGCGGGCGGTCACCGGCGCAGGCTCAGGGCGACGCTCGGGAGCGCGCTCCGTCGCCGCCTTCTGCTCTTCGGCCGCGTCGAGGTCGCGAGCGACGTCGTCGGCCGGGATGACGGGCACGACGGGCGCCGAGACGGGACGCTGGGCGCCGACCGCGTCGATGCGCAGCGACGGCTCGCCGCCGTCGAAGCCGGCAGCGATGACAGTGACGCGCACCTCGTCGCCGAGCGTGTCGTCGATGACGGTTCCGAAGATGATGTTGGCCTCGGGGTGCGCGGCCTCTTTCACCAGCTGGGCGGCGTCGTTGATCTCGAAGATGCCGAGGTTCGAACCACCCTGGATCGACAGCAGCACACCGTGAGCGCCCTCGATCGAGGCCTCGAGCAGGGGCGATTCGACGGCGAGCTCCGCGGCCTTGATGGCGCGGTCGGCGCCGCGGGAGGAGCCGATGCCCATGAGGGCGGAGCCGGCTCCCTGCATGACCGACTTCACGTCGGCGAAGTCGAGGTTGATGAGACCCGGGGTCGTGATCAGGTCGGTGATGCCCTGCACACCGGCGAGCAGCACCTGGTCGGCGGTCGCGAACGCCTCGATCATCGAGATGCCGCGGTCGCTGATCTCGAGCAGGCGATCGTTGGGGACGACGATGAGGGTGTCGACCTCTTCTTTCAGGCGCTGCACACCGCCCTCGGCCTGGCTCTGACGGCGGCGGCCTTCGAACGAGAAGGGCTTGGTCACGACACCGATGGTCAGTGCGCCGATCGACTTCGCGATCTTCGCGACCACGGGAGCACCACCGGTGCCCGTGCCGCCGCCCTCGCCCGCGGTGACGAACACCATGTCGGCGCCGCGCAGCGCCTCTTCGATCTCCTCGGCGTGGTCCTCGGCGGCGCGTCGCCCCACCTCGGGGTCGGCGCCGGCACCGAGGCCGCGCGTCAGCTCACGACCGACGTCGAGCTTGACGTCGGCGTCGCTCATCAGCAGCGCCTGGGCGTCGGTGTTGATCGCGATGAACTCCACGCCACGAAGGCCGAGCTCGATCATGCGGTTGACGGCGTTGACGCCGCCCCCGCCCACACCGACGACCTTGATCACGGCGAGGTAGTTCTGGTTGTGGCTCATGCCGGCCTCCGTTTGTCCCCGAACCCGAAACTTTAAACCTCATGTTGAGGGTTAAAGAATTGCCCGGTATGCAATTCCTTAGCTCGAACGTAGGCGGCGGATGAGACCCCGCCCGCCCGACACGCGGCGTGTCGGATTATCGCCTCGAAGATCAGCGGACGACGCCCGCCTCGGGCGAGGTCACGTCGTATTCCTTCGCCCGATCCGGAGGGCTCTTCTGCATGAGACGGTCGAGGACGACGGCCTTCTCGGCGGAGCGGTCGGCGCTGCCCCACACGACCTTCGACCCCGACGCCCCGAGCGTCAGCGTCACGTCGTCGGGCGTCGAGGCCGACACCGCGGTGACCGGCGACCGCACGGCATCCGGAAGGGAGCGCACCACGCGTCCTGCGGCCCGGAAGGCGGCCGAGGCGGTGCCACCGGTGATGTCGAGCACGGGCTGACCGGCGGGCGCGTCGGGGGTGGTCGATAGCGCGACGCCGGCGGCATCCACCACCGTGAAACCCGCCGCGGACTGCATCGCGCCGATCGGGGTGCGCTCCACGATGCGCACGACGAGATCGTGCGGCGGACGCGCCTCGAGCGTGTACGACTCCACGAGGGGGAAGCGCACCAGGGCCGCCTTGACGGCGCTGTCGTCGACCATCGCCAGGGGAACACCCAGCTGATCGCCCAGGGCGGCGGAGACGGCTGCCGGGTCGAGCTGCGAGGTTCCGACCACGTCGACCTTCTCGACCGAGAACAGAGGGCTGTACGCCACACCCGCCGTGCCGAGCGCCATGACGAGGAACGCCGAGATCGCCCCGATCCACACGCGCCTCCGACGCCGCTGGCGCACGGTGAACCGGCGCACCTCGGCCGAGAGCGCCCGGCGCCGGGCCCGGGAGGCGCGCCACACGTCGCGCAGACCCGCTCCCTGGGCATCCGACTCCCCCGCACCCGAGCCGGCATCGCGCGACCGATCCAGAGGCGTGAGGGCCGTGGTGTCGTCGACCGAGGCCGGACGCCGCGTCGCCGCGGAGCGCTGAGGCGTGGGGCGGCGCGCGGACTCCGACGTCGACGGCAGGGGCGAGGGCCGCTTCACGCTCAGACCGCCGCGGCCTCGGTGCGGGACAGCGCCTCGAGCACCTGCGGGATGATCTGGTACACGTTGCCGCAGCCCAGGGTGATGACGTAGTCGCCGGGGCGGGCGATCCCGGCCGTGTAGTCGGCTGCCGCCTGCCAGTCGGGCACGTAGTGCACGTGGGTCGGATCGGCGAAGGCACCGCTGACCAGCTCGCCGGTCACGCCGGGCACCGGGTCTTCGCGCGCGCCGTAGACGTCGAGCATGACCGTGTGGTCGGCGTGGGTCTCGAGCACCTCGGCGAATTCGCGATACATCTCCTGCGTGCGCGAGTAGGTGTGCGGCTGCTGGATCGCGATGATGCGTCCCTCGCCGACGACCGTGCGCGCGGCCGAGAGCGCGGCGGCGACCTCGGTGGGGTGATGCGCGTAGTCGTCGTAGACGCTGACACCCTGCTGCACGCCGTGCAGCTCGAAACGGCGGACCGTGCCGCCGAAACCCTCGACGGCGCGCGCGGCCTCGACGAGAGAGTGGCCGAGCACGCGGAGCACGGCGACCGCACCGGCGGCGTTGACGGCGTTGTGGGCCCCGGGGACGCGCAAGCGCACCTCGACGCTCTCGCCGTCGGCGGTGAGCGTGAAAGCGACGGGACCGTCGGTCCGGATGCCGCTGAGTCGCACGTCTGCCGCCGCATCCTCGCCGAAGGTCACGACGTTCGCGTGCGTGATGCGCTCGCGCACGGAGCGAGCGCCGGCGTCGTCGGACGAGATCACCACGGCCTCACGCGCGGCATCCGCGAACCGGGCGAAGGCCGCGTCGAAGGCGTCGCGCGAGCCGTAATGGTCGAGGTGGTCGGGGTCGACGTTGGTGATGAGGGCGACGGAGGTGTCGTACAGCTCGAAGGTGCCGTCGGACTCGTCGGCCTCGATGACGACGAGGTCGTCGCTCCCCGTGCCGCTCGAGGCTCCGAGGTCGGCGATCACGCCGCCGTTGACGAACGTGGGGTCGACGTCGAGGGCGCGCAGGGCCGTGACGATCATGCCCGTCGAGGTGGTCTTGCCGTGAGCACCGGCCACCGAGACCAGGCGGCGCCCGCCGATGAGCCAGTGCAATGCCTGGGAGCGGTGGATGACGTGCAGCCCGCGTTCCTTGGCCGTGACGAACTCGGGGTTCTCGGGCCAGATCGCTCCGGTGTGCACGACCGTGTCGGCGTCCCCCAGGTGCGCGGCGTCGTGACCGACGTGGACGACCGCACCGCGTGCGGCGAGATCCCGCAGAGCGGCACTGTCGGAGCGGTCGGAGCCGGAGACCCGGATCCCGCGGTCGAGGAACATGCGCGCGAGTCCCGACATGCCCGAACCGCCCACTCCGATGAAGTGGGCGGAGGAGATCGTCTCGGGGATGGGGAGGCTCAGGTCGGGTCTGATCATGGCGCTTGCGAGTTTACGTCGCCGATCCTGAGCGAAGGTCTCGGCGCGCTGGGGAGGCGGGGCGGTCGAGGCCGGACGTCGGCGGCGGACCGTCGGGCAGACCCGGGCGGGCCGGATGCCCGCGGCGGGCCGTCAGGCGGAGTTCTCGGACGACTCACCGACCGCACACACCCCGAACCGGCATGTCGCCGACGAACTCCGCGCGACGGCACAGGCGGAGAGTGACGCCGGCGGCGGGTCGGAGGGTTCAGCCGCCGAGCGCCTCATCGATGAGGGCGATGACGTTCTCGGTTCCCGTGCGGATGCCGGTGCGCGCGGCGGCGTCGCGCATCGCGGTGCGGCGATCCTCGTCGCGCAGCAGCGGCACGATGTCGGCGCGCACGCGCTCGGGCGAGAAGTCGGCGTCGGGGATGAGCAGTGCGGCGCCCGCGCGGACGGAGGCGCCGGCGTTGAGGCTCTGCTCGCCGTTGCCGACCGCGTAGGGCACGTACACCGCCGGGATGCCGAGGGCATTGATCTCGCTGACCGTTGCGGCGCCAGAACGGGAGACGACGAGATCGGCGAGGGCGAAGGCGAGATCCATGCGGTCGACGTAGCGGACGACGGCGTAGCCGGCGACACCCGGGTCGGGCAGATCGGAGTTCTGCCCCGTGACGTGAAGCAGCTGCCAGCCCGCGTCGAGGACGTCGCGCCACGCTCCGCCGAATGCGGTGTTCAGGCGCAGGGCGCCGAGCGACCCGCCGAAGACCAGGAGCGTGGGGCGCGCGGCGTCGAGCCCGAAATGCACAGCCGCCTCGGCACGGCGTGATGGGGCGTCGAGCTCGACGATCTCTCGGCGCAACGGCATCCCGACCTCGCGCGCTCCGCGTAGCGGCGTGCCCTCGAAGGCCACACCGACGCCCGCCGCGCCACGGGCGCCCAGCACGTTGGCCAGGCCGGGCCGGGCGTTGGCCTCGTGCACGACGAACGGCACGCGTTCGCGCCGAGCCGCCACGTAGGCAGGCGCAGCGGCGTACCCGCCGAACCCGACGACGACGTCCACTCCGCGCGAGCGGATGAAGCGGCGAACGTGGGCGACCGCGCGCAGGAACCGCACGGGGAACGCCGCGGCTGCCCCGTTCGGTCGGCGCGGGAAGGGGACCTTGGCGACGGTGAGCAACTCGTAGCCGCGCAGCGGGACCAGACGGGACTCGAGGCCCTCGCGCGTACCGAGGACGAGGACATCGGCGGCGCCGTCGCGCGCACGAAGGCCGTCGGCGACCGCGAGCAGGGGGTTCACGTGTCCGGCGGTGCCGCCGCCGGCGAGGAGGTAAGTCGTCACTGTTCGACCCTAACCACGTCGAGCGCGGCCGAAAGGCGAGCGCGCGCTCAGCCGCGCGGACGGCGGGCGGATGCCGCGGCCCGGCGCGCCGTGCGCGGGGGCGCCTCGCTCACCGCGCGGCGATCCGGCAGCGTCCGTGCGCAGGACAGCAACACGCCGCACCCGATCAGCACCGACAGCAGCGACGTCCCCCCCTGGGACATGAACGGCAGCGGCACACCCAGCACGGGGAACACGCGCAGCACCACCGCGACGTTGATCATGGCCTGGCCGACGATCCAGATCGTGATGCCGCCCGCGACGATGCGCACGAAGGGGTCGTCGGTGCGGCGGATGATGTGGAAAGCGCCGACGGCGAAGAGGCCGAAGAGGAGGAGGACCACGACGCAGCCGATGAGTCCGAGTTCCTCGCCCACGATCGCGAAGATGTAGTCGTTCGCCGCGGCCGGAAGCCAGTCGTACTTCTCGGCGGAGTTGCCGAGGCCGACACCGAAGATCCCGCCGGCGGCGAGACCCCAGATCCCGTGCAGCGGCTGATAGCAGTCGCCGAGGTAGTTGGCGATGCAGTCCTGATCGAGGAAGCTCATGATGCGGCGCATGCGGTCGGCGCTCGTGATGGCGAACAGGGCGATGGCGCCGACGGCCGCGAGGGCCGGCAGCACGAAGATGCGCAGCTTCACGCCCGAGAAGAACAGAGCCCCCAGCAGGACGAGCACGAGGATCATCGTCGTCCCCAGGTCCTTGCCGCCCATGACGGTGGCCACGACGAGAGCGAAGACCGGAACGATCGGGATGAACACGTGCCGCCAGTCCCCCAGCAGCGTCTGCTTGCGGTACAGCACGTAGCCGAGCCAGAGCGCGAGAGCCAGCTTGAGGAACTCCGCCGGCTGAGCCTGGATGCCCGCGAGATTGATCCAGTTGCGGTTGCCGTTCGCCGAGATGCCCAGGGGGGTGAACACCAGCAGCTGGAACAGGGTCGCGAGGATCAGCGCGGGCCACGCCATGCGCTTCCAGAAGCGCAGGGGTGCTCGGCTGAGGACGAACATCAGCGGGACGCCGATGACGGCGAAGACGCCCTGCTTGATCACGTGCTCGAAGGGGTTCTGCGCGCCGTCGAGAGCCGAGGTCGCCGACAGCACCATCACGAGACCGAAACCGGTCAGCAGGAGCGCGGCGGAGGTGATGAGCAGGAACTCGCTGGGCACGGGCCGGAACGCCCGGCCCAGGGAGACACGGGCGGCGAGCCCGGTGCGTTCGGGTTCGCCGGATGTGCGCCGCGGAGGAGGTGCCGTCGTGGTCACGCGAGTCCCCTCAGTCGTGCGGTCGAGAATCTCCGTCGTGGCCCGCGATCCACACCTGCACCGCTTCGGCGAAACGGTCGCCGCGGTCGGAGTAGGACGCGAACTGATCGAAGGATGCCGCCGCGGGAGCCAGGAGAACGGTGTCTCCATCCCGGGCCACACCCGCCGCCAGTTCGACGACCCGGGCCATGACGTCTTCAGTCTCGGCGTGGTCGACCTCGAACAGCGGCACCGCCGGGGCGTGTCGCTCGAACGCCGTCACGATCTCGTCGCGCTCGGTGCCGATCACGACGACCGCTCGCACCGACGCGCCACGAGCACGGACGAGGTCGCCGAGGTCGACGCCCTTGAGGAGCCCCCCGACCACCCAGACGGCGCCGGGATAGGCCGCGAGCGACGAGGCCGCCGCGTGGGGGTTCGTCGCCTTGGAATCGTCGACCCAGGTCACCCCCCGGTGGACTCCGACGACCTGGATGCGGTGCGGGTCGAGGCGGAAGCGCTCGAGCGTGTCGTGGATGTGCGCGGGGCTCGCGCCGAGGGAGCGCGCGAGCGCCGAGGCGGCGAGGATGTTGGCGACCATGTGGGGGGCCGCGAGCCCCCGCTCGGCGAGGTCGGCCACCGTCGTGAGTTCGAGAGCGGAGGTGGCACGTTCCTCGAGGAACGCCCGATCGACGAGGATGCCGTCGACCACGCCCAGGTCGCTGGGGCCGGGGACACCGAGGTCGAAGCCGATGGCGCGAGCGCCCTCGATCACCTCGGCGTCCTCGACCATCTCGCGGGTGGCGACGTCCGCCTTGTTGTAGATGCAGGCCACCCGCGTACGAGCGTAGACGCCGGCTTTCGCCGACCGGTACGCGTCAGCACCGCCGTGCCACTCGAGGTGGTCGTCCGCGAGGTTGAGGCACACCGAGGAGTGCGGCGACAGCGCGTCGGAGCCGGTCTGCAGGTTCAAGTACCAGAGCTGGTGGCTCGAGAGCTCGACGACGAAGACGTCGAAGCCGCTCGGGTCGCGCACCGCGTCGAGCACGGGGGTTCCGATGTTGCCCACCGGAACCGCCCGCTGACCCGCGGTCATGAGCATCTCGGCGGTCAGGCGCGTCGTGGTGGTCTTGCCGTTCGTGCCGGTGATCAGCACCCAGTCGGCGGGGCGCCCGTCGGCCCGCACGACCTTGTCGCGCACGCGCCACGCGAGTTCGACGTCGCCCCACAGCGCGATGCCCCGCTCCTGCGTCCACGCGATCACGGGGTGGTGCGGGGGGAAGCCCGGGGATGCCACGACCACCTCGGGTGCGAAGTCGGCCATCTCGGCGGGCACGGTCTCGAGCGGGCCCTCGTGCAGATTCACGCCCAGCACCGGGAGGAGGCGGGAGTACTCGGCATCCGCCCGCTCGGTCACCACGAGCACCTCGGCGCCGAGCTCGGCGAGGGTGTCGGCGACGGAGAAACCGGTCACCGAGAGACCGAGGACGACGACGCGCAGTCCCTTCCAGTCGGCGTGCCAGCTGGTGAGGGTGGAGAGGTCGGTCATACGCGTGACAGCCATTCGACGTAGAAGAATCCGATGCCCGAGACGGCTAGGAGCCCGGCGATGATCCACATGCGCACGACGATGGTGACCTCGGGCCACCCGCGCATCTCGAGGTGGTGGTGCAGCGGGCTCATGAGGAAGAGGCGCTTGCCCCGGGTGATCTTGAAGTAGGCCCGCTGCAGGATGACCGAGCCCGACGCGATCACGTAGACGCCCGCGATGAGGATGAGCAGGAGCTCGGTGCGGGTGAAGATCGCCAGGGCGGCGATCACGCCGCCGATCGCCATCGAGCCGCAGTCCCCCATGAAGACCTTCGCCTTGGGCGCGTTCCACCAGAGGAAGCCGACGAGGGCTCCCACGAACGAGGCACCGACGATGGCGAGGTCGAAGGGGTCGCGTACGGCGTAACACCCGGCCTGCACGGTGGGGTCGAGCACGTCGGCGCAGACCTGCTTGTTCTGCCAGAAGGCCATGAGGCTGTACGCGCCGACCACGAAGATGCCCGAGCCCGCGGCGAGGCCGTCGAGACCGTCGGCGACGTTGACCGAGTTGGAGGTCGCGGTTCCGATGAGCGAGATCCACGCGAGGTAGAGCAGCCATCCGAGGATCGGCCCGAGCGCGAAGAACGACAGCAGCTGGATGTCGCGGAACACGGAGACGTAGCCCGAGGCGGCGGTCTGTCCGACCGTGTTCGGGAAGTTCAACGCCACGATCGCGAAGGGCACGACCACGATCACCTGACCGGCGATCTTGCGCCAGCCGGAGAGTCCGAGGCTGCGCTGCTGGCGGATCTTCATGTAGTCGTCGATGAAGCCGACCACACCGAAGCCGAGCATGAGCCACAGCACGAGCAGGCCCGAGACCGTGGGCGGGTTGTTACCGGCGTACGAACCGATGAAGTACCCGACCATCGTCCCGAGGATGAAGATCGTGCCACCCATGGTGGGAGTGCCGCGCTTGGCCCCGTGCGAGGGGTTGTGCACGTTCTCGGGGGTGCGGATGACCTGGCCCCAGCCCCACTTGCGGAACCACCGGAGGAAGACCGGGGTGAGGAAGAGGGTGAAGGCGAGCGAGATCGCAGCCGACGTCAGAAGTGATCTCACGCGAACAAGTCTCCCAGACGGTCGCCGAGGTGCCGGAGCCCCGCCGAGTTCGACGACTTCACCAGCACGCGATCACCGTCGCGCAGTTCGGTCGAGAGGTAGTCGTAGGCCGCATCGGCGTCGGCGAAGAAGACGGCCTCGCCGTCCCAGGAGCCCTGGGCGATGGCCTCGAGGTACATGCGGCGCGCCTCGGGTCCGATCACGACGATCCGCTGAATGCGCAGGCGCACGGCCAGCAGTCCCACACGGTCGTGCTCCTCGTCGGCGTACTCGCCCAGCTCGCTCATCGCGCCCAGGACGGCGACCGTTCGCTCCTCGGGACCGGTGATCTGGGCGAGGGTGCGAAGGGCGGCGGCCATGGAGTCGGGGCTGGCGTTGTACGCGTCGTTGATGATGCGCACGCGATCGGAACCCAGCGGCTGCATCCGCCAGCGCTCGGCGATCTCGACGGTCTCGAGACGGGCGATCGCGTGGGCTGCGGGCACGCCGAGCGCGGTGGCGGCGGCGAGGGCCGCGAGAGCGTTCATCACGTGGTGCTCACCGAGCACGCGCAGGGTGAGGGTGAAGGGTTCTCCGTCGATCACCAGATCGGCGCGGGTCCCGGATGCCGAGACCTCCACGTCGACGGCGCGCACCTCGGCCCGCTCGCCCCGGCCGAACCACCGTACGTCCTGCCCGCGCTCGCGCGCGATCGGCTCCATCGCGGCCACGCGCGGATCGTCGGCATTGAGGACGGCGAGGCCGCCTTCGCGGGTGGCCTTCACCAACTCGCTCTTGGCATGGAACGTCGACTCGATGCCGCCGAACCCGCCGGCGTGCGCCATGCCGACCATCAGCACGACTCCGATGTCGGGGGTGACCAGACCCGCGAGGTGCGCGATGGCGCCCGGGGCACTGGCTCCGAACTCGCTCACGAGGTAGCGCGTGTTCTCGGTGACGCGCAGCATCGTCAGCGGGGCGCCGACCTCGTTGTTGAACGAGGCGCGCGGTGACACCGTCTCTCCCTCGTCCTCGAGGATGCAGGCGAGGAGGTTCTTCGTGGTCGTCTTGCCATTCGACCCCGTGATGCCGACGATCTTGAGCGCGCCCGTCTCGCGGACTCGAGCCACCACGTCCCGAGCCAGGTCGCCGAGGGCGGCCACGGCATCCGGGACGACGATCTGGCTCACCGCGTCGTCGAGCTCGCGTTCGACGATCGCGAGGGCCGCGCCCCGCTCGACGGCCGTGCCGACGAAGAGGTGGCCGTCGGTGGTCTCACCGGGCTTGGCGACGAAGATGCCGCCGGGCTCGATCAGGCGCGAGTCGGTGTCGACGAGCCCCGAGACGAGGGTGTCGGCAGTGTCGTCGCCGCGGACGACGAGGCGCCCGCCGAGCACGTCGGCGAGGTGGGAGAGGCTGAGGGAGATCATTGCTGTGGGACGCCCTTTCCGGTCGCATTCGTTACCGAGACGAGACCGACGTGGGCCCTTTCTCAGCCGAACTTGGGCAGTTCGGGGGTCGTGGTTCCGGACGGGATCACCCGGTACGACTTGAGAACCTGGGTGAGGGCCTTCTGGAACGCGGGGGCGGTGGCCGCCGACGATTTTACCGTCCGCGGCTCGTCCAGGTTGACCGCGACGACGTACTGCGGGTCGTCGGCGGGGGCGAAACCGATCATCGTGGTGAAGTACGCGTCGGGCTTGTAGGCACCCGTGTTCTCGTCGACTTTCTCACCCGTACCGGTCTTGATCGCGATGCGGTAGCCGGGAATGGCGATCTTCGAGGCGAGCTCGCCCTGCGTGGCGACGTTCTCGAGCATGAGCGAGACCTCCTTCGCCGTGTCGGTCGAGATGACCTGGGTGCCCTCGGTCGAGGGGACGTCGGTGACGGTGCCGTCGGCCGCGGTGCAGCCCTCGACGATCGACAGCGGCTTCTTCACGCCGCCGTTGGCGATGGTCTGGTACGCGCCCACGAGCTGGGGCACGGTGACCGACAGGCCCTGACCGAAAGCCGTGTTGAAGAAGGTCTGCTTGTCCCAGTCCTGGACCGGGTGCAGAATGCCGCCCGACTCACCCGGGAAGTCGATCGCGCTCGTCGTTCCCATGCCGAACTTCTGCAGGTAGTCGAAGCGCGTCTGCGCGGGGATCATCTCGGCGAACTTGGAGATACCCACGTTCGAGGAGTCGATGAGGACGCCGGTGGGGGTGTAGACGTTCGGGCCGTGCGAGAACGCGTCGGAGACGCGCGCGTCGCCGTCCAGCACCTCGCGCCCCGAGGCCGTGACCGTCGTCTGCGGCGTGTACGAACCGCTGTCCAGGCCGATCGCCGTCGTGAGGGCCTTGAACGTCGAGCCGGGCTCGAACGGGCTCGAGAACGCACGACTGCCGCGGTCCTCGGGGGCCGTGGCCGTGGGGTCGTTGGGGTCGACCGTCGGGTACTCGGCGAGGGCCCGGATCTTGCCCGTCTTGGCCTCGACCACGGTGATGGTGCCGCGCAACGACCCGGTGTTCTGCACCTGCTCGGCGATGAGCTGTTGCAGGTACCACTGCAGGTCGCGGTCGATCGTGAGCTTGAGGGTGCCGCCGTCGACGGCGGGCTGAGTGACGACCTCGGTGCCCGGGAGCACCACGCCGTCGCGGCTCTGCTGGAAGACGACCTTGCCGTTGGTCGAGGCGAGGCAATCGTTGTCGGCCGCCTCGAGGCCGGCGAGGGCCTGACCGTCGCTGCCGACGAAGCCCAGCAGGTTCCCCGCCACCGCCCCGTCGGGATACATACGACCGGCCTGCGGCGGGAAGCTGAGGAACGGCAGCCCCAGGGCCACGAGGGCTCGGTACTGCTCGGTCGAGACGTTCTTCGCGATCATCGCGTAACGCGACTCGGGGTTGTCGGCCACGGCACCCTGGACGATCTTCTGCACGTCGGCGGCGTCCTGGCCGGTGACACCGGCGATCTGGGCCGCCAGGTCGGGCCAGGCCGTCGTGGTCTCGTTGCCGTCGTCGTCGCGCGTGGTCACGCCCTTCGCGGCGAGCATCGGGTCGATCTGCACGTCGTAGCGATTGACGCTGGTGGCCAGGGGCACCCCGTTGTCGTCGACGATCGATCCGCGCGAGGCGTACTCGATGCGGGAGTTCTGCAGCCCCATCGAGAGCGAGTCGTCCACGTGGTCTCGGGCGTTGACGACCTGGATGTCGACCAGGCGGACGACGAAGGCGATGATCACGATCAGGACGACCGCGAGGGCGACGACGGTGCGACGCCGCGGGGAACGGGAGGTTGTCGTCGTCATGGCTCTCATCGTGTCGCGGGAGTCGGCAGACCGTCGCTGATCGGCGGGGGTGTCGCGGATTGGGCGGTCGGGGCGGCGGCCTCGGTCGGCGAGGGCGACCCGGGTGCCGCGGGCGCGGGAGTGGCCGTGCCGTTCTCGGTGGTGGATGCCGCCGGGTCGGTCACCAGCGGGACACCCGAGATCAGGGCGTTGCCGACCGAGCCGCGGCCCTTGGCGTCCACCGAGGAGGCGGTGTCTGCGGGCTTGTCGGAGCCGATCACGGCACCGTCGCTGAGGCGCAGGTACGTCGGCGACTCGTCGATGACCATGCCGAGCGCCGCGGCGTTGGCCGCGAGGTACTGCGGCGAGCTGAGTCCCGCGCTCTCGTCGGAGAGGATCTGCTTCTGGTAGGTCAGATCGCGCTGCTGCTGGGTGAGCGACGAGATCTCGAAGGAGCTCTGGGTCGTCAGGATGCCGAGCCCCATCTGCACCAGCACGATCGCCAGCGCGCCGAGCACGGCGATGACGCCGAACAGGCGCCGCGGGGCCCGACGACGCGCGGTCGCGGGCACGACGGTGAGCCGGCGCTCGCGAACGGGCGTCGGGAAGTCGGGCAGGAAGGCCGCATCGATGGCCTGGGGTGCACTCATGCGTCCTCCTGGATTCTCTCGGCCGCGCGCAGACGCACGGGGGTGGCACGGGGATTGAAAGCGCGCTCTTCGTCGCCCGCCAGCTCCGCGCCGCGAACGAGGAGCCGGAACTTCGGCGCGTGCTCGGGCAGCTCCACGGGCAGTCCGCGCGGAGCCGTGGACGTCGACGCGTCGGCGAAGACGCGCTTGACCAACCGGTCCTCGAGCGACTGATACGACAGCACGACGATGCGCCCGCCGACACCGAGCACGCTCAGCGCGGCCGGGATCGTTCGCTCGAGCACCGACAGTTCGGCGTTGACCTCGATGCGCAGGGCCTGGAAGACGCGTTTGGCCGGGTGACGCTCGCGCAGCACCGCGGCGGGAGTGGCCGCCTGCAGGACGTCGACCAGCTGGCCGGAGCGCTCGAGCGGCGCCTCGGCGCGGGCGGCGATGATCGCGCGGGCGTAGCGACCGGCGAGCTTCTCTTCGCCGTAGCGCTCGAAGATGCGGCGCAGATCGCCCTCGCCGTAGGTCGCCAGCACCTCCGCGGCCGTCACGCCGGTGGTCTGGTCCATGCGCATGTCGAGCGGCGCGTCCTGGGCGTAGGCGAAGCCGCGGTCGGCGACGTCGAGCTGGAGCGACGACACCCCGAGGTCGAACAGGATGCCGTCGACCTGGGCGACACCGGCAGAGGCCACGGCCTCGGCGATCCCGTCGTAGACGGTGTGCACGAGGGTCACGCGGTCGCCGAAACGCGCGAGACGCTCCCCCGCGATGCGAAGGGCGTCGGTGTCGCGGTCGAGGCCGATGAGACGGGTCTCGGGGAAGCGTTCGAGGAACGCCTCGGAGTGGCCGCCCATACCGAGCGTTCCGTCGACGAACACCGAGCCGGGCTTGTGGAGCGCAGGGCCCAGCAGCTCGGCGCAGCGCTCGAGCAGGACGGGGGTGTGGATGTCGCGGATGTCCATGATGTGTCGGGCGGAACCTTCGAACTCTGATCCCCATCCGCGTCGACCTGGCGCCGGGGAAGTGCGTCAGGGCGAGCGGCTGGGCATCACAGCCGAAGGGTCAGAAGAGTCCCGGGATCACCTCCTGTTCCATCTCGGCGTACGTTTCTTCGTTGCTCTCCGCGTAGGAGTTCCACGCCTCGGCGTCCCAGATCTCGGCGTGTGCTCCGACGCCGGTGACGACGAGTTCGCGACCGAGCCCCGCGTAGGTACGCAAGGCGGGCGGGACGGTGATGCGGTTCTGACTGTCGGGCTTCTCGGCGCTGGCCCCCGAGAGGAACATGCGCAGGAAGTCGCGGGCCTGCTTGTTGCTGAGCGGGGCCTCGCGGATCCGCTCGTGCACGCGCTCGAACTCCTCGGTGCTGAACACGTAGAGGCAGCGGTCCTGCCCGCGCGTGATCACCACTCCGGCGCCGAGATCGTCACGGAACTTCGCCGGCAGGATGACCCGACCCTTGTCGTCGAGCTTGGGTGTGTGCGTTCCGAGCAGCATTCGGGCGTCCACCCCCTTCGTCCGGCCTGCGAAGTTTCCCCCACTTTACTCCACCGCCCTCCACTTTGCTATCAAATTCCGGGGCTTCTGTGCGCAAGCACAGCCGTGTACAGTGATCGACCGCCCCGACGGATCGCGTCGGACTCCGCGTGTTTCCGCCACCGAACCGCGACAATCACCCCCGAAGACAGCTCGAGTGGAGGAAAAGGGAGCGATTCGAGGCCTTATCTCGCCCCTCTTCCCCTCCACGGCGCTATTCCGTCGCGGACAGGCCCCCGGGCGCACGAAAAAGCACCGGCTCCGAAGAGCCGGTGCTGAAGAAGTGGGTGTCGGGCTTAGGGTCCGTCGTGGCGGCGGTCCCAGCGTTCGTTCATGCGATCCATGAACGACGAACCGGAGGCGCGAGCCGGTCGGGGCTTCGCGGCGGGTGCGGCCTGAGCGGCGCCGCGCGTCGGGGTGACGGCGAAGACGACCCCGCCGACCATGAGGAGGAATCCGACGACGCCCACGGCGATGCCGACGAAACCGGTGTTGAACCCTATCGACACGCCCGCGACGAGAGCGCCGAGACCGGCCAGCACGAGGATGGAACCGAGGACGATGTTGCGGTAGCTGAGGGCACGACTGGGGGCAGACACCACATCGGTGTCGTTGCTCATGAGATGGCGCTCCATCTCGTCCAGTAGACGCTGCTCCTGCTCTGACAGTGGCATGCATCCCCCTTTGTTGTTCGTTGTGGACGATTCTACGCGCGGCGTGGATCACTAGGCTAGGCCCGTGGCGACCTCCCCGGAACCGATCGAAGCTGTTTCCCAGCGACTCGACAAGTTCCTCTCCGAACAGCTATCGTACGCCTCTGCACTGGGCCCGGAGGCGGAGGCGTTCACCCGATCGGGGGCTTCCGCCCTCCAGGGAGGAAAGCGTCTGCGGGCCCGCTTCTGCCTCGCCGGGTGGAGTGCGGTTCGCGCGCTCGACGCCCCGCCCTCCTCCGCCTTCGACGAGTCGGCTCTGGCCGTGGCCACCTCCCTCGAGATCTTCCATGCCGCCGCCCTCGTCCACGACGACCTCGTCGACAACAGCGACACGCGCCGAGGTCAGCCCGCGGCCCACCGCGCGTTGCAGAAAGCGCATCAGGATGCCGACTGGGCCGGCGACTCCGACGCGTTCGGCCGATCCGGAGCGATTCTCCTCGGCGACCTGCTGGTCGCGTGGAGCGACGATCTGCTCGAGGAGGGTCTGAAGGGCCACCGCCATGCCGCCCCGACCCGTCGCGCCTACGCGCGGATGCGCCGCGACGTGACGATCGGCCAGTTCCTCGACGTCGCCGAGGAGTCCGCCTACACCGTCTACCCCGACGACGCCCATGCGGAGCGGGCGCTGCGCATCGCCTCGTACAAGTCGGCGCGCTACAGCATCCAGCAGCCCCTCCAGATCGGCGCGGCTCTCGCCGGCGCCGACGAGGCGCAGCTCGACGCCCTCGGGCGCTTCGGTCACGACGTCGGCATGGCGTTCCAGCTGCGCGACGACGTGCTGGGGGTCTTCGGCGACAGCGCGGTCACCGGAAAGCCGGTCGGTGACGACCTGCGCGAGGGAAAGCGCACGGTGCTGGTCGCCTACGCCCGTGAGAGTCTGTCACCTCAGCGACGCGAGGGCTTCGACGCCCTCCTCGGCGACCCCGCTCTGGATGGGGCGCAGATCGCGGCGCTGCAGCAGACGATCCTCGACACGGGAGCGCTCGAACGCACGGAGGACCTGATCGCCGACTACTCGCGGCGAGCCGATCTCGCTCTCGCCGACGCCGAGGTCGACACGGCCGCACTCGAGGACCTCCGCGCTCTCGCGCGTGCCGCCACCGAACGAACGGCCTGAGGCCGGAACGTCTCAGGCGAGGGTCGCGGCGACTCGGCGGACCTCGCTCTTGCGCCCGGCGAGCAGAGCCTCGATGGGTGCCATGCCGATGCTCTCTTCCGGAGTCAGGAGCCAATCGATGGTCTCGTCGGCGTCGAACCCGGCATCGTGCAGAACGATGATCGTGCCGCGCAGCGACGCCAGCGGGCGCCCGTCCACGATGAAGACCGCCGGCACCTTGAACACGCCTTCGCGGCGCGAGCCGACGAGGTAATGCTCGTCGAACAGGCGGCGGACGCGGCCGAGCGACTCGTCGAGCATCTCGACCAGGTCGGGAATGGTCAGCCACGCGGTCTCGTAACGGGAAGTCTCACTCACTCGCCCATCCTCTCATTTCCGCCGCCCCGGACCGCCCCGCGGTCCATCTGCACACGAGTCACATGCGTCACAACCGTCACTTTCGTTGACATCAGCCCCGAGGCATGCCAGCGTGTCGGGCAGTCGAACGAACGGAATCCCCCCACCATGCGACGACTCACGCTGTCCCCCCTGCCCTCGCGACGCCGCGCGGTCGCCATCTGGCCGGCCGCTGTGGCCGGCTCGATCGCCCTGACCCTCGCCGCCGAGCACGCCGCTCACGCCGCGCCCCCCGAGCCTGCCCTCACGGTCCTGCCTCCCGCCCCCCGCGGTATCGGGGTGCAGGCAATCGCGGGCGTCACCGCCCCCACCACCTACACCGTCAAGTCAGGCGACACGGTGTGGGGCATCGCTCGGGCTCATGGTCTCGACACCGCGGCGGTCCTGGCGGCCAACGGCCTGACACCCGACAGCCTCATCCGACCCGGCCAGGTTCTCGCACTCACCCCCGCGGCGACGCCCGCTCCCCCGGCTCCCGCCGCTCCCGAAGCCGCGCCCCGGTCGCACGAGGTCCGCCCGGGCGACACCGTCTCGGCCATCGCCCGCGCCAACGGCGTCTCGCTCGACGCCGTGCTCAGCGCGAACGCCCTCACGCGCGCCTCGATCATCTACCCGGGCGACGTATTGCAGATCCCGTCGGGATCCCCCGCACCCGCACCCGCGGCCGTGGCCCCCGCCACCGCCCCCGGGCTGGATGCCGAGCAGTCCGAGAACGCACGCCTGATCATCCGCATCGGACGAGAACTCGGCGTCTCGGATCGCGGAATACTCATCGCCCTGGGCACCGCGATGCAGGAGTCGTGGCTGCGCAACCTCGATTGGGGCGACCGCGACTCGCTCGGCCTGTTCCAGCAGCGCCCCAGCACCGGCTGGGGCACCCCGGATCAGATCCTCGACCGAGAGCGGTCCACCCGCGTGTTCTACGGCGGAGCGGCCGACCCCAACGGCTCCGCGACCCGCGGCCTGCTCGACATCCCCGGGTGGGACCAGCTGTCGTACGCCGACGCCGCTCAGGCCGTGCAGATCTCGGCCTACCCGGACCGGTACGCGCAGTGGGAGCAACCCGCCACCACGTGGCTCTCCGTTCTCGGCTGATCTTCTCGTCCGAGGTGAGGGTGAGCCGCTCCCCGGCCTCACAGGGGGCGCTCCGTAGACTCGACCTGTGAGCACGAGTCAGCAGGCAGACCCGCTGATCGGCCGTCTCGTCGACGGCCGATACCGGGTCCGCGCGCGTATCGCGCGCGGCGGGATGGCGACCGTGTACGTGGCGACCGACCTGCGCCTCGAGCGCCGCGTCGCGCTGAAGGTCATGCACGGCCACCTCAGCGACGACACCGTGTTCCAGAGCCGCTTCATCCAGGAGGCCCGCTCGGCCGCCCGCCTGAGCGACCCGCACGTCGTGAACGTGTTCGACCAGGGCCAGGACGGCGAGATGGCCTACCTGGTGATGGAATACCTCCCGGGCATCACCCTGCGCGAGCTGCTGCGCGAGCATCGGCGCCTCACGATCGATCAGACCCTCACGATCATGGATGCCATCCTGTCGGGGCTCGCGGCAGCGCACCGGGCCGGGATCGTCCACCGCGACGTCAAGCCCGAGAACGTGCTGCTCGCCGAGGACGGCCGCATCAAGATCGGCGACTTCGGTCTGGCGCGCGCGACGACCGCGAACACCGCGAGCGGCGCCCAGCTCATGGGCACGATCGCGTACCTGGCGCCCGAACTCGTCACCCGCGGCACCGCGGACGCCCGCAGCGACATCTACTCGCTCGGAATCATGCTCTACGAGATGCTCGTCGGCGAGCAGCCCTACAAGGGCGAGCAGCCGATGCAGATCGCCTATCAGCACGCCACCGACTCCGTCCCGCGCCCCAGCGCCAAGAATCCCGGCGTTCCGGAGCAACTCGACGAGCTCGTGCTGTGGTCGACCGAGCGCGAGCCGGGCGATCGCCCCCTCGACGCCGGTGCGATGCTCGAGCGGCTGCGTGCGATCGAGAAAGAGCTCGGCCTCGCCCCCCAGGTCGCTCGCGCCGTGTCGGTGGGCACGACGGGCCCGGCCTCCGCAGCGGAGTCCCGCGAGCTGACCAAGGTCCTTCCCCAGACGGCATCCCTCCCCTCCGCCACCATCGATGAACCCGACAACGCCGCGCGTCTGCGCACCCGCACGCGTCGACGCACGGCGCGCGGGGCCTGGCTCCTCGTGCTCGTGCTGCTGCTCGCCGGCGGCGCCGGATTCACCGGCTGGTACTTCGGGTCGGGGCCGGGCTCGCTCGTCGCCGTCCCCGACGTCTCGGGGCGGAGCTTCGCCGACGCCCAAGCCCTGTTGACGCAGCAGCAGCTGCAGGCGCAGGCGCAAGAGGTCACGGATCGAGAGATCCCCTCCGGCACGACGGTGGGGTCCGACCCCGCCCCCGGCGAACGGCTCGACAAAGAGACCGTCGTCACCGTCTTCGTCTCGATCGGACCGGCGACCCATCAGATCCCGGCCCTCGCCGGCAAGAGCGCGGACGAGGTGCGCGCGATCCTCGAGCAGGCCTTCGTCGGCGTCGCGGGCGACCCCGAGCGCCAGTTCGCCGACCCCGCCGACGGAACGGTCCTGGGCGCCTCGGTCATCCCCCGCTCGGGCGGCGACGCGATCGACTGCACGCAGGGATGCACCGTCTACGAGGGTGACGCGGCCTCGCTCGTCGTCTCTCTCGGCCCGATCCCCGACGTCACCGGAGACTCGCGCTCGCAAGCCCAGCGCGCCCTCGACGGCGTCGGGCTGAAGTCCTCGGTGACCGAGGATTACAGCAACTCCGTGGCATCCGGCAACGTCATCTCCATGGGCCAGCGCGACGGCGGCGGCAACTGGCGCCCCGGTGACACGGTCCCCCTGCGCGTGTCGATCGGGCCGAAGCCCGTCGAGATCCCCGGCAACGTGGTGGGGATGTCGATCCGGGATGCCGTGAAGACCCTCGAAGCGCTCGGATTTCAGGTCAACGCGGGTATCGACGACGGCACCCTGCCCCTCGGCTTCAAGTACTGGGACATCTACAAGGTTCGCGCCACGAACCCCAAGGCCGGGACGACCGCTCCGCAGGGATCGACGATCACGCTGACGCCGACGCTGTAGGCATCGCCGCCGAAGAGATCGTCGAGCCGCTCGCTGCGATCACCTTCGCGTCCTGACCGCGACCTCACGAACGACGACGCCCCCGACCTGAAGGCCGGGGGCGTCGTCTGATTCACGAGAGAGTCAGCGCTTCTCGAGCTCCTCGGCCACGAGGAAGGCCAGCTCGAGGCTCTGGCGGTGGTTCAGACGCGGGTCGCACAGGCTCTCGTAACGCGTAGCGAGAGTCGCCTCGTCGATCTGCTCCGAGCCGCCCAGGCACTCGGTGACATCGTCGCCGGTGAGCTCGACGTGGATGCCGCCGGGGTGCGTGCCCACCGAGCGGTGCGCCTCGAAGAAGCCGCGCACCTCGTCCACGACGTCGTCGAACCGGCGCGTCTTGTAGCCGGTGGGGGTGGTGATGCCATTGCCGTGCATCGGGTCGGTGACCCAGAGCGGGGTGGCGCCCGAGTCGCGGACGGCCTCGAGCAACGGCGGCAGGGCGTCGCGGATCTTGCCCGACCCCATGCGGGTGATGAAGGTCAAGCGACCCGGCTCGCGCTCGGGGTCGAGCTTGTCGATCAGCGCCAGCGCGGTGTCGGTCGTCGTGGTGGGGCCGAGCTTGACACCGATGGGGTTGCGGATCTTCGAGAAGTAGTCGACGTGAGCGCCGTCGAGCTCGCGGGTGCGCTCGCCGATCCACTGGAAATGCGACGAGGTGTTGTACGGCTGGCCCGTGCGCGAGTCGATGCGCGTCATGGGGCGCTCGTAGTCCATGAGGAGGCCCTCGTGGCCGGTGTAGAACTCGACACGGGTGAGCTCGTCGAAGTCCGCCCCGGCGGCCTCCATGAACTTGATGGCCCGGTCGATCTCGGTCGCCATGCTCTCGTAGGCCTGATTGGCCGGGGTGCTCGCGAAACCCTTGTTCCAGCTGTGCACCTCACGGAGGTCGGCGAAGCCGCCCTGCGTGAAGGCGCGGATGAGGTTCAGGGTCGACACGGCCGTGTGGTAGCCCTTGAGCAGACGCGCGGGGTCGGCCTTGCGCGACTCCTCGGTGAAGTCGTAACCGTTCACGATGTCGCCGCGGTAGGCCGGCAGCGTCACGTCACCACGCGTCTCGACATCGCTCGAGCGCGGCTTGGCGAACTGACCCGCCATGCGGCCCATCTTGACCACGGGCATAGAGGCGCCATAGGTCAGGACGACGGCCATCTGGAGCACCGTCTTGATGCGGTTGCGGATCTGCTCGGCGGTGGCACCGGCGAAGGTCTCGGCGCAGTCACCGCCCTGCAGGAGGAAGGCCTGGCCGGCGGCGGCACGAGCGAGGCGCTCGCGCAGGTTGTCGACCTCACCGGCGAAGACCAGAGGCGGGAGGGTCGAGAGTTCTGCGGATGCCGCGGCCACAGCGGCCTCGTCATACCACTGCGGCTGCTGCTTGATGGGCAGGGTTCGCCAGTGGTCGAGGTCGTGGAGCTGCTGATTCACCCCTGAAGTCTAGTGGCGGGAGACCGGCGCCTTCGCCGCCCGTGACGTGGCGAGACGGTCCTTCACGGTCGAGGCGTAGACGTCTTCGTACCGCTGCTCGCCGAGACGCTGGAGCGCCACCATGATCTCGTCGGTGACGGAACGCAGCACGTAGCGGTCGCCCTCCATCCCCTCGAAGCGCGAGAAGTCGAGGGGCTCGCCGATCACGATGCCGACACGCCCCACGCGGGGCAGGCGCTGGCCGATCGGCATGACGGCGCCGGTGTCGACCATGACCACGGGCACGACCGGGACGCGCGCCTCGAGAGCCATCCGTGCGATACCCGTGCGCCCGCGGTACAACGTGCCATCCGGGCTGCGCGTTCCCTCGGGGTAGATGCCGAGCAGCTCGCCACGCCCCAGCACCCCCAGGCCCGTGTTGAGAGAGGCCTCGGAGGCCTTGCCGCCCGACCGGTCGATGGGCAGCTGGCCCGTCGCGGTGAAGAACATGCGAGTGGCCCAGCCCTTGAGACCCTTGCCCGTGAAGTAGTCGCTCTTGGCGAGGAACGCCATCCGGCGGTCGATCATGAGCGGCAGGAAGATCGAGTCGGAGAACGACAGGTGGTTGCTGGCCAGGATCGCCGCGCCGTCGGCGGGGATGTTGCGCCGGCCCACCATCCACGGGCGGAACACGGCCTTGATGACCGGCCCGATCACCACGTACTTCATGAGCCAGTAGAACATTGTCAGCGCTCCTTCCCGGCGAGGTCCGCGACCCCGATGAGACCGGCGTCGTTGCCCAGACGTGCGATCGCGAACTCGGCGACCGGACGTTCACCGTACCCCGGGAGCGAGGTCTCGTACGCGAGCTTCACGGGCTCGAGCAGGTCGGCGCCGAGCTGGGCCACTCCCCCGCCGATCACGAAGACCTCGGGGTCGAGCACCGCCTGGAAGCCGCCGCACGCCTCGCCCAGGGCCGTGGCGACACGGCGGAGGGCCTCGATCGCCCCCGGATCGCCGGCGAGGACCAGGCGCGAGACGGCGGGGCCGGGGATCGCGCCCCGCTCCTCGCGCACGGCGGCAAGAGCCGCGCCGATGCCACCCTCGTCGGCGATGGCGTTGGCCTCGCGCTGCAGCGCGCGTCCCGAGGCGTACTGCTCGAGGCATCCGTTCTGCCCGCACCCGCAGGGGTGACCGCCGCGCACGAAGCGCATGTGGCCCAGTTCGGCGCCGATGCCGTGCCCGCCGCGGAAGAGCTCCCCGTCGGTGACGACGGCACCGCCGACGCCAGTGCCCATCGTGAGCATGACCATGTCGCGCACGCCCCGACCCGCACCGAAGCGGTACTCGCCCCAGCCCGCGGCGTTCGCGTCGTTCTCGATCGTGACGGGGGCGTCGAGACGCTGCTCGAGACGCGCGCGGAGGGGCTCGTCCCGCCAGTCGATGTTCGGCGCGTAGATGACGGTGCTGCGGTCGCGGCTGATGAAGCCGGCGGCGGCCACGCCGATCGCGTGGATCTCGTGGGCGCGGCGCAGATGATCGGCCATGTCGACCACGGCGTCCACGAGGGCCGCGGGGTCGATGGGAGTGTCGACACGAAGCTTCTCGACGATGGTGCCGTCGTCGTCGACGACGCCCCCCGCGATCTTCGTTCCCCCGATGTCGATGCCGACGTTGCGCACCGCGCTCCCTTCCGGGCCCACCGTGCGGCTCGGCCCGGAGCAGTCTAGCCACCCGGTGCAACCGACGATGATGCCGTGCGCTCCCCGGGGCGAGCACGTCGATGCGGATAGACTCGTCCCACAGCTCGACGTTCTTCCGGTGCCAAAGGAGTTGCCGTGATCCAGTTCGATCAACCCGCCCTCATCCCCGCAGACCCCGACGCCAACGCGTCCGACCTGCTCGCCGACCGCGTCCGCGCTACCCCCGACCGGCCGCTGTTCGCGGTTCCCGACCGAGACGGATGGCGAGACGTCACCGCCGTCGAGTTCGAACGGCAGGTCATCGCCCTCGCGAAAGGCTTCGTCGCCGCCGGCATCCAGCCCGGCGAGAAGGTGGGGTTCATCGCCCGCACCACCTACGACTGGACCCTGATCGACTTCGCGCTGTTCTACGCCGGCGCCATCATGGTCCCGGTCTACGAGACCAGCTCGCCGTCGCAGATCTCGTGGATCCTGTCGGATTCCGGTGCGATCGCCGTGGTCCTGGAGTCCACGGAACACGCCGAACGTCTCGACGAGGTCCGCAGCGACCTCCCCCTCGTCCGCGAGGTCTGGGCGATGCACTCGGGAGCCCTCGACGCGCTCGTCTCAGGCGGCACGCACATCACCGACGAAGAGATCGAGCGCCGCCGCCACCTGGCGAAGGCCTCCGACGTCGCCACCCTCATCTACACCTCGGGCTCCACCGGCCGTCCGAAGGGCTGCGTGCTCGTCCACAGCAACTTCGTCGAGCTGGCGCGCAACTCCGCCAAGTCGCTGCACGAGGTCGTCGAAACCCCTGGCGCCTCGACCCTGCTGTTCATCACGACGGCGCACGTGTTCGCGCGTTTCATCTCGCTGCTCAACGTGCACGCGGGCGTGAAGACGGGACATCAGCCCGATACGAAGCAGCTCCTCCCGGCGCTCGGCAGCTTCCGCCCCACCTTCCTCCTCGCGGTCCCCCGCGTGTTCGAGAAGGTCTACAACTCCGCCGAGCAGAAGGCCGAGGCCGGCGGCAAGGGCAGGATCTTCCGCGCCGCCGCCGACGCCGCGATCGAGCACTCCCAGCGCCTGCAGGACGGAAAGTCGATTCCCCTGCTGCTCAAGATCAAGTTCGCGCTCTTCGACAAGCTGGTCTACTCCAAGCTGCGGGATGCCATGGGTGGCAACATCGTCTATGCGGTGTCGGGATCGGCCCCTCTCGGCCCCCGCCTGGGTCACTTCTTCCGCAGCCTCGGCGTCGTGATCCTCGAGGGCTACGGCCTCACCGAGACCACCGCCCCGGCCACGGTGAACCTCGCCACGAAGTCGAAGATCGGCACCGTCGGTCCCGTTCTGCCGGGTGTCGGCATCCGTCTCGCCGATGACGGCGAGATCCAGGTGCGCGGTATCAACGTGTTCCGCGAGTACTGGCAGAACCCCGAGGCGACGGCCGACGCCTTCGACGGCGAGTGGTTCAAGACCGGCGACATCGGCGCCTTCGACAGCGACGGATTCCTCGCCATCACGGGCCGCAAGAAAGAGATCATCGTCACCGCGGGCGGCAAGAACGTCGCTCCCGCCGCTCTCGAGGACCCGATCCGTGCGAACCCGATCGTCGGTCAGGTCGTGGTCGTGGGCGACCACAAACCGTTCATCGCGGCCCTGGTCACGCTCGACACCGAGATGCTCCCGACCTGGCTGGCCAACAACGGCCTGCCCGCCGACATGCCGCTCGCCGAGGCGGCCGAGAACGACAAGGTGCGCGCCGAGGTGCAGGGCGCGATCGACCGCGCCAACACGCGGGTCTCGCGCGCGGAGTCGATCCGCAAGTTCACGATCCTGCCCACCGAGTGGACCGAGGCCAGCGGGCACCTGACGCCGAAGATGAGCATCAAGCGCAACGTCATCGTCGCCGACTTCGCCGACGCCATCGAGGACATCTACGCCGTGCCGGTGAACACGACCAACGTGTCGCTCCCCTGAGACGCGCGACGACGACGGCCCGGTCCCCCCGAGGGGCCGGGCCGTCGCGTATCCCCTCTCACTACGTCAGCGATCCGCACAACCTCAGCCCGGCACACAGCAAACCCACGGAAGTTGCGCAAATCGCGGAGAGTACGCCGACGCCGGCCACACCCCAGCGACCCGCACAACCTCGGCGACCAGCACAACCTCAGCGATCCGCACAACCACAGCCCGGCGCACCGGAAACCCACGGAGGTTACGCAAATCGCCGAACGTACGCCGACACCGGCCACACCCCAGCGACCCGCACAACCTCAGCCATCCGCACAACCACAGCCCGGCGCACCGGAAACCCACGGAGGTTACGCAAATCGCCGAACGTACGCCGACGCCGGCCACACCTCGGCGACCCGCACAACCTCAGCGACCCGCACAACCTCAGCCCGCCGCACCGGAAACCCACGGAAGTTGCGCAAATCGCCGAGGATACGCCGACGCCAGCCGCACCTCAGCGACTCGCACAACCTCGGCGATCCGCACGACTACGGCTCGACATGGCCGAGAACGACGGAGGTTGCGCGAATCCCGGGGGAAGCGCGTGACCCGGCTCCGAATCAGAACCAGTCGCTCTCGCGCACCTGGCGCATCGCCTCGCGACGCGTCTCGGCGGACAGGCGCGAGAGGTACAGCATGCCGTCGAGGTGATCGGTCTCGTGCTGCAGGGCCTGGGCGAGCAGCCCCTCGCCCTCGAGCACGACCTCGTTGCCGTCGAGGTCCATTCCGACGACCTTGGCCCACGGATAACGCAGCGCATCGTGCCAGAGACCCGGCACCGAGAGGCACCCCTCCCCCACCGGCTCCGGCTCTCCGCGCGTCTCGACGAGCACGGGGTTGAGCACGTAGCCGATGTCGCCATCGATGTTGTAGCTGAAAGCGCGCAGACCCACGCCGATCTGCGGCGCCGCGACCCCCGCGCGCCCGGGCAGCTCGACCGTGTCGATCAGGTCTTGGACGAGGGCACGGATGCCGTCGTCGATCTGCTCGATGGGCGCACTGGGCGCGCGCAGGACGGGGTCGCCGAACAGGCGGATCGGGCGAACGCTCATGCCGCGACCGCCGGGGCACGCAGGCCTTCGACGACGGCGGCGGCGAGCTCGCGCGCGGCCTGTCGGGTCGAGGGCTGCAGGTCGCGGAAGGTGATGGCGCTGCCCGCGGCGATACGTGCGTCGTAGGGCATGCGGATCACGGTGCGCACACGCGAGCGGAAGTGTGCCTCGAGCTCGCTCTCGCGCACCAGCGGCGTGCCGGGGCGGGAGTTGTTCAGCACGACGACCGCATCGCGGACGCGCGCCGCGTAGCCGTTGGTCTCGAGCCACGTGAGCGTCTCGGACGCGAGGCGCGCCTCGTCGACCGACAGGCCCGCCACGATGACCAGGGTGTCGGCCAGTTCGAGTGTCGCACCCATGACCGAGTGCACGATCCCCGTGCCCGTGTCGGTGAGGACGATCGAGTAGTAGTGCGAGGCGACGTCGGCGACCTGGCGGTAGTCGTCGTCGCTGAAGGCCTCGGACACCCGCGGATCGGAATCGGATGCCAGCACGTCGAGGCGCGTGGCGTCGCGAGCGACGATCGACGAGACGTCGTTGTAGCCGACCATCTCGTCGTGCGAACGGACGAGGTCGCGGACCGTGCGTCCGTTCGGACGGCCGACGCGGTCTGCGAGCGTCCCGCGATCGGGATTGGCGTCGACCGCGATGATGCGGTCGTCGCGCGCGTCGGCGAGGGCCATGCCCAGGAGCGAGGTGACGGTGGTCTTGCCCACACCGCCCTTGCGCGAGAGCACCGGCACGAACCGCGCGCCGCCCGCGAGAGGCGTAGCGATCCGGCGGTCCAGATCCTTGCGCTGACGGGCGCGACGACCGTCGCCGAGGTTGATGCGGTGACGCGAGACCGAGTACACCAGCTGCTGCCAGAGACCCTCGGGCTCGGGACGCGCGATCTGACGCGGATCGAGCAGACGGTCGGCGGTGAGCAGGTCGGAGCTTTCGCGCGCGTCGTCGATCTGACCGATGCGCTTCGAGGTCAGTGTGACCTCCGGAGCGGGCGTGCGCACGCGCTCCAGCGCGTGGGCGCGATCGACGCGGGCGGCCTCGTCGGCGGCACGGGCGGCATCATCGGCCTGGTGGGCGCTGCGGCGCGTGAGCGGAATCGTTCCGATGACGCCCGTCGCGGCGCGCTCTGCGCGCGTGGTCGGCGCCGCTGCGGGGGCGACGACGGTCTGAGGCTCCGCCCCGGCAGAGTCGGCTTCGATCTCGACCTCGGCGGTAGCCGGCGGTGCGGGCTGCGACTCGGCGGTGACCGGCGGGAGGGGCGCGTCGACGGACTGTCGGGTGGGCTCGGGTGTATCTGCCACGGTCTCGGTCTCCTCGACCTCTGCGTCGTCTGCGTCGTCGGCGTCGTCGGCGTCGTCGGCGTCGGCGTCGGCGTCGGCGTCGGCGTCGGCGTCGAAGGGTACGGTCGCGGCGAGCTCGGTCTCCTCGACAGCGACCTCTTCCGGCTCCGCGAGTGCGGGCACCGAATCGTGCGGCCTCGCTTCTTCCGGGTCGATTTCTTCTGTGTCGCCGTGCTCAGGCTCGGCGACGGCCGCGGGGACCCACGGCGCGTGCGTGAGCGGCTCCGAGGTGTCCGCCGACACGTCGGACTCGACGTGCGTCTCGGGCTCGCGTTCATCGGCCGGTGCGTGGTCCGGCTCGAGGTCTTCCCCACCCCGGGATGTCGCATCCAGGGCTTCCACCGTCTCGGCGGCATCGGCTTCGGTCGCGAGGTCGTCGACGATCTCGGCATCGGCAAGGTCTTCGGCCCGCGGGTCGGACTCGGCTGCCCCGGCCAGGTCGTCTTGCGCCTGGTCGATTGGCGCGAGCAGGTCCTCACCCGGGAGGGCGTCAGCGGCGGTCGGGGCGTCGACGTCATCGTCCTCGTCGACGCCCACGGACTCGTCGCCGGAGGCAAGCTCCTCGGCCTCTTCCGACGAGAAGGTCTCGCCCGAGCGGTCCTGGTCTTCGTCGATCTCGCGCGATTGCGCGGACGGCTCCGCCGCGGCATCCGCTGCGGTCTCGTCACCGACTCTTTCCGCGACGGCCGGGGGCTCGGCATCCGGCATCTCGTGCTCCGAGGCGTCGCGGGGCGACTCGTCGACGATCTCCGCATCGTGCACGTCGTCGTCGGAGAGCGGCTCCGTCGTTGCGTCCGTGTCATGCGGCTCGAGGATGATGTCGCCGGTCGGGAGCTGCTCGACGTGCGGGTCGTGCACGATCTCGGCGTGGTCGTCGATGCCGGCGGGTACGGCGGAGGGAACGCGCGGGGCGTCGAGGGCGGCGAGATCGGCCTCGTCGAGGGGGATCTCGTCTTCGATCACATCGTCATCGAGGTCGTCGTCGTCGCTGGCCACGGGCAGGTCGACATTGACCTGAGCGATGTGCCCGCCGAGGATCGTGATGCTGGCCGTGTCGAGATTCCCGCTCTCCTCGAGCACGCCGTGCTCGGCGTTCTCGTCGGGGTTCGCGTCGGTGCGGTCGGGGGTCACTGCAGTCTCCAAACGGGAAGAGGGCGCGAAAGCGCCCCCTTCTAGGTTACTGCGCTTGGCGGATTACCAGCAAAAGATCTCCTGCTTCCACCTGTTGTGTGGTACCGATGGCGACACGTTCGACCACGCCGTCGACGGTCGCGGTGATGGCCGCTTCCATCTTCATCGCCTCGATCGAGGCCACCGCCTGACCGGCCGAGACGCGGTCCCCCGCCGTCACCTTCATCGTCACGACGCCCGAGAACGGCGCTGCCATCTGCCCGGGTTTCGAGGTGTCGGCCTTCTCGGCCTGGCGGGCTTCGACGTCGATCGAACGATCGCGCACGAAGACCGGGCGCAGCTGGCCGTTCAGCGTCGTCATCACCGTGCGCATGCCCTTGTCGTCGGCCTCGCCGACGGCCTCGAGCCCCACGAACAACTGCACACCCCGCTCGATCTCGACGGTGTGCTCTCCGCCGGACTGAAGACCGTAGAGATAATCGGCCGTATCGAGCACGCTGAGATCGCCGTACGTCTCGCGGGTCTGCTCGAAGGTGCGTGTCGGGCCGGGGAAGAGCAGCCGGTTCAGACGCGCGCGTCTCTCGGATGACTCCCCCGCCAGGGCGGCCTGGTCGTCGTCGGTGAGCGGGGTCGTGCCGGTCTTGGCATCCCGCCCGGCGAGAACCTTCGAACGGAGGGGCTCTGGCCACCCGCCCGGCAGGTCGCCGAGCTCGCCCGCCATGAACGAGACGACCGAGTCGGGCACGTCGTACTTCTCGGGGTGCTGCTCGAAATCGTCGGGGTCGGCCCTGACGGCGGCGAGGTGCAGGGCGAGGTCGCCCACGACCTTCGAAGAGGGTGTGACCTTCGGCACGCGGCCGAGGATGCGGTTCGCCGCGGCGTACATGTCCTCGATGAGCTCGAAGTCGTCGGCGAGCCCGAGCGCGATCGCCTGCTGGCGCAGGTTCGACAGCTGCCCGCCCGGGATCTCGTGCCGGTACACGCGTCCGGTAGGACCGGCCAGTCCCGATTCGAACGGACGGTACAGGTGACGCACCGCCTCCCAGTACGGTTCGAGGTCGCTCACGGCCGCGAGGTCGAGACCGGTGTCGCGATCGGTGTGCGCGAGGGCCGCGACCAAGGCCGACAGAGACGGCTGGCTGGTGGTTCCCGCCATGGGTGCCGACGCCGCGTCCACGGCATCCGCTCCCGCAGCCGACGCGGCCAACAGGGTCGCGAGCTGCCCGCCCGCGGTGTCGTGGGTGTGCACGTGGACCGGCAGGTCGAACCTCTCGCGCAGAGCCGAGACGAGCTTGGCCGCGGCCGTGGGGCGGAGCAGCCCCGCCATGTCCTTGATCGCGAGCACGTGCGCGCCCGCATCGACGATCTGCTCGGCCAGACGAAGGTAGTAATCGAGCGTGTAGAGGTCTTCGGCGGGATCGAGAAGGTCGCCGGTGTAGCAGACGGCCACCTCGGCGACGGCGGTGCCGGTGCGCAGAACCGCGTCGATCGCCGGGCGCATCTGAGAGACGTCGTTGAGCGCATCGAAGATGCGGAAGATGTCGACACCGGATGCCGCGGCCTCGGCCACGAACGCATCGGTGACCTCCGTGGGGTACGGGGTATAGCCGACGGTGTTGCGGCCGCGCAGGAGCATCTGGATGGCGACGTTCGGCAGGGCCTCGCGGAGAGCGTCGAGGCGCTCCCACGGGTCTTCGCCGAGGAAGCGAAGGGCGACGTCGTAGGTCGCCCCGCCCCAGGCTTCGACGGAGAGGAGTCCGGGCGTCAGGCGTGCGACGTAGGGGGCGACGCGCGCGAGGTCACGGGTACGCACGCGCGTGGCTAGCAGCGACTGGTGCGCGTCGCGGAACGTCGTCTCGGTGACCGCGAGAGCGGTCTGCTCGCGCAGCGCCTTCGCGAAGCCGGCGGGTCCGAGCTCCCGCAAACGCTGGCGCGAGCCGGCGGGGGCCGAGGCGGCCAGATCGAGCGTGGGAAGCTTCGCGCCCGGATCGATCGAGAGCGGGTTCTCACCGTTGGGGCGGTTGACGGTGGTGTCGACCAGCCACGAGAGGATCTTCGTTCCGCGGTCCTTCGACTCGCGGCCCTTCAACAGCTCGGGGCGTTCGTCGATGAACGAGGTGCTCAGGTCGCCCGCGACGAAGGCGGGGTCGTCGAGCACGGCCTGCAGGAACGGGATGTTCGTGGAGACACCTCGGATGCGGAACTCGGCGAGGGCCCGACGGGCGCGCGACACGGCGGCCTCGAAGTCGCGGCCGCGACACGTGAGCTTCGACAGCATCGAGTCGAAGTGCGGGCTCACCTGCGAACCGGCCGCTGTCGTGCCTCCGTCGAGACGGATGCCGGCCCCACCGGGCGACCGGTAGGTCGTGATCTTCCCGGTGTCGGGGCGGAATCCCTGGGTGGGGTCCTCGGTGGTGATGCGGCACTGCAACGCCGCGCCGCGCAGGCGGATGTCCTCTTGCTGGAGATGCAGGTCGGACAGTGTGGCTCCGGCAGCGATGCGCATCTGCGACTGCACGAGGTCGACGTCGGTCACTTCTTCGGTGACCGTGTGCTCGACCTGGATGCGCGGGTTCATCTCGATGAAGACGACCTCGCCGGTGCGCGGGCCCGCGGTCTCCAGCAGGAACTCCACCGTTCCCGCGTTCTGATAGCCGATCGAGCGCGCGAACGCGACGGCGTAGCGATGCAGGTCGTCGCGGACCGACGGGTCGAGGTTCGGCGCGGGCGCGATCTCGATGACCTTCTGGTGGCGCCGCTGCACCGAGCAGTCGCGCTCGAACAGGTGCACGGTCTCTCCCGCGGCATCCGCGAGGATCTGCACCTCGACGTGACGCGGACGCTGGACAGCCTGCTCGAGGAACATGCGCGGGTCGCCGAAAGCGCTCTGCGCCTCGCGCATGGCCTCGGCCAGGGCCGGGGCGAGCTCGCCCTTCGATTCCACGCGGCGCATGCCGCGCCCGCCCCCGCCGGCGACGGCCTTCGCGAACACGGGGAACCCGATGTCGTCGGCCTGAGCGAGCAGTTCGTCGATGTCGTCCGACGCCGGGGTGGAGCGCAGCACCGGAACGCCCGCCGAGATCGCGTGCTCCTTCGCCGTGACCTTGTTGCCGGCCATCGCGAGCACTTCGGCGGGAGGACCGATGAAGGTGATGCCGTGAGCGGCCGCCTTCTCGGCGAGCTCCGGGTTCTCGGACAGGAAGCCGTAGCCCGGGTAGATGGCATCCGCCCCGCATTCGCGGGCGACGCGGATGATCTCGTCGACGTCGAGGTAGGCGCGGACCGGGTGGCCGCGCTCACCGATCTGGTAGGCCTCGTCGGCCTTCAGGCGGTGGAGCGAGGCACGATCTTCGTACGGATAGACCGCGACGGTGCGGGCGCCGACCTCATATGCCGCGCGGAAGGCGCGGATCGCAATCTCCCCGCGATTTGCGACCAGGATCTTCGAGAACATGCGCACCTCACGTCAAGCTGGCGGAGCTGAATGTGCTCACAGCCTAGAGGACGGTAACGTGGACTCTCGTGCACGTACTCTCCGTCAGCTCTCTCAAAGGCGGGGTCGGCAAGACGACCGTGACACTCGGGCTGGCTTCCGCAGCCTTCGCACGTGGCGTTCGCACTCTCGTCGTCGACCTCGACCCTCAGTCCGACGTGTCGACCGGGATGGACATCCAAGTCGCCGGTCGGCTCAACATCGCCGATGTCCTGGCCAACCCCAAGGAGAAGGTCGTCCGACAGGCGATCACCTCCAGCGGGTGGGCGAAGGTTCATCCGGGCACGATCGACGTGCTCATCGGCAGCCCCTCGGCCATCAACTTCGACGGTCCGCATCCCAGTGTCCGCGACGTCTGGAAGCTCGAAGAGGCTTTGGCGACCATCGAGGCCGATTACGACCTGGTGCTGATCGACTGCGCGCCGTCGCTGAACGCCCTCACGCGCACCGCGTGGGCCGCGAGCGACCGCGTCGTCGTGGTCACCGAGCCGGGCCTGTTCTCCGTCGCCGCAGCCGACCGTGCCCTGCGCGCGATCGAGGAGATCCGCCGTGGACTCTCGCCGCGCCTGCAGCCGCTCGGCGTCGTGGTCAACCGCGTCCGCCCCCAGTCGATCGAGCACCAGTTCCGCATCAAGGAACTCCGCGACATGTTCGGCCCCCTGGTCCTCAACCCGCAGCTGCCCGAGCGCACCTCGCTCCAGCAGGCGCAGGGCGCGGCCAAGCCGCTGCACGTGTGGCCCGGCGACTCCGCTCAGGAGCTCGCTGCCGACTTCGATGCGTTGCTCGACCGGATCGTGCGCACCGGCCGTATCCCCGTCGAGAACGAGGCACCCCAGGCCTGACCGCAGTCCTGTCCGACGCCGCCCGCTGCCTCGCAGTCGGGCGGCGTCCGTCATTACGGCGCTCCGCGAGACCGGTGAGCACATCGAGGGGCCGAGATCCGTGCCGGCATCGGCGTTGTCGACGCACCCGCCGCTCCCCTGCTGGTCGTCGGCCAAGAGGAGCCGGAGCACGACGCATTGCCGGATGCCGTGGCGTCCGACGAGAACGGGCGTGTCTACGCGGTGCGGGCGGCGCGGCGCGCGGCGAGTTCGTCGACGGCCTCGGGGGTCGCCTTTTCGAAATCGACCAGCGTCGACTCTACCTCGCGGAGGACCTTGCCCACGGCGATGCCGAAAACGCCCTGTCCGCGGCTGACCAGGTCGATGACCTCGTCGTTCGAAGTGCAGAGATACACCGATGCCCCGTCGCTCATGAGCGTGGTGCCGGCGAGGTCGCGGATGCCCGCGGCGCGGAGCTGGTCGACCGCCGTGCGGATCTGCTGCAGCGAGATGCCCGTGTCGAGAAGGCGCTTCACGAGCTTGAGGACGAGGATGTCGCGGAAACCGTAAAGGCGCTGGGACCCCGAGCCGCTCGCTCCGCGAACCGTCGGAACGACGAGCTCGGTCCGAGCCCAGTAGTCGAGCTGGCGATAGGTGATGCCGGCGGCGCGTGCCGCGACGGCTCCGCGGTAACCGGTGTCGTCGTCCATCTCGGGCAGACCGTCGGTGAAGAGGAGATCAGCGGCGAACCGAGGTTCACCGAGTGCGTCGCCAGCGTTCATGCTCGCGTCCTCCTCATCGGTTCGTTTCCTCCACGCTAGATGAGCGGAGGTCCCCCGGCAATGACATCCGCTCCGAGGGTTGCGGCGTGTCGCGATCAGGACAGGATTCGCTCGAGAGCGTCTCGCACGAACATCGTGCGCACCTCGTCGAGACGGGCCGCGAGCTCGGGTGCGAGCTCACTCGCGCGAGCCCGAGAAGGCGCGTCGGGACGACGCAGCAGAGCCGACAACGCGGACTCCACCAGTGAGACCTCGCGCTCGGCGCTCTGGCGGAGCGAGCGGATGTGACGCGGCTCGATGCCGTGGCGATCGAGCGCGACGAGAGCCCGCAGCAGAGTGACGGCCTGCTCGGAATACGTATCGGCACCGGCGATCACCCCCGTGCTGACCGCGTCGTTCAGCAGCTGGGGACGCGCGCCTGCGGCGGACAGGAGTTCTTCGCGACGATAGCGGCGCGGAGCGCTCGTCATCGACGGGATCGATGTGGGCGGCGCCGGGTTGCGGCCCGCGTCGAGGTCGGCGAGGTAATCGCGGATGACGACGAGCGGAAGGTAGTGATCGCGCTGCAGAGTGAGCGCGAGGCGCAGGCGCTCGAGGTCGGCGGGCGAGAACTTGCGGTACCCCGACTCGGTGCGGGTCGGCGACACGATGCCCTGCACCTCGAGAAAGCGGAGCTTGCTCGAGGTGAGCGCGGGGAAGTCGGGGGTCAGACGCGCGAGCACCTGGCCGATGCTGAGCAGCCCCGCAGCCGTCTGTCGACTACGGGAGGGGGCTGCCGCCATCAGCGCTCTGCCGCGGGCAGGTCGACCGGCGAGCCGAAGAAGTTCAAGCGGAACTTGCCGATGCGCACTTCGGCGCCGTTGACGAGAGCCGAGCGATCGACCCGCTCGCCGTTGACGTAGCTGCCGTTCAGCGAACGCTGGTCGACGATCTCGAACGAACTGCCGGAACGCAGGATCTCGGCGTGACGGCGCGACACGGTCACGTCGTCGAAGAAGAGGTCGGCCTCGGGGTGACGGCCGACGGTGGTCACGTCGGTGTCGAGCAGGTACCGGGCGCCCGTGGTCGGACCGGAGCGCACGATGAGCAGGGCCGCCCCCGAGGGGAGGGCCTCGATCGCCTCGAGCTCGGCCTCGGTGAGATCGGCACCGAAGGGCACGAACGACAGGTCGGCGTCGTGGGTCTGGGTCGTGTCGTGCGACGCGCCGGCCGCTGCGGCGTCGGCCGCGCGCCGGATCTCGTCTCGCTCGAATCGGCTGGTCTCGTCCACGGCTTCTCCTTCATATTCACCATAACCGATCGGTCGCCAACGGCGGGGTCGACCGACTTCGAGCGGGTCATGGTGAGGCGTGATGTGTCTGTATTCGCCGAAACCGGGACACCGCGGTTTGGGGGATGCGGAGGCGGCCGACGAGACACTCGAACCTATCGACCCGGACCTACCCCTGTCGAGTCCGCATCACCCGCTGTCGGCGCGCCGTCTTCACCCCGGACCGCTACGCAGGACGCCGAGACCCTGCGCATGCCCCCCGTCCGGCCGCTTTCACCCTGGTTAGGGTCGGAGAATGACTTCCTCCGAGACGCCTCGCCGCCGCACTGTTCCCGCTGTCCTCGCCGCAGGCCTGCTGGCCGCCGCCGCACTTCTCGTGCCGGCACTGCCGGCCGCGGCCCACGACGAACTCGTCTCGACCGACCCCGCGGCCGGCGCGACGCTGGAGTCGCTCCCCTCCCAGATCACCTTGTCGTACAGCGCCGACATCCTGACCGACGCGGGAGCGACCGTGATCGAGGTCACCGACTCCGCCGGAGCCTCCCTCGCCAACGGCGCCCCGGCCGTCTCGGGAACCGAGGTGACGCAGGCCCTGGCGGGGCCGGCATCCGGGACCGTCACCGTGAAGTGGCGGGTCGTCTCGAGCGACGGGCACCCCATCGACGGCGACTTCGCCTTCGCGGTCCCCGCGGCCGCTCCCACCCCCACCGCGACCGCGACCCCCACCGCGTCGGCGAGCCCCGCGGCGACCGAGAGCGCCGCACCCTCGGCGACGTCCGAGGCCATTCCCCTGCCCGTCGAGGACAGCTCCGGCGCCTCGCCCCTGCCCTGGATCCTGCTCGCGATCCTGCTCGTGATCGTGGCGGGCGTCCTCGTCTACGTCTTCGCCTCGCGCGCGGGCCGCAAGACCGCCGGCGGCGACACCACCGGGCGATAGGCTGGAACCATGCCTCATTACGATCTGGTCATTCTTGGTGCGGGTCCCGGCGGGTACGTCGCCGCCGTCCGCGGCGCACAGCTCGGACTGTCGGTCGCGATCGTCGAAGAGAAGTACTGGGGCGGTGTGTGCCTCAACGTGGGCTGCATCCCCTCCAAGGCGCTGCTTCGCAACGCCGACCTCGCGCACACCTTCCACGCGAAAGCCGACCTGTTCGGCATCTCGGGGGACGTCACCTTCGACTTCGGCAAGGCGTTCGACCGCTCGCGGTCGGTGGCCGCTGGCCACGTCAAGGGCATCCACTACCTGATGAAGAAGAACAAGGTCACCGAGTACGAAGGCCGCGGCTTCTTCGCCGACGACCACACCCTCGACGTGACGCTGACCGACGGGTCGAAGGAGCAGGTCACCTTCGACAACGTCATCATCGCCACCGGCTCCACCGTGCGCCTGCTCCCCGGCGTCAGCCTCTCCGAGAACGTCGTGACGTACGAGGAGCAGATCCTGACCCGCGAGCTCCCCGAGTCCATCGTCATCGTCGGCGCCGGGGCCATCGGCATGGAGTTCGCCTACGTCATGACGAACTACGGCGTGAAGGTCACGATCATCGAGTTCCTCGACCGTGCGCTGCCCAACGAAGACGCCGAGGTCTCGAAAGAGATCCAGAAGCAGTACAAGGGCTACGGCGTCGACATCCTCACCTCCACGAAGGTCGACTCCGTCACCGACCACGGAGACAAGGTCACCGTCGCCTACACCGCGAAGGACGGCTCGACCGGGTCGATCGACGCCGACCGCGTGCTCATGTCGATCGGCTTCGCCCCCAAGGTCGACGGCTTCGGTCTCGAGAACACCGGCGTGAAGCTCACCGAGCGCGGTGCGATCGACATCGACGACCACATGCGCACCAACGTGCCGCACATCTACTCGATCGGCGACGTCACCGCCAAGCTGCAGCTGGCCCACGTGGCCGAGGCGCAGGGCGTCGTGGCCGCCGAGACCATCGCCGGTGCCGAGACCCAGACCCTCGGCGACTATCGCAACATGCCGCGCGCCACCTTCTGCAACCCGCAGGTCGCCTCGTTCGGCCTCACCGAGCAGCAGGCCCGCGACGCCGGTCACGACATCAAGGTCGCGAAGTTCCCCTTCTCGGCCAACGGCAAGGCCAACGGCCTGGGCGAGCCCGTCGGCTTCGTCAAGCTCGTCGCCGACGCCGAGACGCTCGAGCTCATCGGCGGTCACCTCATCGGCCCCGACGTGTCCGAGCTGCTGCCCGAACTCACCCTCGCCCAGAAGTGGGACCTCACCGCCCTCGAGGCGGCCCGCAACGTGCACACCCACCCGACGCTGTCGGAGGGTCTGCAGGAGGCCTTCCACGGTCTGACGGGACACATGATCAACCTCTGATCGCGTGACGCACGAAGGCCCGCCCGGTTCGACCGGGCGGGCCTTCGTCGTCCCCGCGGGCGACCTCGGCGCGAACGCGAAACGGCACTCCGCCGACGGTCGGTCGCACGTGGCGACCGTGTCGTCGGCGGAGTGCCGTGTCTCTTCGCGCGGGCGGAGAGGTCAGTGCCCGAGCGCGCGAGCGAGCTTGGACCCGGATGCCGCGTGGCGGCCCCCCGCAGCGAACACCGCCGCGTCGACCGCGGCGAAGAACGCCGCACGCGCGTCGTCGTCGGTCGGCGCGGCAGGACCGAGTTCGACCTCCCACTCGCGCCAGACGGACTCTACCCCGCGGCGCTCGTCGCGGGCGTGGACGCGGTCGTCGACGAACTCGGCGACCTCGTTCCCGACCGCGTCGAGCAAGGAGTAGGCGGTGCGATGGTTGCGCACCCGCGCGAGGGGGGTGAACGGAGGCGCGGCGACCGAGGCGACGGCATCCTGAATCGCTTCGGGCACCACCGGATCGGCGTCGGGGTCGATGTCCCCCTCGAGCGGCCACTGCCTCTCGGTGCGACCAGCGCCCTCGACGGGACCCTTGATGTGCCAGCCCTCGTCGGGCCCTCCGGTGCGGCGGCGGACAGCGATCCCCGCGCGAGCGAGGTCGGCGTCGGCCGTATCGAGGTAGCGTGCGTCCAGGTCACGCGGCTCGGGCTCTCCGACCCGTGTCACGCCCGGGAGGGCCGCCCAGTCGGGAAGAGGCGTCTCATCGTCGACGTCGTACTTCGACTCGATCTCGACGTTCGACGACCCGCTCGGGGCTGCGCTCAATCGTCGCGGCCGTCGGCGTCGGGGTTGATGTCCTCGGTCTCCTCCGAGAAGACGAAGACGGCCTCGGTCGGCCCGTCGGACTCGCCCTGGTTCGCCAGGCCGCCATCGCGGCGGTAGACGAGCTGGCCCTCGCTGTAGGGCATGATCAGCGTGTCGTCGGACTCGTTCTCGAGCGGGAGCACCTGCCCGTCGAGCGGGCCTCCGGTCAGTCGTGCAATAGCCATGACGCCAGCGTAGACCGCGGCACCGACACCGCCCGGTGCCTTGACAGCGCTCACCTACAATCGCTGGAGTGACCTCGACCGACCTCCCCGGCGACCGCCCCTTCGTGCTGCTCGCCACGCGCGCCGAAGACCGCCCGGCCGACGAGGAGTACGCGCTGTTCCTGCGATTCACGCGGCTGCCTCCCGAGCGGCTGCTGCGTGTGCGGCTCGAGCGGGACTCGATGCCCGCCTTCGACCTCGACGCGGTGTCGGGGATCCTCGTCGGCGGCAGTCCTTTCAACGCGTCCGACCCGCCCGAGCGCAAATCCGCCGTCCAACGGCGCGTCGAGGCCGAGATGGCCGCCCTGGTGGACGAGGTCGTCACCCGGGACGTCCCCTTCCTCGGCGCCTGCTACGGGGTCGGCACCCTAGGGACGCACCTGGGGGCACCCATCGACGGGACGTTCGCGGAGCCCATCAGCGTCGTCGACATCTCCCTCACCCCCGAGGGACGCGACGATCCTCTCGCAAAGGGACTGCCCGCGACCTTCCCCGCGTTCGTCGGGCACAAAGAGGCCATCAGCGCGCTCCCGCCCTCGGCGACCCTTCTCGCGTCGTCACCGACGTGCCCCGTGCAGATGTTCCGTGTGAAGCAGAACGTGTACGCGACGCAGTTCCACCCCGAGCTCGACCTCGACGGCATCGTCACGCGCATCCACGCCTACGCCTCGTACGGCTACTTCGCGGCGGACGAACTCGACCTGACCCTCGCCGCCGTCCGCCGCGCGCCCGTGACGGCTCCCTCACTCATGCTGCGGACCTTCGTCGAGCGCTACGCCCGCTGAACCCCTCTCGTCAGGAGCGGTCGCGGGGAGTCACCCGCACGACCTGGACGGGAGCGGTCACCGCGGGATGCGCGAGCCGGAGGTAGGGTTCGAGCCCCAGGTCGACCAGGTGCACGAGTCCGGACAGCTCCGGACCCCGTCCACGGACCAGGCCCGCCTTGAGGGCCCCGAAGGTGACCGTGACGTCGGCGGCGAGCACGGCGGCATCCGCCGTCCCGTCATCGGGATCGAGGCCGCTGGGGAGGTCGACCGCGACGACGAACGGTTGCTCCCGAAGGCCGCGGACGCCTTCGACGAGAGCGCGCGCTCCCCCGCGCGGGCGCCGGTCCGCCAGACGACCGATGCCGAGGATGCCGTCGAGCACGAGCGCGTACTCGGCCAGCTCACCGCGGACCTCCGACGCCGACCGCACGCGCGCTCCCGCGGCGACCGCGGCATCGAGCGCCGCCCGGTGCACGCGATCGCGCACGAGCACCAGATCGACGCGCTCGGCGACGGCGCCGAGCTCGGCCGCGGCGTACAGGGCGTCTCCCCCGTTGTCGCCCGCGCCCACGAGGACGAGAACTCTTCCGGGTCGCGCGACGAGCTGCTGCGCGACGATGTCGGCCAGGGCCGCGGCGGCCCAGCGCATGAGCGGCCGCCCCTCCGCCAGCAGAGGCTTCTCGGCGGCACGGACGGCGTCGGCGCTGTACGCGGCGACGCGTTCCCCCGAGGCCAGCAGCCCGCTCGCGGACTCACTCATCGGGGGACCCCGCGCGAGCCTCGGCGCGGTCCTCGCGAGCGGCCGCCGCAGGGTCGTTCGTCGCGAGGTTCTCGCGCTCCTTCGTCTCTGCGGCGCGGGCGGCGTCGAGCTCACCGGTCGCAGCGCGCACCGCCTTCTCGGCTCGGCGGACGCGGAACTGGATCATGGTCGACGCGCCGTACTTCGCGCGGACGCGGTCGTGGTCCTCTTCGGTGGCGACGGTGATGTACGCGCCCGCGATGAGGATGACCTGGCTGGAGAGGTTCAGCCACAGCAGCAGAGCGATGAGCGAGGCGAACGTCGCGAGCAGCGGGTTGTTGCCCGCTCCGCCGACGAACAACCCCGACAACTGCTGCAGGACGACGAGTCCCACGCCGCCGAGAAGGGCACCTCGTAGGAGCGTGGGGCGGCGCGTCTTCACGCCCGAGAGGGCGGCGAAGGCCACGGCCACGGCGGCCGTGTCGAGCAGCAGGACGACGAGCGTCGAGACCAGCCAGGTCAACACCGCGGAGATCCAGGAGTCGGCGGAGATGCCCAGCAGCTCCCGCACGAACGTCAGCCCGGCGGTGGCGAGGAAGGTCACGACGGCCGCGCCGACGAGAGCGACGCCGATGCCGATCGCGACGGCGAGGTTGCGCACGATGACGAGGATGGGGAGCGTGTCGTCGGTGGCGACGCCGGCGATCTGCCGAAGGGCCGAGCGCAGCGAGCCGATGGCGCCGATCGCTGCGCCGAGCAGACCGATGGTTCCGATCACCCCCGCGACGGTGAACTCCCGCGGGGCATCGAGCTTGCTCACGTCGAGCAGACCATCAGGTCCGACGAGACCCGGCACCACGTTGTTGACCGCTCGCTCGAGCGCCGAGAACGCATCGGGGTTCCCCGACAGCCAGATCGCCGCGAACGAGAACCCGATGAGCACCGCAGCGAACAGGCTGAACAGGGTGCGATAGGTCACGCTGTCGGCGAGCATGGGGCCGCGCGCCCCCGAATAGACGAGGAACGCGCGCACGAGACGGAGCCGCAGCGCCCACGCCGTGACACGACGTATGAGGTCAGCCATGCGCTCAGGGTATCGGCGCGGCGGGGCGTGCCCCACGGGCTTGACCGCGGAGGTGCGCAGCGACAGGTCAGCCCGACGGCATCCCCTCTCCCGGCCCGCCCACCAGACGCAGCCACGCGCCCGAGAGAAGCCAGGGGCCGTAGGCGATCTGCGTGCGTCGCTCACCCGCGAGCAGAACACCGGTGGCGGCGACGCCGCCGAGAACAACAGCGAAGAGCAGGCCGGATGCCACGGCCTCGGGCCCGTACCACCCCAGCGGCGCCCCGACGAAGGCGGCGAGCTTGACGTCTCCTCCGCCGAACGCACCGGGACGCGACAGGTGCAGCGCGAGAGCGACGGCGAACGCCGCCGCCGACCCCCCGACGACGCCGAGCGCACGCCCCGGTTCACCGGTGCGCAGGGCTTCGGCCGTCAGCAGCGCCGCGACCACGAGCAGCGCCGGAAGCACAACCGCATCGGGCAGCCGGTGGGTGCGGACGTCGACCACGGCGAGCGCGATGCCCGCCACGGCGAACACTCCGGCGGCCAGTGCGATCAGCATCGGCACGGCTCAGGCGTCGATCACGAAGAGGTCGACGCGCACGAACGACCCGGGGTCGATGGCTTCGGCGTCGCGCACCGCACGCTTGAGGGGCAGGACGTAGACGCCCCCGGCCTGCGGGAAGATCGAGGTACGGAAGGTCGTGGCGCCGATCGTGGCGTCGACCCGCACCCCGCCGAAACCGCGCCGATACGTCTGCGTCTCACGGATCTCCGCGCTGAGCTCGGGCGGCAGCGCGACGAAGTACCAGTCGCTGTCGCTGCGCGCCTCCCACCGGAAGACGTCGCCCTCGAACCGCACTCTCATCGCCGCTCCCCTCCGTCGTGCGAGGTGGTCACGATACCGGTGAGCGGCTGACGGCGGGCCGCGTCATCCCCTGGGGAGGAACGTCGACGCTCATCGTTGCGGTTCGCGCCTCGGCGAGCGTCCGACGGCGACATCCGCGCCGACGGCGACGATCGCCGCGCACACGTAGACGACGATGTCGCGTGCGTCGAACCCGGTGCCGAGCACGAGCGCGATGGGACGGAACCGTTCCGCCAGGTCGACGGGGATTCCCGTGGCCTGGAAGAGTTCCACGGCCACGCTCCATCCCCCGGCGATCAGGCCGACGACGAACGGGCGCAGGCGCGGGAGCACCATCACGAGCGCGGCGTAGACCGCGACCGTGTAGAGCGCGTCGCCGGCGATATCGGTCGCGGTGTTCGAGGGCAGCACGAGGTGGACGACGAGCCCGGCGGCGACCACCGCAGCCAGTGCGAACAGGGCTATCGTGCGGCGTCGAGTGGGCGGCATCCTGCCATCGTGACACCTTCCGCCGCGGCGTGAGACGCGCGTCAGCGGATGACCCCCGCGGCCCGCGCCGGGTCGGCGTACGCGCGAGCGAGCGAGTCGACGGTGTCGTGGGCGTTCAGCCCGCTGGGGTTGGGCAGCACCCAGGTGGGGACGTCCGCGATCGACTCCTCCTGTCGCCCCGCGGCCGCGCGGGGCCGCTGGAAGCCCTGGCGGTAGGCGGTGAGCCCGACGACCGCGACGGCCCGAGGCTGCCACCCGGCGACCCGCTCGACGAGCGACGCCGCACCCGCCCGGAGCTCCTCCCGTGACAGCTCATCGGCTCGCGCGGTCGCTCGCGCGACGAGGTTCGACACGCCGACTCCCGCGTCGAAGATCATGCGGCGGTCCTCGTCGCCGAGCGGCTCGGAGTAGGCGGGCAGACGCGGAAGGATCCCCGCCCTCACCAGCGCCGGCCAGAAGCGGTTGCCCGGGCGTGCGAACGGGGTCCCGGTCGCCGCGGTCCAGAGGCCCGGGTTGATGCCGACGAACAGCAATCGCACGCCCGGCTCGACGAGGTCGGGCCTCGTGGCATCCCGATAGGACTCGAGTTCGGCGCGCGTATACCCCATGAGACCACTATGACCACTACGCGGTGCGGGCCGGCGCGCTCTGCCAGGATCGGAGGAATGGATGCCGTTCCCGCCCTGACCGAGGTCCCTCCCGCGCAGTTCGTCATCGTCGGCGACAACGTGCGCCTCGCGACCTACTCGTGGGGCGACGTCGAGGCAGATCCCGTCCTGTGCGTCCACGGCTTCGGTTCGAGCACCCGCGACAACTGGGTCAACACCGGGTGGGTGCGCGACCTGCTCCGCGCCGGTTACCGCGTGATCGCGGTGGATCAGCGCGGTCACGGCGCCAGCGAGAAACCGCACGACGCCGCGTCGTACACCATGCCCACGCTCGTCAGCGACCTCGTCGCCGTGCTCGACACGTACCTCCTCGATCAGGTGCGCTACCTCGGCTACTCCCTCGGCGGGCGGGTCGGCTGGCAGCTCGCCGTCGACGCCCCCGAACACGTGGAGCGCGCGGTTCTGGGCGGCATCCCGGACGGTCGTCCTCTCGCGCGACTGCAGGTCGACCAGGCTCGGGCATTCCTCGACCACGGTGAACCCGTTCAGGATGCCACGACCCAGCGTTACGTCTCGCTCGCCGAACGCGTGCCGGGCAACGACCTGCGTGCGCTCGTCGCGATCGCAGAGGGGATGCGCCTGGGTGAGACCGATCCCGACCCCTCGTCGCCCCCACAGCAGCCCGTGCTCATCGCCACGGGAACGGAAGACCCCATCCACGACCAGTCGAAGCACCTGGCCGGGCTCCTCCCCCAGGGTGAGTTCGCCGACATCCCGGGCCGCCACCACGTGAATGCCCCCGGCGCTCGGACGTTCCGCGAAGCGGGCATGGAGTTCCTGGGGCGCTGAGCCGCGAGCCGCGGTGCGCGGAGTTGCCGCGGCGCCGTCCCGACGGCATCCCGCGTTCTCTCGCGGGGTGTCCCGCTCCCGCTCTTGCTCCCGCTCCCGCTCCCGCTCCCGCTCCCGCTCCCGCTCCCGCTCCCGCTCGTTGAGTGTCCAGAACACCCGGAGAGATTTCGAATTCGTCCGGGTGTTTTGGACACTCGACGTACCCGGGCTGAACGTGCGCGAGATGCATGGGCGGCGGTTGCCCTCCGTCGAGTGTCCAAGGCACGCCGCACGCGCGTCCCGGGACCCGGAGTGTCGTGGACACTCAACCGGAAAAGCGCCGTCTCAGCCGCAGTCGTAGACCGTAGAGGGGGCGGAGCTGTCGGTGGCGCAGTGCTGCGTCACCCAGGTGCGGATCTGCGACGACGCGGTGGTCGTGGCCGCGGCGGCCATCGACGTGCCCCCGCCGCGCTGGTCGCCGCCGATGACGTATCGCACCTGGCCCGAGTCGACCATGGCGGTGAAGGCCTGCAGGGTCGGCACATCGTCGGTGCCGTTGAAGCCGCCGATCGGCAGGAACGAGCCGCCGTCCGAGGCGATGATCAACTGCGCCGCCGACTGCGCCCCGAAGGTCGCGGCCAGATACGTGGATCCCGTACCGCGGGCCTGCAGCCACGAGACGAGAGCGTCGCTGTCCTCGCCGCCACCGGCGCCGAAGCCTGCGCCGCCGGTCGGCGCTCCGCCCGCTCCCCCGCGCGCGTGCCCCGAGGCCGAGCCGCCGGGCGCCGTCGCAGGGCCGGATCCCTGCCCAAACCCCTGGCCCGGCGTTCCTCCTCCCCCGTGTGCGGCGCCGAGTCCCTGGCTGCCGCGTCCGCCGGTCGGCATCCCGCCGGCGAAATCTCCGCCGCCGAAGCCCCGGCCACCGAAACCCGAGGTCTCCGATACCCCTCCCGCGACGGGATTGATCGAGTTGGGGTGGGCGACGGTGACCGCCGACCAGACGGCCGGGGTCAGCAGCAGCCCGATCATCAGCGCGACGGTGGTGACCGGACGCCTACGGTGGCGTGTCGACAGCAGCACGATTGCAATCACGGCGGCGATGGCCTGAGCGATCGAGACGGGCACGCTGTATCCGCCGGTCGAGATGCCGATGCCGAGAGCCGTCGCCCCCGCGGAGGCCACGATCGCGATCTGCGGCCACACCCTGCCCGCGCGATGAGCCACGGCGAGCGCGGTACCGATGGCGAGGGCGAGGGGTATCGCGAGCGATGCCGTGTAGAACTGGTGCATTCCCGCGACGGCGGAGAACATCGCGGCGAAGGTGGCGAGCCACACGGTCAGCAACACCGTGAGCGGTCGCGAGAAGCGCAGCACCCACAGGACGACGAGAGCGATGACGGCGGCCGGAACGAGCCACGCCACCTGCCCCGCGAGCTGGGCGTTGAACAGGCGCAGCACCCCGGGCTCTCCCGAGAACGGAGGGGTGAACGACTCGTACGCACCGCTGTCGGCGGTCGCCGAGAACCGGCCCAGGCCGTTGTAGCCGAACACCATCTCCCACGGGTTGTTCGTGAGTGTGCTGCCGATGTAGGGCCGGCTTCCCGCGGGGATGAGCGACACGATCGCGACCCACCACAGCGAGGCCGCGAGGCTCACCGCACCCGCGAGCGCGAGGTGACCGATGCGTCGAGACCACGGCTGCCGGGTACACAGGTATGCGGCGGCCAGTGCCGGCCAGACCGCCCAGGCCTCGAGCTCGTAGAACTGGAACGACAGGCCGATCAGGGCGCCCGCGGCAATGAGCCACCCGAAACTGCGCGCCTGAACGGCGCGCACCGCCGCCCAGGCCGTCAGCGACAGACCGAGCACGAAGAACGTCTCGGGCTGGTTCGAGCGCGCGACCGCGACCAGGATGGGCGTCACGGCAACCACCGCGCCGGCGATGAGCCCGGCGCGCTCCCCTGCCACGCGTCGTGCGGCGAAGGCGGCGACGAGTGCCGCGGCGACCGCCGCGAACGCGTTCGGCAGGATCACCGCCCACGCCGAGTACCCGAAGGCGCGCACGAAGAGCGCCGGGATCCAGAACGACCCGGGGATCTTGTCGAGCGTCACGGTGCCGGCGGGGTCGACGGCTCCGAAGAAGAAGTTCGACCACGAGCGACTCATCGACAGCGCGATGGAGGCGTAGTACTCGCTCGGAGCCCCCGCCCATACCTGCCACCCTGTGAGGGCGAGCGCGACGAGTCCGACGGCGGCGAGGCCGACGGTCCAGCGTCGAGGTCGACGCAGACCCGACGTCAGCGGAAGCGTCGGGGTGGGAACGAGAGGAGATGCAGCGGCCACCGGCGCATCGTAGGCAACGCTTCCCCCATCGCAGCCCTGGGTACCCTATGCGCCAGCGATGGATGCGAGGTCGTCCCCCTCGCAGGAGGACCTCAGGATGCCGTGACGATGAGCTTCGGAGCGGACGGTGCCCGCGTGGCTGCCGCCTGCAGGCCCACCCGCACGCTCTGACCGGGAGCGAGCGCAGCCGCCCAGGCGCTTCCGGTGCACGTGACACGGCCCGCGGCCACGGAGCAGCTCATGCCCCACGCGTTCGACACCGCGGTGGTGCCGGGGGCGTCGAAGGATACGGACCACTTCTTCACCGGCCCGGTGGCGGTCACCGTGAGCTCGGCGACGTATCCCTCGCCCCAGGTGCTCTGCGGAACCCAGGTAGCGGTGATGCCAGCCGCCGCGCTCGCACCCGGCTTCGGCGTGGGTGCAGGGGTGGGCGACGCGGTGGGCGACGGGCTGGGAGCCGCCGGTTTGGGAGACGCCGTCGGCTTCGGTGACACCGTGGGAGACGCCGTCGGCTTCGGCGTGGCCGTCGGCGCGGGGTTCGGCTGCGGCGCCGGCGAGGCGACCGGTGTCAGGATCGGCGCGAGAGCGGCGAGTTTGGCCTTCTGCGGGGTTCGCCAGTCGTCGCCGACGAGCCCACCGGTGTCGCCGCTGTTCGGGTTGAACGACCAGTAGGCGTAGCTGATCTTGGTCTTCGCGAGGTACCCCACGAGCGCGTCGAGCCAGGCGCGGTCGCTCGCCGTCTCGAGCTTCGTGCCGAACTCTCCGAGCAGCACGGGAGCGATGTTCCCCCGCACGAGGTAACCCCAGTTGGCATCCCACACCGCTTCGAGATTGGCGGGATAACCGGATGCCGAGAACCAGGTCTGCGCGTAGACGCTCGCCGGGTAGTCGTGCGGCGAGTAGACCACGCGGTTCTTCACCTCGAGAGCGACCGGTGCGGCGCCCGCGTCTTTCAGGCCGCCGCCCCACCACGTGCTCGATCCGTCGTTCTGGCGTTCGACGCCCTCGACGATGATGAGCAGGTTCGGGTTCACCGCCAGCACCGCATTGCCGGCGCGGGTGGCCGCCGCGCGCCAGTCGCGCGCGGGGTCGCCGCAGTTCCAGCAGGCCGACCCGTGAGGTTCGTTGTGCAGATCGACGCCGATGACGGCGGACTCGTTCTTGTAGCGAGCGGCAAGCATCTTCCAGTCGTCGATCCACCGCTGTTCGCTGTACTGCGCGGTGTACCAGAGCTCGCTCTGGGCCGCGGAATCAGGACGGTGCCGATCGAGGATCACCGAGAGACCGTGCGCCTTGGCCCGCGCGATCACGGTGTCCATGAGCTGCAGGGGGGTGAGCGAGACCAGTCCCGGGTTGGCGTTCGCATTGATCGAGTTCGACGTCTTGGCGGCGAGGCACTCGTTCGAGAAGGGGAGGCGGATGGCGTTGAACCCCATCCCCGCGATTGCGGCGAGGCCGTCGTCGAGGGGAATCGACCACAGCCCGTGCGGGGCGCAGTTCGAGGTCTCCATGCCGAACCACGCGGCCGCCTTGATGGTGAACGGTGCACCGGATGCCGTGACGATCGTCGACCCGTTGGTCGAGAGCCAGCCGGGCAGCGCCGTCGCGGCAGACGCGGGAGAGGCGATCGCCCCCGCGGCGACGAGGGTTGCGCCCGCGACGATAGCCGCAGCGCGCCGCAGCGCACGACGCGTGAACGAGCGGTTCTTGCGCCAAACGGACATGGGCACCTCCGCGATCATCGTAGGGGGCGCGAGCGCTGCGGCGGAGCGGATTCGGCGATCTTCTCGGCGCGGCGACGCCGCCCGCCGCGGTCGTCTCGGAAGGCGGTCCTCGGTGCGTGCCCCAAGACGATCGCAAGCGCGGTTCTCGCCGGTCGTGTCACCCACAGCGGCGGCATAGCCGATTGATACCCGCTCCCGTTCTCACCGAGGGAATCTGTGCGTCGTGACCTCTCCCGTCCCTCTCGCGCGCTGGTGGCGCGAACCCCGGTGGGCACGGATCGCGCTGACGCTGATCGTCGCGGGTTTCGTCGTGCTGACCTGCTGGAACCTCTCGCGCGGCGGTGACTTCTCCTTCTACGAGGCTTCGGCCCGGTCGATGTCGCAGTCGTGGCACGCGCTCTTCTTCGGGGCCTTCGATCCGGATGCCACGGTCACCCTCGACAAGCTCAGCGGCTTCGCCGTGCCCCAGGCGCTCAGCATCCGTCTCTTCGGGATGTCGATCTCGGCCATCGCCCTCCCCCAGGTGATCGAGGGTGTCGTCACCGTCGTCGCGTGCGCGGTGCTGGCCCTCCGCTGGGGAGGACGCGGCGCCGGGCTGCTCGTCGCCGCCGCGGCGGCCTCGACCCCGATCTTCGTGTCGATGTTCGCCCACCCGATGGAGGACGGGCTGCTCACCATGGCCCTCGCCGTGGCCCTGGTGTGGTGGCAGCGCGCGGTGCTCACCGCGAGATGGTGGCCGCTGGTGCTCTGTGCGGTGTTCATCGGCGTGGGCTTCCAGGCGAAGATGATGGCCGCGTGGTTCGTCCTTCCCGCCCTCGTCGCGGGCACCCACATCGCGACCCCGGGATGGCGTCGTGGCCTCGTTCGCGCCGGAGCCGTCACGGGCGCCGCGCTCGCGGCATCCGTCGCCTGGATCACCGTGGTCGCCCTCGTTCCCGCCGACGCGCGCCCCTATATCGACGGGTCGACGACGAACGACGTCTTCGCGATGGTCTTCGGATACAACGGCCTCGACCGCTTCGTGCCCGGAGCGGTCCCGGGCTCGGTGGGCGCCTCGAGCTCCACGGGCGGGCTCGGCGCGACCCTCGCCGCCCTCGGCCATGCGCTCACGACGCCCGCCCCCTCCGGCTCGGGAGGCTCCCCGACCCTCACGAAACTGCTGGAGCTGCCGCTCGTGAGCCAGATCGGCTGGCTGTACCCGGCGGCGCTCGCCGGTATCGCCCTGGGCCTCTGGCGGTATCTGCCCCGACGCGGCCGCCCACGCACGCCGCTGAGCACGGCCCGCCTGCCGCTCGTCGTCGTCGCCGCGGTGTGGTTCGCGACTGCCGCGGCCGTCCTCTCCTTCACCCACGTGCCGCACACGGCGTACGTCGCTGCCCTCGGCGTCCCGATGGTTCTGCTCGTCGCCGTCGCCTGGGTCGAGGGGGTACGGCTGCTTCGTGCGCCCCTCAGACGGTGGCGGCTCGCGCTGCCGGCCGTCGTCGTGGTGCAGGCCGCCTGGTGGGTCGCGCTCATCGGCCAGGCGCGTCTGCCCGCGGTGCTGCTGGTCCCCGCGATCGCGATCGGAGCGCTCGGGCTCGCGGTGGGCGTGACCGCCGCCCTGGCATCACCCGGTTCGCTCCCCCGTCTCGGCCGTGCCGCCCCGGCCGCTTTGGCCGTCGCCCTGATCTGCCTGCCCGTGGCGACCAGCCTCCAAGTGCTCGACGACGCGCGCGACGGCAGCGGAGGCGACGCCTACGTCGGCGTCACCGCGCGCGGCGGCCACCCCGACGAGACGTTCACGGTCTCGTCCCCTTCGATCTGGGGCGGAACCCCGCAGATGAGCCCCGCGGTCGCGCAGATCGCCGAGGCTGCCCGTCAACACGGCGGCGGCGAGAACGGCACCCCGCTCTTCGTGACCGACTCGTGGGCCCTGTCGTCGCAGGTGATCGACGCCACCGGCTCGAGCGTGCTCACCGACGGCGGCTACAGCGGACACGTGCCCGTGTTCACGACGGACGACCTCGAGCAGATGGTCCAGACGGGTCACGCGCGGGTGTTCGTCGTGGCATCCGGTGCTCCCGAGGGCGACCCGGTGAGACGCGTGGCGACCGGCCCCGGCTGCCACGAGGTGAAGGAATGGGACTTCAGCCAATCGAAGGAGGGCGGCGAGATCAACAAGGTCACCGGCGCCACTCTCTATCAGTGCACGGGTGGGTGACCGGCTGCGGCCCTGCCGCCTCGCGTGCACGTCGCCGGAACAGGCGGACGAACGGCGCGGTCTCGCCCCGACAGGTCGCGCCACGGCGCTCACTGCGCCGCCGGTAGACTTCAGCCAGTGAGCAGCACCCGAACCGAAGCCGCGTACCTGCGCTCGGTGACGGCGTTCAAGAACCCGACCCTCGACCTGCTGCACGGACGCTTCGCGCCGTTCGTCGTCGCGGTGCTGTCGATCGTCTTCACCCCCGACCGCCCCGCCGTCGCGGTCGCCGACGCCCACGTCGAGGTCGCGGAGGCGATCGAGGAGCTGCGGGCCGCGGGCATCGACACCGACGACGACCGGCGGATCCCCGCGGGTTCCGCTCGAGAGATCTGCCGCGGATGGGTGCGCGTGGGGTGGCTCGGTCTGCAGATTGAAGACGACGTCGAGGTGTACCGGCTCTCGGCGCACGCGGTCGGCGCCCTCGAGATCGCCGGTCGCGCCGGCGGCGGGCGCGCGCGCGTCTCGCGCTCTCGCGTGCGGACCCTGCTCGATGCCGTCGACCGGCTCGCGCGCGACGCCGAGAGCGACCCCGCCCGTCGCCGCGAGGCGCTGCTCGAAGAGAGAGCGGCCCTGGACGCCGAGATCGCCGCCCTCGACGAGGGGATCGTCGAACCTCTCGACGACGATCACCTGCTCGAAGAGGCCGAGAACGTCATCCACCTCGCGCGAGAACTCCCCGCCGACTTCTCGCGCGTGGCCGAGTCGATCGCCGCGATGCAGCGCGACGTGGTCGCCGAGCTGCGTCGCGACGTGCGCCCCACCGGCGAGGTGCTGCGCGAATACCTCGAGCGCGGGCGCCAGGTGATGCAGGCCACCCCCGAGGGCCGCGCGTTCCAGGGCGCGCTGCGTCTGATCGGCGACCCCGAGAACATCGACGACCTCACCGACCAGCTGCACGCGGTGCTCGCCCAGCCCTTCTCGCGCCTCATGACGCCCGAGCAGCGCGGCGAGCTCGACGCGATCGCGCGCCGCGTCGAGGCCGGCGTGCAGGAGGTGCTCACCGCCCAGCGGCGGGCCTCGCACGTCATCACCGCGCAGGTGCGCACCCACGACCCCATCCGCGACCGCCAGGTCGACGATCTGCTGCGCGCGGTCATGGCGGGCCTGCACCGCTGGAGCCAGACCCGCTCCCCCGGCCGCGTCGAGCCCGTGCGGACGCTCCCCCTCGCCGACATCGGGCACCTGCGCCGGTCTCTCAGCGACGTGCGTCCTCCCGGGGCGCCGGAGCCCCTGGCATCCGGAGACGAGGACGTCGAATTCGTCGACGCCGACACGCGCGCGTGGGGCGGGCCGCACTACCCCGAGCTCGAGGCCTACGTCGCCACCCTCGGCGAGGGCTTCGACCTCGCGACCGCGTTCGCCGCAGCCGGGGCCGACACCCGGCGCCCGGTCGACCTCGTGGGCCTGCTCGAGATCGTCCACCGCGGAGGACTGATCGAGACCGACGACGTCTCGATCGTCGAGGCCGTCCGCCCCGACGGCACGACCCGTCGCTTCGCCTTCGGGGCGGTCACCGCCTCCCGCACGACAGAAACGGATGCCGATGACTGACATCGACCCGTCCGCCCCCGACACGGACACCCCCGCGTTCATCTCGCCCGTCGCGATGGAGAACGATCCCGACGCGCTGTTCGCCGGGGACCGCGGCATCCTGGACGCCGACGTGCGGCGCGTGCTGGTGCGCATCCTGCAGCGGCGCTTCCTCGTCGCCGAGAACTCCCCCGCCGAGTGGAAGCTGCTGCTCGAGCACCAGCAGATGATCGAGTCCCGCCTGAACGATCTGTTCGTGCGGCTCGTCGTCGACCACGCGCGCGGGGTCGCCTACAAGGAACAGGTGCGCAGCGACGACGTCGACGTGCCGATCCTGCTCAAGGACGAGGCGTACTCTCGCGCCGAGACGCTCGTGCTCGTCTATCTGCGGACCGTGTTCCAGCGCGAGACGACCGCCGGCACCGCCTCGGCCCGCGTCGACGTCGAAGAGGTCGAGCAGACCGTGCTCACCTACTTCAGCGAAACGGACGGCACGCGCGCGAGCCAGCAGCGGGCCGTCCGCACCGCCATCGCCCGTCTCGATCGCGAGGGCATCATCGAGGAGGAGTCCGAGGGGCGCTACCGCATCGGCCCGCTCATCGAGATCGTGCTCAGCGCCGAGGTCCTCCGCGAGCTCCAGCGCTGGCTGGAAGAGCAGATCCCGGATGCCGGCACCCCGGCGGCGGTCCTCGACGAGGCGGACGCCGACACCGAGGTCGTGGCATCCGGAGAATTCGAGGAGGAGAGCGCATGACGATGCTCGAGACGCTGTTCGGGCTGATCCCCGCGGCATCGCGTGGGCAGCAGTGGGTCGCCGAAGACCTCCAGCTCATCAACTGGGGTGGCTACGACGGCACGCACCGTGTGCGCTTCGCGCCGACCGCGACGCTGCTGTGCGGCGGGTCGGGCTCGGGCAAGTCGACGCTCATGGACGCCTACGTGGCGCTCATGATGCCGCACACCACCCCCTTCAACGGCGCGTCGAACGGCGCGGTCGTGGGGCGCCCGCGCGGGCAGGAGCAACGCAACATCCTCTCGTACGGCCGCGGCAAGCTCGACGAGTCGCGCACCGACGAGGGCACCAAGGTGCGGGTGCTGCGCGGCGACGGCGTCGACACGTGGACCGCGATCGCCATGACGTGGGCCGATCACGACGGCGCCCGGTTCACCGCGGTGCGCGCCTGGTACATCCCGGCGGCAGCGCGCACGCTCGACGACGCCGTCAAGGTGCGCGCAACCGTGCACGGCGCGTTCGACCTGCGCCAGCTCGACCGGGCGGCGCAGAGCCACCTCTCCGACTCCGCGGTCCGGGCCACGGGCCTCGACACCCTCGCGACCGACCGCGAGTTCTCGGCGCGGCTGCACGCGGTGCTCGGCATCGGGGCGGCGGGCGCGGGAACGAAAGCCATGAGCCTTCTCGCGCGCATCCAGGCCGGGCAGCAGATCACCACCGTCGACGACCTGTACAAGCGCATGGTGCTCGAGGAGCCCGAGACGCTCGTCGTCGCCGACGCCGTCGTCACGCACTTCGACGGACTCGAGTCGACGCGTACGCGCATGCTCGAAGCCCGCCAGCAGGTGCGTGCGCTGCAGCCCATCCGCGGGATGAAGACGCGCATCGACGACGCCGCCGAGCGCTTGCGCCTGATCGACGCGCTCGGCCGTCTGGGCGACCCCGACTCGCGCGCCTCGCTCTGGCGCGCCCAGCGCCGGGTCGACCTGCTCGAAGCGGTCGAGGCCGAGCTGCGCGAGCGCACCCACGCCACCGACGCGCTCGTGCGCGAACGCCAGTCCCTCGCCGACGCCGCCGAAGCGGAGCGCGAGGGACTCGGCGACGTGCTGCGCGCAGCCGGCGGTGACCGGCTCGACGCCGCCCAACGCGAGCTCCGGAACCTCGAGCGGCGCCTCGCCGGCATGCAGCGCGACCGCGAGCGATTCGAGGCGGCGCTGGCGGTGCTGTCGGTCGAGGTCGCCACCGAGAAGCAGTTCGCCGCCCTCGTCGCCGAGGCGCGTCGCACCCTCGCCGACGCGGATGCCAAGAGCGCGGTGCGCAACGCCTTCGTCGCCGCCAGCAGCCGGCACACCGATCTGCGCCAGCAGCTCGCCGCCCTCGAGACCGAGCACCGGCGCACGCAGACCCGCGACGACAACATCCCACAGCGTCTCCACGAAGCCCGCGAAGCTCTCGCCGAGGCCGCGGGACTCACCGCCGCCGAGCTGCCCTTCGTCGCCGAGCTCGTCGACGTGCGCACCGAGTTCGAGCCGTGGCGCGGGGCGTTCACCCTCGCCCTGGGCGGATTCGCGACGACACTGCTCGTCGACGCCGCGCATCTGGCATCCTTCCGCTCCGCGATCGACGGCGTGCGCCTCGCCGAGCGACTGCGCTTCGAGGGCGTTCCCACCGACCTGCCCGAGCGCGGCGGGCTCGACCCCGCGACCCTTCCCGGGCGCCTCGAGTTCCGCCGCTCCCCCTTCACCGGGTGGCTGCAGGACCGACTCGAGCAGCAGTTCGCCTTCGTGTGCGTCGATTCCGTATCGGAGCTGTCGCAGCACCGCATGGCCCTGACCATCTCGGGACAGACGAGCCAGGGCGCACGCGGCGCTCACGGCGGGTCGGCGCGTCAGAGCATCCTGGGATTCTCGTCGCGCGTGCGCCTCACCGAGCTCGGCGAACAGATCGTCACCGTGCGCCGCGACCTCGCCACCGCCAAGACCGCGGTCGATGAGGCCGCCGCCGCCCTCGACGCCTTCGACAACCGGCGCGGTGCCCTCGAGAAGATCGCCGATCTGTCGTGGGACCAGGTGGACGTGGCATCCGTTCAACGCGAACTCGACCGCTGGAACGAGACCGTGGTCGACATCACCGCGGGCAACCCCCGCATCGCCGAGCTGCAGGAGCAGATCTCGGGCGCGAAGGCCCGCGTGGCGCGCCTGCGCGAGGAGATCGGCGGAGCCAAGACCGAGCAGCAGGCGCTGGCCGCGCGCTGGGCCGAGATCACCGACGACGTGGATGCCGCGCAGATCCTGCTCGAACGGGCCGAAGACCTCGAGATGACGCTCACCCCCGATGAGGTCGCCTACCTGGACGGGCTGTTCGTGGCGCCCTCCGGCGACGACCTCTCGCCGTCGCAGCGACTCGCACGCTTCGACGCGGCCCTCGAGTCCGCGTCGAAGCGCCTGCTCGAGGAACAGCGGAGCGCGCAAGAGACGTGGAGCGACCAACGCGAGAGCCTCCGCCGCACGATGACCGCGTTCACCGACCGGTGGCCGAGCCCCAACCTGCTCGCCGACCCCGACGACTCGCTCGGCGACTTCGAGCGGATCCTCGCCGACCTCGAGGCCAGCGGCCTGCACGAGCTCGAAGCGGAGTGGCGCGACTCGCTGCTACGCCTGTCGGGCAACGACCTCACCAGCCTCGACTCCGCTCTCACCCGGGCCCTGCGCGAGATCCGCGAACGCATCGCGCCGATCAACGACATCATGCAGGATCTGCCGTTCTATGACGACGAGCACCGGCTGCAGATCGTGCCGCGCGAGAGCCAGTCCGAGGTGCGCAAGCGCTTCCGCCGGGAGCTCCGCGACGTGCGGGCCGCGATCGACGCCGCCTCATCCGATGAGGAGCGCGAAGCCGTGTACGGGCGGATGGCGCGGCTCATCGGCCGCATCCGGCCGACCGCACCCGACTTCGCCGACCTCGTCGACGTGCGTAACCACGTGCGGGTCAGCGCCGAGCGCTTCCGCGCCGACACCGGCGAGCACGTCGCCCTCTACGACCACATCGGCGAGAAGTCGGGAGGCGAGTCGCAGGAGCTCATCGCCTTCATCGTCGGCGCCGCTCTGCGGTATCAGCTCGGGGATGCCGGTGCCGAACGGCCGCGGTATGCCCCGGTGTTCCTCGACGAGGCGCTCATCAAGGCCGACGCCCACTTCACCAAGCGCGCGATCGGCGCGTGGCGCGGCCTCGGCTTCCAGCTCGTCATCGGGGCCCCGAACGACAAGTACAGCGCGATCGAACCGCACGTCGACGTCGAGTACGACATCCTCAAGGACACGCGCGGGCGCTCGTGGGCGAAGGCGAAGGTGGGGCTGGCGGCGGAGTGAGCGCCGCGCCTCGCGCTGGTGGCGGTGCGGGGGCTTGCGAGGTCCGCACTCGCGGCATCGCGGGATTCCTGCGCGCCGTCGGTCAGCGCTCGAGAGCGCGAAGAGAGTCGTCCACTCGGCGAAGGATCATGGGACCCTTCTCGCTCAACTGCGAACGAGCCGCAGGGTCGTCGCGGAAGTACCGGACCACAGTGGCGACCTGATTGGGGTCTGAGCCGAGCGCGAGCATCGGCGCCTCGACGCGCGGGCCCGCGCCCGTCGCGATGAGGTGAAGCTTGGCGACCGGCCCCGAACCGACCCCGACCTCAGCGAGCTCATCCCACGACCAGTTCACTCGACCGCGGCCCCGGATGCCTGTGAGACCTTCCTGCGCCAGACGCAGACCGGCGGGCTCGCGCAGACGCAGAGCACTCACGACGATTACGCCGACGCCGAAGAGGCCCAGGGCATAGGGCGCGCGAGTCAGGAGGAACGACGGCATGGTGGCCAGGTTCCCGGCATCCACCACGATCTGGGCGATCGCGGGAAGAAGGAGCAGGGCTCCCAGCACGAAGGGCACCGCGGTCGCCGCCGGAGCCGGACGGAACCAGATCCCGGATGCTGAGGCGTCGACGCGCAGCAGACGTTCCTGAATCGTTCCGAAGAGCACGTTCAGACATATCGCGGCCCCGAGGATGGTCACGGTGAGAGCGCCCATGACGAGGCGGAGCCCGAGTCGGTCGTCGGCGGCGACCATCAGAACGGGGAGGACGGCGAACAGGGCGATGACGACGACGAGCCACGACGGGCGTCGACCATTCGGGAACACGGGGACGCGGGGCGCGGTGGACGGGAGTCTCGGCGACGACGTATTGATGGCCACTGTCAGTTCGCTCCTACGTATGGCCGTGACCGGGGAGACGGGGGCACGTACCCCTCCAGCCGCGGCGGGCTACCGGTGAAGAAGTCGTCGATGCTCTCGCGCGACTCGAGGGGGACGGCGGCCTCCCAGAGCCACCTGGCCCCGGCACCGACGGCCAGACCACCGAGCACGGTGCCGCCGATGACCCAGCCGACCGGGTTGCTGCCCAACGCAGCCGCCGCGGCACCGCCGACCGCAGCGCCTCCAGCGCCTCCGGCCACGCCCCCGGCGATCTCTGCAACGCCCGAGCTGAGGGACCCACCGTCGGCGACGTCCGCGGCGAGGGAGACGACGTCGATGACGTTACCCGCGACGGGGAGAACACGCGTCACCCGCGAAACTCGACCTATCTGCTCTGCCAGCTCTTCTACCCCTGCGCGCATCCCGTTCGGATCCGCTGCCTCAGCCGCCGCACGGAGAGCAGGGTTACCGGAGCGCAGCTGATCGCGGAACGTCTCGGCCGCCGACTGCAGAGCGTCGTGATCCTTACGCCAGGTGCTCAGGGTCTGATCGTAAAAACTCTCGTATCCGTCGAGCACCGACGTCGCGAGCGACTCGTTCCCCTTTGCGGCAAGGGCGGAAACCGTGCCCGCGAGCTTCTGAAGTGTGTCCACCCGGGCGACAAGAGGGGCCATGTGCTCAGCGACCCACTCGTCCAGTTCTCCGATCATCGTGCCGATCTGAGTACCGAGGTCGTTGTAGCTCGCAACCAGCGAGATGTATCTGTCGTATGCCTCGAGATCGGCGGAGGGCGCACCGGGACCGGGGCAGTAAGAGAGCGAGGTCGTCGGAGGGAGAACGTTGGTACCGATGACCTCGAGCCCCACGGAGTCCGCTTGAGAGCGCAGCGTCGCCACATCATCCTGGGCTCGCTCCAATCGCGCGGCGTACGCGCGGAAAACCTCTACCGCATCCCCGAGATAACCCAGCACCTCGTCCGCGCGACTGCGGATGTCGCCGACCGCGGACCTCCACGCATGACCCGCTTCGCCCGTCCAGTAAGAGTTCGAGTCGCTCCAGAGGGAGGTGAGTTCGAGGTCGGCACCCGTGTACGCCTCCTTGACGCGATCGAGCCAGTCGGCAGTCGCGCGCACACTCGCCGGGTCGCCGGGAATTCTCGCATCGATCGGCATCAGTCTTGGAGCCCCTCCTCGAGTTGCGAGATCTCGCTCTGGATCTGCTCTTCGGTCGCTCGTACGTCGTCGAGGACGCTGTCGGTCACGGCACCCACGAGGCGCACCGCGCCGGCGTACTCGTTCGCCGCTTCCGCGGCAGCACCAGCGATGAAACCGATGAGCGCGGAGGCGGCCCCGCCGTCCGCGGCACCGGGAAGGGAAGCCAACGCATCATCGACACGATCCACCTCGTCGACGACGAGACCCATCCGGCGCGTCATGTTCTCTCGGTCGACATAGATGGGGTCACTCATCCGAGCCGCCCTCCCCGACGAGAATGTGGTGGCACATCGATGTCGAAGGCGACGACATCGAAGGGCTGGACCTGCCGGATCCGATCGAGCTGCGACGTCATCAACAGCATCCAGGGCTGTTCATGACCACATGCGTCGGCAAGCCTGTCGAGTGCGGTGTAGGCGAGCAGTCCACGCCGACCATCGGCGAGCTTCTGAACGACCGCGAGCTGGCCCTGACCGTCGGGATCATCCACGAGGGGAAGGTACAGGGCCGGCGGAACGAGGATCTCTTTGCGCATCGTGTCTTTCAGACTTCCGCCCAGTGACATCCTCGCCCCCCACGTCGAGTTCGTCCGACGAGACTAGTAGGACCCTCGTGTCCGCGTCCAGCCGGTCAAGGGCGAGGCGGGGCGACACCATCGCCCACCGACCGCGCGCTCGCTTCCCTTCGGTGCACGCCGCCCTGTCCCGATGCCTCGCACTCGCCGCCGCGTCGCCGTCCCCTCACGCGGTACTACAACGCCGGCACCGCGGGAGCGGGTATCGCCGGCACGGCCCTCGCCATCAGGGGCTGGGCCGCCGCCACGATCGTCGCGACGGACGCGACGGCGAGCGGGGCACTGCTCTCGCGATCGCCGCGACGGTGGACGGCGGCGACGGTCAGCTCGGCCAGTCGTCGTCGTCCCACTGCGGGCTCCTCCGACACCCGCACCGCGACCTCCCGCACGAGTGAAACCGTGCTGGACGGCGATCCGGCCGCGCGCGGCGACCCGGGACGCAGCGCCGAGAGCACGGCATCCAGAAGCTCCGCCAGCCCCTCGTCGTGACAGCGCGCATCTTCGGCGCCGATCCACGCGAGCAGCTCGCCAATGGTCCAATCGAGGGTCAGTGGACTGAGAACGAACGGTTCGGCTGATTCACGACGAGTCATTGGTCCAGAATCGGGGGCTATGACCCTCGTCGACAGAGCCACTTCCGCCCTGGTGGACCACCGGACGGCTGTCGTCTCGGCCGAAGCCCTCGCCGCGCGCCTCGGACGCTGGGCGACGACCGACGCGACTCTGTCCGCCAGTCTCGCCGACGGCATCGCCCGCCTCGTCCGTGAGGGAGAACTGCGCGGCGGAGACCGCCTCCCCTCGGAACGCACCCTCGCCGCGACCGTCGCCGTCTCGCGCGGCACGGTCGTCAGCGCGTACGCGCGGCTGTACGAGGACGGCATCCTGGACCGCCGGCAAGGCAGCGGGACGCGGATCGCGGGGGCGGCGCCCACCGCCGCGCGCTCACGGGCCGGGCGCGGCGAGGCCCTCTACGCATCGCTGTCGTCGAACATCGATCTGCTGCGCGCGGTACCGGCGATCGCGCCGCGCGCCGTCGAGATCGTGCACCGTCACCGACCGGTGCTCGACGCCACCACCGCCGAGGCCGACCCCGCGGGCCTGCCCGCCCTGCGCGCACTGATCGCCCAGACCGTGACCGACGACGGAACGCCCACCACGCCCGCGCAGATCCTCGTCACGCACGGCGGCCAGCAGGCGCTCAGCCTCCTCGTGGAAGAGCTCGTCTCCCCCGGCGACACCGTGCTCACCGAGAACGTCAGCTGGCCCGGACTCACGGACGCGGTGCGCCGCCGCGGCGGCCTGGTGCACGGCATCCGCCTGACCGCCGACGGGATCGACGTCGCAGAGCTCGAGGCCGCCATCGTCGTGCGCCGCCCCGTGCTCATCGCCTTGAACCCGCACAATCACAATCCGACCGGCATCCAGACCCACCCGCTCGTCCGACAGCGGATCGCCGACCTCGCGGCCGAGCACGGCATCACCGTGGTGGAGGATCGCGTGCTCGCGCACCTGTCATTCGACGGCGTCACTCCCCCCTCGCTCGCGGCCCTGCGGCCGGACGCGCCGATCATCGCCGTCGAGTCGCTGTCGAAGTGGGCCTGGGAGGGTCTGCGGGTGGGGTGGGTGCGCGCCGATCCAGTACTCGTGAGGCGCTTACGGGGCCTCCGCCAGACGACGGATCTGTCGACGAGCGTGCCCGCCCAACTGCTCGCGCTCGATCTGCTCGCCGAGGCGCCCGCACTGCGACGGGATGCCGTCGTGACGCACCGCGAGGCCGCCCTGCGCGCCGGCGCCCTCCTGACGTCGCACCTGCCCGACTGGGAATGGCGACCGCCCCGCGGAGGCCTCTGCATCTGGGCCCGGATGCCGGTGGGCTCGGCCGCGGCGTTCGCGCGGCACGCTGCGGCTTTCGGCGTCTCGGTCGCCGGGTCGGCCGCGTTCTCGTCCGACATCGACACCGACGATCGGATTCGTGTGCCGATCACCTCGCCCCTGCTCGATGAGGGACTGCGGCGACTCGCCGACGCGTGGGAGGGATATCGAGATCGCGACTGAAGACGACGCGCGCACGGGGACGTCGGCCCTCCCACCCCGCGGCTGACGCCGCTCGGGAATTCTCCGCACGCTCTCTACGCTGTGTCCAGGGGCACGACGAAGGGCGGCAGGCATGCAGGGACTCGAGATCACGGTTCTGCTGGGCCTCGCGATGCTCGTGGGCACGGTCCTTGCACCGCGACTGCGCGTGGCCACACCGCTCGTGCTGCTCGTCATCGGCCTCGCCCTGGGCTTCATCCCGGAGCTCCGTCAGATCGAGCTCCCGCCCGAGACCGTGCTGCTGCTCTTCCTGCCCGTCATGCTGTTCCGCGAGGCGTGGACGACCTCTCTGAGGTCGGTGCGCCGGTCGCTGCGCTACATCATCCCCATGAGCACGCTTCTCGTCGTGGCATCCGCTTTCGCCGTCGCCGGGGTCGCGACGTGGATGGGGGTGCCGTGGGAAGCAGCCCTCGTGCTCGGTGCCGCAGTCGCTCCGCCCGACGCCACGGCCGTCGCAGCGCTCGGACGACTGTTGCCCGCCAAGACCTTCATGAAGCTCAAGGCCGAGAGCCTCACCAACGACGGCACCGCGCTCGTTCTCTACGCGATCGCCGTCGCCCTGCTGCTCGGTGACCAGATCACGCCGCTGCAGATCACCGGCATGGTGCTGCTGTCGTACCTCGGTGGCGCGGCGGCCGGTGTCGCGGTGGCGGCCGCCGCCTTCTTCGCCCTGCGCCGCATGCAGTCGACGCTCACGATCAACCTCACGATGGTGCTCGTCCCGTTCGTGTCGTTCCTCATCGCCGAACTCGTCGAGGCCTCGGGAGTGCTCGCCGTGGTGTTCGCCGGCCTCATCATGGCGTGGGTGTCGCCGCGCATCACCACCGCGATGTCGCGACGAGCGGCGGATGCCACGTGGCCCTTCGGCGTCTACCTGCTCAACGGTGCGCTCTTCGTGCTGATCGGGCTCGAGGTGCAACTCGTGCTGCACGAGATCTCGGGGTCGGAGATCGGTCTGCTGCTCCTGGTCACCGTTGCGGCGTGGGTCGCTCTCTTCGTCGTGCGGTACCTGTTCCAGTGGCTCTTCTCGCCGTTCTCGCGACCCGCCGCCGGATCATCGCGGTCGCTGAGGCATCGATCTCGCGTGGTGAGTACGGTGGCGGGATTCCGCGGCGCCGTATCGCTAGCGATCGCGTTGTCGGTGCCGGTTACCACGGCCGAGGGCGCACCCGTGGCCGGTCGCGACGCCATCGTGTTCGTCACGGCGGGCGTGATCGTGCTCACCCTGCTCGTCCAGGGTCCCCTGCTGCCCGCCGTGATCCGGTGGGCGAAGCTTCCGAACGACGACGCCGCGATCGAGGAGTACGAGCTCGCCGAGCGCGCGATCTCGGGTGCCGCCCTCGCCGCCCTCGACGACCTGGCGACCGAGCACGGCATCAGCGATCGCGTGCGCGACCGTGCGCGACGGGAAGGCTACGAGCGTCTCGAGCTGGCGAACGCCCGCGCGATCGCGCGTCAACGCGCGATCGAAGAGCGCGACCTCGCCGAGCTCGACGCGTCACTCGGCGATGAGCCCTCCTCCACGGGACCGGTGCCGCCCGACGTGCCCGAAGCCGAGCGTCGCCGCGCGGGCGCCGACAGCACGGCGGACAGCCCCGACGAGGCAGCGGCCTTCACCGGGCCCCTGCAGATGATCGCCGTGAGCGACGACATCGACGTCACCCAGCGCTCTCCCCTGCTTCGCCACAAGGAGGCGCAGCGACTGCGGCTGGCGGTGCTGGACCGCAAGCGCGAGGTGCTGCTGCGACTGCGCCGCGAGGGCACCATCGACGACCTCGTCGCGCGGAAGATCCTCGCGGGCCTCGACCTCGAGGAGATCCGCACGCGGGGGCTCGAGAAGGCGAGCGAGTAGGGGGATCGGCGGGATGTCCCGCGTCGTAATCAGCCCCCGACGGGACGGAGCACGTCTGCTGCGCGGTTGAGCGCCGCCTCTCCCCCGGTCTCGAGCACACCGCGCTCTTCGGGATGGTCGCGGAAGAAACGGACGATCGCCGCTACCTGATGGGGATCTGCGCCGAGGTAGCGCATCGAACACGTGACCGGCACGTACCCGTCGACCATCGTGAGCGACAGCGTCGCGGGCGGCCCGGCGACGGTGACCTCGCCCACCAGGTCCCACGGCCAGTCGACGTCGCCGCGCGCGCGGGTGCCCTGCAGGCCGTCGTCTGAGCCAGGCGCTCGCACGCGGATGAGACGATTCTCATCCTGTTCGACGGCTTTCCGACCTACCCTCGTCTGTGGATAAGTGACGATTGCCGCGCGTTGTGGAGGAACGTCTGCCGCGAGTGGCCGGGGTGGGGGCGCAGCGTGTACGGATCACCGGAAGAGACGCTCGCGCGGATCGAAGAAGATACGCGTCGAGCGCAGGAACGCGGCGAGAAGCTGCCCGCGCTGCAGGCCGCGATCGCCGATGTGCGAGCGAAGGCCGTGGCACGCACCCGGGACATCTCAGTCGAGGTGGACGCGGCGGGGGTCGTGCGCGACCTCGAGATCGCGGACGCGGCGCTGGACCGCGGGGGCCGACGCGTCAGCGCCGAGGTGATGGAGCTGATCGCGAAGGCGACGAAGAACGCCCGCGTTCGCACCCTAGAGGTGACCACCGAGATCATGGGCGAATCCGACCCCATCGTCGGCGTCGTGGCCGCGGAGCTCATTCCCGACCAGGAAGACGACGGAGTGACGCGCCGAGGAGGGCTGCGATGAGCCAGCAGATCCGGATGGATGCGGACATTCTGCTGCAGCACGCCTCGCGCGTGCAGCAGCTGGCCTCGGATGCTGCCGAGGCCGCATCGGCGATTCAGAGCGTCAACCTCGGCGGAGGGGCGTTCGGCGTTCTCTGCGCCTGGATCGTTCCCCCTGTCGGAATGGTGTCGGGGGCGGTCTCTCAGCACATCAACGGCGCGGAGGGCGTACTCGAACGCACGGGGCAGGAGTTACGCGCAGTCGTCACCGACTTCGACACGTTCGAAGAGACCGTCATCCAGGTGACGAAGCACCTCGAGGGAGGCCTTGGATGAGCAACTCGCTCGTGGCGGCTCCCGTGGATACGACATCCGCGTTCTCGGGCGCCTTCCTCGTCACCGATGGGCAGGCTCTGGCCGATGCCATCCAGAGCGGCAACTGGGTCGAGGGAGGGATCGCGGGATTCTCGGCCGCGATGAACACCGTCGCCGCCGTGATGGACCCCATCGGCACGCTGATCGCTAACGGCCTGGGGTGGCTGCTCGACCACATCGAGCCGCTCAAGGGATGGCTGAACGATCTCACGGGGAACGCGGCCGAAGTCCAGGCATTCGCCGCGACCTGGAGCAACGTGGGCGCCCGGATGAGCGAGCTCGGCGTCACCGCGCAGAACCGGCTCGCTGACCTCGACGGGCTATCGGGTGAGACCATCACCGCGTACACGGCGCACGTGCAGGGGCTGTCGCAGCACCTCACGACCTCGGGCCAATGGGCGGGGGCGATCTCGACGGGCTTGTCGATGGCGTCGTCGCTCGTGCAGATGACCCATGATCTCGTCCGAGACGCCATCAGTCAGATCGTCGGCATGGCGATCTCCGCCGCCATCACCGCCGTCGCGACAGTCGGTCTCGCGACGCCCGTGATCGCGGCGCAGGTCGGCTCGCGGGTCTCCGCACTCGTCCCGCGCATCAGCAAGACCATCACCACCGTCGTGAACGCCTTCACGAAGCTCCGCGGGCTCGTCGACGAGCTGAGCGGCATGGCGGGCAAGGCGTTGCAGTTCCTGACGAAGTGGGCCGGGGGCGGCAAAGGCTCCAGCACGGTACACGCCGCGGAAACTGCAGCCGAGAGCCTCGTGCGCCATCCGACTCAGTTGGACGTCGACTTCACGTACAACACGAAGCACAGTCGCCCCGAGTGGGATCGTCAGATCACCAACGCTCAGGACGTCTTGGACAACACGACGTTCGAGACATGGCTGCAGCGGAGGGATGAGTTCACCGGGGACCGCTCGAGCGCAGTGAAGGCCGAACAGGCCGCGGTGAGAGAGGTCGCCCTGAGTGACGCGATCGCCCAGCGCGTGCGGTCGGGCATGCCGTACGACGAGGCGGAGCAAGCTGCCCTTGAGTGGATGAAGTCTCAACATGCCATCCATCGGTTGGATGCTGTGGCTGGCGGGGATCCCCTCGACTTCGACGGAGTCGGGGATGCCGCTGTCAACTCATCAATCGGTTCTCAATGGCGGTCACGCGTCCCGGATCTCGAGCAAGCGGTTAGAGACATCGCTGCGACTATGACGCCGGAGCAACTCCGGAACACCCTCCTCAACATCAAACTCGGCGGATAGGATTTCGATGATGAGTGTCGAACTGTTTAGAGATTTCGTGCCGGTTGCCCCGGTTCCCGAGGCGGTCATCGACCGATACCGCCCGTCGGTAGAGCCGGCTCTCGTCGAGCTGTGGCAGGCGCAAGGATTCGGCCTGGCTGCCGACGGGTTCCTGCGCGTGGTGAACCCGGATTACTACACCTCGATGATCGGAGAATTTCTTCCCCGGTCGGACATGATTCCGGTCCTCGCCACGGCCATGGGGGACGTGGTGGTCTCGTTCGACGGGAAGTACCGCGTCCTGCAGTTCCGCTATGCCCGGGCAACCGGCGGAGTCGGATCGAGTCTGGACCTCATCGGACTGTTCGCAGCCCAGGAGAGCTGGCTCAACAGATTCATGGACTACGCGCCGTACGCCGAGGCTGCCGTGACGTATGGCTCACTCAACACCCTCGAGGATTTCGATTACATCTATGCGTACAAGCTTCCGTTGCCTGCAGGAGGTCCAGAAGGGGTCGAGTACCTGACCCGTTCCCGCATTTTCGAGCACATCGCGTTCACCACGCAGCTTGCGGGGCCGATTCCGTTTGCGAGTTGATCATCGATCTCTTCGCGACCGCCTCTAGGGAACCCGCACGCACCTTCTTTTCACTCTTTCGCCCCGGCGACGCTCAAAAGGTGGACGCGAGAGGACGTGGGCTCCTGCTGCAGGCACTCGCCAATAAAGACCTGCCGAGTAGATACAGCCTCGGCCACTTCTTGCTCGACGAGGGCGCCCCCCTCACGGCTGGTGATGGTGGGGCAACCGCTCTTCACGTCCTCTTCGGTCAGGTCTCCCACGACGTCGGAGAAGACGCGCGCATCGCGCGACGTCTGATCGATGCCGGCGCCGATATCAACGCGCTGGACGAGAACGGACGCGTCCCTTTTCTTGAAGTCCTCAACATGAAGTACAGCGACGAGGACCTGAATCCGATCTACGACCTGTGGTTCGAGCGTGAAGATGCCGATTTCACGTTGGTATCGGTACACGGAGTGTCCCCGATCAGTTTCGCCAAGAAGCTCCCGTTCCGCGGCTCCGTCGTGGACCGGATGGAGAGCTATGTCCACTCGCATTCGTCGCCGTCCTCGCCATGAAATACTCCGACGACCAGCCCTAGACGGTCTATAACCTCTGGTTGGCGCAACCGAACCCCGACTTCACTACGGCATCGCGCTTCGGGCTCTCCTCTTTGACCGCCGCCAAGAAGCTCTCGTATCGGAGCGCGATCCTGGCTCGGATGGAAGCGTCTCTGCGCGACCACGCATGATTGCGGCAGGATCGCACTCTCCCACCGGAACCGGATCACCCTCCCCCGTCAGTCGAGCACCAGCTCGATGTTCCGGTGATCCCGGAAAACCCTCACCACCAGCTCGAAGTACGTCTCCCCTGCCCCCGACTCGAGCGCAGCGAGGGCGCGCTGAGCGGTGGCCGCGGAGTAAACCTCCGGCCGGGCGAGCTTGGCGCGGTAGTACTCGCGCGTCGCATCGATCCCCAGCGCTTCCCGCGCGATGTCAGCCCGCTTCCACACCACCAGCGCCGACTCCGCCCCGTTGAGCACCCCGAACCCGCCGTACAGCAGGTCGTCGAGGGCATCGAGGCTCTCGCCCAGCGTCCACTCCTCGTCGGGCATGAACACGCGGTTAAGTTCGGCGTAGAGCGACGGGATGCCGTGGATCGTCGTGCCGTCGATCTCGATGGTGCGTGGGGTCATGGAATCCCTTCTTCTGGACGGTGGGAGCTAACGACGAAGGGCCGGACGCCCACGGCATCCGGCCCTCTCGTACGAACCTCGCTCGGAGGTTCCGGACGACTAGTTGCCGCCGTTGATCACCGACAGGTACGAGCCGAAGGGGCGCGAGGTGTCGAGATCGGCGAAGTCGTCGGCAAGGCCCTCGTGAGGCGTGTTCTCGTTCTTCATGGATCAAGTGTCCGCGAGAGGCCATCGCCACGGAGGGCGCTTGACAAGCGACCAATATTTCGCCTAGCTAACTACTCATCCCTCTAGAGATTGGATGCGCCGCTCCAGGTAACCGACGCCGTCGACCGCGGCCAGGGCGAACAGGATCACGATGCGCGCGGTGGTCATAGCGACATTGTCGGGGGCGCTTCGGCTCCGATCGTGACCGACCGGGTTACGCCGGAAAACCGGCAGATGACGGGTGCGAGACATTTGGGATGAGGGCGATTCACGGGCGCTACGGTTCCCTCAGGAGGCATCCATGACTCGACCCCGCACGGTGACCCACACCTACACGCTGGCGGGCGGATGGCAGAAAGCGCATCACGCGCCCTTGACGGCAGAACTCGCCGAGAATCTGCGCCGCTCCGGCATGACCATGGTCCGCGCGCGTCGAGGCATGTTCGACAGCCGCGAGATCTCGCTTCGCGACTACCCACCGCGGCGAGCGGAGGCGCCCGTCGTCCCGCGCTGAGAACCGGCAGCGAGCGGACGGAGGCGGCCGACCGCCGGGGCCTGCATCCCGAACCTCGACGCGAAGATCACCCGGCCCCGGCGAGTGAGTGCGCGCATGATCCGCGCACGGGCGGTCAGTGCGCCTCGCTGCGGACGCGCGGCTGCTCCCCGTCGAATCTCGCTCGAGAGATGGAGTCCGGGTCCCAAGAACCCCCCTCGAATCGACACTCGGAGAACGTCGCCGCACCGAAATCGGACTGCGTGACGACCGTGTGCCGGAACCGGCAGTCGATGAATGTCGCTTGCCGCCATTGCTGTCCCGTGAATCGCGCACCCACGGAACACCGCACCGCGACCCCCGCTCGTCGTCGATCGATCCGGTAGCTCTCCCGTTTCCACCGCTGGCGAAGTTCACCGATCTGTTTCGCCGTGATCACCACCACCGATCGTACGAGCGAGAACCGTCAGTGACCGGGGCGGAGCAGCCCGCTCTCGTACGCCGCGATCACCAGTTGCGCGCGATCGTGGGCCCCGAGCTTGAGCATCGTGTTCTTCACGTGCGACTTCGCCGTGTGCGGAGAGATGAACAGCTGGGCGGCGATCTCGTCGTTCGAGTGCCCGCGCGCGATGAGCAGCAAGACCTCGCGTTCGCGATCGGTCAATGCCTCGAGCGACGGGGGCGCACCCACCGGCGCGGGAGCCGCGCGCACCCAGGTCTCGATCAGCGCGCGCGTGGCCGTCGGAGAGAGCAGGGCTCCCCCCTCGTGCACCGCTCGCACCGCCCGCACGATGTCGTCGGGCTCGGCGCCCTTGCCGATGAACCCGCTCGCCCCGGCCCGCAGAGCCGAAACGACGTACTCGTCCTCCTCGAAGGTGGTCAGGATGAGCACCCGGGTGTCGGTGAGGGCCGGGTCGGCGCAGATCACCGCGGTGGCGTCGATGCCGTCCATCCGCGGCATCCGGATGTCGCACACGACCACATCGGGTCGGAGGTGCCGGGCGAGCGCGACAGCAGTCTCGCCGTCGACGGCCTCGCCCACGACCGTGATCCCCTCGGCTGCGTCGAGCAGATCGCGAACGGCGGAGCGGATGAGCGACTGGTCGTCGACGACGATCACGGTGGTCACGGGGCGGTCTCCGATCGAGCGGCGGCGGGGAGGGGAAGACGCGCGGCCAGCCGGTAGCCGCCGGGGGCGAGGCCGGCGTCGAGCTCACCGCGCACGGCGTCGACGCGCTCGCGCAGACCGACGAGCCCGAACCCCGACGTCGGCGGTGCGTCCTCGGGGTCGGGCATGCGATCCAGGGGGTTCGTGACGACGACTTCGAGAACGTCCCCGTCGCGACGCATCAGGACGTGCGCGCGGCGCGTGCTGCCGTGCTTCATCGCGTTCGTGAGGCCCTCCTGCACGACGCGATAGGCCACGATGCCGATTCCGATCGGGATGGCGGAGGCCTCGGCATCCGTTCCGATCTCGTCGCGCACCACGACGTCCCACCCCGCCACGCGCACCGACTCGACCACCTCGGGAACGCGCGCGAGCCCGGGCTGCTCGAGGGCCACGGCCTCGTCGGGGGTGCGGAGCACGCTGAGCATCCCGCCGATCTCGCCGAGCACGTCGCGCGAGGTGGTGCGGATGGTGGCGAGCGCCTCACGTGCCTTCTCGGGTCGCGTCTCGATCGACGACGACGCGACACCGGCGTTCAGGCTGATCACCGAGATGCGGTGCGCGACCGCGTCGTGCAGGTCGCGCGCGATGCGCAGGCGCTCCTCGGTGACGCGCCGACGGGCCTCGGCCTCACGGGTCTCTTCGGCCCGTCGTGCCCGCTCCTCCACCGCTTCGACGTACGCGCGTCGCGATCGGGATGCGTCGCCGACGGCGCCCGCGAGGGCGAGGGCGAGGGCCACCTGAAGAAAACGCGTGTCCATGCCGGTGACGAGCGTGATGGCGATGCTCACCCCCGCCACGACCATCACGGCCACGAGGCCAGCCGGGACCGACACCCGCCGGGTCGTGCGCTGGGCGACGGCGTACATCGAGACGATCAGCGCGAGGGTCGCGCCGGGAGAGAGGGTTCCCAGGCTCAACGCCCCCAGGTACAGCGCCGCGCACGCGGCGAGCGCGACCCGGGGACGCACGCGCCGCAGCGGCAGCACCGCGGCCGGAAGCAGCACCAGGACAAGGGCGAGGGTGTTCGCCGGACGCATCTCGGCGACGGGGATGGGCGCGAACGCGGGTCCGACGATGAGGAAGCCGAAGCCGAGGTCGACGAGCCACGGACGCGCCGCCCGCATCGCGCGACGCGCGGGCATCGTCGATCCGGGGGCGCTCACCCGACCAGTCTGTCCCCTCGCTCCCTGTCCGACGATCGCCCCGGCGGGTCATTGTCGAATACCCCCGTGGGGGGAGGCGTCCTCCCCGGCGGTGGGACGCGGCATCCGAGGTTCGAGCGCGAGGGTGAGGTCATGGCATCCGATCCCGCTCCCCCACTCCTCTCGGTCACCGACCTGCACAAGTCGTACGGCCGAGGTTCCGCCCGCTTCGACGCGCTGCGCGGGGTGACCCTCGACATCCATCGCGGCGAGAGCATCGCGATCCTCGGCAAGAGCGGCTCGGGCAAGTCCACGCTCATGCACCTCTTGGCACTGATGGACGCACCTACGCGCGGCACCGTGCGCCTCGACGGAGTGGATGCCACGACCCTGCGCGGACGCCGGCTCAACCGCACGCGCAACAAGACCTTCGGTTTCGTGTTCCAGCAGTTCTTCCTGACGCCGACCGCGTCGGTGTTCGACAACGTCGTGCTGCCGCTGAAGATCGCCGGGGTGGGACGCGCCGAGCGCAAGCGTCGAGGGCTGGCCGCCCTGGCCGAGCTCGACATGGGCGACAAGGCCCGCAACAAGGCCACCGCTCTGTCGGGCGGACAGAAGCAGCGCGCGGTGATCGCGCGGGCGCTCGTGAACGACCCGCAGGTGATCTTCGCCGACGAGCCCACCGGCAACCTCGACTCGGCGACCGGAGCGGTCGTGGAGGACATCCTCTTCCGCCTCAATCGCGAGCACGGCATCACCCTGATCGTGGTGACGCACGACGAAGACCTGGCGGCGCGGTGCGACCGCCGCGTGCAGATCCGCGACGGCCTGATCGTCGCCGAAGAGCGGAGCGCGGCATGAAAATCCTCGACCTCGTCGGCACCGCCGTCGCCAACACCTTCCGCTCGAAGACCCGCACGATCCTGACGGTGCTGGCGATCTTCGTCGGCGCCTTCACCCTCACCATCACCAACGGGCTCGGAACCGGCATCAACGCCTTCATCGACAGCACCGTCAGCGCGATGGGCGCCTCCGATGCGCTGACCGTGACGAAGACGAGCACCGACGCTACGGCATCCACGGGTCCTCAGAAATACGATCCGGGTGCCATCTCGTCGGGGCGTCAGTCGGGCCCTCCCGGAACGACGAGCGAGGTGACAGCGCTCACGGATCAGGACATCACGACGCTCGCAGCGGTGCCGGGTATCGCGCGGGTCGTACCGGTGAAGTCCGTGACGATCGACTACGTGCAGGCGCCCGGCGGTGACCCGTATGTCGCGCGGGCCGGGAGCCTCGTGGCGGGACAGACGCCGCAGCTGGGAGCGGGGGCAGCGCCCGACGACGGTACCGAGACGTTGGAGGTCGCCCTGCCCGACGGCCTGGTGGCGCCGATGGGCTTCGCCGACGCCGAAGCGGCCGTGGGTGCCACCGTGACCATCGCGGTCACCGATCCGGTGCGCACGCGACACACGGTCGAGGCGACGGTGACCGGGGTGACCGAGGAGGCCTTCGGCAGCACCACGACGCTGAGGACGAACGCCGCGCTCGAGGACGCCCTGTCGGCCGCGCAGAACACCGGCGTCCCCGCCGACCAGCTCGACCGGTACGCCTCGGCAAGCGCGACGATGGCAGCGGGTGCGAAAGGGACCGACGTGAAGGCCGCGCTCACCGACGCCGGCTACACCGGCACGACGGTCGCCGATCAGCTGGGCACCTTCGAAGCGGTGATCAACGGGATCGTGCTGGTCCTGAACGCCTTCGCGATCATCGCGCTGCTGGCCGCGAGCTTCGGCATCGTCAACACCCTGCTCATGTCGGTGCAGGAACGCACGCGGGAAATCGGCCTGATGAAGGCGATGGGCATGGGGAGCGGACGCGTGTTCACGCTCTTCAGCCTCGAGGCGATCTTCATCGGTCTGCTGGGCAGTGCGCTCGGCGCGGTCGTGGCGATCGGGGTGGGGACGGCGGTCAGCGCCCAACTCGCGACGAGCCTGTTCAGCGACCTACCCGGCCTGCAGCTCATCGCCTTCGATCCGGTGTCGATCGTCGTGACGACGCTGGCGGTGATGGGGATCGCTTTCCTCGCCGGAACATTGCCGGCGGCGCGTGCCGCGCGCGCCGACCCGGTCGAGTCGCTGCGATACGAGTGAGACGAGGGCCGGTGCGCGGGGACTCCCCGCACCGGCCCTCGACGCGTCGACCGGCGTAGCGTGGGTCCCGCCACTCGACGCCGAGGGAGAACATGGACGCCGACGTCATCATCATCGGAGCAGGGCTCGCGGGCCTCGTCGCCAGCAACGAGCTCGTGCGCGTGGGAAAGCGCGTGATCATCGTCGAGCAAGAGAACGCCGCCAACCTGGGCGGGCAGGCGTTCTGGTCGTTCGGCGGGATCTTCCTCGTCGACTCCCCCATGCAACGCCGTCTCCGGGTCAAGGACTCGTTCGAGCTCGCTTGGCAGGACTGGCAGGGCTCCGCCGGCTGGGACCGCCTGGATGGCGCGCACCCCGAGGACGAGTGGGCGCAGAAGTGGGGGCGGGCGTACGTCGAGTTCGCCGCCGGCGAGAAGCGCGCGTGGCTGCAACAGCAGGGCGTGAGGTTCACCCCCGTCGTCGGCTGGGCGGAACGCGGGTCGCTCAGCGCCGGGGGCCACGGCAACTCCGTTCCCCGCTTCCACGTGCCGTGGGGAACGGGCACCGGGATCTCGGAACCCTTCGCCGAAAAAGCGAGAAAGGCGGATGCCGTCGACCTGCGGTTCCGCCACCGGGTCGACGAACTGGTCTTCACCGACGGCGCCGTGACGGGCGTGCGCGGCGCGATCCTCGCCCCCGACGATTCCCCGCGCGGGGTGTCGTCGTCACGTGAGGTGGTCGGCGAGTTCGAGCTCTCGGCGCAGGCCGTCGTCATCGCCTCGGGCGGTATCGGCGGCGACCACGAGCGAGTGCGCCGCTGGTGGCCCGATCGCCTCGGCACTCCCGCGCGCACGATGGTCACCGGCGTCCCCGCGCACGTCGACGGACGCATGCTCGACATCGCCGCCGACCAGGGCGTGCGGCTGGTGAACCGCGATCGTATGTGGCATTACACCGAGGGGCTGCAGAACTGGAACCCCGTGTGGCCGGGTCACGGCATCCGGATCCTGCCCGGTCCCTCCTCGATGTGGCTCGACGCGCGCGGTCGCCGGTTGCCCCTCCCGGGGCTGCCCGGGTACGACACCCTCGGAACGTTGAAGATCCTGCGATCGACGCCCGACCTCGTCGAATACGACTACTCGTGGTTCGTGCTCGATCAGACGATCATCAAGAAGGAGTTCGCGCTGTCGGGGTCGGAGCAGAACCCCGACATCACCAACCGCGACCTGGCTCTGCTGCTGCGCACGCGGCTCGGGCGTGCCGCTCCCGGCCCGGTCGAGGACTTCAAGCGGGAGGGAGCCGACTTCGTCGTCGCCGACACCCTGGCCGAGCTCGTGCGCGGAATGAACGCCCTCACCGGAGACGACCTCCTCGACGAGGACTTGATCCGCCGGCAGCTCGAGGCGCGTGACCGCGAGGTCGTGAACCCGTACTCGAAAGACGCTCAGACCATCGGCATCCAGAACAGTCGACGCTTTCGCGGCGATCGACTCTTCCGCACGGTCCCCGCCCACGCGATCCTCGACCCCCGCCACGGCCCGCTCATCGCCGTACGACTCTGGATCGTCACGCGCAAGACGCTCGGCGGCATCCAGACCGACCTCGACGGCCGCGCCCTGAACGGATCCGGGATGCCGATCCCCGGCCTCTACTCGGCGGGCGAGGCCGCGGGCTTCGGCGGCGGCGGGGCCCACGGGTACAACGCCCTCGAGGGGACCTTCCTCGGCGGGTGCCTGTTCACTGGGCGGACGGTGGGGAGGGCGTTGGCGGGGAGTCTGTGAGCCGGAGTTCACCGACCGCCTCCTGCGTCATCGCGCGCAGCCAGAGCGATGCCGGATCGGCTTCGACCCGCTCGTGCCACCGTTGCTGCACGGTGGCCTTCGGCAGGTCGACGGGAACCTCGTGCACGCGCAAGGGCACCCCGCGCTCGGTCAGGTGCCGGGCGAGCACCGAGGGGATGAGGCACAGCACGTCGTCCTCGAGCGCCATCAGCGCACCGACCGCGTAGGTCGGGACCACAGCGACGACGCGCCGGCTCCGCCCCCGCGCTTCCAGGGCCTCATCAAGCGGACCGCGATCGAGTCCGCGGCGCGATGCCGAGACGTGCGGCACCGCGCACAGCTCGTCGAGATCGAGCCGCGGCATCCGTCCGATTCTCGATGCCGCCGAGACCACGGCGACGAAGGTGTCGGCGAAGAGGACGGATGCTCGCACGTCGGGCGGACCGGGATCGACGACGCCCACGTCGAGATCGAGGGTGCCATCGCGTAGGAGTTCGACCGTCTTGGACTGCTGCGCCACGAACCGCAGCTGGACGTGCGGGGCACGGGTGGCGACCAGACGCGTGAGCCGCGGCGCGAGCACGGGCGACAGGGCGTCGTTGATGCGGATCGAGAACGTTCGGTGCCACGCGGACGGGTCGTCGGCGGCGGGACGCCGGAGGCGTTCGATCTCCTCGAGGAGAGACCGCACGCGCGGCGCCGTCCGCAGCGCGAACGGGGTGGGAACCATGCCGCGGCCCGCGCGCACGAGCAGCGGGTCGTTCATCGTCTGGCGCAGACGACCCAGCGCCCGGCTGGTCGCGGGCACGGAAAGATGCAGACGCTCCGCGGCCAGCGACACGCTGCCCGTCTGCAGGAGCGCGTCGAGTGCGCGCAGGAGATTGAGGTCCATCTGTTCGATCGCCACCTTCATCATTGTGTCTGACGCAATGACGGTTTGCGTATGTTGCGCTTTCTGAAACCCATTCCCCGGGCGACGATGGATCGGGCGCGAGATCGAGCCGCCCCCTGATCCCGGAGGTCCCCATGTCCAGAGTCATCCGCCCGCGCGCCTTCGGCGGTCCCGACGTACTCGAGGTGATCGAGATCGACACCCCCGAGCCCGGGCCCGACGAGGTCGTGGTGCGCGTGCGCGCTGCCGGCGTGAACCCGCTCGACTGGAAGCTCTACAGCGGAGCCTTCCACGACGTGGACGACGACGAGAAAGAGGAGGCCGGATTGACCGAGACGCTTCCGGCGCTCGGCATGGATGCCGCGGGAACGGTCATCGCGGTCGGCTCGAGCGTCGAGGGCACCGCGGTGGGCGACGATGTCATCGTCTATCCCGCGCACGCGGCGTATGCGGATCACGTCGTCGCACCCGTGGCATCCCTCATTCCCAAACCCGCCGCGCTGGGCTGGGCGGAGGCCGGGTCGCTCATGCTCGCGGGCCTCACCGCCGCCCACACCCTCGCGGCGACCGGGCTCGGCGCACGAGAGACCGTGCTCGTCCACGGCGGCGCGGGCGGAGTCGGGCTCATGGCCGTGCAACTCGCGAGGCAGCTCGGCGCGCGGGTGATCGCCACCGCCTCAGCCCGTCATCACGAGCTGCTGCGCGAACTCGGCGCGATCCCCGTCGAGTACGGTGCGGGGCTCGCCGATCGAGTGCGCGGCGTCGCGCCGGACGGAATCGACGCCGCGATCGACACCGTCGGCACCGACGAAGCGCTCGACGTCTCGCTCGCGCTCGTCGCGGATCCCGCCCGCATCGCCTCGATCACGGGCTCGGACCGACGCCACGGCACCGGCATCAAGCTCCTCGGCTATGGACCGGGTCAGGATGCCGGCACCGCCTACCGACTCTCGTTCCGGGAACGCCTCGCCGAGTTCGCGGCGAGCGGCCAGGTGCGTGTGGTCGTCGCGAAGACGTTCCCCCTGTCCGACGCCGCGGCAGCGCACGCGTTCGGGCAGGCGGGGACGGGGACGGGAAAGATCGTTCTCGTGCCCTGAGCCTCAGCCGCCGACGAAGCGGCGCGTACCCTCGGCGATCTCGCGCGAGAGCGTGTGGTGCAGGTAGTGCTCGCCCGCCATCGGCACCATCTCGCCCCGGTCGACGGATGCCGCCTGGGCGCGGTGAAGGTCGACCCATCCCTCGACGTCGTCGTCGGCCACGCGCGCGAACAGCAGCACCGGGAGGTCGGCGGGGAAGCGTCGACCTCCCGCGTCGGCGAAATTCGTCGATGCGTGGGCCATCTCGTCGAGCACGGTCGGCGCCGCGGAGTTCGCGTTCGTGAGCAGACGCATCTGCTCCCTCTCGTTCGCGCCGTAGGGCAGTCCCTCGTACGGGTCGGGGGCGAGCGCTCGAAGGGCGCGGGTGAGGCCGAGAGTGTTCAAGAGGGCGAGGGAGTCGGTCGCGATCGGTTCGTCACCGCCGGGTTGGTCCGGCACGCTGCTGTCGATGCCGACGAACGCCGTCACCTCATCGCGATACGCCTCGACGTAGGTCAGCGCGTAGATGCCCGAGATCGAGTGCCCCATGAGCGCGTAGCGGTCGACGCCGAGGTACTCCAGCGCCGTGTGCACCTCGCTCGTGATGTTCGCGGCCGTGCGCGGTACGTCGGTCTGATCGCTCAGCCCGGTTCCGAACGGCTCGACGGCGACGACGCGGTACGTGTCGTCGAGCTGGTCGATGAGCGGGGCGAAGTCGAGGCCGGGTGCCGCGGTGCCCAGGCCCGGCAGCAGCACGATGGTCTCCGCGTGGTCACCGCTCACGACGACGTTCATCGAACGACCCCCCACGGGAACCCGCTGGCCGTACGGGGTGATCTCCGCGGCCTCGGCGCGGGTGGCCACGGCGTTGACGGCGGCCGTGGTGGCCAGCGTCGCCGCGAGGACGCCGACGATCACGACGGGTGGGAACAGGAGGGCGAGGCGGGTGGATTTCTTCACGGGGATCCTTCGGGTCGAGGTTCCTCCAGTCGACCAGCGGACCCCCGTGGGCGGGAGAGCCGTCGGTCACCACTCGCGGTGACATTTGTCACCGAAACCACGACAGAGGGCCCCGCGCGATGCGGGGCCCTCTGGGATGGATGGTCGTGCGGGCGTCAGGCCCGCGCGGCCGCCGAAGTCATGGGGCACTCGAACGGGTCGCGAGCGGCGAGCCCCACCTGGTTCAGGTAACGGATGACGATGCCGTACGACTCGAACAAGGTGGTCTCGACGTAGGGGACGTTGAGCGTCTGGCTGTGCTCCTTGACGATCGCACGGGCCTTGCTGAGGTGCGGGCGCGGCATGTTCGGGAACAGGTGGTGCTCGATCTGGTAGTTCAGACCGCCCATGAGCCACGTGGCCCACCACCCGCCGGTGATGTTGCGCGAGGTACGCACCTGCTTGCTGAAGAAGTCGAGCTTCGCATCGGGAGCGATGACGGCCATGCCCTTGTGGTTCGGCGCGAACGAGGCACCCATGTACAGACCGAACACGGCGAGCTGCACGCCGACGAAGGCGAAGGCCATGCCGAGCGGCAGGAAGACGAACACCGGAGCCACGAAGACCGCGAAGCGCAGGGCGATGAGGCCGAGCTCCGTCCAGCGGCCCTTGACCGGCTCCTTCGAGAGCAGGTGGCGCAGACCGATGAAGTGGAGGTTGGCGCCCTCGAGCGTGAGCAGGGGGAAGAACGCCCACCCCTGGCGCTGGGTGATCCAACGCTGCAGGCCGCGCGCCTTGGCGGCGTCGACCTCGATGAACGAGATCGTGTCGATCTCGATGTCGGGGTCTTTGCCCACGCGGTTGGGGTTGGCGTGGTGGCGGGTGTGCTTCGAGGTCCACCACGACAGGCTCATGCCGACGACACCGGCCGCGAGCCACAGCGCGAGGCGGTCGTTGGCTTTACCCGAGGAGAAGATCTGCTTGTGCGCGGCCTCGTGGGCGAGGAACGCCACCTGGGTGAACAGGATGCCGAGGGCCGCGGCGATCAGCAGCTGGAACCAGCTGTCGCCGAGCAGGACGAAGCCGGTGATCGCCCCGCCGAACCCGAGGGCGAGGACGGTGCCGACCAGGGCGTAGAACCGGCGGGCGCGAACGAGCAGGCCCGTCTCACGGACGACCTGCGACAACTCCGTGTAGGCCTTGGCCATGGGCGGGAACTCCGTCGTTCCCTTGTAGGTCTGACGGATCGGTCCCATCCGGGACTCGATGACGGGTGCAGCCAATGCGTGCTCCTCGGTGGGGGTGACCGAAGTCTCGAAGCCGGGGGCAGATGCCGACGACTTGTTGGCCACGCTACGGGGAGCGTATGCGCGCAGGCGCATACGGCGACGCCGTGATCCCCGGAATTCCGCATGTTCCGGGTCGATGGCGATGGCGTTGCCCAGGCGATTGCCAGTCTCGGGCCGTTTTCAGGGCTGCCGCGCGGTGGGTGAGCTGGTCGAGAGGGTCGACGTGGATCTCGAGGAGGACGGCGGGGCCGGGGGCTCCCTAGGCTGACGGGCACTGGCATTTCGTCGGCCACGTTCGCGTCCTGGCTGTGTCTGACGACGCGGCGCGCGGAGATGACGCGGCGGTGGCCGACGGCCGCCCGTTCCAGTTCATCGCGGCGACGTCGGGGTACCCCTGGCGATGGCACGGCGCCGACGCGATCCTGCTGTTCTTCGAACCCGAGACGCGTACGGCGGTGTTGACGTTCGACTTCTCGTGATCGGGCGGACGGGGGTGGTTCGACCGGCCGCGCCTCAGAGCTGGTCCGAGTGCCCCTCGATCTGCTCCCGGCGGTACGTGCGCTGTGCGGAGAGGACTGCGCCGCGGATGACTAGCCACGACACCAGGGCCGAGATCCCACCGATGATCACGATGGACGGAAGCGCGATCACGAACTCGTCGAAATCGAACATGAGGCTCACCCGATGGGCGCTGCGGTGACGAGCTCTCGGACATCCCCCGAGAAAAGACGAAGGGCCGGAAACTCTTGCGAGTTCCGACCCATTCCGTCGGGATGACAGGATTTGAACCTGCGACCCCTTGACCCCCAGTCAAGTGCGCTACCAAGCTGCGCCACATCCCGTTACCCGCGAGCGGGCAACTCCCCTATATTAGCCCCTCGCCGACTCCCCCGCGAACCAACGGCCACCCCGGGCGTGTGCGCACTCCCTTGTCGATGTCGGAACCCCTCGCTACGGTCTCGGGCATGACGATCGAGATCCTCCCCGCCACCGGCGACCGCTTCGACGACGCCGAGACGGCGCTCGACAGCGGAGACGGTCCCGGCTGCCAGTGCCAATGGTGGCTGCTCACGAACGCCGAGTTTCAGAAGACCTCGCGCGACGACCTCACCGCGCGATTTCACGCCGAGATGCACGGCGATCGCGCTCCCGGACTCATCGCCTACGTCGACGGCGAGCCCGCGGGCTGGGTACGCGTCGGTCCCCGCATCGACCAGGCGCGCCTCCTGCGTACACGCGACGTCACGACCGCGACGGACGAGCCCCTCGACGCCGACGACGTCTGGTCGATCTCGTGCTTCGTCGTTCGCACGACCCACCGCGGTCAAGGCCTGATGAAGAGGCTCCTGGATGCCGCGGTCTCCACCGCCCGCGAGGCCGACGCCCGCGTCATCGAGGCGTATCCCCTCGACACCACCGTCACGAAGCGCTCCGCCAACCAGCTGTATCGCGGCACCGTGTCGATGTTCGAGAAGGCGGGCTTCGACATCGTCGATCGCCCCAAGCCCGATCGCGCCCTCGTCTCGCTGAGCCTGCGCGACTGACCGCCCGACCTACGATGGAGGTTCGCCGACGAAAGACCTGACATGACGGATGCCGCGACCACCGCACGCGTCGATGCGTGGCTCTGGGCGGTGCGCGTCTACAAGACCCGGTCTGCGGCGACCACCGCGTGCCGCGCGGGGCACGTCCGGGTCAACGGTGAGCGGGCCAAGGCCGCCCAACCTGTGCGCCCCGGCGATGAGTTGCGTGTGCGCATCCAGGGCTTCGACCGGATCCTCGTCGTGAAGAAGACGATCGCGAAGCGTGTCGGCGCGGCCCTCGTCGCGGAGTCGGTGGACGACCGCACTCCCCCGCCGCCCTCGAAAGAGAGCATGCCGTTCGTTCCGGTGCGCGATCGCGGCGCCGGTCGCCCCACCAAGCGGGACCGCCGCGACATCGAAAAGCTCCGAGGCCGCGACCCCAACTGACCGCGCGTCACAGCCTCGGCAATCCGCAGAACCTCAGCCGGCCCCCGGCCCCGCCAACTGACCTTGTGCCAATCTCAGACCCTGAGCACGCCCCGCCCCGAGCAACCTCCACAATTCGCACAACCTCAGCCGACCCCCGGCCCCGCCGGCTGACCTCGCGCGAATCTCAAACCTCGTGCACCCGCCGCCCCGCACATCCCGGCACAACCCCCACACCCCAGCCGAACCGCGCCCCCGCCAACTGACCTTGCGCGAATTTCAGATCTAGCGCGACCTGCGCGACACCGAGAAACTCCGCGGCCGCGACCCCGACTGACCGGCGCGTCACAACCTCGGTAACCCGCACAACCCCAGCCAAGCAGCGACCCCCGCACCTGATCGTGCGCGAATCTCAAACCTTGTGCACGCGCCGCCTCAGCACGCCCCGCACATCCTCGGCAATCCGCAGAACCTCAGCCAAGCAGCACCCCCGCCAACTGACCTTGCGCGAATCTCAAACCTCGTGCACCCGCCGCCCCCGCACGCCCCGCACAACCTCCACAATCCGCACAACCTCAGCCGACCCCCGGCCCCGCCAACTGACCTTGCGCGAATCTCAAACCTTGTGCACGCGCCGCCTCAGCACGCCCCGCACAACCTCGGCAATCCACACAACCTCAGCCGACCCCCGGCCCCGCCAACTGACCTTGTGCGAATCTCAGACCCTGGACAGGCGCCGCCCCCGCACGCTCGCAGAACCTCCGCAATCCGCACAACCTCAGCCGACCCCGCCAACTGACCTTGCGCGAATCGCCGACCCAGCGACACCGCCGACCCAGCGACACCGCTGACCCAGCGACACCGCTGACCTAACGACACCGCAGACCCCTCGCCGCACGCACGACGTCGGGGCGGTGACGCCCCACAGCCGTCAGTCCAGCTGATCCAACAACCAGCGCGCACCGCGCACGCTCGCCCCGAGCTCCTCGACGCGCGCCGACAGCTCGCGGTCGCTCGTCACGACGACCACCGGGCGGCACGCCCCCGCGACCTCGCGCACGACCGCGACGATCTCGTCGTCGCCCTCGCCCGGCGCGTGCCGCACCTCGACCGGGGGTGCCACCGGCTCGGCAGACCGCGCCTGGCCCTCCAGCACCGCCGTGACCACCGGGAACCAGCGCGTCGCGGACAGCCCGAGCGCCTCGGCATCCACTCCCCGCTCCGCCAGCCGCGAGAGCTTCGTAACCAAACGGGTCGCGGCACCGGCGCGATCCTTCCACCACCCGTCGGGAACCGAACCCATGACGTTGGCCACGTCGACGACGATCGCCGGCCGCGCGGTGAGCGCTTGGCGCAGGGCCGGCCACGAGGCGGCGAAGCCGGGGTGCAGCGGCAGGGAATCGACGTCGTCGACGGCGACCCACTTCAGGGCGACGCTCTCGGGATCGCTGATCACGGGCTCGAACGGGGTCGTCACATCGGCGACGAGAGTCGAATACGACCAGATGCCGAGGTCGAGAACGCTCTCGAAGCGCGCACTCACGGCATCCGCCGGCACTCCCGCCTCTTCGCCCGATTCGCGCAGGGCGCCGTCTCGAGCGGATTCGCCCTCGTGCCGCGCGCCACCCGGCAGGGCCCACGTGTTGCCGAAGTGGCTCCACGAGACGCGATGCTGCAGCAGCACTCCGCGCTCGGGGTCGAGGGCGAGCAGACCCGCGGCGCCGAAACGACCCCAGTACTTCTCGCCCGTGGGCGCGACGACCCAGGCATCGCCCGGGTCGCGAGGCCCGTGCGGGCGTCGCGGCTCGCCGGGGGCGGGGGGCTCGATCGTCATCGTCTCCAGCCTGGCACACACAGGACCGACGGTCCCCGCCGAGCGTCACGAGACGCCATGAGATCACCCGCGCCAACGCACATACCGCGCCGAGAAGCGCGATATGACCGCCACCCCTCGGCCGCGGGGAAGTCCGACTCGCCTGGAGTTGCCACAATCGTCGGATGGAGTATGAATTCGACGACAACCCCGAACGGGTCGACCGCGACGCGGTCTGGCAGTGGCTGAGCACCGAGGCGTACTGGGGGCGCTGGCGCACCCGAACCGACGTCGAGGCCCAGCTCGACAGCGCCTGGCGTGTCGTCGCCGCGTACCACCGAGAGACGGGCGCGTTGGTGGGCTTCGCGCGGGCGATCTCCGACGGCGTCGGATTCGCCTACCTGGCCGACGTCTTCGTCGTCGCCGCGCACCGCGGCCACGGCCTCGGCAAGGGCCTGGTCTCGCTGATGATCGACGAGGGTCCGGGTCCTCACTTCCGCTGGACCCTCTTCACGAGCGACGCGCACGGCCTCTACCGTCAGTTCGGTTTCGCCGAGCCCGACCAGACGGCTCTCGTGCGCCCCGCGGCGCCCCTCTGAGACACCGGATGCCGGCTCCCCCCGCCGACGCCGCATCCCGCTGACACGTCGGTCGCCGCCCGTCATCCCCCACCGCCGAGGCCGCGCGCGAGTGGAGCGCCGGGCCCACGGCATCCGGAACGACGAGCGCCGATGCCTCACGCGTCGAAACGCGCGCCCTCCGGCCGCGGCCCCTGGAGCGTGAAGACGAAGAGAACCAGGACGCCGATGAGCGGCACCACCCCGATGAACACCCAGAAGCCGCTGTGACCGGTGTCGTGCAGGCGCCGCACGAGCACCGCGAACGTCGGGACGATGGTTGCGAGGGCCCACACGAGCCAGATCGTCCCGAGGACCACCCCGAGCGGTCCGGTGACGGTCGTCGAGCCATTGGCTTCGATACGGATGCCATCGGTCAGCGTGGGCAGCGCGTTCAGCACCGTGCCTACGACGGCGGCGGTCAGCACCCACCACCAGTACTCGCTGCGGCTCGCGCGCCCACGGAAGGTGGCGTACTTCGCGAAGACGCGGCGGACCGCAGCGCCCAACGGCGCGCCGTAATACGGCTGGTCGAGCGGCGGGACGGCGGTGGTCATGGGGTCTCCCGGCGTCAGTGGAGGGCGGATGCCACGGCGTCGCCGTCGCGAGAGCACTGTATCGACCACCCGGTCCGGCCCGACCCCGCTTGCGCTCGTGCCCGTCCGTGCCTCACGGCACCCACCGCGCGCGAGACGGCATCTCGCTGACACACCCACGTCAGCCTGCAACCGACTCGTCAGCGAGTTGCAGTCTCGCGCGACATACGGGCCCGCAGACGCAGCGCACACACGCCGCCGCCCCACCGCCGTGCGCGCGAGGCACACGCCCCAGCACGCGAAAGCGCCCCGACCCCCCACGTGGGGATCGGGGCGCTCGCTGCGCGACTCAGCGCTGGCGCTTCTCGCGAATACGCATGTTGAGCACGATCGGCGTGCCCTCGAAGCCGTAGATCTCGCGCAGGCGCCGCTGGATGAACCGGCGGTAGCCCGGGTCGAGGAACCCGGTCGTGAACAGCACGAATGTCGGCGGACGCGTCGCCGCCTGCGTGCCGAACAGGATGCGCGGCTGCTTGCCACCGCGCAGCGGGTGCGGGTGCTCGGCGACGAGCTCCGACAGGAAGGCGTTGAACTTTCCGGTCGGGATGCGGGTGTCCCACGACTCGAGCGCCTGCTCGAGGGCCGGCACGAGCTTGTCGAGGTGGCGACCGGTGCGGGCCGAGATGTTCACGCGCGGGGCCCAGGCGACGTGCGCGAGGTCCTGCTCGATCTCGCGCTCGAGGTAGCGGCGACGGTCCTGGTTCTCCATGTCGTCGTCGTTGAGGCGATCCCACTTGTTGAACGCCAGCACGAGCGCGCGACCCGACTCGAGCACGAGGTCGATGATGTTGAGATCCTGCACGCTGATGGGCTGCGACACGTCGATGACGACGACCGCGACCTCGGACTTCTCCAGCGCCGTCGAGGTGCGCAGTGACGCGTAGAAGTCGGCGCCCTGCGACAGGTGCACGCGGCGACGGATGCCGGCGGTGTCCACCAGCGTCCAGAGCTTGCCACCGAGCTCCACGACCTCGTCGACGGGGTCGCGGGTGGTGCCGGCGAGCTCGTTGACGACGACGCGCTCTTCGCCGGCCGCCTTGTTGAGGAGAGACGACTTGCCGACGTTCGGGCGACCGAGGATCGCGACGCGGCGAGGTCCGCCGATCTCGTATCGGGCGACCGCCGACACGTCGGGCAGCACCTTCATGATCTCGTCGAGCAGGTCGGCCACGCCGCGGCCGTGGATCGCCGACACGGGGTGCGGCTCGCCGAGTCCGAGGTTCCACAGGGCGGCGGCCTCGGGCTCGTGGCGGGCGTCATCGACCTTGTTCGCGATGAGGAAGACCGGCTTGCCGCTCTTTCGCAGCAGCTTCACGACGTGCTCGTCGGTCGAGGTCGCTCCCACCGTGGCATCCACCACGAACAGGACGATGTCGGCGAGATCGATCGCGACCTCGGCTTGCGCTGCGACCGAGCGGTCGATGCCCTTCGCGTCGGGCTCCCAGCCGCCGGTGTCGACCAGCGAGAAGCGCCGGTCGAGCCACTCGGCCTTGTAGGTCACGCGGTCGCGGGTGACACCGGGGGTGTCCTCGACCACGGCCTCGCGGCGACCGAGGATGCGGTTCACCAGCGCCGACTTGCCCACGTTCGGGCGGCCGACGATCGCGACCACCGGCAGCGCCGGCAGGAACTCGATCGCTCCCTCGCCCGAGGCGAGACCGGCGAGCAGCGCCGCGTCCTCCTCGTCGAGGTCGAAGTCCTCGAGGCCCGCGCGCAACGCTTCGGCCCGCTGTTCGGCGAGCACCTCGTCGAGCTGCTCCATCTTCTCGGCGAGCTGGTCGGGCCCGCCCTCGTACTCGTCTTCAACGCCCATCGCGGGCTCCCATCGTGGAGTCGACGACGCTCAGCACGGCGTCGACGGTCTGTTCGAAATCAAGGTGGGTCGAATCAACGACCTGCACGCCGGGGGCGGCGGTGAGGAAGTCGACGACCGTGGAATCAGCGGCGTCGCGCTGGTGGAGGGCGGCGGCGACCTTCGCGGCATCCTGATCCGTCAGCTCCGCACTGCGGCGCGCGGCGCGCACCTCGGGAGCGGCGGTGAGGAGGATGCGCACGGGGGCGTCGGGGAACACGACCGTGGTGATGTCGCGGCCTTCGACCACGACGCCCGGAAGAGCAGCGGATGCCACGAGCCGGCGGAACAGCTCGTTCACCGCGTGGCGCACCGCGGGAACGCGGGCCACGCCGCTCACGGCATCGGTCACGCGGGGTTCGCGGATGGCGGCGGTGACGTCGGTGCCGCCGACGCGTACCCAGCGATCGGTCGGGTCGAGCGAGATCGCGTAGTCGAAGTCGCCGAAGACCTCGAGCACCGCCGTCGCGTCGGAGGTGTCGGCCTCGTGCGCGAGGGCGTGCCAGGCGAGGGCGCGGTAGGCGGCACCGGTGTCGAGGAAGCCGTATTCGAGACGGGTGGCGGCGGCCTTGGACACGCTGGACTTGCCGCTGCCGGCGGGGCCGTCGATCGCGATGACGGCGGGGGCGGATGCCGAACCCTCGGCGGGCGCGGCGAGACCGGGCCGGAAGAGCGCGGAGGTGGAATCAGTCATGGGTGGTGCTCGCAATCCGCCAACCGCGCTGCTGGAGGCCGTCGACGGCGCGGCGGACCGCGTCGGGGACGACGCTGATCTCGGCCAGGCCGAACGGGGCTCCGGGCGAGTGCTCGAGGCGTAGGTCTTCGACGTTGACGTCGAGGTCGCCGAGCTCGCCGAACAGGCGCCCCAGCTGGCCGGAGGTGTCGTCGACCATGACGACGAAGGTATCGAAACGGCGATTCTGGCCGTGCTTGCCCGGCAGGCGCTCCACGCCCTCGTTGCCGCGGCGAATGGTGTCGGCGACCGCGCGACGTGCACCGGGCACCTCGGGATCGCGCAGGGCCCCGGCGACAGCGGTGAGGTCGGCGGCGAGCTGATCGAGCACCTCGACGACGGGCGCCGCGTTCGCCCCGAGGATCTGCACCCACAGTTCCGGAGCGGAGGCCGCGATGCGCGTCGTGTCGCGCACGCCCTGACCCGCGAGACGCAGCGAACCGTCGGGGGCCTCGACGAAGCGCCCGGCGAGAAGGCTCGCCACGAGCTGCGGAACGTGCGACATGAGCGCGACGGACTCGTCGTGCTCCTCCGGCGTCATCTCGATCAGGGTCGCGCCGAGATCGAGAGCGAGGCCCTCGACCAGGGAGAGATCGTGCGCGGAGGTCTCGCCGTCGCGGCAGACCACCCACGGGCGCCCCACGAAGATGTCGGCGCGGGCCGAGATGGCTCCGCCGCGCTCACGACCGGCCATGGGGTGCGAGCCGATGTAGTGGGTGAGGTCGACGCCACGTTCACGCAGCGTGCGCAGCGGCTCGAGCTTCACGCTCGCGACGTCGGTGACCACGGCATCCGGGAATGTCTCGAGCTCGCGCTGCACGACGTCGGCCGTGACATCGGGCGGAACAGCCACCACGATCAGCGAGGGCCTGTCGTCGGGTCGTTCGGCCCGACCGGCACCGTAGTCGATGGCGAGCCGCAGCTGCGACGGCGACGCGTCGACGAGCACGACGTCGACACCGCGGGCGGTGAGCGCGTGGCCGATGCTGGCTCCCAGCAGCCCCGAGCCGACGATGCGGACGGTGCCGCTCGTACGGGTCGCCAAAGACCCGGCCGCGCGCGCGGACGTTCCGTTGACTTCGCTCATCGGGTCTCCTGCCCTGGGCGGCGCCGCTGGCACCGCGAAGCGCCCGAGAGGCTCACTCCGCCGGATCGGCCGGAGCGCTGTCGTCCTGGCGGGACAGCGTGAGCAGGGCACCGCGTTCTACTGTAGTCAACTCGCGGGCCTTGCCCACCGGGAGAGTTCCCAGGTGGAGCGGTCCGAACTGCCGCCGGACCAACTCGATGACCGGGTGACCGACCGCAGCCATCATGCGGCGGACGATCCGGTTCTTGCCCGAATGCAGGGTCAGCTCGACCAGGCTCTCGCCGCGGGAGGCGTCGAGCAGGCGCGCCTTGTCGGCGACGATCCGCCCGTCTTCGAGGTCGACGCCCTTGATGAGGCGTTGGATCGTCTGGGGCAGCACCTGCCCCTCGACCTTGGCGATGTACACCTTGGTCACCCCGAACGAGGGGTGCGCGAGCACGTGCGCGAGGTCGCCGTCGTTGGTGAGGACGAGAAGACCGCTCGTGTCGGCATCCAGTCGTCCGACGTTGTAGAGGCGCTCCTCCCAGTCCTTCGTGTACTGGCGCAGATCGGGGCGGCCGCGGTCGTCGCTCATGGAGCTGACGACGCCGGTGGGCTTGTTGAGGATGACGTAGCGCTTGGACTCGTCGAGCTGGATGGCCGTACCGTCCACGTCGACGAGGTCGGTCTCGGGGTGGATGCGGCGGCCGAGCTCGGTGACGACGACGCCGTTCACTCGCACGCGTCCCTCGACGATCATCTGCTCGGCGACGCGGCGCGAGGCCACTCCCCTGTTCGCCAGCACCTTCTGCAGGCGGATGCCGTCCTCGCTCGCGGCTCCCGTCGAATCGTCGCTCATTTCAATACCTCTCCGTCGAATCCGTCCGAGCCGTCGTCGAGCAACGGCGAGATGTGCGGCAGCTCGTCGAGCGAGTTGATGCCGAGGTTGACCAGCAACTGGTCGGTCGTTCCGTAGTGGATCGCGCCCGTGTCGGAGTCAGTGAAGACCTCCGTGATGAGTCCGCGCGACAGCAGCGTGCGCACCACGGAGTCCACGTTCACCGCGCGGATGGATGCCACCTGCCCGCGCGTGACGGGCTGCTTGTACGCGATGACGGCCAGGGTCTCGAGCGCCGCCTGAGACAGGCGCGAGGGCGCCTGGGTGTTCACGAACTCGCCGACGACGTCGTCGTACTCTTCGCGTACGTAGAGGCGCCAGCCGCCGCCGACCTCGCGCAGCTCGAAGCCGCGGACCGGTCCCCCGGTCTGGCCGTCATAGTCGGCGACGAGCGCCTCGACGGCCTGGCGGACGGCCGGGACGGGCGCACCCACGGCGGCGGCGAGGCTGACGAGGCTCTGCGGCTCGTCGAGGACCAGCAGGATCGCCTCGAGGCGACGGGCGACGGATGCCGGATCGCTCGGGCGCGGGGCCGGAGCGGCGTCGGTGAGCTGTGGCGACGGGAACGTGGCGTCATCGGTCATAGTCGGCTCCCAGGGCGGCGAGGTTCTCTTCCGACCACCGCTCGGCGGTCCAGCGGAGCGTCAGCTCCCCCAGCGGTTCGAGCTGCTCGAACGACAGTGCCGCGTGGCGGTACAGCTCGAGGATCGACAGGAACCGAGCGACGACGACCCCGGTCTCGGTGACGCCGGCGACGAGGTCGCGGAAGTTCAGTGTTCCCGCCGATCGCAGCAGGGTCACCACGATCGCGGCCTGCTCGCGGATGCTCACGAGGGGCGCGTGCAGGTGGTCGAGACCCACCGTGGGGATCTGCTTGGGCGCGAAGGCGACGACGGCCAGCGCGGCGAAATCGTCGACGCTGAGGGTCCACTTCAGCTCGGGCACCGCGCTGCGGTACTTCTCATCGAGTCGCACGTTGCGCGTGTGCCGCTTGTCCTCGCGCTGCAGGCACCGGGCGAACCACGCCGACACCTCCTTGAAGGCGCGGTACTGCAGCAGGCGCGCGAACAGCAGGTCGCGAGCTTCGAGGAGCGCCACCGACTCGGCATCGACCAGCTCCCCCTGCGGGAGGAGGCCGGCGATCTTCATGTCGAGGAGGGTCGCGGCGACGACGAGGAACTCGGAGGCCTCGTCGAGATCGCTCTCCGGGCCCATCTCGCGCAGGTACGCGATGAACTCGTCGGTCACGCGGCTCAGTGCGACCTCGGTGATGTCGAGCTCGGCGCGCGCGATGAGGGTGAGCAGCAGGTCGAAGGGTCCGTCGAAAACGGGGAGGGTGACACGGAAGCCGGGGGCGTCGGGGGTTCCAGACCCGTCGACGGCCTCGAGGACCGATGGCACCGCGAGGCCGGTGCCGGCGGGGGCGTCGTCAGGCGACGGCGCCACGGGCGACCAGCTCCCGCGCCAACCGCAGGTAGGCCTGGGCGGCTGCGTGCTCGGGAGCGAACTCGGTGATCGGCATGCCCGAGACCGAGGCATCCGGGAACTTCACCGTGCGACCGATGACCGTCTCGAGCACGTCGTCGCCGAAGGCCTCGACCACGCGCTCGAGCACCTCGCGCGAGTGGAGCGTGCGGGGGTCGTACATCGTGGCGAGGACGCCGTCGAGCTCGATCGCCGGGTTGAGGCGATCGCGCACCTTGTCGATGGTCTCCACGAGCAGGGCGACACCGCGGAGGGCGAAGAACTCGCACTCGAGCGGGATCAGCACGCCGTGCGCGGCGGTCAGGGCGTTGACGGTCAGCAGACCGAGCGAGGGCTGGCAGTCGATGAGGATGACGTCGTAGTCCGCCGCGACCTTGCGCAGCACCCGGGCGAGGATCGTCTCGCGCGCGACCTCGTTGACGAGGTGCACCTCGGCGGCCGAGAGGTCGATGTTCGCGGGGAGGATGTCGAGACCGTCGACGCGCGTCGAGACGATGACCTCGCGGGGGTCGCGCTTGGTGTCGAGCAGCAGGTCGTAGATGGTCGGCACATCGTGCGTCTGGATGCCCAGGCCCGCCGACAGCGCGCCCTGCGGGTCGAAGTCGATCGCGAGAACGCGACGACCGTAGCCCGCGAGCGAGGCCGCCAGGTTGATCGTGGTCGTCGTCTTGCCGACGCCGCCCTTCTGGTTGCAGAGGGCGATGATGCGAGCCGGGCCGTGGCTGTCGAGCGGCTTGGGGGTGGGGAACCCCTGGTAGGGGCGACCGGTGGGTCCGAGGATGACCTCGTCTGCGCCCGTCTTCTGGCCCTTTGTGCTCGCCGACACCGAGTCTCCCGCCTTCGTCATAACGTCCCCGAGTCTAGCCGCCGCCCGCCGCCGAGCCCGTGTGACCCGCGGGTGGTCGCCGCCTCGGCACACGGCATCCCTCCGCCCCGCACGACCTCAGCGATTCGCACGACCTCAGCGCGAGAGGACCACGTCCCGCTGAGTCTGCGCGAATCACTGACCTCGCGCGCGCCGCAGCCCGGCCCGCGGTCCCCGCACCTGTCGAAGGACCGCAACCCGTCGCACAACCTCCGTGATTCGTACACCCTCCGCGCGAAAGGCCCGCATCCCGCTGAGGCTGCGCGAATCACTGACCGTACGTCGAAGCCCGCTTCGCGTCGACCGCCCGCGCGCGCCGCACCTGCACGACCACCGCCAGCGCGAGCGTCAGCGCCGCCCAGGCCGCGGCGACCTTCGTCAGCACGCCGTAGATGAGGTGCGTGGGCGTGTAGTCCGCGCCGAACCCGCCCTGCACCGCGAGCGCGACGAGCGCGGCACCGACCAGCGCGACCGGGAGCGAGAGCCACCACGCCGCGCGGGCGGCATCCGGGATCACCCTCCGCACCGGGTGCGGCGCGTGCCGCGACAGCCACACGAGAGCGAAGATGGCGAGCACGAGCAGGCCGAACGCGCTCGACGCATGCTGCAGCCACTTCGCGCCCGTGAACATCCCCCACTGCCCCGAGAGCGCCGGGAACAGTTGCTCCCCCACCCGGCCTTCGTGCGTGAACAGGTCCCACGCGATGTGCGAGACGACGCCCAGCGCGAGCGAGACGACGAGCCACAGGATGCCGACGACTCCCCCGCCCACGCTCTCGCGCAGCGCCGTGCGGGCACCGGCATCCCACTCCGCCGGCAGGCGCTCCGCGACCGCGCGCGGCAGCAGCTCCCGGCTCGCCGGTCGCAGCACGCACCGCCACACGAGCAGGAGCACGAACGCCACCACGACGGTGATCGGCACCCACGCGAAATCGTGCGTGAGTCCGTAGCCGGGCCACATCCCGCGAACGAAGAGCGGCAGGTCCGGAGTCATCGCCCCGATCGCGATCGCCGCCGGAACCAGCCGCGTGCGCAGGAAGGGCAGCGCGACGACGGCGTGGCTCGGTGTGAACGGCATGTCAGCTCAGGAACAGCCCCGCGAGCGTCTTCTTGCCGCGGCGGAGCACCGAGACACCGCCGGGGAGCGTGCCCTCGACGACCGCCTCGTCGCTCGTGACCTTCTCGCCGTCGAGCGAGACACCGCCCTGCGAGATCGCTCGTCGCGCTTCGCTGAGGCTCGCGCACAGCCCCGTGGCGGTGAGCGCTTCGACGACGGTGGATCCGGCGGCGACGGTCGCGTGGGGCAGCTCCTCGAGCGCACTGCGCAGCACGGCGGCGTCGAGCACGGTCATATCGCCCTGCCCGAACAGCGCCTCGGTCGCGGCGATGACGGCCTCGGTCGCCTCGACGCCGTGCACGGTCGTCAGCACCTCACGAGCGAGACGCTTCTGCGCCGCACGACGGAACGGCTCCGCCTCGACGAGGGTCTCGTACTCCTCGATCTCGGCGCGCGTGAGGAACGTGAACACCCTGAGGCGCTCGATCACGTCGCGGTCGTCGGTGTTGAGCCAGAACTGGTACATGACCCACGGACTGCACATCTCGGCATCGAGCCAGATGGCGTTGCCCTCGCTCTTGCCGAACTTCGTGCCGTCGCTGTTGGTGATCAGCGGCGTGCCGATGGCGTGAACCGAGCCCCCTTCGACGCGGCGAACGAGATCGGTGCCGCTGGTGAGGTTGCCCCACTGGTCGCTGCCGCCGGTCTGCAGGATGCAGCCGTACTGGCGGAACAGCTCGAGGTAGTCCATGCCCTGAAGGATCTGGTAGCTGAACTCGGTGTAGCTGATTCCGGCCTCGGAGTTCAGGCGCGCGCTGACCGCGTCTTTCTTCAGCATCGTGCCGACGCGGAAGTGCTTGCCGATCTCGCGGAGGAAGTCGATGGCGCTGAGCGGCGCCGTCCAGTCGAGATTGTTGACGATGCGCGCGGCGTTCTCGCCCTCGAAGCTGAGGTAGCGCTCGACCTGATCCCGGAGTTTGCCGACCCACTCGGCCACCGTCTCGGGCGTATTCAGGGTGCGCTCGGCCGTCGGGCGAGGATCGCCGATCAGGCCCGTCGACCCGCCGACGAGCCCGAGTGGGCGGTGCCCGGCGAGCTGCAACCGGCGCATGGTGAGCAGCTGCACGAGGTTGCCCAGGTGCAGGCTCGGGGCGGTCGGGTCGAAGCCGCAGTAGAACGTGATGGGGTCGCCACCGAGGAGCTCGCGCAGCTCGCCCTCATCGGTCGAGACGTGCACCAGACCGCGATACACCAGCTCGTCCCAGACGTTGTCGAAGGTCGGGTCGTTGGCGGGGGCGAGGGCGCTCACGGGCGCCGCATCGGTGGAGGCAGACACCGGTTTAGGCTATCAGCGGGGGTGTCCGAGTCCGGATGCCATCGCCCGGGCGCTCAGCGGGGTCGCCGCGGAGACTGGCCGGCGGCGGGCGGCTCAGCGGGAAGAAGCAGCGTTCTCGAAGCCGTCTCCCTCGGTGATGACCATCGACCGTGTCGGCCTCAGTCGGTGTCCCTCGCGCGACGCGTCAGTGCGCGTGCACGCCCCACCACACGAGGAATGCGACCGCGAGCGAGGTGACCCAGCTCACGAGGCTGCCGATGAGGAAGTACTCGGCGCGGTCTCCGTCGTCGCGGTCGCGCGAGATCTCGGGGAATCGCACGATTCCCTTCGCCGCGAGCACCGCGGCGAGCAGCGTGTACGCCCCGGTCAGCGTCAGCACGAAGACGAGGATGCGCTCGAGCGGCCCGATGAGTCGACCGCCTCTGAGGGTCGGCACCGCGTCGCGCTCGGGATCGGCCGCGCGCCCGCCCATCTCGGACCGCAACGCGATGCGCACCACCGCGTTGCCCGACTCCAGCAGGAACACCAGCGAGCCGATGACGAGGACGGCGACGTCGATCGACGCCGACGCCCCCGGCCGATAGGCGGCCCACGCCTCGCCGAGCAGGCCCGGCCGCTCGCGCCCCGGCGCGATGACCACGCACGCCGCTGCGGCGAGCGCGAGCAGGGCGACCGGCCACAGCCCCGCTCGAGCGGGACCGTCTTCGGGCACGACCCACGTCCAGATGGCGGCGACGGCGACGGCGAGGAGCCCGGCGATCACGGCATCCAGTCCCGCCGAGACGACGACGAGAGCTAGGGATGCCACGGCGAAGGCGAGCCAGCGCCGCGTGCGGATCATCTGACGGATGAGGTCGACCGCGCCCACCGCGAGCAGCAGGAGGCCGGCGGCGATCATGAGCGCACCCGCGCGGTGAGAGCCGCGAAGCCCTCGACGAGAGCGGCGGAGCCTGCGGCGGAGAGCGCCTGCGATACCGCGGACTGACTGATGCCCTCGATGTCGGCGAGTTCGCGCTGAGAGCGTCCGACGCAGCGTCCGTAGGTCAACCGACGCGATCGCTCGCTCATGGCCGACACGAGCTGGTCGCGGCTCAGGGCGTAGGCGCGGGCCAGCGCGATGGTCTCGGTCATGCTGGCATCCTGCCCCTCGGCGAGAACGATCCAGGTGCGCGCGAGCGGCGCGGCGCGGGTCTGCAGCCGTTCGATGTGGTCGATGGCCTCTCGAGCGGCCCACCATGCCGGACCCTCGGGGACGGTGCGGTCGGCGAGCTCGATCGGTCGCACCTCCCCCACTCCCACACCGAAACGGCAGTCGACGTCGTCGGGCAGGGCCAGGCGCAGCAGCAGGAGCGAGGCGAGCGCACCGGAGAGGTCGTCGTACTCGCCTTGCAGCTCGTCGCCCACGACGGGCGCGAGGGGGCCCCCGGCGACGGGCAGATCATGCTGAACCATGCGCACCGACTCGACGATGGCCCGCTGCGCGCCGGCGCGATCGTCGAGTCGCCGAGAGGCGATGATGTCGGCGATCACAGCGACGGTCATGAGATAAGTCTAACGCTTATTATCTCGTCTTGATAAGCGAATAGCTGATACTCAGGCGATGAGTGAGCGAGATGCCGCCTGCGCCCGGGCCACCAGCTCTTCGCGCTGTTCGCGCACGCGCTCCGGAGCAGTACCGCCGACACCCGTCCGGCTCGACACGGACCCCTCGATCGTCAGCACCTCGCGCACCCGCGGGGTGAGCTGGGGCGACACCGAGGCGAGCAGAGCGTCGTCGGCGTCTTCGAGTCCGATCTCGCGCTCCTCACACGCCCGCACCAGGGCCCCCGAGATCTCGTGGGCATCGCGGAAGGCCACCCCCTGACGCACCAGCCATTCGGCGACGTCGGTCGCGAGCGAGAAGCCCTGCGGGGCGAGCTCGGCCATGCGATCGGTGTGGAAGCGGAGCGTGGCGATCATGCCCGAGAACGCGGGCAGAACGAGCTCGAGGGTGCGCACCGAGTCGAAGACGGGCTCTTTGTCTTCCTGCAGGTCGCGGTTGTACGCCAACGGCAGGCCCTTGAGCGTCGCCATCAGCCCCGACAGGTTGCCGATCAGGCGGCCGGCCTTGCCACGCGCGAGTTCGGCGATGTCGGGGTTCTTCTTCTGCGGCATGATGCTCGAGCCGGTCGAGTAGGAGTCGTCGAGGGTGACGAAGCCGAACTCGCGGGTGTTCCAGAGGATCACGTCTTCGGCGAGGCGCGAGAGGTCGACGCCGATCATCGCGGTGATGAAGGCGAACTCGGCGACCACGTCGCGCGAGGCGGTGCCGTCGAGGGAGTTCTCGGCCGGACGGGCGAGACCGAGGCGGTCGGCCACCAGCTGGGGGTCGAGGCCGAGGGTCGCCCCGGCGAGCGCACCGCCGCCGTACGGCGAGACCGAGGCGCGCACCGACCAGTCGCGCAGGCGCTCGAGGCCGCGGACGAGAGCCCAGCCGTACGCCTGCAGGTGGTGGGCGAGGAGCACGGGCTGCGCGTGCTGCAGGTGGGTGCGACCGGGCATGATCGCGCCCTCGTGCGCCTCGGCCTGAGCGACCAGGGCGTCGATGAGGCGGAGGAGCTCACGCGTGATGGTGCGCGAGTGATCGATCAGGTACAGCCGCACGAGAGTGGCGATCTGGTCGTTTCGGCTGCGACCCGCGCGGAGCTTGCCGCCGAGAGCCGGGCCCACGGTCTCGATGAGCACACGCTCGAGAGCCCCGTGCACGTCTTCGTCGCCGGGTGCGGCGAGCAGCGAGCCGTCCTGCACGCGGGCCGCGAGCTCGTCGAGGCCGTCGTGCATGGACTGCGCCTCGTCGGCCGTGAGATACCCCGCCGCCTCGAGAGCGGCGGCGTGGGCGTGCGAACCCTGGATGTCGTAGAGCGCGAGATCCCAGTCGAAGTGGGTCGAGCGGCTCAGCGCCGCCAGTTCGGGAGACGGTCCGCCCGAGAAACGGGCTCCCCACAGGGCGCCCTCGTTCGTCGATTGACCGGTCTCGCTGCTCATGGCGTCCAGCCTACCGAGGGCCACCGACGCCGCCGTCGGCGCGCGGCCCGAACCGGTGACGCTCCCCGTGCCACACTCCGGAGAAATCGCGCCCGCCGGCACCGACCACGCCAGAAACCGGCCCCCGGCGCACGTTCCTCCGGAGTTCCGCACACCCCGCGCCGCGCACCCCGAGGCCAGGCCCCCGGCGTCAGCGGTGAGGTGTGACCGGCGGCCGGGTATCCCGTCCGACGATTAGACGCACGACGGCGTCGACGAACATCTCGAGCGGGCCGCGGCCGATCGTGAGCGCCCAGACCGTGCAGCCCACGATGAGCCCGAGCGTCAGGGGGACGAACAGCCCCGCCTCGCGGATGCCGACGAGGTCGGACGTGTCGCCCAGCAGGGCGGAGGCGACGATGGCCCAGACGACGAGTTGCAGCACGTACGCGGTCAGCGGCATCGACCCGACGGCGCGCAGCGGCACCGCGACCCAGCGCAGCGGCGTGCGGCACAGCAGCAGGCACACCCCGATCGTCAACAGCGCGAAGCCGCCGGAACCGATGACCTCCCACAGTCCCGAAGAGTGGTCTTCGGCGGTCAGCACCGCCGCGAGATACGGATCCCCCGCCGCCACCGGGGCCGTGGCGATCGCGAAACCGTACCCGGCGAGCGCGAGCGAGGCGCCCGCCATGGCGAGCAGCGCCTGATCCGTGACGTTGCGCAGGTCGAGTCGGCCCACGCCCATGCCCGCCAGCAGGAACGCGATCCACACGGTGAACGGGTACGCCCACCCCACGGCGGCCTCGAGCTCGGCTCCCGCCGGACCCGCCCAGATCGGCGCCGCGTCGAGGAACGGCTGGATCCACGGCATGACGATCGCGAGCACGCCGGCGGTCAGGAACAGATTCCGCGCACGCATGCCCAGAAACGGCAACGCCAGCACGAACAGCAGCGCGTACGCCGGGAGGATGACGTAGACGGGCACTCCCGTCATCACCAACGACAGGCCGATCACCCAGAGCAGGGCTCCGCGCAACGCCAACCGGGCGGCCGCGCGGGGTCGTCGCTGCGGGGCGAGCGGCCGCGGTCCACCGGTGACGAGGGCGATCGAGACCCCCGCGAGCACCGCGAAGAGGATCGACGAACGACCGTTCACGACGGTGACCCACGTGCTCGGATCCGGTGTGAAGGTGCGCTCGGTGTCGAGCAGGTGCGCGGCGAGCATGCCCAGGACGGCCAGCCCGCGCGCGAGGTCCACGCCGACCAGCCGGCCCGGTCCGTCGAAACGGGACCAGGCGCGGCCGAGCGGCGAAGAGGTCACTGCTGACGCAGAAGCCACACCAGGAGCGCCTTCTGGGCGTGCAGACGGTTCTCGGCCTCGTCCCAGACGACGCTCTGCGGCCCGTCGATGACCTCGGCGTCGACCTCGTAGCCGCGGTCGGCGGGCAGGCAGTGGATGAAGATCGCGTCGTCGTCGGCGCGCGCCATGAGCTCGCCGGTGACCTTGAAGCCGCCCAGGTCGCGGATGCGTGCGATCTTCTCCTCCTCTTTGCCCATCGAGACCCACGTGTCCGTGACGACGACGTCGGCTCCGGATGCCGCGGCCTCGGGGTCGGCGAGCAGGGTGATCGACCCGCCGGTCTCGGCGGCGATGCGCTCGGCGTCGGCGATCACGTCGGCGCGCGGCGCGTAGTCGGCGGGGGCCGCGACACGCACGTGCATGCCGGCGGTGACTCCCGCGAGGACGTACGAGTGGGCCATGTTGCTCTGACCGTCACCGAAGAACGACAGGGTCAGGCCCTTCAGCTCGCCCTTGTGCTCGCGGATCGTGAGCAGGTCCGCCAGCAGCTGGCACGGGTGGAAGTCGTCGCTGAGCGCGTTCACCACGGGAACGCGCGTCCCGCGCGCCATCTCTTCGAGACCCGCCTGCGCGTAGGTGCGCCACACGATCGCGGCGACCTGGCGCTCGAGCACGCGCGCGGTGTCGGACGGGGTCTCCTTGCCGCCGAGCTGGCTGTTCGCGGTCGAGATGATCAGCGGGGAACCGCCGAGGTCGGCGATCCCGACCGCGAACGAGACACGCGTGCGGGTCGACGACTTGTCGAAGATCACGGCGACGGTCTGAGGGCCCTCGAGCGGCTTCTGCGCCCAGCGGTCCTTCTTCAGCTCGATCGCGAGGTCGAGGATCTCGGCCTGCTCGGCCGGGGTCAGGTCGTCGTCACGCAGCAGGTGGCGGGTCACGCGGGGGCTCCTTCGAGGATCAGGGCATCGGAGACGGTGGCCAGCGCGGCACCGAAGAGGTCGAGGAACGCCGAGACCTCGGCATCCTGGATCGTCAGGGGCGGCGCGATGCGGATCGAGTTGTCGTTCGCGGCGTTGACCACCAGGCCGTGCTGCTGGGCGGCGGCCACCACGGCCTTGGCGACGGGGCTGTTGAGCCCGATGCCGAGGAGCAGACCGCGACCGCGCACGCCCGACACGAGCGGGGAGCCGAGGGCGGCGATCCCCTCGCGCAGCTGGATCTCGCGGCGGGCGGCGTTCTCGACCAGTCCCGCCGACTCGATCTCTTCGAGCACGGCCCCGCCGACGGCGGTGCCCAGGGCGTTGCCGCCGAAGGTCGAGCCGTGCGTGCCGGGGAAGAAGAGGTCGCTGGCCGCGCCGAAGGTGATGAGCGCGCCGATCGGGAAGCCGCCGCCGATGCCCTTGGCGACCGTGATCGCGTCGGGGACGATCCCGGCGTGCTGGAAGCCGAACCAGGCGCCCGTGCGACCGGCACCGGTCTGGATCTCGTCGACGATCAGCAGGGCCCCGTGGCGCGCGGTGATCTCGCGCGCAGCCTGCAGGTAGCCCTCGGGCAGCTCGACGACCCCGGCCTCGCCCTGGATGGGCTCGACGAGCAGCGCCGCCACGCGCTCGTCCATCGCGGCCTCGAGAGCGTCGATGGTGGCGTCGATGTGCTCGACGCCCGGCACCATCGGCAGGAAATCGGCCTGCAACGAGGGCTTGCCGGTGAGGGCGAGAGCACCCATCGTGCGGCCGTGGAAGCCGCCCTTGAGGGTCAGGATCCGGGTGCGGTCGGTACCGCGACCGTGCAGGCGCGCGAGTTTGAGAGCGGCCTCGTTGGCCTCGGCACCCGAGTTGCCGAAGTACACACGGCCCGACTCGCCCGTGCCCGCGAGACGCTTCAGGCGCGCGGCCATCGCCAACTGCGGGGGCGTGGCGAAGTAGTTCGAGACGTGCGCGAGCGTCGCCGCCTGCGCCGAGACGGCCTCGACGAAGACGGGGTGGGCGTGGCCCAGGGCGTTCACGGCGATGCCCGCGAGGAAGTCGAGGTACTTGGTGCCCTCGCTGTCCCAGACGTACGCGCCTTCTCCGCGCACGAACAGCGCCATGCGGTCGCCGAAGCTGCGGACCAGGTCGCGTCCGGCGTCGTCCTGCCAGGTTGCGGTGGTCATGCGACCACCTCCGTTCCGATTCCCTTGCTGGTGAACAGTTCGACGAGCACCGAGTGCGGTACGCGTCCGTCGATGATGGCCGCGGTGGGCACTCCCCCGTCGACGGCGTCGAGACACGCCTGCATCTTCGGGATCATCCCCGACTCGAGCTTCGGCAGCATCGCGCGCAGCTCCGTCGAGGTCAGGTGCGACACCAGCGAGTCACGGTTCGGCCAATCGGCGTAGAGCCCGGGGACGTCGGTGAGCACGACGAGCTTCTTGGCGTTGAGGGCCGTCGCGAGCGCCGCCGCCGCGGCATCCGCATTCACGTTCAACGAGGTGCCGGGGTTGTCGAGGTCGGGCGCGATGCTCGAGACGATCGGCACGCGGCCGGCGGCCAGGTGGTCGAGGACCGGCTGCGGGTCGACCGTGACGACATCGCCGACACGACCGAGATCGTGCTCGACACCGTCGACGACGACGCCGCGACGGCGGCCGCCGAAGAGTCCCGCATCTTCGCCGCTCAGGCCGGTGGCCAGGGGGCCGTGGGCGTTGACCTTCGCCACCAGCTGCGGGTTGATCTGCCCGGTCAGCACCATGCGGACCACGCTGATCGCCTCGGTCGAGGTCACGCGGTAACCGCCGCGGAACTCGCTCGGGATGTCGAGGCGGTCGAGCATCGACGAGATCTGCGGGCCGCCGCCGTGCACGACGACGGGCTTGACGCCGACGTAGCGGAGGTAGGCGATGTCGGCGGCGAAAGCGTTCTGCAGCTCGTCGCTGACCATGGCGTTCCCGCCGTACTTCACCACCACCACCTGGTCGCGGTACTTGCGCACCCAGGGCAGCGACTCGACGAGCGTGACCGCCCGTTCGCTCGCCTGGGCGGGATCGGTGTCTTGGAGATCGACGTGGGTCATGAGGAGTAAGCGCTGTTCTCGTGGACGTAGTCGTGCGTGAGGTCGTTGGTGCGGATCGTCGCCGTCGCCACGCCGACGCGCAGGTCGATGACGAGGTCGGTGGCGCGCGGGGTGAGGTCGACGTCTTCGCGGGGGCGGTCGGGGCCGCCGGCGGTGCACACGCGCACCCCGTTCATCCATACGTCCACGTCGTACGGGTCGAAGGCCGCGTCGGTCGTGCCGATCGCGGCGAGCACGCGGCCCCAGTTGGGGTCGTTGCCGAAGATCGCCGCCTTGAACAGATTGTTCCGAGCGACCGAGCGACCGACCTCGACGGCATCGTCCTCGCTCGCGGCGTTCACGACCTCGATCGTGATGTCGTGGCTGGAGCCCTCGGCATCGCCCTGCAGTTGCGCGGCCAGATCGTCGCACACCGCGGCGAGCGCGGCGGCGAACTCATCGGCATCCACGCGGATGCCACTGGCTCCGCTGGCGAGGAGCGTGACCTGGTCATTGGTCGACATGCACCCGTCGGAGTCGAGGCGGTCGAAGCTGACCCGCGTCGCAGAGCGAAGGGCCGCGTCGGCCTCGGCGGCGTCGAGCACGACGTCGGTCGTGAGAACGACGAGCATGGTCGCCAGGCCCGGGGCGAGCATGCCGGCGCCCTTCGCCATCCCGCCGATCGACCATCCCTCACCGGCGTGGACCGCGCGCTTGGGCCGGGAGTCGGTGGTCATGATCGCCAGCGACGCGTCTTCTCCGCCCTCGGCGGACAGGGCGGCCACGCCCTCGTCGACGCCCCGCAGAACCTTGGCCCGGAACGCCTCGTCCCCCGTGCCGATGAGGCCGGTGGAGCACACCACCACATCGCCCGCCCCGACGCCGAGGAGCTCGGCGGCGCGCTCAGCGGTTTGATGAGTGGTCTGGAAGCCGAACGAACCGGTAAAACAGTTGGCCCCGCCGGAGTTCAGGACGACCGCCTCGATCGTGCCGTCCTTGACGACCTGCTCCGACCAGAGGATCGGGTTGGCCTTGGCGCGGTTCGACGTGAAGACGGCGGCACCCACTTTGAGCGGGCCGCGGTTGACCACGAGGGCGACGTCGCGCGCGCCGGTCGATTTCAGGCCGACCGCCACACCGGCGGCCTCGAATCCTGCGGGGGCGGTCACGCTCACGGGGCGACTCCGTTCAGGGGAAGGGCGGTGGTCTCGGCGAGACCCAGCGCCAGGTTCATGGACTGGATGGCAGCGCCGGCGGTGCCCTTGACGAGATTGTCGACCGCCGCGACGACCGTCACCCGGTTCGCCGCGCGATCGATCGCGATTCCCATCGATGCGATATTGGCGCCGAGCACGTCGGCCGTCCGCGGGAAGACGCCCTGGGGAAGCAGCTCGACGAAGGGCTCGTCGGCGTAAGCCGTCTCCCAGGCACCGCGGATCTCGGCATCCGTCACTCCCTCCCGGATCGGAGCGGACGAGGTGGCGAGGATGCCGCGCGACATCGGAACCAGAACGGGAGTGAAAGAGAGCCGTACGCCGTCGCTCGGCGCTCCGGCTGCCACCAGCGCCTGGCGGATCTCGGGAATGTGACGGTGCGTACCGCCAACGGCATATGGGTTGGCGGAGCCGAGGATCTCACTCGCGAGGAGGTTCGTCTTGGCCGACTTCCCGGCACCACTGGGACCCACGGCGAGCACCGACACGATGTCGAAAGGATCGATGACTCCGGCGGCGACACCGGGAGCGAGGGAGAGAGCGACGGTGGAGGCGTTGCAGCCGGGAGCGGCGATACGCGCGGCCCCGCGGAGGTTCTCGCGCTGCTTTCCCCCCGCGACGGGCAGTTCGGGGACGCCGTAGGCCCACGGGTCGGGGTGAGCCCCGCCGTAGAACGCCGCCCAGTCCTCCGCCGAGGTGAGGCGGTGGTCGGCACCCGCATCGATCACGAGCGGGGTCTCGGCCAGGGCGTCGGTGTACTGCGCGGACTGCCCGTGCGGCAGGGCGAGGAACACCACGTCGTGCCCGGCGAGCACCTCGGGAGTCGTCGGTTTCAGCTCGAGGTGCGCGAGGGAACGCAGGTGCGGCTGGTGGGCGACGAGGGGCTGCCCCGCGCTGGAGTGCGCGGTGACGGTGCGGATCTCGACGTCGGGATGAGAGGCCAGGAGGCGGAGGATCTCGCCGCCCGCATAGCCGGAAGCGCCGGAGACGGCGACCGAGAGGGTCATGTATCCACCTTACGAGTCGGGGCTGGTGCTGAAATCAGCGTGAACCGGGGCGGCGACGCCCGTACGCCCGACCGAAGGCGGGTTACGAGGTCGCCGAGAATCGGCGCGCGACCCGACGTCGACGCTCGCCACCGGTGCTCACGAAGAGCTCCTCGGTGCGCACGGTGATCGACGACATGTGGCGAGGGTATCCGCAGCGCAGGGATGGGGGCAAATCGAGCCTCCCGCCGGCCGGTGACGATCGATGCGAGCACGAACTGAGATGCCCGCCCCCCTTTGTCCCCCAAATGGGGGACAAACAACCGGTATGATGAAGTACCTGCCCTCATCGCCGGGCGCTTCCGGCAGCCCCCCTTACCGGCGGTGAGGGCAGGCCCACCGTGCGCGATCGCGTCCGAGCGTGTGACGCACACCACGCCGTCGACGAGAGAATCCGCCGACGGCGGGAACGCCGAAGCGCCGCACGGCCTGAGCCGGCGACGCTCCAGAACGCGTGGAATGCTCAGTCGCGAATCGCGGCGCCGAAACGCTCGGCGGCCACGGCGACACCGGCGAGCTTCGCCTCGGTCGCCTCGGCTGCGGTGAGCGTGCGGTCCTCGGCCCGGAAGCGCAGGGCGAAGGTCAGGCTCTTCGTTCCCTCGGCCAGACCCGGGCCGCGGTAGTCGTCGACGAGCCGAGCGCCTTCGAGAAGCGGAGCCCCGCCCTCGAGAAGCGCGGCACGCACCGCGCCGGCGGCGACGTCGGTCGAAATGGTCAACGACACGTCCTGAGTCGCGGCCGGGAAGCTCGAGAGGGATGCCGCGACCACGCGCGCGTGAGCGAGCTCGAGCATCGCGTCGAGGTCGAGCTCGGCCACGAGAACGCGACCGGGCAGGTCGGCGGCGGCAGCGACCGCGGGCAGCAGCTCGCCGACGTAGCCGATGTCGGTCCCCGCGGCGAGCACGCGAGCCGTGCGACCCGGGTGCAGGGCTGCACGCTGCGCCTGCACCAGCTCGATGTCGAGACCCGCGGCGGCGGTGAGTACGCGCACGGCGTCGACGGCGGCGGCGAGGTCCGCTGCCACCGCGGCCTGGCCGGGCTGCTTGGCCACGGTGTGTCCCGTCAGCAGCACGGCGATATGGCGACGCTGCGGCGGAATCGATGCGTCGAGGGCCGTGAGCGTCGCGGCGTCCGGTCGCACGGCCAGCGGCGGCACCGACGGGGTGCCGTACTGCACGCCGGGCTTCGGCAGGAACACCGTGCCGGTCTCGAACAGCGCGAGATCCACGATGCCGCGTGAGACGTTGCGGTGCGCGACCTGCAGCAGAGCCGGGACGAGGGAGCGGCGCAGGAACGGCGCCAGGCCGTCGAGCGGGTTCGCGAGCTTCACGCTCGGCAGCCGGTCGCCTGACGGCGAGCCGTGCAGGGCGTTCTGCTCTTCGGTGGTGAACGGGAACGACGGCGTCTCGACGAAGCCGGCCGAGGCCAGAGCGTTCGCCACGCGACGGCGCCCCTGCTGAGCGGAGGTGAGGCCGCGACCCGACGGGGGCGTCGGGAGCACGGACGGGATGCGGTCGTAACCCTCGATGCGCGCGACCTCTTCGGCCAACGTCCACTTGTCGCCGAGGTCGTGACGCCAGGACGGTGCGGTCACGGACCAGCCGCCGTCGCGCTCGTCGACCGTGCAGCCGATGAGGCGCAGGGCCGAGACGATCTCGTCGTCGGTGTACTCGACGCCGATCAGACCGGGCACGAAGCCCGACGGAAGCGTGATGGCCTCGCGACGGTAGGTCGAACCGAGCGAGGCGCCCAGCTCGGTGTCGAGCGTGCCGCCGGCCAGCTCGACCATCAGCGTGGCGACGCGCTCCGCCGCCACGTACGGGACGAGCGGGTCGACGCCGCGCTCGAAACGGCGCGAGGCCTCGGAGGGCAGCTTGTGTCGACGCGCGGTGCGGGCGATCGATACCTGGTCGAAGGTGGCGGCCTCGATGAGCACGTTGCGCGTGGCGTCGCTCATCTCGGTGAGCCCGCCGCCCATGACGCCGGCGAGACCGATCGGCCCCGACTCATCGGTGATCAGCAGGTCTTCGGCGTGGAGCGAACGAACCTGGCCGTCGAGGGTCTCGAGCTTCTCGCCCTGCTCCGCGCGGCGCACCGTGATGCCGCCCCGCAGACGGTCGAGGTCGTAGCCGTGGATCGGCTGGCCGAGCTCGAGCATGACGTAGTTCGTGATGTCGATGAGCACCCCGAGGGAGCGGATTCCGGCGAGCGACAGGCGCGTGATCATCCACGGCGGCGTCGGACGCGAGGGGTCGACGTCTCGCACGATCCGCGCCACGAACTCGGTCGCGCCGTGGCGTCCGCGAATGGGTGCCTGATCGGCGACCGTGACCGGGAAACCGGAGGGCGTGCGCGCTGCAGCCTCATCGTGCCCGAGGCCCGGATCGCGGAAGTCCGCCCCGGTCGCGTGCGAGTACTCGCGGGCGACACCGCGCAGCGACAGGGCGTAGCCGCGGTCGGGGGTGACGTTGATCTCGACCGCGAGATCGTCGAGACCGAGGAGCGCGATGGCATCCGTTCCGACCGGCGCATCGATCCCGAGATCGACCAGGCGCAGGATGCCGCCGTGCTCGCTGCCGAGCCCCAGCTCTTTCGCCGAGGCGATCATGCCGTCGGACACGTGGCCGTAGGTCTTGCGGGCGGCGATCGGGAAGGGACCGGGCAGAACCGAGCCGGGCAGGGTCACCACGACCTTGTCGCCCTCGAAGAAGTTGCCCGCACCGCAGACGATGCCGCGCACTCCCCCGTGCTCGGCGCCGACGTCGACCTGGCACCAGCGGATGGTCTTGCCGTTGGACTGCGGCTCGGGAGTGAATTCCTTCACCTCTCCGACCACGATCGGGCCGGACAGTTCGAAGCGGTGCACGTCCTCTTCTTCGAAGCCGACCGACACCAGAGCCGCGAGGACGTCGTCGGGCGTGGCCTCGGCGGGCACGTCGACGTACTCGCGCAACCAGGAGAGCGGGACGCGCATCAGACCACCATTCCGAACTGCTCGCTGAAGCGCACATCGCCCTCGGCCATGTCGCGCATGTCTTGCACGTCGCTGCGGAACATGAGCGTGCGCTCGATGCCCATGCCGAAGGCGAAGCCCGAGTACTCCTCGGGGTCGATGCCTGCGGCCCGAAGGACGTTGGGGTTGACCATCCCGCACCCGCCCCACTCGATCCAGCGCGCCCCGCCCTTGAAGGTGGGGTGCCACAGATCGAGCTCGGCACTCGGCTCGGTGAACGGGAAGAAGTTCGCGCGGAAGCGCGTCTTGGCCTCGGGCCCGAACAGCACGCGCGCAGCGTGATCGAGCGTGCCCTTGAGGTGCGCCATCGTGATGTTCTTGTCGATGACAAGACCCTCGAACTGCGTGAACACCGGCAGGTGCGTCGCATCGAACTCGTCGGTGCGGTAGACCCGGCCCGGGCACAGCACGTAGATCGGCAGGTCGCGCTCGAGCATCGACCGCACCTGCACGGGGCTGGTGTGGGTGCGCAGCACCAGGTGGCGCGCGACCGGGTCGACGAAGAACGTGTCCTGCATCTGACGCGCGGGGTGGTCGACGTCGAAGTTCAGCGCATCGAAGTTGAACCACTCGTGCTCGAGCTCGGGGCCCTCGGCGATCTCCCATCCCATGCCGACGAAGATGTCCGACACCTGCTCCTGGAGGAGCGAGATCGGATGCCGGGCCCCGACGCGTGCGCGCTGCGGAAGGGCGGTGACGTCGATGCGCTCGGCCTCGAGCTGGGCGGCGGTCTCGGCTTCGGCCAGCTCGCTCTCTCGAGCGGCGAGCGCCTGGTTCACCTGACCGCGCGCCTGCCCGACGAGCTTGCCGAAGGCGGCCTTGTGCTCGGGGGCGACATTGCGCATCTGGGCGTTCAGCTGCGCGAGAGAGGACTGCTCCCCCGTGTGCGCGGAACGGGCGGACTTCAGCTCGGCCGTGGTCGCGGCTGCGGCGATGGCGGCAAGCGCGTCATCGACCGCGGAGGCGACGGCCTCAGGGGTGATCTCGGGTGCGTCGGACACGAGATGAGAGTCTACCGACGGGCGGGGACACTGCCCCGCCCGTCGGTCGGTCACATCGTCACTCGGAGTGTCTGCCGAGAGCGTCAGGCGGGAGAACCCGGGTCGTGCTTCCCGAGACCGCGCTGAGCGACGATCAGCTCGGTGTCGGTGCCGGTCTGCCCCGCCGGCTCGGCGGGGGCGACGTTGCCGCCCTTCGGCGACCGGCGCAGACCGATCTCGACGCGGTGCGCGGTGTACGACAGGGCGAGGCACATCGCGACGTAGATGACGCTGGCGACCATCGCGGCGGGAATCAGCGGCGACCCGTACTCGCCATTCGATCCCAGCAGACGTGCGAAGTACAGGAGTTCGGGGTAGGTGATGATGAAGCCGAGGGCGGTGTCCTTCAACGTCACCACGAGCTGGGCGATGATCACGGGCAGCATGGCGCGGATCGCCTGCGGAAGCAGGATCAGGCGCATCACGCCGGCCTTGCGCAGCCCCACGGCGTACCCGGCCTCGCTCTGGCCGCGCGGCAGCGCCTCGACGCCCGCGCGGATGACCTCGGACAGGACCGAGCCGTTGTAGAGGATCAGCGCGATGACGACGGCCCAGTACGACGACATCTTGATACCGACGACGGGCAGGCCGTAGTACAGCAACAGCATGAAGACGAGGACGGGGACGGCGCGGAGCAGTTCGACGACCCACCCGACCGGAAGGCGCACCCAGCGGTGGTCGGACATGCGGCCGATGGCGAGGATGAATCCGAGGACGAGCGCGCCGACGGCCGCGACGGCGAACGCCGCGAGAGTCGCCAGCGTCGCCTGACCGAATCGCTCCCAGATCGCGCTGTAGCTGAAGACGTTCCACTTCGCCGCCGAGAACTGGCCGGTGTCGATGAAGCGCCACACGACGAAGCCGATGACGGCGGCGACGAAGACGAGCGTGATCACGCCGAGGATGCGGTTGCGCAGCTGCGCGCGGGGACCCGGCACGTCATAGAGGACGGAGGAACTCATCGGGCGACCTTCCACTTCTTCTCGGCGGCGTTCTGCAGCCCAGCGAGCAGCAGGACGAGGATGACGAAGACCGCCATCACGAGGAGGATGGTGACGAGCTGGTTCTCGCCGTTCTCACTCATCGTCGCTCGGATGTTTCCGAGGTTGACCACCGAGAATCCGGCGGCGACGGTGGTGTTCTTGAGCAGGGCGATGAAGACGCTCATCATCGGCGGGATGACCGAGCGGGTCGCCTGGGGCAGCACGACGAGCGTCATGACCTGGCCGAAACCGAGGCCGAGCGCGCGAGCCGCCTCCGCCTGGCCGACGGGGACGGTGTTGATGCCGGCGCGCAGGGTCTCGGCCACATAGGTCGCGGTGTAGATGCCGAGGCCGCACACGGCCAGCGTCAAGAAGCTGCCGCGCGGGACGTCGATCAGCAGCGGGACGCAGAACGCGAAGAAGAACAGCACCAGCGTGAGCGGGGTGTTGCGGATCCAGTTCACGTAGACCGCGCCGACCGCGCGCGCGATGGGCACGGGCGACACGCGCATGGCGGCCACGATGAAGCCGAGCACGAGCGCGATCAGGCCGCCGCCCAAGAAGAGCACGACCGTCCCCCAGAGCGCCTGCGCCCACAGGTCGGGGTAGTCGAAGATCTGGTTCACCGTTCGCTGTCCGTTTCTCTCTCGTCGTCCTCGTCGGGCGGTGCGGACGGCGCGGTGTGCGCCGCCCGCACCGGGAGATCAGCTGACGGGGTCGACCGCCGGCTGCTCGCCCTTGACGCCCGAGGCGCCGAGGTTCTTCTCGAAGATGGCCTCCCAGGTGGAACCGCCATCGGTGAACATGGTGTTCACGAACTCCTGGAAGGCGGTGTCGCCCTTGGCGATGCCGACGCCGTAGCGCTCCTCGCTGAAGGGCTCGCCCGCGATCTTGAGGTTGTCGGGGTCCTGCGCGGCGTAGCCGAGGAGGATGGCCTCGTCGGTGGTCACCGCGTCGACCTCGCCGTTCTTCAGCTTCTCGACGCACTGCGAGTAGGTGTCGAACTCGACGACCTTGGCCGGCGTCTGCTCGCGGATCCGCTGGATCGGCGTCGAGCCGGTCACCGAGCACACGGTGGTCTCGGCCGTGAGCGAGTCCTTGCCCGTGATGGTGTCGTTGTCGGCGGCCACGAGCAGGCCCTGACCGGTCAGGAAGTAGGGACCGGCGAAGGAGATCTGGTCCTTGCGCTTGTCGGTGATCGAGTAGGTCCCGACGTAGTAGTCGATGTCGCCGTTGATGATGGCCTGCTCGCGGTTCGCCGAGGCGATGGCCTTGTACTCCACCTTCGAGGTGTCGGCCGGGTCGTACCCGAGGGACGCGGCGATCCAGCGCGCGACGTCGACGTCGAAGCCCTTGCGCTCGCCCGTCACGGGGTCGAGGTAGCCGAGGCCGGGCTGGTCTTCCTTCACGCCGACCACGATCTTGCCGGCCGAGGTGATCTTCTCGAACGTGGGGCTGCCGTCGATCTTCACGTCGGTGGCGACCGCGCCGTAGACGGGGGCGTCGGAGCCGCTGCCGCCGTCGGAACCGGGTGCTGCGCCCGGGGTGCCGCTGTTGCAGGCCGTCAGGGCCAGCAGGCCGGCGGCGACGATGCTCGCGCCGGCGAGAAAACGAGTTTTACGCATGTGATGTCTCCTTGGTTACGTGTGCTGTGCGGATAGGGGTCGTCGGTGACGGCGCGCGAGATCGACCGGGGGGAACGGTGCGTATGCGGTCGGCGGAAGAACCTCCTCGTTCATCGCCGTCAGGGGAAAGCCTCAGTGCGTGATGAGCTTCGAGAGGAAGTCCTTGGCACGGTCGGACTCGGGGCGGGTGAAGAACTGCTCGGGCGTCGCCTGCTCGACGATCTGCCCGTCGGCCATGAACACCACGCGGTTCGCGGCCTTGCGCGCGAAGCCCATCTCGTGGGTGACGACGATCATCGTCATGCCGTCCTTGGCGAGGCCGACCATGACGTCGAGCACCTCGTTGATCATCTCGGGGTCGAGAGCCGAAGTCGGCTCGTCGAAGAGCATGACCTTGGGCTTCATCGCCAGCGCACGGGCGATCGCCACACGCTGCTGCTGTCCACCCGAGAGCTGGGCGGGGAGCTTGTCGGCCTGGTGGCCCACGCCCACGCGATCGAGAAGCGCACGCGCCTCTTTCTCGGCATCCGCCTTCTTCATCTTGCGGACCTTGATGGGCCCGAGCGTGACGTTCTCGAGGATCGTCAGGTGTGCGAAGAGGTTGAACGACTGGAACACCATGCCGACGTCGGCACGCAGTTCGGCCAGGCCCTTCCCCTCTTTGGGAAGCTCCTTACCGTCGATCGTGATCGAACCGCTCGTGATGGTCTCGAGACGGTTGATGGTGCGGCACAGCGTCGACTTGCCGGAACCCGACGGGCCGATGACGACGACGACCTCGCCGCGGTCGACGGTGAGGTCGATGTCTTTCAGAGCCTGGAACTGCCCATAATGCTTCTGGACGTCGGAGACGACGACCAAGGGCTCGGTCTTCGGGGGAACGGATGCCATGTCCTCACCCTATGAGGATGCTGGGCGCCCGACCACATTCCTGCGCACGCCTTAACCGTTCTGTAACAGCAGGGGTCAGCGTGCTCGCTGCGCGAAAGCCGTCTCGTAGAGGCAGACGCTCGCCGCGGTGGCCAGGTTGAGGGACTCGGCGCGACCGTAGATCGGCAGGCGCAGAGCGAGGTCCGCCTGAGCCAGGGCGGACTCGTCGAGACCGCGGGCCTCATTACCGAACAGCCAGGCCGTCGGCTCCGACAGAAGCTCTCGGGATGCCAAGAAATCGGTGCCCTCGACATCGGCGGCGACGATGCGCAACCCCGCCTCGTGAGCGCGGGCGACGACGTCCGCCAGCTCGAGATCGACCGCGATCGGCAGGTGGAAGAGCGAGCCGGTGGTCGAGCGTACGACCTTGGGGTTGTAAGGGTCGACGGTCCGGCCGGTCAGGATCACGGCGTCGGCTCCCGCGGCATCCGCGGCTCGGATGATCGTGCCCAGATTGCCGGGATCACGCACTTCCTCGCAGATCGCGACCAGGCGAGGCTCCCCCGCCAGGATGTCCTTCAGCGCGGTGGGCGCCTGCCTCGCCACCGCGACGATCCCCTGCGGCGTGACGGTGTCGGCCATGGCGTCCAGAACCGCTTCGGTGGTGACCTGCAGGTCGACACCCGCCTGCTCGGCGGCATCGCGCACGTCGGTGTGTTTGTCGAGAGCGGCAGATGTCGCGTACACCTCGAGCACGGTCTCGGGCGCCCAGGCGAGCGCCTCGCGAGCGGCTTGCGGACCTTCGAGCAGGAACAGGCCTGTCTCCTGGCGGGCAGCGCGCTTGCTGAGCTTCGCCACGGCGCGCACCCGGGGCGAACGGGGGTTCTCGAGCACGACCCCAGTGTATGGCGCAGACGGAATGCTTTCCCCACGCCGCGCGAACGACTCGTGGGAACGACGAAACGGGCGCCCTCCAAAGAGGACGCCCGTTTCGAGAAGACGTGTCTTACGCGGTCTTCGCAGCGTTGACGTCGGTCGGCAGCGCGGCCTTCGCGGTCGCGACAAGCGACGCGAACACGGCGGGCTCGTTCACGGCGAGCTCGGCGAGCATGCGACGGTCGACCTGCACACCCGCGAGGCCGAGGCCCTGGATGAAGCGGTTGTACGTCATGCCGTTCGCGCGCGAAGCGGCGTTGATGCGCTGGATCCACAGACGACGGAAGTCGCCCTTGCGCTTGCGACGGTCACGGTACGCGTAGACCAGGGAGTGGGTGACCTGCTCCTTGGCCTTGCGGTACAGGCGCGAACGCTGACCGCGGTAACCGGACGCGCGCTCCAGGATGACGCGACGCTTCTTGTGGGCGTTTACTGCCCGCTTGACTCTAGCCATTTCTCATTCTTCCTAACGTGCGTCGGCGCTCAGAGGCCGAGGAGCTTCTTGGCGACCTTGGAGTCGCCCTTGGCCAGGACCTGCTCCTGGTTGAGGCGACGGGTGCGCTTGGAGGCCTTGCCCTCGAGGTTGTGGCGCATGCCGGCCTGCTGCTTCATGAGCTTGCCGCTACCGGTGAGCTTGAAGCGCTTCTTGGCGCCCGAGTGGGTCTTCTGCTTCGGCATCTGTCTTCCTTCGTTGGGGTTCCCGCCGGAGCGGGAGTCGGGGAGCTTTACTCGGCGGACGCCGGAGCAGCTTCGTCTGTGGGTGCCGAGTCGCCTCGAGCGGCGCTACGCGCGGCTTCACGGTTCGCCGTGCGCTGCGCGTTCTGCTCGGTCTTGACCTCGGACTTGTTCTTGTGAGGGGCGACCACCATCACCATGTTGCGGCCGTCGATCGTGGGGTTCGACTCGACCGTGCCGAACTCGGCGACGTCTTCGGCGAACTTGCGGAGCAGACGGACACCCTGCTCGGGACGCGACTGCTCGCGACCACGGAACAAGATCATGGCCTTCACCTTGTCGCCCGCCTGGAGGAAGCCCTCGGCGCGCTTGAGCTTGGTGATGTAGTCGTGAGCCTCGATCTTCAGACGGAACCGGACCTCTTTGAGGACGGTGTTCGCCTGGTTACGACGCGTCTCTTTGGCCTTCTGAGCGGCCTCGTACTTGAACTTGCCGTAGTCCATAATCTTGACCACGGGCGGCTTCGAGCTCGGCGCGACCTCGACCAAGTCGAGGTCCGCTTCCTGGGCCAGGCGCAGCGCAGCTTCGATTCGGACGATGCCGACCTGCTCGCCGTTGGGTCCGACGAGACGGACCTCCGGGACTCGGATGCGCTCGTTGGTGCGGGGATCGCTGATGCGGAACTCCTCTTTCATACGGGTGGTGGCCGCCGCGATCCGTCGGAATCGCGGGCGAAGAGGAGAGACACGCCACCCGGCACGGTGCTTTCGGCACCGGCTTCTGCACCCAGGCAACCCCGTGGGAAACGGAGCGGAGTGCGGGAACCCGGTAGCCTGGAGCGGCAAGCGCGGGTGGGATGTGATCCTCTTTCGTACGGAGTGAAACACTCCGAAGCCCGCCATAGTCTAGCAGAGAGATTCACGTGGACACGATCCCCTCCGACCAGCCCGCCCACGACCAGGGCACACACCGCCACGGAGCCGAAGACGAGCGTCTCGCCCGCTGGGAGGAGCAGGAGCGTGCAGCCTCTTCCGCCACGCGTGACATCGCCGATGTCCCCGCCGTCGAGGTCATCACCACCGCCGCGGTCCACCTCATGAGCGCCGCCGCGGTCAAGACCGGACTCGCCGACGACCCCGGCCAGCAGCTCGACCTCGACGAAGCCCGCAAGCTCATCAACGCCCTCGCCGGCCTCATCACCGCCGGAGCTCCCGAGATCAGCGACATGCACGCCCGCTCCCTGCGCGATGGCCTGCGGTCGCTGCAGTTGGCTTTCCGCGAGGCGTCGACGATTCAGGACCCCATCGGCAAGGGCCCGGGCGAGAAGTGGACGGGGCCCGTCACGTAAGTCTGTCGTTCTGGGGTACCGGGCTTCGTGATGCCCCCTTCCCAAGGCAAGAGTGGGGCCCCTTCCCCGATTGCCTTGGGAAGGGGGCATCACTGCGCCCTGTGTCGCAGGCCACCTCTTCCGTGACACCCGCGGGGTGTGGGAGCGGGCGACGCCCCGGCTGCTGTCACGAGCACAGGGGATGTCACGAGGACAGGGGTCCGGACGCCGGGGTGGCCTGTTCTCGACGCACCGTCCTGTTCTGGTGACGAGCGGAACGCCCCCGTCAGGACTCGGTGCTGCGGTGGAGCTTCACCGTCAGAGAGTCGACGAGGACAGCGATCCGATCGTCCGCCGACCAGCGTCGCGCCAGACGCGCCAGCGTGGCATCCAGTTCCTCCTGCTCGAGGCCGGACATGAGCTGCAGGTGCACGACGAGTTCAGGCCCGCGCAGACGCCCGGTCGGGTCTCCCGACTCGACGGCGAGATCGAGGACGGCCAGCTCTCCGGCGATGCTCTCGTGAAGCCCGGTGAAGATCGAGGGCGAGGTGTGCGCGGGCTCCCAGGGCTCGCCCTGAGCGATCGCCCACACGGCCGGACGGCGGATGACGAACTCCGTCTCCGACGCGGGATCGACGACGATGAGTTCGGTGTCCTCCGATGCCGCCGCCAGCGCCGTGCGCCGTCCGTCGGCGGGCACCGGCCGTGCGGTGGCATCCCACGTCTGCAGAGCCGTCACCGAGGTGAAGACCGGGAGCACTTTGCGACCGTCGGGCGCGGCTACCGTCACGATCGACAGTTCCTGGGTCTTGTCGACCTCGAGGCCGTGCGCTCCGATGCCGTGGTCGCCCTTCTCTGCCACCAACGGAATGAGCAAGCGCGCGTCGCGATACGCGTCGACGACGGAGCGGGCATCGCCCTCGCCCGCGCGGAACGCCAGGAGAGCCGCCAGCAGCGCCGGATCGGCGGATCCGTCGTCCCCCGAGTGGGGGTTGGCCGAGAAGCTCCGGCCCTCCCACGGGACGCCTGCGGAATCCGCGTGAGCGCCGTGGGCGTGGCCGTGCGGATCGTCAGTGTCCGGCGACATCCAGCGCCTCGGCCAGGGTGAACTGGCCCGCGTAGAGCGCCTTGCCGACGATCGCGCCCTCGACACCGAGCGGGACGAGCTCGCGCAGGGCCGCGATGTCGTCGAGGCTCGAGACGCCGCCCGAGGCGACGATCGGCTTGGGGGTGCGCTGCGTCATCTCGCGCAGCAGCTCGATGTTGGGGCCGCGGAGAGTGCCGTCCTTCGTGACGTCGGTGACGACGTATCGGCTGCAACCGGCGTCTTCGAGGCGCTCGAGCACCGTCCACAGGTCGCCGCCGTCGCGGGTCCAGCCGCGCGCGGCGAGGGTCGTGCCCCGCACGTCGAGACCGACCGCGATCGCCTCGCCGTAGCGGTTGATGACGTCGGCGGCCCACTCGGGGTTCTCGAGGGCCGCGGTGCCGAGGTTGATACGGCTCGCGCCGCTCTCGAGAGCCGCCTCGAGGGAACGGTCGTCGCGGATGCCGCCGGACAGCTCGACCTGCACGCCCTTGACCTGCTTGATCACTTTGCGCATGACGCTGGCGTTGCTGCCGCGACCGAAGGCGGCGTCGAGGTCCACGAGGTGGATCCACTGAGCGCCCTGCCGGGCGAAGTCCGCGGCGGCATCGACGGGGTCGCCGTAGCTGGTCTCTGTACCGGCCTCACCCTGGGTCAGACGGACGGCCTTGCCGTCGGCGACGTCGACCGCGGGAAGCAGCACAAGTTCGGGCGTGGACGCGAAATCGTTCATGGCTCCTCGCACCCTTCGGCGCATCTCGCCGAGCCGGGGCACGAGGTCACACAGTAGTCGTGCGCAGCCCGTCGATCCAATTGGCGAGCAGACGGATGCCGGCTTCGCCCGACTTCTCCGGGTGGAACTGGGTGGCCGACAGGGGGCCGTTCTCGACGGCCGCCAGGAACGGCGCCCCGTACGTGCACCAGGTCAGAACGGGTTGGGGGAACGGCGGGGCGACCTCGAGCGACCAGTCCTGCGCCGCGTACGAGTGCACGAAGTAGAACCGCTCCTTCTCGAGGCCGTCGAACAGGCGTGACCCGTCACCGGGTGCCACGGTGTTCCAGCCCATGTGCGGGAGCACCGGCGCCTCGAGCTCCGCGACGGTTCCGGGCCACTCCCCCAGGCCGGGGGTGTCGGCGCCGCGCTCGATACCGCGCGCGAACATGACCTGCATGCCCACGCAGATACCCAGGACGGGGCGACCGCCCGCCAGACGGCGATCGATGATCTCGCCGCCCCGGCTGTCGTTCAACGCACCCATGACCGCACCGAACGCGCCGACGCCGGGGACCAGCAGCCCGTCGGCGTCGAGCAGCAGAGAACGGTCGGAAGTCAGCCTCGCGTCGGCTCCCGCCTCGATGAGCGCCTTGACCGCGGAGTGGACGTTGCCCGAACCGTAATCGAAGACGGCGACGACGGGTCTCCGCGTCACAATGCGCCCTTGGTGCTCGGGATGCCGTCGACGAGGGGGTCGAGAGCCTTTGCCTGACGGAAGGCACGCGCGAGCGCCTTGTACTCGGCTTCGGCGATGTGATGCGGGTCGCGCCCACCCAGAACACGGACGTGGACGGTCAGTCCGGCGTGGATGGAGAGCGCCTCGAACGAGTGACGCACGAGCGACCCGGTGAAGTGACCGCCGATGAGGTGGTGCTCGAAGCCCGTGGGCTCGCCGGTGTGCACGAGGTAGGGACGACCGCTGATGTCGACCACAGCCTGCGCGAGGGCCTCGTCGAGCGGCACGAGAGCGTCGCCGTAGCGCGCAATACCGGACTTGTCGCCGAGCGCCTGGCGGATGGCCTGTCCGAGCACGATCGAGGTGTCTTCGACCGTGTGGTGGGCGTCGATGTGGGTGTCACCCGTGGAGCGGACGCGCAGGTCGGTCAAGGAGTGCTTCGCGAACGCGGTGAGCATGTGGTCGAAGAACGGCACGGTCGTCGAGATGTCGCTGACGCCTCGACCGTCGAGGTCGAGCTCCAGCTCGACGCGGGACTCGCTCGTCTCCCGGGTGATCGAAGCGGTACGGGGCGAGGCGGGGCCGGTCATGATCGCGATCCTACCGAGGCGAGCGCGTCGAGGAATGCGGTGGTCTCGTCGGCCGTTCCCGCGGTCACGCGGAGGTGGTGGGCGATGCCGACGTCTCGAATCAGGACACCCCGGTCGTAAAGCGCCTTCCAGGTGGCTGCCGGGTCGTCGACACCGCCGAACAGGACGAAGTTGGTCCACGACTCGTGGGCCGTATAGCCCAGCGCCGACACCGTCGCAGAGATGCGGTCGCGTTGCGCCACGATGTCGTCGACCATCGACAGCATCGTCTCGGCGTGGCCGAGAGCCGCGGTCGCCGCCGCCTGCGTGAGAGCACTCAGGTGGTACGGAAGACGGACCAGGCGGAGAGCGTCGACCAGCGCGGGGTCGGCCGCGAGGTAGCCCACCCGGGCGCCGGCGAAGGCGAAGGCCTTGCTCATAGTGCGCGAGACGACCAGCCGCGGGCGGTCGGGGAGCAGAGAAACCGCCGACGGCTCGTCCCGCGGGGCGAACTCTTCGTACGCCTCGTCGACGATCACGATGCCGTCGGTGGCGTCGTACACCGCCTCCACCACGTCGAGGCGCAGAGGCGTTCCCGTCGGGTTGTTCGGCGCACAGAGGAAGACGACGTCGGGCCGCTGCTCGCGCACCTGCGCCGCAGCTGACGCGGGCGAGAGGGTGAAGTCGTGCTCCCGTTCCCCGGTGACCCAGCGCGCACCCGTGGCGCGCGTGAGGATCGGGTACATGGAATAGGTGGGAGCGAAGCCCATCGCCGTACGGCCGGGGCCACCGAAGGCCTGCAAGATGTGCTGGAGCACTTCGTTCGAGCCGTTGGCCGCCCAGATCTGTTCGGGGTTCAGGCCGTGCCCGAGGTATCCCGCAAAGGCCTCGCGCAGTCCGGTGAACTCGCGGTCGGGGTACCGGTTGACGTCCCGAAGCGCCCGAGCGACGGCGTCCAGGATGTCGTCAGCCACCTCGGACGGAACAGGATGCGTGTTCTCGTTCACGTTGAGCGCCACGGGCAGTGCAGCCTGCGGGGCTCCGTACGGGGTCATACCCCGCAGATCGTCGCGAAGAGGAAGGTCGTCGAGGCGTACGGTCACCTCACCCATCGTAGGCGTCGAGCGGAGTCGAGGCGCACGAGCCGCGACCCGTCGTTCAGGCCGCGGGGGCGTACTCGGCGGGGATCGCGATGCGCTGACCCGCTGACACCGAGCCGCCGGGCAGAGCGTTGAGGCGCGTGATCTCTGCCACCACGTCGCGCGGGTCGGCGGAGGGGGCCACGTCTTCGGCGATCGACCACAGGGTCTCGCCGCTCATGACGGTGATCTCGGTGAACGAACCGGCGGGAGCGCCGGCGTCGCCGGAGGCGAGGGCGGATCCGCCACCGACGATCGCCACGGAGAGCACGGCGACGATCGGGAGGGAAACGAGGAACGCCACGACACGACGGCCACGCGCGGTGATGCGCAGGCGAGTAGACGGGGCGGTGAGGGCGATGCTGCTCATGATGTGCTCCTTGGTGGGGAGAGATTCGCACCCCACCCTCGGCCGGGAGGGCGGTGGTGCGAATCTGTATTCCGAATCTATATTCGAACCTGTTCGAGTGTCAAGACCTCGTGTATCGCAGACGAATCGAACGCGACACGCGTGGGCCTCCGTGTCAATCGGGTCGTCGACCGGATACGGTTTCGACACGGAGACCTCATCACCAACCTCCGACATTCGAATTTCCGCCGTGGTTTGCGCGGCGCGAGGGGAGCACAGATGACCGACGCGACGACCGCCGCCGGCCGCGAACGGCCGCAGACCCGGCGGCGCAAGAATCTCAGCGACAAGCAGCTGGCGATCCTCGAAGTGATCCAGCGATCCATCGCGCGGCACGGGTATCCGCCGAGCATGCGCGAGATCGGCGACGCGGTCGGGCTCAAGTCGCTCTCAAGCGTCACCCACCAGCTCAACCAGCTGGAGCTCAGCGGCTACCTTCGCCGAGACCCCGGCAAGACGCGCGCGATGGAGGTGCTCATCGACCTCCCCGGCGCCGCCGCGGAGAACCCCGCCGACGCCGCTCCCGCCCTCGGCGACGCCGCCCTGGTGCCCCTCGTCGGTCGTATCGCAGCCGGCGTGCCCATCACGGCCGACCAGCAGGTCGAGGAGATCTTCCCCCTCCCGCGCCAGCTCGTCGGCAAGGGGGAACTGTTCATGCTCAAGGTCTCGGGCGAGTCGATGATCGACGCGGCCATCTGCGACGGCGACTGGGTCGTCATCCGGTCGCAGGCCACGGCCGAGAACGGCGAGATCGTCGCCGCCATGCTCGACGGCGAGGCGACGGTCAAGACCTTCCGTCGGCGCGACGGCCACACGTGGCTGCTCCCCCGCAACAGCGCGTTCGAGCCGATCCTCGGCGACGAGGCCGTCGTCCTCGGTCGTGTCGTCGCGGTGCTGCGTACCGTCTGAGCCCGACGACTCGAGGCCGGATGCGCACCGAGAGGTGGCATCCGGCCTCTTCCGTTCCACGCGGGTGGATGTCCTAGGCCCTGCCTAGGCTGGGGTCATGGCTGACACCCTTCCCTACGGTTCCTGGCCCTCCCCGATCACGCCCGAGTCCGTCGCGCAGGCATCACCGCGCGTCGACGGGGCTCGGCTCGTGGGCGACGAGATCTGGTGGGGCGAGTCCCTCCCCCACGAAGCCGGTCGTGTCGCGGTGAAGCGTCGACGGGCCGACGGCTCCGTAGAGACGGTTCTCCCCGCACCCGCCAACGCCCGCTCCGCCGTCCACGAGTACGGCGGCGGCGCGTGGACCGCGTCCGACGATGGCGAGCTGTACTACGTCGAGAAGACCGACCAACGCGTGTGGGCGCTTCGCCCGGGCGGGACCGCGCGACCCCTCACTCCCGCCGACGACGCCGTACGCCACGGCGGCCTCCGCTGGGAGCACGGGGTGCTCCTCGCCATCCGCGAGACACACGGCGCGTCCCGCGTGCCGCGCCGCGAGATCGTGCGCATCCCGCTCGACGGGGCGACGGAGGTGCTCGCCGAGGGCAGCGACTTCCTCGCGCAGCCCGCCCTCTCCCCCGACGGCCGTCGTCTGGCCTGGATCGCGTGGAACCACCCCGACATGCCGTGGGACGCCACGACCCTCCGTGTCGCCGACCTCGAAACGGGGGTCATCCTCGACGTGGCCGGCGGGGAACGACGCGCACCGCTGCAGCCCGTCTGGATCGCGGACGACGAGCTGCTCTACGCCGACGACCCCGAGGGTCGCTGGAACCTCTTCCGCCGTCCTCTCGACGGCGAGGCCCAGCCCCTCGCCCCGGCCGATGCCGACACCGGCGGAGGCCTGTGGGTGCTCGGCACCCGCTGGTTCGGCGCAGCCGCCGACGGACGCGTCGTCGCGGTCCGCACGAACGGGGCAGACGAGATCGTCGAGATCGCCCCCAGCGGCGTGCGCCCGATCGACGTGCCCGTCGTCGCGGGGGCCGCGATCGACGACGTCCGAGGCTCGCGCGTCCTCGTCTCGGGGTCCGACGCTCGCGGACGCTCGGGGCTCTGGCTCGTCGACCTCGACTCCGGCGCGGTGGAACTCGTGACCGGCGGTTCCGGCTCGTGGGGAGACGAATGGATGCCGGCAGCCCGCGCCCTGTCCACCGACGGACCCCATGGCCCGGTGCACGCCTTCGCCTACGCCCCCACCAACCCCGGCGTCGCGCCGGTCGCGGGCGAACGCCCGCCCTACGTCGTCCTCGTCCACGGCGGACCCACCTCGCACGTGGGCCCCGCCCCCTCGGCGAAGACGGCGTTCTTCACCAGTCGCGGTATCGGCGTCCTGGACGTCAACTACGGCGGCTCGACCGGGTACGGCCGCGCGTACCGAGACCGGCTGAGGGGCCAGTGGGGCGTGGTCGACGTCGACGACGTGGCGGCCGCCGCATCCGCCCTCGCCGAGGCGGGGCTCGCCGACCCTGATCGCCTCGCCATCGCGGGTGGCTCGGCGGGCGGCTGGACGGTGCTGGCTGCCGTGACCCGCACCGACGTGTTCTCGGCCGGCATCTCGCGCTACGGCGTCGGAGACGCCCGGGCCCTGGCGGAGGACACGCACGACTTCGAGGCCCGCTACCTCGATGGCCTCATCGGGCCCCTGCCCGAGGCCGAGGCGGTGTACCTCGAGCGCTCACCCCTGGGGCGCCCGGAGCTCTTCCGTGTACCCCTGCTCATCCTGCAGGGCTCGGAAGACCGGGTGGTCCCGCCGTCGCAGGCCGAGGCCATCCGCGATGCTCTGACCGCACACGGCGTGCCGCACGCCTACGTCCTCTACCAGGGCGAGGGACACGGGTTCCGACGGTCCGAGACGGTGATCGACTCGCTCGAGCGCGAACTCGGCTTCCTCGGCGCGGTGTTCGGCTTCGAGACACCGGGCACTCCGGCGCTCGAGCTCGACTGAGTCCGCGCGGGACGCAACGGACGCAGACGTCGCTGCACGCGGAGCGGCCCCGCGTCCGAGAGGACCCACCGCTCCCCCCGGGGAGAGGCGACGGGCCCCCGCGCCTACGCGCAGGGGCCCGTGACGCCGCCTCGGGTCAGGCTCCGAATGCCGCAAGCTCCGCCGCGAGACGAGCGCCCACGTGCGCGTGCAGGAACGTTCCGCTCTCGCGGTGCTCCTGCGCCACGATGAGTCCGCTCTCGTGGACGGCTGAGACGAGGTCGCCACGGTCGTAGGGAACGACCGCCTGCACCTCGACCGCCGGCAGCGGAAGGGCGTCCTCGATCGCGGCGCGGAGCTCGTCGATGCCCTCACCCGTCCGCGAGGAGACGAACTTCGCGTTCGGCGCGAGCCCCCGCAGCACGAGGCGGTCGTCTTCGCCGACGAGGTCGGCCTTGTTGAAGACGACGATCTCCTGACCGAAGTTCGCATCGACGTCGCCCATCACGTCGCGCACCGTCATGAGCTGTGCGGCCGGGTCGGGGTGCGAGGCATCGACGACGTGCAAGATGACGTCGGCGTCGCCGACCTCCTCGAGCGTGGACCGGAACGCCTCGACGAGCTGGTGCGGGAGGTTCCGCACGAAACCGACCGTGTCGGTCAGCGTGTACACGCGGCCGTCGCTCGTCTCGGAGCGGCGGACCGTGGCATCCAGCGTCGCGAACAGGGCGTTCTCGACCAGGACACCGGCGCTCGTGAGGCGGTTCAGCAGGCTCGACTTACCGGCGTTCGTGTACCCGGCGATGGCCACCGACGGGATGGTGTGCCGCTTTCGCTCGGCGCGCTTGGCCTCGCGAGCGGGAGCGAAGTCGCGCAGCTGCTTGCGCAGCAGCGCCATCTTCGTGCGGATGCGGCGGCGGTCGAGCTCGATCTTCGTCTCACCGGGTCCGCGTGAGCCCATACCGGCACCGCCGGCGCCGACCTGTCCACCGGCCTGACGCGACATCGAGTCTCCCCACCCGCGCAGACGCGGGAGCAGGTACTCGAGCTGCGCGAGCTCGACCTGAGCCTTACCCTCGCGGCTCTTGGCGTGCTGACTGAAGATGTCGAGGATCACCGTCGTGCGGTCGATCACTTTGACCTTGACGACGTCTTCGAGGGCGCGCCGCTGGCTCGGGGCGAGCTCCGTGTCGGCGATCACGGTGTCGGCACCGACGGCGGCGACGATGTCGCGCAGCTCCGCCGCCTTGCCGCGTCCGACATAGGTCGCCGGGTCCGGATGCGGCCTGCGCTGCAGCACGCCGTCGAGCACCACGGCACCGGCCGTCTCTGCCAGAGCCGACAGCTCGCGCAGGGAGTTCTCGGCATCCGCCTGCTCGCCCTGAGGGTGCACGCCGACGAGCACGACGTTCTCGAGGCGCAGCTGCCGGTACTCGACCTCGGTGACATCTTCGAGCTCTGTGGACAGACCTGCGACGCGGCGCAGCGCCGCACGTTCCTCGCGGTCCCACTGATCGCCGTCGGAGTCGCCGCCGTAGGCCGTGGTGACGTCCTGGAGCGCTTGAGCGGCGCCGAAGACCCGGACCCCGCGGTGCGCTTCGGCGCGCGAGAGCACGCGGTCCACCGGATCCACCGGAGACGCGTCGGTGCTCGGGGGTGTGGTCTGTTCGGTCATGGGTTCCTTCCGTTCGCGGTGTTCCCGCGTGTTCTGGCACTTTATCCGTCCCCGCGGTGCGGTGGACGGTCGGATATCCTGGCGTGATGGGGAGCGAGCACTACTTCAGCGCGTCGCCGTCGAGTCCCGAGCAGCTCCGCCACCTCCGCGTGACGCTGGCCGGTCGAGAGCTCGAGGTGGTCACGGCCGGCGGCGTCTTCAGTCCCGACCATGTGGATGCCGGCACATCGGTGCTGCTCGCGAACACCCCGCCCCCTCCCGCCGGCGGGCACTTCCTCGACCTGGGGTGCGGGTGGGGTCCGATCTCGCTGTCTCTGGCGCTCGCCTCACCGCACGCGACCGTCTGGGCGGTCGACGTCAACGAGCGTGCTCTCGATCTCGTGAGACGCAACGCCGATTCGCTCGGCCTCGACAACATCAACGCCGTTCGGCCCGAGGATGTTCCCGACGACGTCTCGTTCCGCACCATCCGATCCAACCCGCCGATCCGCGTCGGCAAGTCCGAGCTGCACGGCATGCTGCGGCACTGGATCCCGCGCCTCTCGGAGCGCAGCGACGGCTGGTTCGTCGTGCAGCGCAACCTGGGCTCCGATTCGCTGCAGCGCTGGATGGCGGCGACCTTCCCCGACGGCTATGGCGTACAGCGCGCCGCCACCGGCCGGGGCTTCCGTGTGCTGCGCGTCCGCAAGCACGGCTCGCCGCCGAGCGAGCTCATCGACGTCGTCTCCTGACGGCGCGGCGATCCGTCTCACCGAGACCGGATGCCAAGATCGCGCCTCTCACGCGAGACCACCCGACCGCACGAGGCTCGGTCGTATCCCCTCGCGCCGATCGCGCATGCCCAGGACAGGGCGGCGCGCCTCAGGCCAGCGCAACCTCGCCCGTGAAGACCAGCGACGCGGGACCCGACAGGTAGACGCGACCCTCGGCCACGCGCACACCCAGCGTGCCGCCCGGGGTATCGACCACCCAGGAGTCGGGTGCGGCCGCCCCGGCCCAGTGGCGCACGGCCAGAGCCGCCGCGGCCACGCCCGTACCGCAGCTCAGCGTCTCGCCCACACCGCGCTCGAACACGCGCAAGCGGATCGCCCCGACCCCGTCGCGCACGAGCGGGTCGGCGGGGACGACGAACTCGACGTTCGCGCCGTGACGGGGCGCCGGGTCGAGCACCGGCTGATAGGCGAGATCGAGACCCTCGAGTTCGGCGTCCGACGAAAGGGCGACCACGACGTGCGGATTGCCCACGTCGATACCCACCCCCGGTCGCGCGACCGGCAGACCCTTGGCGCGCACGAGGGTCTCATCGCCCTCGATCGCGTAGACGCCCAGGTCGACCTCGTAGCCGCGGTCGCTGCGTGTCAAGGTCTTCACTCCCGCGCGTGTGCCGATGCGCAGGCCCCCGTCGAGCGAGGCGAGACCGGTGTCGCTCAGGTAGCGCGCGAACACGCGGGTTCCGTTGCCGCACATCTCCGCCTTCGATCCGTCGGCGTTGCGGTAGTCCATGAACCACTCGACACCCGCGGCAGCGGCATCCGCCCCCTCGTCGATCGCGGCGCACCGCACCACGCGCAACAGGCCGTCGGCCCCGATACCGAAGTGACGATCGCAGAGCACGGCGATCTGCGCGTCCGAGAGGTCGAGTTCGCCATCGGGGTCGGCCACCACCACGAAGTCGTTGCCGGTGCCGTGGCCCTTGGTGAACGCGAGAGTCGCCATGCGCCCAGTCTAGGGAGGGGGCGCCGTCCGTTCGTCGCTCAGGCCGAGGGCGACGGCCCGCCCGGCCCGTCGACGACGAGCCGCTTGCCGGTCGCCCACGTGTCGAAGGGCTCGTAGCCGAGCGCGTCGTAGAAGCCGCGTGCGCCGGCGTTGTCAGGACGCACCATGAGCTGCACCTTGGGGCAGCCCATCGACTCGAGCAGCCGCTCCGCCTCGGCGACGAGGATGCGGCCGATCCCCCGCCCGCGGTGTGAGGCCGCGGCCGCGAGGTAGTACAGCCAGCCACGGTGGCCGTCGTAGCCGGCCATCACACTGCCGACGACCCGGCCGTCGTCGACGGCCACGAGGAAGAGCTCGGGCTGGACAGCGAGCTTGCGGCGGATATCGGCGCGCGGATCGTTCCAGGGCCGCGTGAGACCCGCCTCTTCCCAGAGCGCCACGACCACGTCCTCGTCCGTCGGCGCGAACGCACGGATGTCGATCGTCACGGTTCCTCCCCCGGTCGGGATGCCAGGTGGCCGGCATCCACCGCCCGCGCATCGACCCACCGGGCCGTGTCGTACCGCCGGAACCACGACACCTGCCGACGCGCGTAACGCCGCGTGAGCGCCTGGGTCTCGGCGACGGCCTCGTCGCGGGTCAGCTCGCCCCGCAAC